>JACWAH010000008.1 GCA_014874365.1 Thermoplasmatales archaeon
AGCAGGAAGATATTCGTATTGAACAGCACAATGACTCTCAAGGACAATGATATAGAGGGTATCTTAGAGAGAACAGTGACAAAGCAGGGCACATCTGCAAAGGCAGATGTTCCCAGGAAATACCTGGGGAAGAGGGTCTACGTCATAATCACAAAATCAAAGGGGGAAGTAAGGGACGAGGAATAGTGTCCCACACCCGTTCCTCTCACAAAAGATAAATAAATGTATATCATGAAGTTAACTGCTAATGAGGTTGGCCATTTTTTCTGATGATCTTACGGGAGCGTCTGGCGTAGGGTCTATGATTAAAACCGGCAGGACCATCACGGTAAATTACGAAAATCTACCGAAAATCGACTTGGACAGGTTTGATAATGTATCCATAAACCTTAACCTAAGGGACGCGAATCCGCAGACTACTCGAAAATTAATGCGGCGCGTGCTATCCGTGTTCCGTGAAAAAAAGATAGCTCTTAGAATTGACAGCGCTCTTAGGGGAAATATTGCAGTTATGATAAAAACTATTATTGCGGTTCGATGTACACTAATTACGGATACCATCCCTGAATACGGTAGATACACAGAGAACGAGACCACTTTTTTCGACGGAGAGGGGAAAAATATTCTGGAACTCCTTAATATTCAAAACGGAGACATACGAAAACAAAACCTAATAATCTCTGATTCCTTTACAGGAGACGACTTGGATGCTCTTGCAGAGAACTGTCTTAAGATGGATCTCGTTCCCATCGATCCGGGACCTATGATAGCCAGATATGCCATTAAACTAGGCAAAATTAATGAAACTAGAGAAATACGGTAAGATTGCCCTACTGATAGGCACCTATAGAGAAGTTACCGAGAATCAGATAAAATTCCTTCAGGAACGAGGTTTCTTATTCAGGAAACCTTCGTTAGTCGGAGGGAATGTGATAGATATGTACAGATTCAAACTCGACAACGATCGCCAGTTGATTGATGATAAATTTATAGATCATCTTTCAGGATATGATACCATAATACTCAGTGGTGGGGCCACAGCGGATTACATTCTAAGGAAATCTGGATTTCATTACATTGAAAATCGAGAGAGTATAATGCCCCTTGTTTCGGTGGGCATAATTAGGAGAGGCAAGTTTGATGGCATGAATATCATCCTAAAGGGAGGTCTAATTGGAAAGGATTCATGCTACATTGATATTCTAAAATATATCGGTGTTTTAAATGATTAAGGTGGGCGTTACGCTTGGTGATCCCTCGGGTATAGGGCCGGAGATCGTCATCAAGGCTCTTAAGAAGCTCAGGAAATCGGGGCTAAGAATCACGTTGATTGGTAACAGGGAAAACATGTTTGACATCGCGAAACTGATTGGGGCGAATCAATCTATCCTAGAGAGTGTTGACATCGTCGACATACCTGGGGAGGGAATCGAATTGGGTAAAGTTCAGAAGATCTCTGGTAGAATAGCCCTCGCTAGCATTGAGACTGCAACAAGGATGGCACTTGCTGGAGAGGTGGAGGCGATTGCAACTGCGCCTATCAACAAGAGAGCAATTATTCTTGCGGGCTCAAAGTACGTAGACCACACCTCTATGCTTGGAGGGTTCACGGGATCTAAGAGTGTAATAACGGTGTTTGAAGTCAGGAAACTCAGGATTCTATTCATCACGAAGCACCTATCCTTGATTGAAGCCTGCCAGAGCATTACTGAAGGGCTCATTTATGATACCATACTGCGTGCAGACTGGGCTCTTAGATCACTCGGCATTGAGGATGGAAGGATAGCTGTTGCGGCGTTAAATCCTCATGGAGGTGAAAACGGCCTGTTTGGTCGGGAGGAGCTAGACATAATCGCTCCTGCAGTGAGGCAGGCAAGTGAAAAGGTGAATGTATCTGGGCCTTATCCAGCGGATTCCATCTTTCATTATTCCTCCCTCGGGAAGTACGATATCGTACTCTCACTTTATCACGACCAAGGGCATATTGCTGCGAAAACATACGATTTTGATAGGACGGTCTCCATGAACTTGGGTCTCCCCTTCCTAAGAACCTCTGTGGATCATGGCACCGCATTCGATATAGCAGGTAAAGGGATTGCTAGTGAGGTGAACATGATCGAGGCTTTAGAGAAGGCTGAACATTATGCGTTCTCATACAGGAAATTCGTGGAGTCTGGCAACGCGATGCAGTAACAGCCGCCCCCGGAGAGGCATGTCACCGATATGCCTCGATCCGGATACCAATATTGATTGATGCATTAACGTGACTTTACATCATTCTTGACTTTCAATTTTCTCGGATAGCTATTTTACTCATCCCCCTGCACAGTCATTCAGGGTGCTGTACAATCTGAAATCGTTCTGTTGCCTGTTAGAGTTGAGTAATAAGACATCTTTCACTGGTATGTCACAGAAACATTTTTGTATTCAGGGTGCATACATTATTGTGCCGGGAATTGTGTGGAAATCGATAAGGGGGAAGAAGTACCTGGTGCTGAGATGGAAGAAGTGGGAAAACGGGCAATCCAGGGTGAAGAAGGAGATATACATAGGGGATGAGGAGAAGCTTGCCCGGATGCTCCTCAACCCACTTGAGGACGTGGAGATAGCATCCATGGGGTTCGGCGAGTCTGCTGCAGTTATCCGGATCGATAGGGAACTGAGGATCAAGGATACCATAGACAAGACAGTTGGTCACAGGGAGAACGGTCTGTCACCCGGAGACTATGCAATCATATTCATAATGAACCGCCTCTCAGATCCGAGATCCAAGAACGGTATAGCCGAATGGATGCGTGGAGACTACGCATCCACAATCTATCCCGAGGTTAC
>JACWAH010000009.1 GCA_014874365.1 Thermoplasmatales archaeon
TCAGCGGTTCTGGATCTACGACGAGATGAGGGAATACGGAGAGGGGAGGATGAAAATAGAGGTGGTGGCAAAGAAATAAGATCGGAGAAGGTAGAGATCAGGAGAGAGAGGGACGGGAACCCGATTCATTAAACACAGCAGAGCAAAAGCTTAATACACGAAATATTTCAATATATTCAATGGTAAATCCCATTGTGCAAGAATCAGCAATGCCTGCAAAGGCAAAGCTGAAAAAAGAACTAAAACTCCGGGATCTTTATTTTGCGGCACTGACAGGAGTTATAGGTTCAGGATGGATTTACGGTTCGTATTATACCGCAGGAGTTGTAGGCCCCGCTTCTATACTTTCTTGGCTAATCGGTGGCACTTTTATCCTAGTGATCGCACTTACCTGGGCGGAGGTTTCTTCCAGTTATCCCGTTTCTGGGGGAGGTGGAAGATACATTAAATATTCTCACGGTAGCTGGGCCAATTCAATGGTTGGCTGGTCTGCTATACTTCCTGCCATTGCAACACCAGCCATTGAGGCCATTGCTATTGTTGGAGTGATACAAGCTGCACTGTCAGTTACCTCTTATAAAGTGATTATGGTGAATCCCAGTGGGTTGCCAACGGTGCTGGGATCAGTGGTTGCAGTCCTAATTGCCCTTTTATTCTTCTATATCAACTACATAGGCGTTAGAAGGGTCGCAAACGTCAATTCCGTTGTAAGCGTAATTAAAATTCCCATACTGGTTGTCCTTATAATTGCTCTGCTTGTTGCAGGAATCGGAGTAGGCCTCGGCAGAAACTTTTCGCTTCCATCGTTTGCGCCGTATGGAATCTCTCCAGTGTTCACCTCAATACCAGCGACGGGAATTGTCTTTGCATATCTGGGATTCAGGCAGCCTATAGAGATGGCGGGCGAGGCAAAGAATCCAAAACGTGATCTTCCGATTGCTATTATCTTGCTGGTTTTCACGGTAATAGTGATTTATACACTGCTTCAGGTAGCATTTATTGGTGGAATTCACTGGAATAATGCTGCCGCTGGAACCTTAGGAGTACTTCCAGGTCAGTGGTCAAAATTCACGACTTCTCTTTCGACGTCTGCATTCCCGCTTTTCTATACTGCTCTGGGACTTGGCTTAATACCAATAGCAGTCATCGTTGCAATTGGCGGTGTAATCGGCCCAGCTGCTGATACGAGTCAGTATTATGCATCAACTGCAAGGATACTTTTCGGCATGTCCAGAGAAGGATATTTTGGCAAGAATTCATCTATTGGAAAGGTTGAACCCAAGCACCAGGTTCCTCTTCTCGGGCTCTTGATCACTCTTGGAGTGACAATCATCCTCATATTACTTGGATTTGCTGGATTCATCATTTCCTCAGTAGGAGGATTTTGGGTTGCTCTAACTGCAATAATTACTACAACCCTGGTGTTTGCATATACATCATCAGCAATAACGCTACCCATATTCAGGAAATTCAAGTCAGAAGATGCCAGATCCTTCAGGCTGAGAGGGCATAAGATCATAGCACCCATCGCCTTTATCCTTTCCAGTCTTCTTGTCTACTGGGGAGCAGGTAGCCTCATTTCCCAAAGTGACCCATACGCTGGATACATACTGATAATCCTAATGATTGCTGGATCGCTTGTCTATCTTACCAAGGCTGAAAGAAACAGGCAAGACATAAAATCTGGCCTTTGGATGTTTATCTACTTGGTTTCATTCCTCCCTGCTCTGTACATAGGAGAATATGGCAGAAGCCTTTTGGCGGTACCATATGACTGGATTCTTATCATAGTACTGTCAATTATCTTTTACTTATGGTCGCAGGTATCTGCACTTCCTGACGCGAGGATAAAGGAAGAGTTGTTGAACGCAGAAAAAGCGCTAGTGGAGGAGTAGGAAATTCTGACCCTGTTCAGTTAAGGCCAGCTTCCACCAACAATTTTTTTATTTTTGTTAATTCCTCATTTTCCACACCGATTTCTTGTTGGCTCCAGCTTTTTATGGATTCTATATTCTTCATTCCGCTTCCAGTTACCACTATAATAGACCTTTCTGATGGGTCGATATATCCATTGTCCCTCGCACTTATCATACCTGCAATGCTTGCCGCTCCCGCTGGCTCCGGAAAAATTCCTGTGCCTCTGGAAAGAAGCCTCTGGGCATCCAGAATTTCCTGGTCGCTTACTGCCAAAGCCATACCTCCGGTCTTTTTCAGCGCGGTCACTGCAGAATAACCATCAAGCGGTATATCATCTGCCAATGGGGTCGCAACACTATTGCAATTCTGGAATCGCTTGCTTATTATCTCTTCATAACTCAGATTATTTCTCCAGGCGACGTAAATCGGAGAACACCCTGAAGGTTGAACAGAAAATATCCGAGGAAACCTGTGTATAAGACCCATGCGCATCATTTCTTCTGCGCCGTGATACAAAGCAGTAACCCCACCTCCTCCACCGCTTGCTATGAAAATATTGCAGTGATCCTTCAATACATCGTATAATTCGTAAGCTATTGTTTTGCTTCCAATGATGTTCATGGGAGAATATATTGCTGCAGTAATGCCATTGTAGAAGTGAAATTTTTCACAGATTTTCTCAGACATAAGATAAAGCATTTCTGAGGAAGTTGTCTTTGTCCTTAAGGGAACTCCGCCGTATGCTTCCATCATTGAGATTTTCTCAGGAGGAGTCCAGTCAGGCAGCAGCTCATAGGACCTCAAGCCATTGGCTGCTGCATGGCATGCAAGTGAAACTGCGACATTTCCCGACGACATAGTTACTATTGAACCAAATCCGTGCTTACGTGCAAGATTGCAGTATGGCGCTGTCTGTCTGTCCTTGAACGAACCTGTGGGATTCCTGGTCTCGTCCTTTATAAGGACATTTTTTAAACTAGATGAGAAGGGAAAATTACTTACTGGCAGCAGAGGAGTCCCACCCTCACCTAGGGAAATAATTTCATTCTGAGATTCAAAGGGAAAAAATGGCAGATAGTCCCACATGCTGCGATTCCTTGACTTGATTATGTTCGACTCTTTTTTCAGCTTCTCGTCTTCGATTTCTATCCACAAAGGCCCAGAACATTTCCTGCACCTGTTTATGTCCCACGCATAATCGTATTTCTCCTGGCAGACACTACATCTTAGGTAAAATGGGTAGTCCGACATAGACTATCATACAGTAATACATAATTATTTGTTGCTATCCTAACCCAACTCAATGTATGCACTAAACAAGAAATGTCATACCTCTATGGGCTATCCTAATTGTGCGTTTTGAATAATAGTTAAAACTATGCAATAAAGAGATTAGGGAACACTCTTACTAAAACAGTCAGATCAATGCAGTATTGCGTCAATTTCAACGAGAATTCCGTCTGCAACAAATCCTGCAATAAGTGTTGTTCTGGCAGGTGGAGACTCCTTGAAGTATTCCCCGAATAAATCGTTCATTTTCTTGAAATAGGATTTATTACTGATGTAAATTGCTATTTTTACAACATCCTTGACTGATTTTCCAACAGAATCAGCAATCTTGTTTATGCTCCCCATTGCTGCCCTGAACTGTGATTCGAAATCATCATGGTTCTTGTCGTCAAGTCCTGTCTGGCCAGATATGTAAGTCGTGTCACCAGCAATTGTCGCATGGGCATATGGCCCCCCGCGAGCCAAACCTTCAACAACTATAGATTTGTGCATTTAAATCATGCAACAAGTAATTTTTATATTTTAACATTATTGGTAGCAAAATGGATGCTAAAGGTGCATTATCAATAAATTTTGAAACACCCTATATGGCAGTTGACCTTTCTCAGACAAGAAAAAACATACAGAAATTCCAAGACATGGCAAACAGGGGTAACAAGATTCTGAGGCCACATTCCAAGACCCATAAGATCCCTTTTCTTGCAAGGTTGCAGGTGGATGCGGGTGCGGTTGGCGTTTGCGTTCAGAAGGTTGCTGAAGCCGAGGTCATGTATACGGGCGGAGTCAGTGACATTCTTCTCAGCAATGAAATCGTGGACACACGAAAATGTGATAGGGTTGCAAGGCTTTCCGCGAGCGGATGCAGGATATCTGTTGCGGTTGACAGTCTCGAGGGTGCCAGCACCCTATCAGAAAGTGCGGCTTACCTTAGACAGGTCATTCCAGTCCTCATTGACGTAAACGTGGGAATGGACCGGTGCGGTGTGGACCCGGATGAGGTATTGGAGTTCCACTCACAATTGAAGGCAATCCCAAATATACGTGTGGAGGGGATAATGGCATACGATGGCCAAGTACACAGTTCAAATCCATTAGAAAGGGAAGAAATGGTCAATTTCGAGAGGAAGTTAGTCCAGGAATTATTTGATAAGTTAAAGAAGATTGATTCGAACATAAAAGTGCTGACTGTTGGTGGCACTCCATCGTCTGGGATATGGTCTCATTTTGAAGAGGTCACTGAGATCCAGCCTGGAACCTACGTGTTTTATGATATTCATAGCAAGGAGATGGGATTGTGCAGCATGGATGAAATTTCCATGGGGATAGTAGGACAGGTTATGAGCATGAAGGACGATGAAAGAATTGTCCTTGATTCAGGTTACAAATCAATTTCACTAGACCAAGGGGTTTATCCTGTAGCGCTGAACGAAAAGGGAATTGTGGGGAAAGTTCAAGCTATGTCAGAGGAACATACAGTTATCAAGCCTGAACAGGAAGGGCTTGGGTTGGGCAGCAAAGTACTGCTCCTTCCCTACCATTCGTGCACAACAACCGATTTGTGGGATTATGCTTGGTTATATGAAGATAATGAACTCCCAGTACGGACTAAAATAATGGGGCGCGGCAAAAGGGAGTGAATGGCAGTTCAGAATCTCCGGATTTAAGGCTCCTTCCAATTTTCGAGTTTAACCTCTTATAGGTGTCAATTTTACATAATATGGATCCTGAACTCCCACGCTAGTACTTAATTGCATTAATAACAGGTAATAGGTCAGTCGATTGTGCTTGACTGTGATACATTACCAAGTTTGTTCACAGAAAATCATGAATATAAGCTGTACATAGTATCTGCAAGATGTTTGAACTCCTCGCAGAGACACTCAATGAACAGGCAATCGTAGACTATCTCGTTGACAGGAACGAGAAGCTCGACAAGGAGATGGAGAAATTGATGGAGGAACTGGGTCACTCTCTAGGGAGTCTGCGGATTGTTCAAAAAAAAGGGGAAGAAGTGGCTATATGGGGGTGATCCACTTCTCCGGATAGTTAAGTATCTCCCGTTTGAGCGCCTCGAGCATTCCTGAATAGTTTGTCGGTGTGAGCTTCCCCTCAAGCGTCTCTCCAGTGAGGGCGACAGGGAACCTCACGAAACCTAGTGAAATTGAAAATCAGAAGCAACAACTATTTAATAATCACGATTATAACAATAATCACATGAGTTATAAAACCTGTGCAATCTGCGGCAGGAAGGTTTACCCTGGAGAGGGA
>JACWAH010000001.1 GCA_014874365.1 Thermoplasmatales archaeon
GAATGTTACAGTTTCTGCAATAGAAGAACCCTTAACAGTGAACGATCCTGATGACACAGAAGGTTCATAGGTCTTGTTTGCAGCCTGTATAGTGTATGAATATGTTCCATTTGTTAAGCTGAAAGAGTATGAATTTACTGTAATTGGTCCTGAGGAAGGCTGGCCAGTAATATTTACATACCATGTTGTTCCGGAAGGAAGACCGGATTCTGTGATTGTTGCCTTATAAGTTGGGTTGTATGTATTGTCAATAATAGATAGAGACCCTGAATCGTAATTTGCAACATACATGTATCGATTTGCTGGATCGTACGCCACGCCTTCGGGACCTGAGCCGACAGTGATGCTCTGAACGACCTTATCTGTGGTGCTGTTTATTACTGTGACGTTACCTGAACCGGAATTTGTAACATACATGTATTGATTTGCTGGATCGTAGGCTACACCGTATGGAGAAGAGCCGACATAGATGTTCTGAACAACCTTATCTGTTGTGCTGTTTATTACTGAGACGTTATCTGGACTGAAGGTACGTGAACCGTAGTTATATGAACCGTAATTTGTAACATACATGTATTGATTTGCAGGATCATAGGCTATACCTTGCGGCTCTGAGCCGACATTGATGCTCTGAACAATTGAATCTGTTGAGCTGTTTATTACTGTGACGTTACCTGAACCCCAATTCGCAACATACATGTATTGATTTTCTGGATCGTAGACTACCGCATCCGGCGCTGAGCCGACATTGATGCTCTGAACAATTGAATCTGTTGAGCTGTTTATTACTGTGACGTTATCAGAACCGTAATTTGTAACATACATGTATTGATTTGCTGAATCGTAGGCTACACCTTGCGGACCTGAGCCGACAGCTATGATGTGAACAACGGCATCTGTTGTGCTGTTTATTACTGCGACGTTACGTGAAAAGGAATTTGCAACATACATGTATTGATTTGCAGGATCGTAGGCTACACCTTGCGGACCTGAGCCGACAGCTATGATGTGAACAACGGCATCTGTTGTGCTGTTTATTACTGCGACGTTACGTGAAAAGGCATTTGCAACATACATGTATTGATTTGCAGGATCGTAGACTACCGCATCCGGCTCTGAGCCGATAGGGATGCTCTTAACAATTGAATCTGTTGCGCCATTGATTACTGTGACGTTATCAGAATTGTAATTTGCAATATACATGTATTGATTTGCTGAATCGTAGGCTATACCTTGCGGCTCTGAGCCGACAGGGATGCTCTTAACAATTGAATCTGTTGCGCCATTGATTACTGTGACGTTATCAGAACCGTAATTTGTAACATACATGTATTGATTTGCTGAATCGTAGGCTATACCTTGCGGCGCTGAGCCGACAGGGATGCTCTTAACAATTGAATCTGTTGTGCTGTTTATTACTGCGACGTTACCTGAACCGTAATTTGTAACATACATGTATTGATTTGCTGAATCGTAGGCTACGCCTTCGAAACTTGAGGCGACAGAGATGTTCTGAACGACCTTATCTGTTGTGCTGTTTATTACTGCGACGTTACCTGAACCGGAATTTGTAACATACATGTATTGATTTGCTGGATCGTAGGCTACGCCTTCGGGACTTGAGCCGACAGAGATGTTCTGAACGACCTTATCTGTGGTGCTGTTTATTACTGTGACGTTATTTGAAAAGTCATTTGCAACATACATGTATTTATTTGCAGAATCGTAGGCTATACCTTGCGGCCCTGAGCCGACAGGGATGCTCTTAACAATTGAATCTGTTGCGCTGTTTATTACTTTGACGTTACCTGAACCGGCATTTGCAACATACATGTATTGATTTGCTGAATCGTAGGCTATACCTTGCGGCTCTGAGCCGACAGGGATGCTCTTAACAATTGAATCTGTTGCGCTGTTTATTACTGCGACGTTACCTGAACCCCAATTCGCAACATACATGTATTGATTTGCAGGATCGTAGGCTGCTGCATACGGAAATAATCCATCATAAGTATTTACAACGTTTCCGTTCAATAGTGAGTTGTTAAGGAGTACTAAAGTGTAAAGCACATGACCTGCATTTGAAGGTAATGAATTGCTTGAAGTTGAATTTGTTTGAGGGCTGTACTCAGCACTAGGTTCATGTGCTGTTGATGTATCGTTATTATGCACATAAATGGGCGAAAATGCAACAATCACAAATAAGAATACAATTGCGAAAGGAATAGCTTTTTTCCAGAATACTTTCCCTTTCACTACTGTTGAAATAAGATGTGTGTATTAATTTATTCACTTCAAATTGACGGTGTCAACTTTTCGGTAATGACTTTGAAGAATGCGCCATAATACAGAGAAAACCAGAACGAGTTTTTGATTGACTGATTTTTAGCCTGATCAGATGAAAGGACAAAACCAATTTGAAAGGCCAAATTGCCTTTTTCCTTGATAGATTTAGAATATTGCCAGGACCAAATTTGACTGCACTAATCCGTAAGAAAGCATATAGACTAAACTTTGGATGAATACTAAATTCTCCGGGCTGTCAGCCTTCCCGTGGCAGCTATTGGTCAGTCATAATAGCCGTCTGGAGTGAAAAAATAGATAAAGGGTATTGATCGTATGAACAGTTTTGTGGTTGGAATAGATCTTGGAGAAAAGGAAAGCTTAGCATTGTGTATTACACCAGATGGAGACATAAGGCAACAGTTCAAGTTTCCCATTGCCTCTGGTTATTCGGATATAGCTGTGGCACATCCCAGGGAACTTTCATGGATAACAAAGTCAAGGAAGAAGAATGACAGGGGGGATTCGCTGGAACTTGCGAAGCTAAATCTCATCTGGATGATCCCTGAATCCCACTTCCTTGAAGAGTAGGAGAGGATATTCCGGGATCTTCTGATTCAGCGAGTGAAACTTGGAAAATCTGTTTCTTCAGTGAAGAACAGGATCATCGGTTACCGAAGAGGAAAGACGTATTCAGCAAGCTTCCAGAAACCCGTGACAACTTCTCCACAGCGAGGTTGAAGGCTATTAAGGGGATCAGATTCGGGAATCAGAAAGACCTGGTTCTGAAGGCGATGCTTGATCGCCTTGAATTCCTTGAGCATCATATTAAACCTCTGGGATACACAGATAAAGAAGATGGCAAAGGAATCCGAGGAGATGAAATTCCTCATGTCCATTCCAGGCATCGATTACTATATCGCTTCCCTGATCTCATCGTACATCGGTGACATTAAGCAATTTAAGAGCAGTGACAAACTGGCATCATTACGGGCAAAAAGGATTCATCCTCAAAAAAGAGAAGAGACCACATGTCAAAGGAGGGTGCACAGACTGCAAGATGGCATTATCAACTGCAGTCGGCACAATCATGATGTTCAATTAACCCATCAGGGAATACTATGTTTCAGTTTAGAATAAGAAGGAATCCGGAAAGCTTGCACATGTGTCGACCATGCGAAAACGGATCAGGATGATATTCACAGTGCTTACAGAAAGGAAGGAGTGAAAATGTGAGAGACGGGCGCTGAAAGTGAACAACCTGTCAAAGCTGGGGGAGGGCTAGGCTGTCAGGATAAACGGGTCAACGGAGAATTGCCAGCGCCCTCAAAGATCTCATTCAATGAATAATGGAGGTTTTATTACCATGCCAGAATTACCGAACATATGTTCGGTACTGCCAGAATTAACGCCAGTCCTGAAGATGACATTAAGCAACTGCCCGATTCGGAGAGGGTTAAAAAACCAATTTCCCAGTTCTACCTGTGGTTTGGTGCGAATCTTACTATTGCAGACTTTGCCCTTGGTTTTCTTCCAGTCATCTACTTCAATTTAAATTTCATATACAGCATCCTTTCTCTTTTAATAGGAACTCTGGCAGGTGGAATTTTACTTGCTTCAATGAGCGTCATGGGGCCGAAAACAGGGCTGCCGCAAATGATGGTTGGCAAGCACGCTTTTGGCAGAAAGGGTGGCAACGTAATGTCGCTGCTGCAGTGGTTGAATACAACCGGCTGGCTTACAGTTAATACCATTATTGCTGCGACAGCCCTTTCAATATTAATTTACACAACCTCAGGATATTTTTTCGTAATTCCCGTTATTGCTGTAGCAGTACTTGTTTTGCTGCTCGCATATTTCGGGGCTAACCTTATCCATACATTCGAGAAAATAATGTCCGTGGTACTCGGCGCTCTATTTGTTTACCTAGCAATCTTTACAGTGACAAATTATTCTGTCCCGTTTTACTCAGGCGGTTTTAACCTCGTGGGCTTCGCGTCGACGATAGCACTTTCATTCTCATACATCATGAGTTGGGGTCCATACGCCTCTGATTATTCCAGATATGTTAGGCCAGAAAGCCGAGGTACGTTCTCCTTCACTCTCGCCGGGGCAGTCATATCCACCTTTGCAGTTGAGGTTGTTGGTGTACTAGTAGAGCTTGCAATTCCCACTTATGAGACTGCACCCGGTACTATTGTCTCACTAATGGGGAAGTATGCTGTTATAGGACTGATAACACTTATTCTTGGAGGACTCGCTGCGAATTCACTCAACCTTTATTCCAATTCCATGTCATTGAAGACATTCGGAATTAAGGCTTCAAGGAAGCTCATCCTGTTCGTTGTAACCATTATCTCTATTGGTCTGTCAATCCTGGGCTACGCCAACTTCTATCAATATTACCAGGACTTCCTGTACGTACTCGATTACTGGATAACTCCTTGGCTGGGAATTATGATCGTTGACTACCTGCTTTCAAGAGGAAATCTGACAAAAGTATCAGACGGATATAATGTCCGGACATTCATAGCGTACCTGGTTCCAATAGGCATCTCCATACCGTTCATTAATCCAATATCTCAGCTGGAAGGCCCGATTTCCGTACTGCTTGGCGGAGTGGACATCAGTTACTTTGTTTCCTTCTCCCTGTCCATGCTTTTTTTCTATATTCTTCGCAGGAAAGACTTCATCGCACCGGGGAAATCTGGATCAACAGATAGCTGAACATGCATCGCGGCTAAAAATGGTGAGTAAAAGAATTAAACTGATGTGCATGATCCTGGAAGATGATACTTTCTGACTCGACAATAAATGAACTGGTCAAGGGGGGAAAGCTCATTTCTCGAAACTTCAGCCCGCAATCGTTGACGCCAAACGGATATGATCTGCGCGTTGGTACCATAAAAGGCTCATCCGGCAATATAACTGACCATGCAGAGATTGAGCCAGCTGAACACTTTCTCGTTTCATCCCAGGAGGAAATTTATTGTCCCACCGACGTGTGTGCCCAGATGTTCACAAGGTCATCCTATGCGCGTAAGGGGATTATTGGCAGCTATGGGTTTGTTGACGCTGGATTCAGAGGTGAACTAACGCTCGCATTTTACAATTCCTCGAATGAGGTCTTCTCGCTTAAAGCGGGAGAACGGATTGCACAGATTATTTTCCATCGCATTGACCGGGAAGTTGAACAGAGTTATGAAAAGAGGTCCGGAAACTACCAGAACAGTTCAGGAATCACTCTTAGCAGGGACACTTCCAAAGGGAACTGAATATTCCAGCAGTTCCTTGGAGAGATAGGATTCCTGGAATATTGTTCTTGCCTCCTTCTCAAGGACGCGAAGATCTCCTATTCTGGGACTGTAGTGGAATAAATAAAATCTCTTCACGTTTGCAGCCTTTGCAATCGACGCAGCCTGTCCTGACGAACAGTGCCCAAATTCGTTCACCTTAGGCTCAAACGAGGAATCAGTCGTTGTCTCGTGAATCAGTACATCTGCATCCTTTGCAAAGCCTGACATTTCGTCCTGCATGGGCCTCGTATCACCCGAGTAAACAACGGATCTCCCCTTCCTGATTCCCGCAGAAATCTGGTCTAAGGTGTATTTTATCCCTTTGTGTTCGGTAAAACCATTTTTCCTGATCGTTTCAATCAGTTTGTCCGGAACTCCCAGAGCATCAACTTTGCTCCTGTCTATTTTGACCAAGTCCTTTTCATTGAATCTGTAAGAGTATGCGGGCACAGGGTGATCTGCCTTCATAGCGGTTACGGTAAATTCGCCCAGATCATATTCCGTTCCAGGGTCAAGTTCCCTTACAGTGATGTCAAAATTTAGCCTGTAATACCCAACTGAAAGTGCGTTTGACAGGATCCTTGATCCCATTTCAGGGCAGAAAACGGTCAGTGGTTTCTTCCTGTCGTTGAAGGACATGCTCTGGACCAGGCCTATCAGCCCGATGAAATGGTCTCCATGAAAGTGAGAGATGAATACATTGTCAATGTCCATAAAGGAAAGGGCACTTTTCATCAGCTGTTTTTGCGTCCCCTCTCCACAATCCAAAAGGTTTACAACACTGTCAACCTGAAGCACGATAGCGGGCATTGCACGACCCGGGGTAGGCCAGGAACCGCCAGTTCCAAGAAAAGTTAACTTGAAGAGGGAAGCCATCGTTCAATATGAGTATGTTCCATTAATATCTTGCATGCCTCCTGATCTGGAGGGAAACCGGCCTTGGGGATACCGCCCTTTCAACTACGGAAGGCAGGTCTTCAACTGAATTGATCCTGAGTTTTTCCCTGGCGTAATCCCACATACCTGTGTCAACGGAAGTTCCCAAACTCACAAGCAGGCTTTTTAGCGATTCCTTGAGTTTTATGCCTTTCCTATCCATGTCAGTAAGCAGAATGATTTCCCTGTGGTTCCTGGCTACGGACTCTGAGAAACCCATCAGGCTCAACCCGGAATTCAGCTTGATTATTTCACCAGAAAAACCAAGATACCGCAGGCTACGTATATCATTATCACCCTCAACGATAATCGGTGCGGTGCGGTTTTTCTCCTGATACTTTTCAAGGAATTCGGCTAACCTGCCTCTTTCCGGTGGCATGGATCGCCTATTCTAACCATTGAATAAAAACTCTCTGTTTTCTCTTGAGGGGGTTTAACCAACGCATTATTTTTCTGTGCTCAATTATGAATGGACAATTTCTAACAATCTTTTAAATTTTGCATATTCATTGCTATTTCTGCGACATCCAGATAAAGTCGCGGGCTAAGTCAACATGAAACTGTTTTTCCTATCGTTTCTTTTCCCATATTCTATCCTTTCCCACGGGATTTCCATAGCTCACGCTATGATCCTCTTTTTTTCACCCATATGAAACAGATCAGGTTGTGTCCCGGGCACATGAACATGTTCTTGACCCTCACTCTCGGTATCGTAGTAACGAATACATGACCGTCATGGAATATTCCCTTCATGACGGAATCCCACTGGACTCCGCAGAAGATCAGGGTGCACATGTTCTTCTCACTTATGACATATCTCTTCCTTATTCTCATTCGTTACAGGATGCACAGCATTGATCAATCCATATCATTGCAATCCGTACAGAATATACTCTCTGATGTCAGACTGCAGTATATCATATCCGGTAAGAGTGTCAGGAAGAAGCTTGACTCCAGGAATCCGGATGCACTCTGCATGGCAGAGAGGCTGAACCTCATATCAGTGTGATATGCACTACTGGAGATGTTGAGAGGGCAGCCTCTCTAATTGCCTATCTGGAATCTATCAGCGTTAAAAATCGTGTAAACTCAAGATAGTATAGAAATAAGATTAATATATGTGATAGTAATAAATTCACAGGTAGATCGCTTAACCTCATACGGGTCTGGCCTGAGTTAGAACCACCGAAGACGGTGAAAGCCAAAAAAAGCGATTATTGCCTAAGATGGTGGCGGTTCATAAATTGAAACATAAAGCGAAAAACTAGACTTAATTACGTCATATTAGTGGGAATAGATACCTTTGTCAAATAACGGTTTTTGTAAAATGCGGAATATTATAAATTAAACGGTTGCATTTAACGAAAGATGGAGTCATTTAGATTGATTAGTTCAATTTGAAAGCGGTACTTCAAGACTGAGCATAACCATATAATCATTCGACAAGATGGTAAGTAAACTAGGATGCATAATTTGCTATATGTATAATGAGTTGCCATCAGCATATTAGATTGAGTATTTTTGTGAATTTGTAATTTAGTATATAGTCTCATCTGTCTGGGACATTTGTATTTTTAGAAATTTCAGGTGGATACAATTTTGTGAACTGTCGCCGGGAGGATAAAAATGTCAAGAGAAAAAGAGGTAAAAACCTCGGAAAAAACTGGCGACTTTGTCGCAAACAGATCGAGAGATCTCAGCAGCAATACAAATAGGACGGTAAGAAAAATAGAATCTGTAAATTGGCACTTATGGGAAAGTTGTAATTACAAATGCAAATTCTGCTTTGCTACGTTTAAAGGCATTAAGGAGAGATTGCCCAAACAAGACGCGTTATTAATTCCGGGCTTGCTGGCAAACGCTGGAATCAGGAAGATTAACTTTGTTGGCGGTGAACCGCTTCTCTGTCCATACATTAGCGACCTGTTATCCATTTCTAAGAACTTAGGAATGGTAGTCTCTGTAGTCACGAATGCGACTTTGCTAACAAAGGATTTCCTGGAACATAATGCGCGTTATCTTAATTGGGTTGGCATAAGCATTGACTCTTCCAGTGAGATGACGGAAAAAGCGTTAGGAAGAGGAACTGGAAAACATATAGAAATGGCAGTATCTCGCGCAAAAATGGTGAAGCAGTTCGGAATTAGGCTCAAGATCAACACAGTTGTCACGAGCTTGAATTACCTCGATGACATGGGGCCACTTATCTCTGCTCTTCAACCAGATAGATGGAAGGTTTTCCAGTTGCTTCTCATTGCAGGGGAGAATGACATCACAGCAGGAAACCTTCTGGCCACAAGTGAACAATTTAAAGAATTCGTAACGAGACACAAGCAGTTCAAACCAATCGTAGAGGACAACAATGCTATGACTGGATCATACCTTATGGTTGATCCACTTGGTCGCTTTTTCCAGAACTGGGATAATAAGTACGTTAGAAGCGATCCTATCACTTCCGTGGGTGTTTCGCACGCAATCGAGCAGGTTGGATGGGACAAGCACAAATACATCAAAAGGGGAGGGAGTTACGAATGGTAGATCTCGTTTACCAATTCCTTCCACACAGCAAAGCGTCGATTTTTGTGGATGGTCCCAACTTTTATGTTGGATCAGTTCACTTCATTAGAAATAATAACTTGGACAATAGCCCAACGGATATTCTTTTTGGGATTGTTAATTACTATAGCGAGCACCATAAAATAGAAGGAATGGAATACTTTGAAAGCCTTGCACCTATGAAAGACCCAAGAAGGTATGCAGGGCAGAGCAGATATCTTGAACAGGTCAGGAAATACGGATTCTTAGTTCATTCAACACTTCCTGCAGAGTTCATTAATCCTTATACCGGCTCAATAGAGTACAAAGAAAAAGGTGTAGATACCGGATTGAGTGCACGAATGACACGATTAGCGGCGGAGGGTAAGTACGAAACTGCAATTGTGATCGGTGGCGATGGGGATCTCTACGAACCCATAATGGAAGTTATTGACATTGGTAAAAATGTGGAACACACTTACTACACCGAAGATCTGAGCCACAGATTCGAGAATATTCTACATGAGAAGTATTGTTTTACCACTATACGCAGCATACTTTCAGATTCTATCTTTGTAACATATTAGTGTTATACTTAGCGTCCTTCTATGAAGAAGGTCTTTGGACATTCTCCCGAGACCTTTTTCCTTTTTTATTTTTATTGCCGCGTCCTGTTTCACTGTTCTCACCGGACTCTTTGATCTTTCAGACATGGCCTTCATCTTTCTTTCAGTGAGTATGTCAATACTATCAATGAATTCCATGTTCCTGAAGGGCATCACGTATATTGTTCCTAGGCCGAAACAAATTGAATCGCTTAGCCTTGAATGTAGAGGATATAAACGAAACAAAATGTCCTTTGATAAATGGTATCCCGAATCTTATGTATTTATAAAGGATACCTAGACTGGAACATTCTCCCATGGCCTGGTATCAGGTATAAGTATTACACAAAATTCGGATACTATCGGATACAAGAATGGGATTCTTACAGGAAGTTAAAACTCTTAACTTCGAAATTTAAGTATTCCTTGGGTTCAAGCCCGTAATTAGTCTTTCCATTGGCGCCAATATTAGCGTGGAGGGCGCTTTTCATCAGCTGTTTTCGCATGAGTTGGGTTTAACCAACGCATTATTTCTCTGTGCCCAATTATGAATGATAAGTTTTTATGTTACGAACTTGAACAGATAACTGTAGAATTCCACATTGGAATTACCTTCATTTAGCTTCGACAGCGAGCTAAACGCATTTTATCCAGGGTCAAAGATCATAGAATTCCACTATTCTTCGGGCAGATTCCTCTGGTGCAGTTATGGAAGTGTCTATAGAGAGACTTTTGAGGAAGGGAATTCTGGTTATATTGTACCTTGACATTAATTTCAGCAATTCATCTCTATCTGTCAGTTTCAAATGATTATTCCGTGAAGATTCGCCTATCCTTTGCAAGAGCGTTTCTATCGGGCAGAAAAGGTACACGAACATCACCTTCCCTCCTGCATCAGTGATTACATCGATTATTTTCTTCACATATTCATCATCTTCGTTCAGGGCATAGACAAAAGTAAATATGATATCAACAGAATTGATCGCAGCCTCACGAAATATGTCCAATCGCAGGTTGTACACAATCCTCTTGAAAGGGGGAGACCCAAAAGGAAAAACAGCTGCTGCTGCCAGGTTAGTGATATTATTCTGAAGCAGTTTGTATCCCGTTTTTTCGCTCAGGATTTCAGCCACCGTTAACTTTCCCGCTGCAGGTGGGCCATATATGAATACAAGATTCATTTTGGTCCATAATGCATTGGAATATTAACGGTATCTAATACCCGTGAATGTCAAATTCCAGCAACAATATGCATGTTCGTCAGGAGTTAGAACGAATTTCTTATATATCGGTAAGAATTTGCTTAATGGTCAACATGGTAAGCGCAAGAAGAAGAGATTTCGATGATGACAGCGACACCGACGAAGAAGATGACGATTTCTAAAGTCGGCAGGCTATTCGGTATCTTTTTTTGTGTTTAGGCACTTGGTAAAATCGTGAACTTTTCATTTTGTTTTACCTCTTATTGTTATTTTAATACTTTCATAAATCCATATTGATTTGCCTGTTTGCGCGGGGCAACACTATTATTACGAA
This sequence comes from Thermoplasmatales archaeon, assembly GCA_014874365.1. Lineage (GTDB taxonomy): Archaea > Thermoplasmatota > Thermoplasmata > Thermoplasmatales > Thermoplasmataceae > JACWAH01. The sequence continues at coordinate 11,192 of JACWAH010000001.1, forward strand.
TTATGATTGTCGTGCAGAGGCCACCAATGATAGACATTACGGAGAAGGATATTGTTGAGCGGAGGGCTGTTGCCGAAGGGAAGATTAACCTGAAGCGATCAACGATTCAGCAAATAAGGGATCTGAAAATCAAAAAGGGGGATGTACTCACAGTTGCAAGAGTCGCTGGAATTGATGCAGTGAAGAATACACCTTCATTGATACCATTCTGCCATCAGATCCCAATTGAATTCGCAGATGTTACTTTCGATGTGGGCGATACATGGATTAAGTGCAGGTGCGAAGTGAAGGCGATTTATAAAACCGGGGTGGAAATGGAATCGCTGTCAGGTGTTATGGGCTCCCTGCTCACTATCTGGGATATGGTAAAGTATCTCGAGAAAGACTCTACAGGAAATTATCCCGAGACAGGAATCTCGGAGATAAGAGTTATTCAAAAAGTTAAGGGTCAAAAATGAATCATGGTCATTTTCATGCAGAGAAGAAACTCAGGTTCGCAATAATACTTGTATCCACTACGCGAACGCTGAAAGAGGATGTCTCTGGTGAAAAGCTTTCAGCCTTGATCGGTAGTTATGCAGAGAGCATTGTAAGGGACAGTTCCCATGATGATTCGGATGAAATACTGGGAGCCCTGAAAAGGGCTCTCCCCATCTCCGATGTGGTTGTGTTCATTGGAGGGACCGGGCTCAGCAAGTATGACCTTACAACGACTACGCTAAGAAAAATCAGTGAAAGAGAAGTCTCTGGTTTTGGGGAGCTCTTTCGATCAAGTTCAGGAAATCAATACGCCTATCTGTCTGATGCGACTATGTTTCTGTATTCAGGACGAATTATATGCTGTTTGCCAGGCAGCCCGGATGCCATGGAAGTGGGTGCTGAAGTGATAAAGAAACTGGTAAGTCATGCGTTTCATGAGCTTCATAAGGAATAACAGCCTGCATTGAACCAGGACGAATTTAGGCGAGAACCCGTTGAATCAGAAAGTAGTGTTTAGAACAATACCTGTCAGGCTAGCGCAATTTGTTCCCGCAAGTCCTGCAGTCAGGATTCCTCTGTGTTTCTATGGTTTCAACAGTGTTCTTCAGTGAATCGGCAATCTTTATGAATCCCGTGATTTCGCTTCCCATCAATATCGATACTGATGTGGATACGCCAATGGATGCCGTCATGGATACTGCGGGAGGAAATATTCCAATCTGAGAACATGACCCTTCTTCCATTTTTGGGATGTTCAGGCAATCCAGGCAGGCGGTTTTTCCCGGCACCACTGGAATCACCTCTCCCCAATATTGCAAAGAAGAGGTCATTACAAATGGGATTCCCAGTTTCACGCATGCACGATTCAGCGCGAATCTTGCCGCGAAATTATCAGTGCCATCATAAACAAGCGAAGATCCTTCGATAATCCCGGACACATTTTCAGCGTCGAGATGTTTGTTCACAACCTCCACCTGCATTTCCCTGTTGATGAGCTTCAACGCTCCTGCTGCTTCAACTACCTTCTGCTTTCCAACGGAAGATTCACCGTAGAGGAACTGCCTGTGCAGGTTGTTTTCCCTGACAACATCATCATCCACGATCCTGAGTTTTCCAATGCCCATTCTTGCAAATAACTCTGCTGAAACCGATCCATTACCCCCAATGCCAACAATGGTTACCATAGATTGTGAAAGCTTTTTCTGGCCGCTGATTGAAATTTCCCTTAACGCAATCTGTCCCGAATACCTGTTGATATTCACCGCAACTCACCACTCATCTGGCTGTTCTTGTTGGGAATCCATCGTAACCAATGCAAGTGTTCAACCTGGCAGCACGGGAGAAAAGCTATCCAGCCGACTTTCAGCCCCCGCTCACCGGCGGGAATATTGCCACAGTGTCGCCTTCGGCAAGGATGGTGCTGTCATCCGAATATCTCTCATTCACCGCTACCATCATCCCCTTCCTGGACAACTCAGGATGCAGATCATTTATCACTTTCTTGAGTTGCATTATGTTCGTTCCTTCGAACTCCAGGATCTCATTTGAAGTGCCGGTAACCTCGGTGAACATCGCAAAATATCGCACGCTAAGCTTCATCTTCCAATCTCCAGTAAGGCTCCCTCTTACTTACTGCAGTCCTATACGCCCCGGACAGGTCCTGATCACTCTTTTCATTTCTCAGGATTCCCATAATGTCTGTCTGGTTATCATTTGTCATGAGACAGGTCTTGAGTTTTCCTCCAGAAGTAACCCGCAGCCTGGTGCAACTCATGCAGAATCCGGAATTGTGCATGGGCCTCACGAATTCTATCTTCAGTGGTCGCCCATTGTGATCGATCGTATACTTGTATCTTTCATGCAGGATGTTCTTCTCCCGGTTCAGTGACCTGGCTGCGATTTCTTTCTCCATCGGGTAGATGTCATAATGATATCTTCTGTAGAAGTCCTGTTTTTCGCCTTCCTTTGTTGCTTCCAGCTCGATAAGCTGCAGTGTAACGCCTTCTTTTGCGCAAAGGTCCATCATTTCCGGTACTTTGTCCACATTAACTTCCTTCAGTACTACAAAATTGAGCTTAATCTGGCTCAAACCTGCCTCTTTTGCAGCGGCAAGCCCTTCCAGCACAATATCCATGGCATCCACGCCGGTGATCTGTATGAATCCCGCAGGATCAGATGCGTGCAATGAGATATTCACCCTATCCAGGCCCGCTTCCTTAAGGTCCTTTGCAAGTTTTCCCAGCAATACTCCATTGGTGGTCAGTGAAAGATCTCCCTTAACATGTGGTCTTGTTCTTGAGATTATTTCAAGGATGTCTCTCCTCAGAAGGGGCTCTCCACCTGTGAACTTGACCCTTGTCATTCCATTCATTGCCGCTACCTGGACTATCCTCTCTATCTCCTCAGGGGTCATTTCCTGGCTGTTGATCCCTGTGCCCTCCATGTGGCAGAATATGCAGGAAAAATTGCATACAGCGTTCAACTGAATTCTAAGGCTGTTCACCGTGCGCCCATAACTGTCCACTGGAGGTTGGACCAGAGTGTTACTATCCATGGACATATTTGGCAAAATTGATCTGTTAATCAATGCCAAGATTCTCCACCTTCCAGGAATATATCCTTCTTCCAGATAGGAGCCTTAGTTTTTACAAGGTCCACAAACTCAGAACATGCACCGAATGCTTCTTTTCTATGCTCTGAACTGACTGCAACAAAGAATGAGGTTTCTCCCGGTCCCAGGAATCCGACCCTGTGAAAAGCCACCAGATCAACCAGGTTGAATTTCCTGATGACGGCCTCGCCTGTTTCAGAAAGCACCTTTTCCGCCATCTCCCTGTAACAATCGTATTGCAATCCCCTGAGCCTCTTCCCTTTTTCGTTATCCCTGACAACACCTGAAAATGATACAACTGCACCCTGGCCCCTGTCTTCCAGACGAGCCAGGTAAGATTCTCTGGTTACAGGGGACTCCTCAATTTTCACCCACATCACTTTACCCTGGACCTTGCGTTGACGATCTCTTCAGGCGAAACCGGAGTTTTACGTATCCTGATTCCGGCACTCCTTTCTATCGCCCTAACTAAAGCAGTCGGGACACCAATTGTGGGGGATTCCCCGACACCCTTTGCACCATGTGGAAAGCGGGATGGTACTTCCTCCAGATAAACGTCGATGTCTGGGGACTGCACAGAATTAAGTACCCCGGAATCTGAAAGTGAGGCTGCCATCAGCTGGCCATCCTGGTCAAACTCAATATTTTCACTCAGCACCTGCCCGACTCCCTGAACAGCGCCTCCCTTGATCTGTGAAACTACCACATCGGGAACAAGCGCTTTTCCAACGTCATAATACGCCTTGAGTTTGGACACCCTCACGTTTCCGGCTGCGTCTGCATCCGCCACAGCAAGGTTGGCACAGAATGAGATGAGCATCCCTTTTTCGTTTGCGTACTCATATTCATCGTAATCTCCTGAAAGAAGAGCCCTGGCAGTATAGGCACCTTTGTCCTTCTTGACGTGAGCAATTACCTTATCTGCGACCTTTAACAGCGCATTGGCTCCAACTATTGCAGATCTGCTTCCCCAGCTTCCCACCCCTTCCTTCAGCATATCGGTATCGCCAAGCTGTAATTCAATTATCGAAGGGTCAACGCCGAATTTCCCGGAAAGGAGCTTTGCTACCCAAAGGTCATGCCTCTGGCCATGAGCGTTACCTCCCAGCCAGACATTTATTCTTCCTCTTTCAACTTTTATCCTGCAGCTTTCACCGTCCGAGACAGCAGGAATCAGGGCAAAACAAGAGATTCCAGGCTTAGATTCCCTTGCCAATCGCCTGTATTCCATTTTCTCAAACGCCCTGGCCATAAAGCCGGCAGATGCCTCTATCTCCATTCCTGTTGGAGACCTGAATTTATCTTTAGCCGCATTCAGGAGCCTGATATCTAAAGGGTCTGCCCCGATTTCATCCGCCAGAAGGTCAATCATCCTCTCCATCATAAACGATGCTTCCGGTCTTCCTGCTCCCCTGTAGGGTCCCTGCTCAACCTTGTTTGTCATAACCGAGCGCGCGTGGAAATATGCATTTGGTATTGCATAGGGCCCGGTGATCTGGAAAGCTATCCAGCCTGAAGACCAGGAAGCGCCCCCATAAGCACCGGCGTCCACTATGACGTCACCTGAAATTCCCTTTATAACGCCAGATTTCATTGCGTGGATCCTCATGTTGCCAACAACTCCTCTCCCCGGCCTGGACGCCATAAGATGTTCCCTTCTCGTCTCAATCCACTTGACCGGGACCTTCAATTTCATTGCAAGTGAGGCAGCTACGATATATTCAGGATATACTCCTCCCTTGAGCCCAAAGGCACCACCAGTATCTGTCTGAATTACCCTGACTGATTCTTTACCTAGATTCATGGACTCGCAAATTCCGTCTCTCACACTGTGGGCAGATTGAGTTGGAGTCCAAACTGTCAATTTAGTACCATCGTATGCAGCTACAATTCCCCGGGTTTCCAGGGGATTGGTGGCCACCCTCCTGTTTTCGAGCCTGTCTTCCAAAACTATCTCAGCTTCTCCTGCGGAAAATTCCTTCCCGACATATCTGTCTGAGATAATGTTAGTCTTTACGCCCGGAATGACGGGTTCCGAATTCAAAGCTTCAACGGGATCTAAAATTGGTTTCAGAGGGTCATAGTCAATTTCCACGCTGTCCAGATTATCCTCCGCTTCATACCGGTTCTTCCCCGTAACTGCCGCTATTGGTTCACCCAGGTATGCAGCAAATTTGCTTGCAAGAACAGGAGCCCTCAAGCTGAGGTCTTCTTCCGTGGCCCCTTCTCCGGCTGATGCCATGAAATAAGGGAAATCCCTGGCAGTGTAGCCCCCTTTGACGTACAACAACTTTGCGCGGGAATAGTTGCTTCTGGCAAAGGCTATGTGAACCATTCCAGGGAAAGAAATATCATCAACGAATCTTCCCTTCCCGTTAACTATATCCGTAATGCTGCTCATTTTATCTCCTCACCAATTCCGGTGATTCCGGGAGCTTTTCGCGAGCAGTTTCCCCTTTTACGGATTTTACTGCTTCAACTATTCCATGGTAACCTGTGCATCTGCATATGTTTCCAGAGATAGCCTCCCTGATCTCCTTTTCGTTGGGGTCCGATTTTTTTCTCAGCAACGAATAGCTGGATATGAGCATCCCGGAAGTACAGAATCCGCATTGCAATCCATGCTTCTCTATAAATTCCTCCTTGAGCCTTTTCATCAGCGGTTCTTCTCCCAGCCCTTCTAGGGTTCTTACTTCCCTGTCGTCAGCCTGGACGGCAAGTACCGTACAGGATTTTACAGGTTTACCGTCAAGCAGGACAGTACAGGCTCCGCAATTGCTCGTATCGCATCCCATATGAGTTGCTGTAAGATCTGCAAATTCTCTAACAAAGTCCAGAAGCAGGGTTCTGGGCTCTACCTCTCTCTCGAATTTCCGTCCATTGAGCTTTATGTTTACCTTTACGTTCTTCATGTTAACCCAGCCTCCGCTCTCTTGTACGCCAGTGCAAGCGCTTCGGTCACAAGATAAGAAGCAATATATCTCTTATATTCTGCTGAGGCGAAGAAATCGGATTCCACTGATATGCCGTTTTTCACTATATTATTGATTTCTTTCAGCAATCCTGTATTGATCTTCTTTCCCTGCAGATGGGAATCAACGGATTTCATCAGATAAGGCCTGGGAAAGATGGAACCCAGTACAGTCCTGGAACTCAGGCAATTCATATCATCGTCCAGGTGGAGTACCGTCGCTACAGAAGCAAGTGAAAAATCTCCGGAACTTTTTGCCTGTTTCATGAATGCCGAAGTTGCGTTTCCGCCATTCCTCGGTATTCTTACTGCGGTAAGCACCTCATTATGCGACAGTCCTGTTGAAAAAGCCCCCTGGAAGAATTTATCTGATTTCTCGACCCTCTGGTTCCCATTCCCGGATATCACGAACTCTGCATCCAGTGCAGTCATGACCGGTGGAAGGTCATTTCCCGGATCAGCATGTGAAAGGTTCCCGCCAACAGTTCCCATGTTGCGGACCAGCGGATCGGCTATGCCCGCAGCAGCTTCATGTAGCGCAGGAATATATTTTGATACAGATCTGTTCTCTTCCAGTGATCCAACCTTGTAGGATGCGCCAATTTCGATAAATCCATTATCTTCCCTGAAGGAATCTAATGCCGCAATTCCACCTATGTCAACAAGCAGGTCTATGGTCATGATTCTTGTTTTAAGCAGGGGAATCAAGCTTTGTCCACCCGCCAATACCTTGGAATTCTCAACTTCAGACAATGCTTTAACTGCGTCCCGGATCGATGAGACCTTTAAATAATCAAACTTCCCAGGTGTTGATCCCATAAATTACTGATTATCTCTTCCTATTACCGTTTTTTGATCTTTCTTTTTGACATTTTTGTTCTTGTGAGCGATTATCTCTGAGATTATACTGATGGCTATTTCCTGTGGAGTTACTGAACCGATGTCCAGTCCCACGGGTGCGCGTATTCTCCCGATGAATTCTTCCGGAACGCCTTTCTCCTTCAGGTCGCCGAAATCCTTTTCAATCCTTTTCCTGCTTGCCATAAGGCCAATATATCCTGCTTTCGAGTTCTGGATACCAGTAAGCACGTCTAAGTCCCTTGTACCCTTAGTAAGTACTACGATGGAATCGCTCTCAAGGGTTTCAAATTTATTCAAATCAAAGCCCAGATCTTCATGGAAAACATCAGGATTATCGTCCGTTTTTGTCGGGTTTATTAGCACAGTAGTGAAGCCAAGCCATTTGGCAAGATATAAGAGGCTCGATTGTACCTCGTCCCGGCCTCCCTGTCCAATGACAATTATCCTGCTTTGTCCTCCATATGGGTCCAGGAATATCTCGAGATTGCCGCCGCAGAAGGTTTCCACAAAAACTTCATTTTCAGCTGCTTTTTGCTGTAGTTTCAGTCCTGTCTCTGCTTCCTCAAGATGCACTTTCACAATTATGGGGGCGCCAGTTTCCATAACCTTTGAAATATACGGCGTCACTGCTGATTCGGGGCAACCCCCTCCAAATCCACCGGCAAGAACCTTCCCTTCAGGCGAGAAGAGTGTTTTGAAACCCGGTTTTGCCAGTGTGGAACCTTCACTTTTTACTACCGTCGCCAGGAGAAACGCTTTTCCATCGTTTTTCAATTTGGAAACCAATTCGAGCGGATCGTTGTTCACAGCTTTAAAAGTCATCATGGTATTAATCCATAACTGTTGATTGGATTGAATTGCCATTTTTCTTCAAATATATATATCTTGATCAACGCGCATTAGCTGTTCTTATCTATCCCTATTCTATTGTCTTCCGCTGATGCTGAATGGAATTCGACGGAACGATGGAGATACTCAGGCCCGTGGATAAAGTGATGGAATTCGTTTCAAATTCGAGAAACGTCGTTGAAGCCCTCCCTGGACTGGAATCCAGCGAGGTAAAGGATGACACCCATCTTTCGGTGAGGGTCAAAATGGGGACTTCTTTCATAAAGGGGAAATTCAACATGGATTTGGAGATTGAAAGGAAAGAAGATAACGTTCTGGAAGTGAAGGGCAAAGGCAAGGGTTCTGGAAGCTCCCTGGAAATCAGGATAACCGCTCGAATAATGCCAATTGATTCTGGAAGGTGCAGGATCGACTGGGCTGCTACTGCTCAGGTCGGTGGCGCCATTGCGTCTATCGGATCCAGGTTCATCCAGGCTTCGGCAAAATCTTATCTTGCAGAATTCATAGAAAATGTGAAAGAGAAGCTGGAATCCTCTTAATGTCTTTGAACGAACTTCCGAACGACTTATACGCGATCCTTCTTGCATCAGGTTTGTCCAGCAGATTTCATGGAGATAAACTATTGGAGGAGATTGGCGGCAGGGCAATTGCCAGGATTTCTGCTGAAAATATCCGCTCTGCAGGCATTGGAAACATGGTTATAGTGGCAAATCCTGAGGTAAAAAAATTACTCGGCAACGAAGGTTACCGCCACATTGTGCTTAATGAAAATCCAGAAGAAGGAATTGGCTACGCGATACGCCTGGGAGTTTCGCATGTTACGGAATCTGCCCACATAGTGATTTTTCCTTCCGACATGCCCTTATTCGGGGCTGCAATGATTCAGAAATTGATCGGCTTTTTTTATGAAGACACCTCGGCAATAGCATGTTGCAATCTCAACGGAATCAGGATGAGCCCAACTGTTTTCCCAAAAAGTTGCAGGAAAGATCTCCTGACGCTGAAGTCGGATAAAGGCGGTATATCGATCATCAACTCCGGGAAATATCAAGTAAGGGATCTGATTATCGGAGACAGTAATATTATGCAGGATGTTGATACAACGGATGATCTGGAACTTGCACGCAGGATTTCGGCAATGTATTTGAGCAAATAATGAAACCTCTTCTTAGAAACATCATATTAATCAGCTCCCTAAGCACATTCATAGACGGCTACAACCTGCTTGTTATAACTCCGGTTTTACGAACCCCTGGTTTTTTTGCAACAAATGCCATAACACTTTCAATTACCGCATCTTCCGCTATAATTGGGAATTTCCTGGGTGCTCTATTGCTTGGAAATCTTTCGGATAGACTTGGCAGGAAATACATGTTCTTATGGGACATAGTTTTCTTCATAATATTCGGAATAGTAGGGATATTTTCCACTTCCCTTTTAATGCTGGTCGTGTCGAGGTTCTTCCTTGGTATAGGGATAGGAGGGGATTACCCGATATCATCTACCATGGTTTCGGAATTTTCTCCGCAGTCAGGTAGGGGAAGAAATGTTGCTTTACTCGGATTTGGATGGACCATGGGATTTGCAGTCTCCATGATCTTTGGGGTATTATTATCATCATATGGTGCACAATCATGGAGATATATGCTGGTTCCCCCGGTGATATTCTCCGCTGTAGTTATCATTATGAGAAACTCGTTCTATGAATCAGAGATTTGGAAATCCGTCGTAAAGGGAAAGAAGTCTGCAGGCAAAATCAGGGCTCTGTTTTCACCTGCTCTGATAAGGGCCACTATGTTCATAGCGGGATTCTGGTTCCTCTTTGATGTTGTGCAATACGGTATTCTTGTCTACGCCCCAAGCGTGATGGCCGGGCTGGGATTCACAGGACATGAACAGCCTGTATATGCGTCACTCTTCATCGCTGTCGCAGAACTGATCGGTGTTTCAGCAGGAATATACCTCATCGGCACAATCGGCAGGAAGACGCTGCTGATCGCAGGTTTTGTTGGCATATCGATTGCCATGTTTATGGCAGTTTTTCACTATTCAGCTTTATTTTCAATTCTTGTAATCATGCTGTTCGGCATCTCTGCGGGCATAGGTCCGGGCATAATGGAATTCGTCCTCCCTCCAGAAAATTTCCCTGCAGAAGTGCGTGGAACCGGTGCTGGTTTCGGCAACACAATGAGTAGGCTCGGTGCGGCTGTTGGAGTACTTATTCAACCCATAATTATCGCTGCCTATGGCACTTCGCCGGTTTTCATAGGATATTCATTTGTGGCTATAATCGCCATTGTCGTCGTAGCAAAGCTTGGAACCGAGACGGCACATTCAGAACTGCCTTCAACGGTGATCAACTGATAGATTGGTTTTATCTGTCAAGGATCAGGATCGATAACCAGGGATGAATGAATATTAACAATCCCGTTCATGTTAGCTGTATTTCTTATTAATTGCTCCAGAATTAACCCGTCAATGTTAATAGCGATTCCTGTTTCTGGAAACCAGATAAGCGGGCCAGGCGAAGCGAAGGAAATTCTGATAATGGACAGCGAAAACAATTACTCTATTATTGAGAGATACGAGAATCCTGCTCTTACGGCGACTTCTGCCCCTGGACTGCGAATGATCCAGTCACTAATTGAAAGAAAGGTTTTAGCATTGATAGTCGCCCACATTGGTGCGCATGCTTTTGAGTTAGCACACAAGAAACTCAGCATTTATAATTCTGACGGGCAAAGTATCGACGCTGCTGTTTCTGCATATCGATCGGGAAGATTGCAGGAAGCCACAGCCGAACTTCCTGGTCACCACCATGATCACGGTCACGCTAATTGAAAGGAAGTTATTCCCTCGAGAATTGACTGCCTCTTTAATCAAAGGCATATGAAAAGTTCTCCATACCCGGTGTTACCTTCAATGGAGGTGCACTTGATAATTGGGGCAGTTATTGTAGCAGCAGTAATTGTAACGGCAGTCGCATTAATTCTGAGAATGAAATAAATCAGCTGTTAAGAATTACCTAAACCTCCCTAAGTTAACGGGGACGGTAATAATTAAGATATGATAACAGAATTATGTTCATAGCCAGGCGTTTTGTGACAAATTTCTCACGTGTTTTTCAGGGAGTATTGGATCGATGGCTGTTGTTAGAAATTCTCACACAGTTAAGATAAGTCAATCATCTTAAAGGTTAACGAGTTTTACTGCTGGCACTGAAGAATAAAACAACGTGGCAAATATGAGAAAGGAATTTGGTAAACTACTTTCAGTCAATGAAGTACGGGAGCTGATTAAAAATAGGCTCGTGCTCCCAATTGAGCCTGAGATAATCAATGTTGAAAATTCCATGGGCAGGATGATCTTTATCGACATATGTGCCGGGAAGGACAATCCCATACTTCCCAGATCAGCAATGGATGGTTTTGCTGTCAGATCTAAAGATACAATGGAAGCGGCCGGAGAAAACGAAGTTGAAATAACTATTTCCGGAGAAGTCAGGATAGGCGAGTTTCCAGAGCACCAGGATGGAGATAGGATTTGTATCAGGATTGCCACTGGAGGATATGTTCCAGAATCGTTTGATGCAGTCGTACCAGTGGAGCAAACTGAGGAATACGATGGAAAAATCATAATAAACAACAGATACAGGCCTGGCGAAAACATAGATCCCAAAGGTTCTGACTACAAGGAAGGGGAAGTACTGCTCAGGAGGGGTACTATCATAAAGTCGAAAGATATTCTTGCAATGACTTCACTGGGGAAAGGTTCAGTCGAAGTCCTTAAGAAGGTAAAAGTTGCAGTTTCACCCACAGGGAATGAGCTGGTTCCATTTGGGTCTAAGGCGCCAGACTTTTCAATTTACGACTCAAATAGCTGGGGGGTCAAGACTGCGCTTGAGGAGGTTGGGCAGTTTGAAGTCCGCCACCATGGAATCTTACGCGATGAAGAATCCCTGGTTTCTGAAGCAATGGCTGTAATGCTGAAGCAAAGTGACCTGGTGATAACCACTGGAGGTACCTCAACTGGAGAAAAAGATCTGGTTTACAAGGTATTGGAGGAATACGAACCGGGGATAATCTTCCACGGAATAGGCACAAAGCCCGGAATGCCATCTCTTTTTGCAATAGCGGGAGGCAAGCCGGTAATCGGCCTCCCTGGGCCACCAGTGTCTGCAATGATGGTTCTCTATGAATTGTTCATTCCAGGTATGCTTGAAAACCTTGGGATTTCCGGTTTACCTGTTAAAATCAGAGCCAGGTTGGGAGAAAGGGCCAGGATTACCAGAAGCAGGTATAATATGATACCCGTAGCACTAAACCAGGAATCTGGCAGAGAACCTGTGGTATATCCACTTCCCGGTGGATCAGGCGCTGTCTCCAGGCTGGCTAAGGCGCAGGGATACATTGTGCATCCTGGTGGTTTGGATTTTCTCGAAGCCGGAACAGAAGTTATGGTGATGCCATTTTCCAGAATCCTGTTATGATGACCTCATTTGCAGTCATTTAAGTCAAGCGAATCCAGGTCTTCAGGATAATTCACGTTGACAAAGCTTTTAAAATTTTTATCAGTGATCCTATACTCTTTATGCGGGATTGGTTGGATAAACTCATGTAGGCTGCTCTTTCCGTTTATCAGGTTTCTATGGAGAATACCCGCCATATCAGCGTTATAAATGCTATGAAGCGGCTCAATGGTGCCATTCTGATGTACAGGTACAACACTCATACCGTTCGACATTGCAATCATTTCGTCAATCACTTCATGTGAAACACAGGGCATGTCCCCGGCTATGGCGAAGATTTCTCCAAACGTTTGAATGGCCAGCAAAAGTGAATCTCCAATTGATCCCGTTGAAGTGTCCATCTTGTTTTCACACAGGCTTGAGCGAATATCGGGACTCTTGGCAAACAGGATCACCCCTCCAATCCTTCTCGATAATTGTATTCTTTCAACTACCCGATCAACCATTGTTTTTCCGTTTATGACCACATTGTGTTTTCCGGGAAATCTCGTGCTATTTTTTACAAAGACAACAGCGATCATGAACGGGCAATCCCTGGATGAAAATGCTTTGCTAGTTCAAAAATCGTTCCTTTGGAAGTAATATAACCATTATCCCGGACATAATTTCCCTTAATGGATAACCTGATAATTCCGGCTAAAGTTGGGGTTTTCTCCAGTTTACCCTTACTTCGTTGGTCTTACTATTAAATTGTAATTGAAAATATGCTAACTGTCATGGCCGAATTTAGGATCAAGAAGAACAGTCCAGCCTGGATTTCCCTCAGCATTGTTAAAACCCCTGCAGCAACACGCTTGCGGGAGCATCCGTCTTTTGGATTTTCAGATATATTGGCATCGCGCAAGAACGAACAGTGGCGATTTAATTGAATGCCGAAAAAAATATCCTTAGAGCAATTGAAGAGGGCATTGCGAAAGGTAAGTTTGGGAAAACGGAGAAACAGAAAATTGCGAAGGAATTCGGCGTCCCGATTTCTAACGTTGAATCAATATATTCATTTTACAGCTTCGATAATGGCGAAGACAAGATATGCACTGGTCTTCCATGTGCCCTGAAACGAGAAAGTTCCAAAAGTAGTATACTCCCTGACAGAAAGTTAGAGGAAGAATCGTGCCTTGGGTATTGCGACAAGGCACCGGTACTACGGTTAGATGGAAAATACGTCACCATGCATGGTGTTTCGTTTTCTGAAATCGAGGAAAGCACCTCCGATTATGTGAAAAAACACAGGGAGAGCATCGATAAATACGTCCAGAGAGGTGGGTACACAGCTTTGAACGCAATAATGGTCACGGGAGGCAAAACCGAAACGCTTGATATTTTAGTAAAATCGGGCCTGAAAGGCATGGGGGGTGCCGGATTTCCAGTATCCTTGAAATGGGAATCCTTTATGCAAAACCGTACAGACGACTCTATATTGCTTGTAAATGCTCACGAGGGGGAGCCTGGAACGTTCAAGGACAGGATTACGCTTGAACTCAGGCCACATGAATTACTTGAGGGGGCATTAATCGCTGCACGGGTTAACGGCGTCTGGAAAATAGTCATCGGATTAAAGAAGGAGTATTCCCAGGCCATGGCGAGTTTGGAGATCGCCATAGGAGAATTAAAAGAACTTTACAAGGGGAGAGAAACAGAAGCCCTGTTACCAGGGATTGAAGTCGCTAGACTTGGTGGATCTTACGTAACCGGTGAGGAAACTGCACTTATGGAGGGAATTGAAGGGAGGAGAAGCGAACCCAGGCTTCGACCCCCATTCCCGACCGAAAACGGGTTATTTGGAAAACCAACACTGGTTCACAATGTTGAGACTCTTGCGGCGATTGCCGAAATCTCCAGGTCTGGCTTCAAGTCATTCAGGAAGAAATACTGTGTAACTGGAGACGTTAAAAAACCGGGTATTTACTCTGCGCCGCTGGGGACTACTGCAAAAGAAATGATTGAAAAATACGCTGGCAATGGCAGTGAAGAGCTAAAAGCAATTATGCCTGGCGGTTTGTCAGGAGGCATTCTGCCCGCTTCGTTTGTCGACCTTAACCTTGACTTTGACAGCGTGCGCAAGGCTGGAGCGGGAATGGGAACCGGCGCTCTTATCGTGCTTTCGAAGAACCGGTGCACAGTTGAAACGTTAAGACAGATATCTGAGTTTTTTAAAAATGAATCGTGTGGAAAATGCATGCCATGCCGCTACGGCACCAAAGAAATAAATGAGGTCCTTACAAAAATCACGAGGGGAAAGGCAGCTGAGAAAGACATTGAGGCAGCAAAGGAGGCCTCTAATGCAATGATTAATGGATCCATATGCGCTCTTGGCCAGGTCGCAGGAAAACTATTCCTGGATTCCTTAAAACACTTCGGTGGCGAATTCGAGGAGCATTTGGAGGAGAAGTGTGAAGCGCAGGTCTGCAAATTCAGTGGTGAACTGAATTGAACATAACCCTGGATGGTCAGGAGATAGCCTGTTCTGAGGGTGAATCCATTTTGCAGGTTTCCAGAAGATCAGGGATAGAAATCCCCACGCTCTGCAGTTTTGAAGGATATGAAAACGGGGTCTGCAGGCTGTGCATGGTCCAGGTTGAAGGATCCCCTAAAATGATCCCTTCATGTTCCACCACAGCAAGGGACAAAATGAAAATAGTGACAGATTCCCCGGAGATTCTGGAATACAGGAAAGCGCTTCTTACCTTAATAATGAAAAACCATGGGGATCATCAGGATGGAAAAGAGGATAAATGTTCCCTTCACGCACTGGCAAAGAAATACTCAGTCACCAGGGTTCCTGAAGTTGAACTGGTGTCAAAAATCGACAGGAGTCATCCAGCATTGGATTTTGACCCGGGGCTGTGCATTAAATGCAGAAAATGCCTGGTAGCATGCGTTGATGAGCAGAGCAACGACGTAATCGGCCTGTCAGGAAAAGGCCAAAATCTGAAGGTAATTTTTGATTCCGGGGAGGATCTTGGTTCATCCAGCTGCGTTTCATGCGGCGCCTGCGCAGATGTGTGCCCATCCGGCGCCCTGATTGAGAGGGATTGGAAGAAGGCTGACAGGACGGTGGAGTCTACCTGCCCGTATTGTGCAGTAGGTTGTACAATTGAGTATGGCATCAGGGGAAACAGTATTGTCTGGGCTCGCGGAGTAAAGGAGAATTCCGTTAACGAAGGAAAACTCTGTGTCAAAGGGAAATTCGGGTTTGAATTCGAGTCAAGTAAAGACAGGCTGCTTTATCCGCTTGTCAGAAAGGATGGATTCAAGAGGGAACCTCTTAACGGGCGTAAAGTTGAGGAAGTATTCAGGAGGGCATCCTGGGATGAAGCTCTGGATATAGTATCTAATAAAATTATATCGGTAAAAGCGGAATATGGTATAAATTCAATTGCAGGAATCGCATGCGACAGGGCCACAAACGAGGATGTTTACGCATTTCAGAAATTTATGCGTGCCGTCATCGGGACGGATAACGTAGATCAGTCGGCCACACTCTGCCATTCCCCCTCTGCAAGAATGCTTGCCTGGGGACTCGGGGCGGGGTCATCAACCAATCCAATAAGCGACGTTATCAATTCTAAAACCATAATGGTTGTTGGGTCAAATACAGACCGGGCACATCCGGTAGCAAGTTCGTTTATCAAGAAGGCAGCGAAGAAGGGTGCACATCTCATTGTTGTGGACCCAAGGAAAGTCGAACTGGCCGAGAAAGCCAACACTTTTTTGCAGATAAAACCAGGCTCCGATACTTATCTGTTTTCCGTAATGGCAAGATACATCGTTGAGAACAATCTCTACGATCCAGAATATGTAAAAAACCACACGGAAGGCTTCGACGAATTCATTGACAGCTTGAAAGTTTTTGACCCTGCTTCCGCAGAGAAAATAACAGGAATCAAGAGAGAGGAAATTGAGGGAGTGGCAAGGCTATACGCTGAAAACAAGCCGTCCAGCATTTACTGGACACTTGGAATTACAGAACACATCAATGGTTCTGATAACGTTTCTTCACTGGTAAACCTGGCAATTCTCACAGGGAATATTGGCATACCCGGTGGCGGACTCAACCCATTGAGGGGGCAGAATAATGTCCAGGGTGCAGCGGACGTCGGCGGCTCACCCGGTTCTCTTCCGGGGTACCAGAGCCTGCTTGACCCCGCAATACGAAATAAGTTCGAATCAAATTGGAAAGTTTCCCTGCCTGGAGAAATTGGATGGAAAAGTACCGAAATGATCGAAAAGGCTAATTCAGGTAAGCTGAAACTCATGTATATCACTGGAGAAAATTCCATTAGGAGCCATCCAAATTCCACTGAAGTAGAAAACGCATTTCAGGCTCTTGATTTCCTGATTGTCCAGGACATATTTCTAACAGAAACTGCCGAATTTGCAGATGTGATTCTTCCAGCTGCATCCTCCTTCGAGAAGACAGGAACTTTCACCAATACAGAAAGGAGGATCCAAATGGTAAGGCAGCTGTTTAGCCCACCCGGAGAGGCAAAAGCCGATTGGGAAATATACACGGAGCTATCCAGGAAGATAGGATTGGATCTGTCTTATACAGACTCGTCAGAAATAATGGATGAAATAGCTGAATTGGTTCCCGCATGGAAAGGAGTGAGCCATTCCAGGCTGGAAAATGGAGGGCTCTCCTGGCCAGTGCCGTCATTCGATTCTAGCGGAACTTCTATACTGCACATTGGAAACGCAATGAGGGGAAAGGCAAAATTCAGGGCACTGGGATGGAACAGGGAAGAAGATGCAAAGTATCCATACGTTCTCATAACCGGACGAAAGAGGGAGCATTATCACACCGCAACTATGACATCCAGGTCAGGGGTAATCAACAGAATTACGGAAGGCCCATTTCTTGAAATGAGCCTGGGTGACATGAGGCGTGAAAATCTTGTCAACGGAGATACCGTTGAAGTGGAATCCTCATCCGGAAAGATTACCTGCAGGGTAAAAGGGAGTGAAAACCTCACTTCTGGGGTAACGTTTACAACATTCCATTTCCCGGAGCTTCCCGTGAACATCCTGACCCCTTCTACCCTCGATCCTTTCACTAAAACTCCGGCTTTCAAGGATACAAGAATAAAGGTGAGGAAGATAATGAATTAGGTATTTGCAATCTCGCTCAAATCCTGATTCTTTTCCTGTAAATAGGGCTTCGATTAAATCAGGCTGGCACTCGTTTAGCGGTGCCTGTATATAAATAGATGTCATTTTCTTCACACCGGGTTTAACGGATTAAGGTTATATGTGACTCCAGAATGCCGCATTTTGCTGGTGTAAGGGGATGTCTACATTCACGGGAAACTACGTTTCGCTCATGAAGAACAGGCCCGTGATTTTGGTTTCTGCTGCCCAGCTAATACGCATATTCGGGCGGAGCCAGACCTGGATATTTTTACCAGTATATCTCTATGAATTCAGGGGTGTACAGTATTACGTGATAGGGTTGTTATTCACAGTTACCGCGTTGCTCTCAATTCCAGTCAGCATTTATGGCGGAAATCTGTGCGACAGGCTGGGCAGGCGGAAGGTTGCACTTATATCAATGCCTTTCGGAATTCTCGTGTTCTTTGTACTATTCCTTACAGCGTACCTGAACCTTCCAACAATCCTGCTCTTCATAGCTTTGATGTCTTCAGAGCCATTATTCTCAATTCAGTGGATCGTTGATAATGCAATAATCAGCGATACTGTACCGGAAGTGCAGAGAACCGATGCGTTTTCAATTACGAGGATAGCAGGAAATCTTGGTTTTTCTCTTGGTCCTGCTGTAGGTGGATTTCTTTCGGAACTCAACATGAGCTACGTATTTCTGTCTACGTTGATTATGAGCGTTGTCGAGCTCTCTATTTATTTCATGCTTAAAGAAACAAACAAGCATATGGCTACTGGAAGATCTGCAGTCTCGTTTCCGAAGAGTGACAAGAAATTCATCGCCCTTGCTTTCCTGATGGCATCAATATGGTTTGTTGCGGGACAGTGGGGAACGACCCTTACTTTATTCTGGAGTTCATTTGACCATGTTTCCAACTATACAATAGGTATTCTATATTCACTTAATGGAATATTCGTGGTTCTGTTGCAGCTTCCAGTCAACAGGCTGATGATCAATCTCAGGGATCATGTCAGGATGTTTATTGGAGGAATGATATACGTGCTGAGTTTCTTCGCACTGACCTTTTTCTCCGGTTTCATTTTCCTGGTTATCGATGTGTTCTTTCTCACGATGGGTGAAAACACGATTTCGCCGGTTACAAATTCTGTCATATCAAAACTTGCTCCGGAAGACAGGAGGGGAGAATATTTTGGAGGATTTTACCTGATTTCGGGTTTCGTAATGCCATTGGCTCCATTGATGGGAACTTCACTGATGCAGTATTTTTCCTATTCTCCATTAATTTTCTGGGGAATTATTGCAGTTATAGGAACCACCATCTCTGTATTCATGCTGAAGGTTGGAGGCAGGATAATTTCAACCAGGGAGGCTGGAACTGGAGGTGTAATCCCTGTTAAGGAGTGATTCTGTCAGGTTCAATGATACAATAGTGAAGATGCTGGAAGCCAGAGGTTTCAGCGACTTTACCCTCCCACAAAAGAAGTTCTTTCCAAGCGTGATAGAGGGCAAAAATTCCCTGCTGATCTCGCCAACCGGCAGCGGGAAAACGGAGGCTGCAATGCTCCCGATCTTCCAGAAGCTTATGGAAGCCAAATACGAACCCATCAGCGTTCTTTACGTAACTCCTCTGCGGGCACTCAACAGGGATATGCAATCCAGGTTGCTTGAATATTCCCGCCATACAGGAATATCAATCCGTATCAAGCACAGCGATATGACGCAGGCAGAACGCAAACTGATAACTACCAGGCCGCCGTTAATCCTGATCACCACACCCGAGTCCCTGCAAATAATGCTGAAAGGTAAAAATTTGCGGAAACTGTTGACGAATGTCAGGTTTGTCATTGCAGATGAATTGCATGAACTTTCACAGGGGGAAAGGGGGACCCAGTTTGCAGTTGCACTGCAGAGACTCCAGTCGATTGCAGGGCCTTTCCAAAGGATCGGGTTGTCCGCTACCGTGGGGAATGCCAGGGAACTGGCAAATTTTCTTTCGCCGCAATCTGAAGCTGAATTAGTGGACGTTTCCGTTTTGAAGGAGAAAGACTTAACCGCCCTCATTCCTGAGAAATCCAAGGAAGAAGCTGCAGAGCTTATGGGATGCGACGAACAATATGCAGGATCGGTGTTGAGGATTCTTGATGAAATTGAAGCCAACCCAGGTACAATCGTATTCGTCAACACAAGAACTGCAGCAGAAGATATGGCATTCAGAATAAGAATGATAAAAGAGGACGCTCCTCTGGAAGTGCATCATGGATCGCTGTCAAGGGAAACCAGGGAAACTGCTGAAAAGAATTTCAAGGAAGGGCATATTAATGCCATAATAAGCACATCCTCACTTGAACTGGGAATCGACATCGGCGCTGCAAATATGGTCATTCAGTTCAACTCTCCCAGGCAGGTCACAAAGTTATTGCAGAGAACAGGAAGATCAGGGCACAGCCTGGAAAGGAGGTCAAAGGGACTGGTAATTTGCAACGACTTCATTGAACTTGAAGAGGCAGTTGCAATAATTCAGCTGGCATACGAGAATGGCGTGGAAAGAGTTTCTATAGCAGAGAATTCCCTGTCGACTCTTGCAAACCAGATAATATCAGAGGTCAACGCGGCAGGAAAGACCAACGTGCACACACTCTTCAAGACAGTAAACGAGTGTTACAGTTACAGGAATCTTACGATTGATGAATTCCTAAGGCTGGTGGATTTCCTCGGGCAGATTAGAAAAATTTGGTATGAAGGAGAATTCATCGGACCCAGAAGGGCAAGCCTGAACTATTTCATCAGCAATATCTCAATGATACCCAGCGAAAAGGTCTATCGGGTAATAGATATTGTTGGAAGGAAATTCATAGGTACTCTGGATGAAAGATACGTTGTAAGCGAAATAGAGCCGGGCAGCAATTTCATCATGAAGGGTTCCACATGGAGGTGTTCAAGAATTGAAGGCGAAAAAATACTGGTGGAACCCATGTTCACACCCGCAATCGCGCCAAAATGGACAGGTGAGGACATACCCGTTCCGTATGAAGTATCAATGCGCGTCGGGAAAAACAGGAGACTGCACGATTTCAGGTATTCGTCCAGGGAATCACTCAAGCAACTGGAGACATGGACCGATAACTCACTCTCAACCGACAAAACCGTGATCATAGAAGCTGAGGGAATCGAATGTGTGATACAGACCCTTCTTGGCACTAAGGGCAATTACGCTCTGGCCAGCATTCTGTCAGTATTAATTTCGACAATCACCGGGGAAAGCGTGGAGATGGATTATTCACCCTATCACGTTTATATCAGAAGCAGCAGAAGGTTCTCCTCGTCGGCTTATAGGGAAATGATCCTTAACCTGAAGGAAAGGGATCTTGATACACTGGCCAAGAGCGCAAGCAGAAGATCTAGTTTCTTCAACACAGTTTTCCTGTATGAAGCGAGAAAATTCGGCATAATTTCCCCGGATAGCGAAATTGGAAAAATGAGGATGGAGAAGATTATAGAATCTTATTTCGAGACTCCAGTGTACGAGGATTCAATCAGGAAGCTCAAGAAAGATTACATGGATGTCGACAGGCTTAAGTCATTTCTTCTGGAAATTGATAAATTTGAGTTTGTTACTGCTGACAAGATAGGAGACGGATCCAGGCAGTTCATTCGGCATTATTCCGAAAGAATCATGCCGCTCAGGCCAACGAAAACCATACTGGAAAGTGTAAAAAAGAGAATCATGAATGAAACAGTATCGCTTTACTGTACATCCTGTTCCAACTACCGGACCATGAAGGTTTCTGAGATTACAGTAATCCGATGCCCCAACTGCGGAAGCAGTCTAGTCGCCAGCCTTTCAGCAAGGGAGAGAGAAAGGATCGGCCCGAAAGAGCTGCAGAACGACCCAATGCTGAAAAAACGCCTTGCAAAGAACGCGCACCTTGTAAGGGAAAGGGGGATACAGGCGGTGATTGCCATGGCTGCTCATGGAGTGGGCCCAGAGACCGCTCAAAGAATTCTCACCACGTCATACCTGGAGGAGGATGATTTCATCAAGGCGATTCTCGGGGCAGAAATTGATTACGCTAAAAACCGGCGCTTCTGGGACTGAACTTCCTCATCGAAATTTACACTAAGGCAGTTAGGGCACTGGAAAAACTTTCCCGCATTTCCTTAACACTCAGGTCAATGATTGGTACGCTATTATGAGAAATCTCCATTTTGCTTCCCCCTGAGGTTCCTATACGAGTCAGGCGCAATTCTCCCATTTCTTTCCTCAACAGTTCTTCCTTGGACGGATCGGCTGCAATTAACAATCTGCTCCCGAGCTCCGAAAACAACTTCTGAGACGGAGTGCCAAAACCGGTTCCTCCTATGTCCACATTCATCCCTATACCGTATCCGAGGCACATTTCGGCAAGGGCTACGCCCAATCCTCCGTCCGAAATATCGTGCATTGCGGCTATCAGGCCCTTTTCAACGCAACCTGGAATTCTAGCCATAAAATCCTTTACTTCCTTCAGGTCGGGTTTGTCAATGTCGTGGGATTCCTTATCCAGCGAGTGTTCATACGCACTTCCGTTAAGAGAAGAGACAAGCCGGCCCGCTACATATATTCCCAGGCCTTCTTTAGGGATAAACTGAGAAACTATGTTTTCGCTTTTGTCCAGCAGGCCAATCATTAAAATAACCGGAGTTGGAATGATATTCTCTGATCTGTAGGAATTGTAAAGGCTTACGTTTCCTGATACTACTGGCAGGGATAGCTCCCTGGCAGCTTCTGATATACCCTTAATTGAATCTATCAATTCTCCCATTACCTTTTTGTGCGTGGGTGAACCAAAATTAAGGCAATCAACTATGGAATGCGGCCTTCCACCGGTTGAAAGAATGTTCATTGCAGCTTCAATTACGCAATATTTAGATCCATTCAGCGGGTTGGCAGCAACAATCAGGGGCCTGCTGCCGGAAGTGATTACAAGGCTCTTTCCGGAACGTATCTGAGGCGAAATTACACTTGCATCGGTCGGACCTTCACAGTTTGTCCTGCCGGAGAGCGGCCCCTGCAGAGTGGATCCTCTTACTGTATGATCATACTGCCTGACGACCGGCTCCCTTGAACCAATGTTGGGGTCCGAGAGCATTTTTAACAGGGTGGAGTTGAAGTCTTTTGGCTCACTTGGAAGAAAGGTTCCCCTGATCGGGGGGTTTACTTCAAATGGCCTCTCATACTCAAGCCCGGAAGTCATGAATCCGAGATCCAAATCAAGCACGGTTTCGCCATTATAAGTGATCGATAACCTGTGACCATTTTCAGTTCTACCAATTACCGAATATTCAATATCCCACAATTCGAATATTTTCTTGATTTTGTCATAATAGGAAGGATTTAACGCAAGGAGCATCCTCTCCTGGCTCTCACTGACCCATATCTCCCATGGTTCCATGCCTTCTTCCTTTAGGAGGACCTTCTCCAGCTCTATCCTTGCCCCAATTCCTCCAGAATGGACAAGTTCTCCAATAGCGCTTGACATTCCACCGCCGCCGAGGTCCTTCATTCCAGCGATCAATCCACCCTCTGAAGCCTCCAGAATTGCATGAATGAGGGGTTGTTCAACGATGGGATTGCCTAATTGTACGGATTTGCTGTCCTCCTCGCTATGGGCTATTGATCGCGATGCAAAGTTGACGCCATGGATACCATCTCTTCCAGTTCTGCCCCCAGCGATTAATAGCAGGTAATCAGGTTCAGAGATCCTGCTCCTTATTACATCCCTTGTCTTGATCACGCCCACGCATCCGGCATTTACAAGAGGATTGTGATTGTATGATGAATGGAAGAAAATCGAACCAGACACGGTAGGAATTCCAACCCGGTTGCCATAATCCCTTATTCCAGATACAACGCCGGAGAAGAGTGATCGGGTGGACATGGAATTTTTGCTTCCGTGAAACGCTGGATCGCCGAAGAAAAGTGAATCTAAAAGCGCAATCGGTTGGGCGCCCATGCATAATACATCCCTTATAATTCCACCAACGCCAGTTGCCGCTCCTCCATAAGGCTCAACGGCGCTGGGATGGTTGTGGCTTTCCATCTTCACAACATATGAGTATTCATCGTCAATTTTGACTACTGCGGCATCGTCCTCCATTGCAAGGTACACGTAATCTTGCTTAAGGTCCTGAAAATACTTTTTAAGATAGAACTTGGAAGACTTATAACAGCTATGTTCGCTCCATGCCTGTGCCATTGCATTCAACTCAACGTCAGTAGGCTCTCTTCCTTCTTTCTCAAAATACCCCTGGAGAAGCTTCATCTCACTCAAATCAAGGGACAACCCCAGTTTTGTGCTCAGGTTAACTAGAATTTTATCATTCTTTCCAATAATGCTGACTATATTTCTATGAGAGTTTTTTGGCAACTGCTAATCATCTCAGGATTCTGTAGCTCTGTATCACAGGATTTGAGAGTATTTTCTCAGAAATTTCCATGACCAGGTCTTCGGCATCACGCTTAGTATCGCCCAGATTGATCTCGTAGATTTTACTGATGTTGACTTTCTTGATAGAATCGTATCCGAGGATTCTCAAGTTCTTCTCTACGGTAATTGCCTCAGGATCTTCGACTCCCCGCTTGTAGGTGACCTCCACCCTGACGATAGCCATTAAGGGTGAATTCCGAAGCAGATTAAATCTTGTCTGTTACTCTGGCAATGGCAACGATCTCTACAATAAGCGCATAAGATCCTTGAATCCCAAGACTTAGCAATACATCTCCATCGCCTTGCCATCTCCATAAAAATATATAAGGACTGCAGGAAGAGTATCTTCACTGTTAGTACGGATCGTTGTATAATCTTCCACCAGTATATCCGTTATTACTTTCAAGATCGTCAGGAATTGGCCTGAAAGCTTCCAGGTCAACAGCTGTCTCCGAATCTTGCTAATCTTGATTTTTCTCCCTGAGACCGAAATTTACTATGTTCATTGTATTTGGTCAGGATCCCACGAGTAAAGATGCTGAAAAACCCATTAGATGCCTATCTTGATAACGAAGATGAATTCAGATGGGAACCCCCTGAATGTGGCGAGGAGTTTCCCATATCAGATCACGTGAAAGAAAGGATCAAGAGTGATCTCGACAGTGGAATCTATCATGTCTATCTGCATGCGAGGACACCCAAGATAAGGTGCCCTGAGCATTGGAAACCTCTCGCCTTATTACCATGGGGAGAGAGAGGCATTCCAGTTTCTCAAAGAGATTATGTTCTCATGTGAATCTTCCCGAGAAAAACAGGGATAGACATGAGAGCCTAAGCGATCTGATCTCAAGACCGCAAGTGCATAAGCGTTCAAGGAGAACCTTAGAAATCTCTGGCTTTGCTCGGACAAGGAGGAAGCTCAAGCATTATGGAAACGCTGGTACTGGTGAGCACGCATTTTCGAATACGTTTGTTATAAAGGCTGTAAGAATGTTTGAGTATTATCTTTTCGGCGGGCTTTCATATTTCAGGCAGAGAATCACAAACGCTATAGCAGGAGGATTGAATTCCAAGATAGATGCGATAAGCAAGATGGTCTAAAGTTACAGAAACAGGGAAGAAATCAAGACGGCAATTTATTTCCACTGCGGTAATAGACTTGTGCTTCTAAGATTCATTTGAGATTGTCATTTCCCACAAATATGTGATGAACCTAAATGATAACGAGCACAGATTCAATACTTAAGCGACTTCATGGTTCTTGATTTCGCATAAGTTCCAGCTTTTTTTACTATGTATCTGTGGTGGTGGCCGAGGAGCCGAACAACAAGATTTCGAATTTATGAGCGAAAATTTATTAATATTGGCCCGTTATATTTTCATGAACGCTTACGGGAACCCCGTAATTGTTGATTCAGAGAATAAACGGAGCATTTTGATTACCGCTGGCGCAATTGCGATAGCATTTTTGATGGTATTACCTGTTGTGTCTTACCTAAACTCGAACATTAAAGTACCTAGTGTTGTATATCAATATGGGGGCGAAACTGTTAAATTCAGCGGGATGAATGCATATGTTGGGTTTGGAAGTAATCTTTATCCCGTTACCTGGAAAGTGTTTCAGATCAGTCCTGAAATTTCCACAAATGTTCGTGGGCTGATTTTAACTGGAGCATCTTCATCCCCAATCGCCCAAGAAACATTCTCCACTTACTCTTATAATAGAATATTAAGTGCAGATCAGAATTCAGCAGTGCTGTTGATGCGGAATTCCAATATGC
Organism: Thermoplasmatales archaeon; assembly: GCA_014874365.1. Taxonomy (GTDB): domain Archaea; phylum Thermoplasmatota; class Thermoplasmata; order Thermoplasmatales; family Thermoplasmataceae; genus JACWAH01. Next base: position 36,859 of record JACWAH010000001.1, read on the forward strand.
GAATTGCTGAGATATTTTCGTTCTCTTCGCACGGGATAGACGCTAGTCTGTCCTTTACCAACCTAAACAATACCAATCAAAGCTTCTCAGTGGTGTTTTCCTTGCAACAGAAACATGATGATTCAAGCATGTTTGGAGGTGACAAGTTTATCAATCTTGTGCATGGGACAGGAATTCCTGATTCTTTATTTGCCATACCCGACTCGTCCAGCTTTGCGCAACAGGGAAATCTCTCTTTGTCTTGGCAAAATGAAATGGGAATATACCATGGTGGACTCGTGTACGCTGGAACGAACTCACTCCTTACAGATATATCCTTTGGGCCATTGACACTGATGCGGGATGAGACATACAGCATAGACCCTATTATCTCCCCCGATCAGTCTACACCCCCACCCAATGGTGGAGGTGGGAGTGGTACTCCACCACAGATAACCGATGTTACAGTATCTAATTTTAAGGTGACCCACAATGATGGAACGCCTTACAGTGAAGTTCTTGGTGGGGATTACGTGCTTGACATCTCGTTCGATTACCAGGTCAGCGGGGCCGGTTCGGCCAATCTCTATTTTGATGCCGTATCGCCGATTGGGGTCTCCTATCATGCAGCACAGGGATTCTCTGTTTCTGGATCTGGTTCCTATTCCATGCAGTGGCCTATCCAACCTGGAACATACAGTGGGTTTGCGATTGACCCTGGAGCGAACACTTTGATTTACGGTTCAAGTATGATCAGCATGCCCCTGTATGTGTGGTCGGAGACGCCATATAAATACCCCACATCCCAATCCACGAGCGCCTATGCTTTTCTGCATGACGACGACAACTTTGGAACAGTTTGGAACGCTTCAAATGGGGAGAAAGTTTTTACCGTGAGTCAGTCGGTGGGACCCGGGCAAGGAGAGAGCGGTGGATTAAACCAAATGTTCAATAGTGGGGATAAGGTTCATCTTGGATTTTCCGCAGGCGTTTCAAATAAAACAAGAACGTTGGGAGTTTGGAACATAGATCAGGGTTTCCTCTGGGATAGTAATACCATGGGACTGACCCACATCAACGATAAAGAATTTGTGACGGACCAGAAATTTACCGATTATGTACAGGGACAGGTTAGTTCCATTGAAGCAAACTCTACATTGATGGAGCAGGCTATCTGGAATGCTATTGATGTTGGCCTTGGTTTGGCCTCAACAGTTTCCGAACCACCTTTTGATATTATCCTCGCTGTTGGAAGCGCGGCCATGACCCTCATAGGAGATTTTCTATTCGAAACGGAGAACACATACTCAGATTCAATACATTATTCTGATATTTGGGACAACCTTACCGGAGTACAGAATCCATGGCCAGATATTGCGAGTTGGGCTGCAATCACTGGCCCTGGTCCTGTGATGGACCCTGTATCCGGGCAGTATACTATTCTCCAAAATCAGTGCTTATCATACATTTTCGATTTCAACGAGACAACCATTCTTGGGTCTACTTCTGGATATCCTGGAAATTACGTGACAAATAACTTTACTTATGTCATCGATGTTACAATGATGTCTCTTGATGGAACTAATCAGACAATGTACATTCCTGGTCTTGGGGATAACCCAGACAACTCGACCCCTGCATTCTATTCTACAAGTATTTCTATGCCAGTGTACATAGTGGAACAGTGATAGAATTATGTTTATTTTGTTATTTTAGGTGGGCTTGAATGCGTAGAAGAATGAAGATACTGATTTCAGTTCTATTTGTGGCCGCAATAGTGATTTTAATTGGCACATTATACGAATTTGTCACCGAACCAAAAGCATGGGCAGAACATCCTGGTTGGTATGCGTACTACGGAGGAACTACCTATCCTGAACTCAGTCATGATGGCTTATACAACTTCACTGAATACGGGAACGCCTTGAGTGTTGGGTGGGCTGTCTGGCCTGCATTCAATGTTGCAGTCGTGGGTCTGAATGGAACTTTTGCAGGCGGCTTCGACTTTCTGGACCTTCAAATGTGGACAAACAGCCAGACGTTCTCGTTTCCATTTAATGGTGTGACCTTTTCAGTTCATTCCATCACAATGTCTGTGAATGGGACACTCTACAAGAATATCCCAAACATCAACAACAATAATGTTCTGCTGAGCAGCAATTGGATCGCTAGTTCGCAGCCTGGCTCATCTTATTTTGTAGTTGACTATGTCTATGGAATAAGCGGACATCCCTATTTATACGACTACCTAAACGCTGGAAACTACACGATTACGGTATCAGTAACTTTCACCCCAGTTTTTGAATCTGGACCATATTATTTCAGTGGTGGAGACCAGACTTTCACATGGAGTTACACTCAGGAATTTATTAATGAAACACAGCCTTAGTACATATTGTCCCCTTGAGTTCGTGTATTTTGTGTTTGTCAGCCGATGATCGGTCAGTCGATCCTCGTCCTTTCTCTTCTCACTACCAGTTAATTAGTTCCTTCTCTTCCTGTTAAAGACCACCTTCCCGGGAAGGCATTCATGGCACATTAACTGCATGTTGTTGAGTTTGTATTTAGGCCTACATTCAATATCTCCGTGATATGATCAAACCAATCTTCCTACTTGCTGCATTTGATATAACTGTTCTGAACTTAAAGGATCATCAAAATTTAGGCACTGTAAAATTTACACTATGGATTACTGAACGGCTATCTGACCCATGTAATTTTCAAGAGATCTCTCAAAAGCCAAGAGAACATTCCTGAATACTGAAAGGTCATCACCTTCAATCTTTGGTAAACTGGCCACTATTATCTTCCTTGATATCTCGTCACCCTGCAGAATAACAGACGCCCCCTTTTCCTTTATGGAGACTCTCATCATCCGCCTGTCGTTCCTGTCCCTGCTCTTTTTTGCGTATCCCTTCCCGACAAGGTTATTGACCACGCCTGTGATCCATGGACCCGTCAGATCGGTCTGATCCGCGATAACATTTATAGGCATCTCTTTCCCTGTGGACAGCACCTTAAGCACTTTCAGTTCGCTCCTGTTGATACCAACCGATCCAAGCTCAATCTCAAGTAACCTCTTGTATGCCTTGGCTACCCTGGCAAAGAGGTCCCAGATCTCAAGAATCTCCTCTTCTTTATTTTCTGACATCGCTTCCTCCAGAATTTGTTGAATCTTCGGTAGAAGTGTCTGATTTTGTAAAAGTGTTGGAAGGCCCGGAGACAGACTCGTTAACATTACCTTCTGCGTCGCTGGATAATATCGCTTCTGCGTGAACAAATTTCTTTCCTCTCATTGCAGATAATGCGGCTGCCAGGAAAAATAGGGCAGCACCAACATAGAAAGAGATTCTCAAGGAGCCAATGAATGCCGGTGCAAGTGCAGTTGGAAACCACCGTGTTCCCAGAAGCAAGCTGTACGTATGTCCACTAATAAGAGAAGTGAAGGAGGATGGAAGTTCCGCGAATATCTGCCCCATCGGGTTATAACCAAGAAACGCAGAGAACAATGCTGCGGTGGGTGGTAGTTTTGTGAACAGCGGCGCCAAAATCTGGGCACCTGAGTTGCTCAGTGCCGGCGTGAAATAAACCGGTATCAGGTTTGTCAGCCCAACAATTACGACGGTGAAGAAAATTGCCAGGCTCATTGTGGAACCAGTGTTCTGCAAAGTTGCCCTCATTCCCGAAGCTGTGCCACGGACCCTGGCAGGAACGGAGTTCATTACTGCCGTAACATTAGGCGCGGCAAACATCCCAAGGGAGCAACCAAACAGAAACAGAATAGCGGCAAATACCGGATACGAGAAATTATAGTTAAGCGTACTCATGAACAGCAGGGAAATTCCGGCAAGTACCATTCCAAATGTACTCAGGAACCTGGCTCCTATCCTATCGGAAAGCGCACCACTAAGCGGGCCCATTACCACAAAACCAATCATCATTGGAATCATGTAAATGCCAGCCCAGAAGGGGACGGAAGAATACGAATAACCATGGAGGGGGAGCCAGATCCCCTGCAGCAAAATAATTAACATCAATTGAACGCCTCCCATACCCAACCCCTGAAGCATACCTGCAAAACTTCCGGAAGAGAATGCCCTATTTCTGAACATCTTCATGTCGAACATCGGTTGCTCCACGTAGAATTCAACTGCAATGAATAGAACCAGCAACAATGAACCCGACAAAAGGGACGCAATTACCCATGGGTTTCCCCAGCCCATGGTGGAATTCCCGTATGGCATGAGACCATATGTCACTGCAAGCAAGATGAGCGCAAGTCCACTTCCGAAGGTCAGGTTCCCCGCAATATCTATTTTCTGGTCTGGATGCTTAACAGAATTGTCTTTCAGCTTGGCATAAGACCAGACTGTACCCAATATTCCAACGGGTACACTTACAAGAAAGATGTCTCTCCAATATATTGCAGATAATATCCCACCTAAAATCAGTCCAACCAGGGAACCGGCAAGGAATGAGATCTGGTTTATTCCCATTGCCTTCCCGCGTTCATTAGGGGGGAAGCTGTCGGTGATTATAGCTGCAGAATTTGCAAACAAGAAAGATGCTCCGACTGCCTGAATCATTCTGAACAGGATCAGTTCCAGTGCACCTGCACTGCCCGTATTTGGAGTAAGATACAAGGTTATGGAACCTATTGTAAAAACCAGGAAACCGAAATTGAAGAGCCGAACTCTTCCAAAGATGTCAGATAATCTGCCAACGGTTACCAGTACCGCTGCGGTTATTATGTTATAACCCATCAAAATCCACAAAAGATACTCAAACGATCCAGGCAGGAATGGATCTATGTTGATCCCCCTGAAAATCGCAGGTAATGAAATCAGTATGATGGTACCGTTTATTGATGCCATCAGCACACCTATCGTAGTATTTGACAGGGCAACCCATTTGTACTGTACCAATATAACCAGACGGGTCATTTTTGATCTCTATAAATACATAACTAATTACTAAGTTATTAGTTATCACAAATCGTTTTATATTGAAAAGCCATCAAGCCCAGTATATCATGCTTGGGAGGAAATCAGCTTTTGCAATCGCGATTGTATCAACTGTCTTACTTGCCGGGATTTCATACGGGTTAATCTTTGACACTCCAACCAACATTACCGGTACGCAGACTGGATACCTTGAAGTTGTGAACCACACAAAATCAATGTACATTATTACCAATAGTACCCAAGACTTGGAGATAAATCTTACAGTATACACATCTTCGAGCCCGATTTTTGTTTTCGACGTATCCCCCTTAAACAATTCATCGGCTATCTGGCAGAATATCAGCTATTTCAATTATTCTGGAAACTATATTCAGGAAAATGTGGGAAATGGTTCAAGCATATCTTTCCAACTGTTCTTCAACACCAGTGTTGTGAGCCAGATGAAAATCTCAAATTTCACTTTAGGAGAAATCCACCCGTATATTGTTAAGATAATTGTGCTTAACGAAAATGGGGGTTTTGGGTACTTCTTCTTCGCGCTTGCGCGTTCGTCTTAGGATCCATCCGGCCCTGATTAAGTCATCAAGAAGATAATAAGTGGCAAAAATACATTTCAATTGGGAAATTAATCCCTCAATTTCAGAATTCAACACCTTTAGAATAATAGCACGGGAATGCTCCTGAAAATCCAGCATTAACTGTTTCAGGTACAAAGTTCCCATAGGCTTGAACATATGCGGCTATAATTTTGATCTCCAAACAAAGGTTTGAATAAAATGTTCTTTGGTCAAAATTGTTAAATGGGTCTGTTGTAGAACCGGGACTTATTGGACGCTCTTGATCGATTTTATGATGGGTTCAAGACTTCCTCTCACATTTTCTGTCTTTTCAGCGACAGTGCCCGTAACGACTATGTCCGCGCCAGAAAGAGCAACCTGTTTTGCAGATTCCGGCGTTCTAATCCCGCCTCCAACTATTAACGGGATACCTAATTTTGACTTCACAAAAGAGATCATTTCCAGTGGAACGTGTTCCGGAGCTCCGCTCCCAGCTTCAAGGTAAACAAGTTTCATTCCAAATAGTTCAGCAGCCAAGGCATAAGATAATGCTCTCTTGTTGTCCCCTCTTCTGATAAGATCGGCATGTCCAGTCTTGCCCGCCGTCATTCCGGGCTCAACGATGATGTATCCCATGGAAATAGATTCAAGTCCAGTCGCCTTGATAAACTGCGACGCCCTGCTCTGGTGGCCAATGACAAATTCAAGACTGGTTGAATTCAGCAAGGACATGAAGTATATTGCGTCGGCTCTCTCAGACACCATGGAATCTGATCCTGGGAAAATTATGATTTTTTTATCAGTAACTTCCCTAATGAAAGAAATTGACTCATCAAGCGTCCTCCTGTCAATGTCCGTTGATCCGCCAACCATCAGGTAATCCGTGCCTGCTTCATCCGCACTCCGGGCAATTTCAGCGGTTTTCTTCGGGGATTGCGAGGCCGGATCAATCAGTGTCATGTGTACTTTATTTTTCTTTATCTGTTTAATTAAGTCACCGAAAATCATATCGAAAACGCACCCGAGGCAAAGGCGACTAAGCCTACGATCATTGCAATCTTGGAATATTTCTGGCTTCTGGACGGATCATTTTTTGCAGTAAAAGCGGAGAACAGGAATATGGCATCTGACAGAGCCACAGGAATAAGATACAGGTAAGTGAAAATGGATAAGTAATAGGGAAGATATGAAATCAAAATTGCAGCAACAATTGAGGCAAGCGAGAGGTAATACGCTGATCCTACTCCATGAACTCTGGGGAATGTTTTTCTCCCCACATCTCCTTTTATATCTTCCATATCTTTTATCACTTCCCTGGAAAGTGTTGCCAGAGCGGCCATGAGGAACAGAAGGAGCATTTTCAACACTGAATTTACTGCAGTTCCTCCAAATATGAATATTAGACCGACGAGTATACTTATGGACACGTTGCCGGTAAGTCCCAACCGCTTGGTTTTCATCTCATACAGAACCAGCAGCGCTTCAGCAGCCAGTACGATTATGAACGAGATCAGGGGAAGAAATAATCCGGAAATTATTACCGGAACTGCAAACAGCAGGAAGAAGTAATACGACGCTTTAGTAGATGTAAGCTTTCCGGCGGGAATCGGCCTCTCGGGATGGTTTACCTTGTCGCTGTCAGCGTCCATAATATCGTTAAGTACGTTTCCTCCTGCTGTAACAAGGAACACAACAATTGCAGCAAGAAAAACCTGTAGCAGGTAGGATTTGTAAAAGAGGTCATTGCCTATGAATGCGGAAAGAAACGTTGCCAGGAACCCCATGGCTCCATTGATAGGTCTCGTAATGGAGAAATACTCCTTCATACTCATTTCGGGAATACTACTACATTATTTACCTTAGTTCTTACAATGATTGGCATCATCCCATTATGTCAGCAATCGGGGTTGCACATGCAACTTATTGATTCAGTGTAACATTCCGTTTCATGACTTTCGAGGATCTGGACTTTCTATACGATTTGAAGCGAGAAGGAATCAAGCTGGGCCTCGATGTAATGAAGGAACTTTCTGCAGGGATGAATAACCGCCACAAAGAATTCAACTCTTTTCACATTGCAGGAACCAATGGGAAGGGATCAGTATCCTGTTTCATTTACAACATCCTTTCACAGAGGTATAGAAGCGGGCTTTACACCTCACCGCACCTGGTAAATTTTAACGAGAGAATAGTAGCTGGAAGAGAGTTCATTTCCGACAGGTATGTGGAGGAATTCATTCATAAATACAGGCATTTAATAGAGAGTCTGAAGGAAACAAGCAGGAATCCAACGTTTTTTGAAGCAACCACATTGATGGCGTTTTCTTTTTTTGCAGATGAAAAATGTGAATTTGCATCCATAGAAGTTGGGCTTGGAGGAAGACTGGACTCAACTAACATTATTTTTCCAGTAGTGTCAACCATAACCAGCATAGGTTACGAGCACACCGATAAACTTGGAACCAGCCTCACCGATATCGCTTTTGAAAAGGCGGGTATCATAAAGCAGGGCGTTCCAGTAGTGCTATCGGATAAGAAACCAGAAGTAGTATCTGCAATAAAGAAGGTAGCGGCGCGAACATCATCCAGGGTAATCCTTACTGGTAAAGACTATAAAACAAAGGATTTGACATGTGGCATTTCTGGTACAAAATGTACTGTCATTTCTCCAACAAGTGAATACAGGATAGAAACTGACCTGATAGGGGATTTTCAAGTCGACAACATTATTTCCGCGATTGCCACCATGGAAGCTGCGTCAGTCCAGGGAATAGGAGAAAGAGAAATAGAAACCGGGATCAGGAATTCCCGATGGCCTGCGAGACTTGAGATTATTCGCAAGGACCCAACAGTCGTGGTCGACTGCGCACACAATCCTCAGGCAGTAAACGCTCTAGCAAGAAACTGGAAAAGGATTTCCGGCGAAAAGCCTCTATTGGTCATGGGATTGATGATGGATAAGGATCTGTTTACCATAATTCACAAATTTAGTGAAATATCGGATGAAGTTATTTTCACCACTCCGGATGAACCCGAGAGAGCGGCCGACCCGGAATTCTTGAATAGAATCTCCGCTGGTATGTTTACAAAATCGCGTGTAATTCCTGATCCACAGGTTGCCTACGAAACAGCATTGGAATCTGGAAAAACGGTGCTTATTGCCGGGTCCATGTATCTTGTAGGAATTATAAAAAAACTCGAAAAATCGAACTTGAAGCCTTTTAAATAATGGTTGATAAAGGCAAAGTTGATCAAGCTATTGATCTCAAATAAGTTATTAACCACCCCAATCTGTTACCTTTAATGAACCCCTTTCTCGAAAAAACTTTTCAAAACACAATTCTTACTGGAGACCTGTCCTTACTGGGCGGATCTTATATTCCCGACAGTTTTCCACATAGAGAAAAACAGATCGAACATCTGGTTAATTTGCTTGAAAGCATCACCCGGAACATAAATCCGTCCAACCTGTTTATTTATGGCAGAACCGGTTCAGGCAAGACTTCCACGGTAATGCACGTAACTACCCTTCTCTCCGAAGCACTTCCAGGAAAAATAGTTATCAAACACATAAACTGTCAGGTCTTTGACTCGATTTATTCTATTATGGTAACCCTTGTGAATACTCTCTCCGCACAACCGGACCAGAACATTCCGCTGTCTGGCTGGACCCTTGACAGGATTTACGTTGAATTGATTAGCAGGATCGATGAAAAAGGGGTTTTCCTTTTAGTTGTGCTGGATGAAATTGACAAACTTGTGCAGAAGAACGGAAGTGACTCTATTTACGTGCTCCTGAAGATAGCTGACGACCTTAAGAAAAGGAGTTCATCCCTCATCGGGATTACTAATTACATTGGTTTTTTGGAATCACTTGATTCAAGAGTCCAAAGCCGGCTGAGGCAGGAGACGATAATGTTCCCTCCCTACAACGCGACGGAGCTGAAGGACATAATTAAGTACAGGGTCGACGGAATCGTAAAGAAAGAATCAGTTGATGATTCAGCAATTTCTCTTTGCGCAGCCATAGCGGCACAAGAGCATGGCGATGCACGGAAAGCTCTTGACCTGATGAAAATGGCAATAGAGCTTGCAATTCGAGAAGGCAAGGACAGGATTAGCGAACTGGAAATAACCAGGGCTAAGGATTTGCTTGAGATTAATGTTTTAAGGGAGACAATTAAAGGACTTCCCGCACACTCGAAGTGTGTATTGCTTTCAACTATCCTTTCCCAGGATATTTCCAAGAGACCGTCGTTTACTGGAGAAGTATACGAGAATTATAGCACAATATGCAGTGAGCTGGGATATTCCCCTCTGACTTCAAGGAGAGTCGGGGACATTATCTCAGATCTTGATGATTCAGGACTAATAACTACCAGGATTGCAAATCTTGGCCGGCATGGAAGGACAAGGTATGTCGAGGTTGGGGAAAAACGCGAAGAAATGAGTAAGTATATTCTTGAGGAAGAACAGTTCTCCGGATTTCAGGGAAAGAAGCTTGGCAGGCAGACCAGATTTGAGGGAGAATGGGCGGATAAGAGTCAGAATGAGAAAAGTATCGACGCAATCACTCAGGCGACCATCGATCCCGATATTATAAACTGATTATGCACATATCGTCGTGAGTCTTCGTCAGTTTTAATTTACGTTTATTTGCAAAATCTGCTGGCGCTTCTGTCCAGTCATAATTGTCAACTACAATAAATGAACCGTTCTTCAAGTATGGATAAACTGTCTCCAGCTCGAAAGTTACGTTTTCGTAGGTATGTTCGGAATCATGAAAGAAAATGTCTATAGGATTATGCTTCGCGACGATTCCGGGCAATAAATCTCTGCTTTTTCCGTAGTTGAGATCCCACTGTCCGCGATCGGTCTCCGGCACAACAAATCCAACGGGCTTTTCTTCGTCTTCACCGTATTTCTGTCCAAGGTCTATGCTGTGGAGCATCCCGCCATTAGATTTCAGCGCAGACAGTATTGAATAACTGGAAGTCCCCGGGCCAACCCCGGTTTCAACTACGCACTTCGATCCAGAAGTACGAACAATGCTGTAAAGGTCGAACAGTTCATCTTCAGACACCTGCCAGTAATTTCCTGACCCTATGGTTTTCCTTACGTGTTCAAGAACAGGCCTGAAATCCGATGAGATCTGGATTTCATCATATTGTAGCTTCAGTTCTTTGGATAGATCAATCCAGTCTCTTTCCGCTCTCATCAAATCTGATCTCCTTTCCAACTTCAGCTATTATCACTGTGGAATTCCCTGTCTTTTCAACCTCGGATTTGAATAGGTTGGGGTCGCTCTTTATCGCATCAAATGTGTTGTAATGCATGGGAATAGTATATTTTGACTTCAGCAACGATGCGGCAAGGGTGGCTTCTTTTACGTGCATTGTGTAATAACCGCCAATTGGCAGGAGTGATACTTCCGGGTGATAGAGGTCCCGGATAAGCTCCATGTCCCCGAACACGCCCGTATCACCGGCATGGTAAATCTTGAACTTATCTCCAAAAACCAGTCCCATCGGATTACCGGCATACTGTCCGTCCAGGCTTGACGTATGCAGTGCATTCACCGCTGTGATAGATATTTTCCCAATTCTGACTGTTCCACTGTAATTTATTGCATGGACTTTCAAATCGGAGTGTTTCTCCTGGAGAGTCCAGCCCAGTTCGACCATAGTCACTAAAGTAGCGTCGTTCTTCAATGCTATTTCAACGGCGTCTCCCAGGTGGTCAGAATGTGCATGAGTGACAAGTACGATGTCAGCTTTCACATCTTCCTTTTTAATGTCGGCCTTAGGATTTCCTGTCAGGAAGGGATCTATAATTATTTTGCTTCCAGCTGTGGTTACATCAAAACAGGCATGCCCGTGCCATTTTAAAACAGTTTCAGTCATAATTGTCAAGTATATCGATGTTAAATTACTTTACGAATGGTAAGGATTGAACAAACAGTTAAATTAAAAAAGGGTTAATCTGATTTTCGTGTGGGTTAAATCTCCTATAGCAAACATGGATTGGATAACAGAAAACGCCAGTTTTCTGAGGGTTGTGAAAGTTACGGGATACATGAAGAAGATATTCTCCAAGTGATAAATGAGATATCCTGGAAAAACCAACTTTCCCTGCGGTCTATCATTTTTGCTTACCCATACGAAAGCGTGAAGAGCTAAAAAAAAAGATTTGGAAATTAAAAATTTCCAGTTTTATGCTATCTTGTCGGCAAAAGTCTTAGCCGGATCTACAATTGTGTATCCTTTACTGTCTGAGACTATCTGAACTGCCGGAGGATTTGTCAGGTAATTAGGGATATACTCATTCAGCCTTTTCGGGAAGCTAGGGATGGTTCTGTTCTCAATAAATATGCCCGTGGGTATTTTTTCGTCCCATTCTAGCGCCTTTATACCGGCAATTTTGTACTTTTCAAGAGGATCTTTCGTAGACTCGGTTATAACGGGATCCCATGACTTGTCGTCTTCCAACTTGTACACTTTTCCTCGGTAAAACTCCATGGTGTTTATGTTGTTATAGGTCGGACAGGGCTGAAGAACATCGATGAGAGAAGAGCCATCATTCATTAGTCCTCTCTTTATAATTTCCTTAAGCTGTTTTGTATCGAATGAAAAGCCTCTGGCAACAAAAGAATAGCCTGCTGCAATAGCCAGGGAAACTGGATTTACCTTGTTGTATACATTTGGTCTTGCAAGACTCTTTGTCTGCATCCCCAATGGCATTGTAGGAGCGGCCTGCCCTTTGGTTAACCCATATACTTCATTGTCAAAAAGTACTATTGTCAGACCCGTATTTCTCCTGCCTTCTGCAACGAAGTGACCAGCACCAATGCTTAAAAGGTCACCATCTCCACCGATAGCCAATACCTTCAACCTGGGGTTTGCAAGTTTTACGCCGGTTGCAAATGGAATTCCTCTGCCATGCAGGGTATGTGCTCCAGCCAGGTTCACGTAATGAGGAGTCTTTCCTGAACAGCCTATTCCGGATATCACTACTGCATCCTTCGGTCCATAGTTCAATTCTCCCAGTGCCTGGGTTATCGAAGTCAAAATACCAAAGTCTCCGCATCCAGGGCACCAGTCTATTGTAAGATCAGTTCTATAATTATGCGCCATTTTTCAACACCAATTTCTTTTCCTTATTTTTCAAAACTTCCTTGACCGCTTCAACCAACTCATCAACAGTGACATGTCTCCCATTGTATTTCAGGATCTTGTGGTCCATGTCAATTCCGGTGTTCATTCTTATAATCTGGGCTGCCTGAGCAAGCATGTTGCTCTCAATGATTATGTTGGTTGACGACGCCTTTAAGACCTCAGCAACAAACTCAGAAGGGAAAGGCATAAACATTCTCAGATATAGCAGGCGGCATTTGATGCCCTCCTTAGATAGTTCTTCAATCGCCTCAAGTGCCGGCCCTTTTTGGCTGCCCCAAGTCACAAGCGTGATCTTTGCATTTTTGTCCCCGTAGACGACTGCCCTCTCTTCGATAGGGATTTCAGCCGCGGCAACTTCAACTTTCCTGAATCTTTTATCCATCTGGGCTTCTCTCATCACAGTATCTTCTGTCACATGGCCCAATTCGTCATGTTCATCTCCAGTGAGCCAGAAAGTCTGGTTACCAAAGGTTCCCATTTTCGATACTCCATTCTTGCTATCAAGTGCAAACCTCTTGTAGATGCCGTTGTCGCCAGGTTGTTCCCTTATGTATATTTTTTCTCTCTTAACATCGATTCCATCGACGACTTCAGTCGTGTTGGCCAGGTTCTTATCTATAAGATGAATCACTGGAAGCTGATACTTTTGAGCATAATTCAGAGCTTTAACAGAGTCGTAAATGCATTCGTTTACGTCTCCTGAAGAAATAACGATTCTCGGGAACTCTCCATGCCCGGTGTTAAGCGCGAATAGAAGGTCAGACTGCCCGTTTCTGGTAGGCAAGCCAGTGCTTGGTCCACCTCTCTGGTATAACGTTATAACCAGTGGAATTTCATCCATCCCCGCGAAGGAAATACCTTCTGCCATCAAGGAAAACCCCGGCCCGCTTGTTGCTGTTGCGCTTCTTGCACCAGTCATTGCGGCACCAGCAGCCATTACAACTGCAGAAATTTCGTCTTCAGTCTGTACGACTGCTACGCCACCGGAACCCAGAGTTTCAGCTTCCCCTTTAAGCCAGGTGATTGCCTCATGCTCTTCTAGAATGGAGCTTTCATCACTCGCAGGTGTTATAGGATAATAAGTCTGGAATCTCAGACCTCCCATTAGTTTTCCAATTGCTGCTCCGTCATTTCCAGTTAGCAAGAATCTGGTCTTGCTTGCAGCCATTTCCAGTGTCTTTCCACAAAGTTTGTTCTCAGAAGCGTATTTGTAAGCTTCATCAATAACCTTGAGATTGGGGGAAATCACTTTTTCTTTGTTGCCGAATATATGCTTGATAGCTTCCTTGGTTGATTCAGCATCTATCCCTATTATGGATAACGTAATAGCAGCACCCAGAGTGTTGTAATATCTGTTGGGAACTCCATCATCTACAGCATTTCTGACTATCTGCTCAAACGGAATCGGGAGGAGCAAACCGCCGTTGCTTTCCATATATGTAAGCATTCCCTTGACGTTATTGGTAAGCTTCTTTCCATCAAGCGTAGCTTTGATCCTGGCAGCGGTGTCTCTCATGATCATCCTCGCCTGGGAAAGATCTGAATTCTCAAACGAGGAATCATAAATGATCTTTGTTCCTTTGCCAATATCTTCAAAATGCTCGAATATGGTATCAGGGTCAAGCGCAACGAGAATATCAGGGGGATACTTGAGTCCCTGAACCTTCTCATTTCTAGCTCTGATATGCACATAGCTGTGCCTTCCCTTAATGTTAGAGTGAAATTCCCTCGTGGAAAAAATATCAAATCCAGAAAATGCGAAGGCTCTGCTCATCAAATTGGCGGAAGTATCAATCCCCCCTCCTTGGGGGCCACCAATGACTACGTTAATGTCCAGTTTGGTCATTGTAGGGAAGGGATTACTCGCGCTTTAAAATACTTTGAGTCTTAAAAAAATGCACAAAGAAAATCCAATATTTTATTCATTATTATTAGAGAATGTCTAACTCCGGTTTATTTTCATAGTTTGCTCTTTTCATAATCGCCTGTTCACGCACATTGCAAGCAATTAAGTCCGTGAGGCAGCCAAAAGGTGTGGAGCAGGCAACTGCAGGTAAACTTTCAGCAAAAGTTATGGGGGTCTATTATTGATCTTGCAATTATGTCAATTAGTATGGAATGTCAGGTAAACTTAATTTATCATATTTGACTTAACTGATCGATGAAGACTACAATCTCGCACATTAAGGCGGACATAGGGAGCCTACCGGGTCATACTACAGTTTATGAACCTGTAGTGAAAGAAGTTGAAAAGTACGTTAAAGACCATTCAGAAGGGCTGCTGTCAGATTTCCACATATCAAGCGTCGGAGATGATCTTCAGATTACGATGATTCATGGACGTGGCATCGACTCTCCAGAAATACACGAGCTTGCATGGAATGCCTTTAAGGCTGGAACCGAAGTTGCAAAGAAATTTGGCCTTTACGGGGCAGGCCAGGATTTACTAAAGGATGCATTCTCCGGCAATATCAAGGGGATGGGCCCTGGAATTGCGGAAATGGAAATCACCCCAAGGAAATCAGAGCCATTCATTATCTATATGATGGATAAAACAGAACCGGGGGCTTTCAATTTACCGATTTACAAGATGTTTGCAGACCCTTTTAACACACCAGGTCTGGTAATAGATCCCAATATGCATGAAGGGTTCAAGTTTGAGATATGGGATATAATGGAAGCCAAGAAGATAGAGCTTCCCGCCCCTGAGAATCTCTACGACATACTTGCAATGATAGGATCGAAAAGCAGGTATGTAATTAAGAGAGTTTACACCAAGGAAACACATGAAAAACTTCCGGATGAGAATGTTGCCGTAATAACGACAGACAAACTTTCGCTGATAGCGGGCGAATACGTGGGAAAGGACGATCCCGCTGCTGTTGTTCGGATACAATCTGGGCTACCTGCATCTGGAGAATCACTTGAGGCGTTTTCCCACCCTTTCCTTGTTTCTGGTTGGATGAGGGGTTCTTTCAATGGCCCTCTTATGCCCGTTGGACTTAAGAACGCAAAGATGACCAGATTTGATGGACCACCAAGAGTGGTCGCCCTGGGCTTTGTCCTCAAAGATGGAAGGCTTTCAGGCCCGGTAGACATGTTTGATGATCCAGCTTTCGACGGGGCTAGAAGAACTGCAGTAGACGTTGTAGATTACCTTAGGAGAATGGGGCCATTTGAGCCGCACAGGCTTCCGGATTCCGAGATGGAATACACCACTCTTCCGAAGATCATGGAAGCGCTTGGCCATAAATTCCAGAAAATCGAAAACGCGACTGTAAAAGCGAAAAAGTTAACGGAATCTACAAAGGATTTCGATTAAGCATCGTATAAATAACCTGATATTCGCAATCTTTTAATTGAACCCAACAGGGGGGTTCAACTAATTATTAAGGTTCATCGGACTTTCATGCGGGTTCCCATTAATTGGATAGCAGGGAACGCCAGTTTTCCGAGGGTTGCGGAAGTTACTACGGTATATATGAAGAGGATATTCTCCGGGTGATCAATGGGTAATAATGGAAAAACCAATTTCCCTGCGGTCTATCATTTTTATTAACAAATACGAAAGTGTGAAGAGCCATTATTGATTTATTATTGCGTTGCAGTTGAGGCCTTCACAAGCGAGCGATGAAATTACAACAATGAAATAAGAGTCTTCAGTTTGATGTACAAAACAAAATTACAAAATATATATTATCCCGGTTTCCAGTATCAATACAGGGGCATGCTTCAGTATGGTGATTGATGTTGTGTGCGGCATGAAAATGAAAGAGAGGCCATCTTTTTTTGATGAATTTGGAGGAGAAAAATATTATTTCTGCTCCGAGGAATGCAGGTCTGTTTTCCGAAAGAATCCCATTAAGTATTCCCGCGTCACTTAAGCCAAGGCCCACCCACTCTTAAATTCGAAATATGTGTACTGTCTGTTCAATTGATTAAATACTACTTATAAATAATGGGGCAGGCATCCAAATTGGGAGGAATGAATTGAATTGGCGTTTCCTGAAGCTGTTGAAAGAAGACTTAACAAAAAAATATGCATGAGATGCAACGCAAGAAATTCGGTTAAGGCAGAGCGTTGCAGGAAATGCGGATACACCGGACTTAGAATGAAGGCTAAAGAGAGGAGAGGCGGGCAGTAAACGCATTCTGCTGACGGTATTTCAGTTGCCATCCTTAGAATGGAGGGCACTAACTGTGACAGCGAGGCATACCGTGCATTTCGCCAGTCAAAGTTTATACCTGAGTTTGTACACATAAACGAACTGGACAGGGGGAAAAAAAGAATAGGCGATTATTCAGCAGTGTTTATTCCCGGCGGATTCTCTGGCGGAGATTACATCAGGGCTGGAGCTCTTTTTTCGGCGAGATTGAGAAAGCACATGCCTTCGATTATCAGGTTTGTTGATTCAGGCAGGCCAGTAATTGGAGTTTGCAACGGATTTCAAATCCTTGCGGATCTGGGTTTACTTCCAGACATAAGTGGTAAACAGGAAAGGGAGGTTGCCCTGTCAGTGAATAAGTCGGGGAAGTTCGAATGCAGGGACACCTACCTTAGGGTAGAATCTGATCATAAACTGATTGGTTCAAGGTACAAGAAAGGGGATGTTGCCCTGGCAACCGTTGCTCACAGTGAAGGCAGGCTCATTTTCAGGAATGAAGAAACCAATGCAGAAGCGGAAAAGCGCAATCTGGTGCTGTTCAGGTATTCAAACCAAACAGGGGAAACTGCCGGTTATCCCTGGAACCCTAATGGTTCCGCAGGTGATATTGCCGGATTATCAAACGAATCTGGAAACGTAATTGGAATGATGCCTCATCCTGAAAGAAAATTGTTTGTAAGCCGGGATCATTCAGTAGGTAAAGTATTCGGCCAGGATTTCTTCAGCGCAATTCACGATTACGCAATAAAGCAGTAAGTTAGCAATTCTTGCCTAGAATTTCCCTAATTGCAGATCGAGACTCCAACCTGAATAAATCAAGGGAAGAGTCATTTACCAGCATTTTGTCAGATAACACAATTGCCTTGCCAACTCCCCAGTCCAGCTCACGGTTATCCCTCCTAATGAGTTCTTCAAGGCTGTGGACGTCGTCATTCCTGTTCCTCTTTACTATTCTCTCCAGCCTGGTTTTTCTGTTTGCGAAGATGGCAAAAAGGTAAAATTGCTCCGTTTCCGCTTCTTTCATAAAATATTCCAGCTCTTCGTAGCTTCGCAGTCCATCAATCACGATTAACGGGGCATCTATGTCCATTAAAGTCCTTTTAGCCCATATGTCTTTGCCAAATTTTTCCCGTTCAGCTGTTGCAAATTTCCCTATATCTGCATCACTTATGGCAATATTTGACATCGCAGCATATTTTCTCACCGCATTACCCATATGCAGATCCTTGAAGCCTTCTTCCACGCATACCTTGATAAACTCGTCCTTTCCAGACCCTGGCATGCCGGTGACTATAATCAGGCATGCTGGCTTAGCCAAAGAGAAACCCCATTCCCTGGTCTGCCTTGTCTTCCTCTTCCTTAATCTGCTGCATGATCTTGCTGGTTTTCTTGGCATCAAGAACTTTGGCTGATTTGCCAATAATCTTAGAGGCAGTCTGGACCGCTTCATCGCTGCCCTGGATTATGAACAGAAGTTCATCATCCTTCATTCCGTATTGAGAACCTTCCTTTGTAATAAGAGTCTGCCTTCCTACAATGTCGTCTGAAGTTGCAGTATCTATTATCCCTTTATCTGATTTTTTCAGAAGGAATATCTTTATCATGCAGATTCCGGAAATAACAATTCACTTAAATACAATTCTATTGAGATGCATAGAATTCACCCGAGCTGATCCTGAAGAATACCTCCTTGTCACGCTCATGGAGGTCTGAAGGAAGACAGAATTTATCCTTCTTTAATACTTTGCTCAGTTTAGAGGGTTTTCCATCTACGGAAACGCATAGTACATGCTTGGTTTTAGTAGTGATACCTACTGCCTTGACCGCTTCGCTGATCTGGCGCTTACCGCTTAGTAACATCATAAGCAACGAGGCCTTTCTCTTGACTCGAATATCCTTTTCCATGAGTGTATTAGATTCCTCGACTGCAATTCTTACCTGCTTCTCGCTTATGAGTTTATCTGCATCCAGGAAAAAAATCTCATCTGGCCGCATTGAAACAAGTTCTATAATAGCATTTTCGGTAAGAAGACCATTAGGAGTAAAATACTCCAGATCACACTGCATTTGGGTCTTTCTTTCTTACAGCAGCAGGTTTTCCAGTGGTGAACAACTCGGATATTCCACCAAGAAATTTTTGTCTTTCCGGCGACTTATCCAGGGCTATCTCCAGGACGTCCTTTATGTTATTGACCGGTATGATTTCGATCCTGTTCTTGTGACTCTCGTCAAGAATGATATCTCCAAAGTTAGCCGCAGGCACAACGACCTTAGTCATACCTGACTCAATTGCTGCTTCAACTTTCGCTGTGACCCCACCAATAGGGAGAACGTTTCCTCTGACCGTGAGAGAGCCAGTCATTGCTAGGGTCTGATCAATCGGTATATTCTCCAGGGCTGAGATTACCGCGGTCGCAATTGATATGCTTGCGGAATCCCCTTCCACACCCTCATAAGTACCTATAAACTGAATGTGCAAGTCCAGATCAGAAATATCCTTGCCAGTTATTTTCTTTATTACTGCTGAGACGTTTTGCACAGCTTCTTTTGCGATTTCTCCAAGTTTTCCAGTAGCAATCACAGTTCCCTGACCCTTGTGCTGTGCCTGTGTCACCTCGGCGACGATAGGCATGACGACTCCTGAAAAGTCTGCCATTCCGGAATCTGACGATCCCATAACGGCGAGTCCATTTACTACGCCTACGCTCTTTCCTTCTGACCTGAAAGTCTTGTACAGCTTTTTTATCTCTATGCTTCTATCCGCAACCTGTTGTTCAAGGGGCTTGCTGATGTTTTTGGCTGCAATCACATGCTTGGAATCCACAATTGTTGCATTTTCAGTAACCGCTATGTCTCCAGCAACCCTGATCAGTCCACCCAGTTCCCTTAATCTGAGAGTTAACTTTCCCCTCCTTCCGGATCTCTTCTGGGCTTCCTTCACTATTTCTATTATTGCAGATGGATCGAAATGTGGTATTTTCTTGTCTTTAGCAATCTCCTGGGCAATAAACTGAACAAGTTTCTTCCTGTTTTCGTCACTGTCATCCATGTTGCTCCGCACGTATACCTCATACCCGTAACCTCTTATCCTCGACCTGAGAGCAGGATGCATCCCCTGAACGGCGTCCAGATTCCCGGCAGCAACAAGAATGAAATCGCATGGTACGGGTTCCGTCTGAACCATGGCCCCGGCACTTCTTTCACTCTGCCCGGATATTGAGAATTTCTTCTCCTGCATCGCAGTGAGCAGAGCCTGTTGACTCTCCGGTCTCAGCAGATTGATCTCGTCAATGAATAGCACTCCCTTATGTGCCTTATGAATGTTTCCAGCTTCGACCCTGTCATGAGCTGGAGTTTCCAATCCGCCAGACTGGAAAGGATCATGCTTAACATCCCCAAGCAACGCTCCAGAGTGTGCACCCGTGGAGTCCATAAATGGTGGCTTGTCAGTTGGTGTATGTCCGACAAGCAGCTTAGGTATCATAGCCTTTTCAGCCCTGGCAGCAGGGTTAAGTGCCATTGCCCAGTACAAAATCACTGCGGCAATTATTGAAAGGAACAGGAGGTCAAAGGCCTCACCATCGTTGCCCTGCGAAATGAATATCCCCGCAAGTATAATTCCAAGAAGGAAAATTGAGAATATTATAACAATTATTCCTCTGGAACGGTCTCTTCGATCTCTCTCGGCTTTTACCTGGTACTGTTTTACTATCTCCTTTCCTCTTCCAGCCTGATACGTCTTTACCCTGGGCCTGTTTGAGTCTTCAGGGTTAGGGAAAACAACAATATCTTCAAGCTCTTCCTTTGGAAGGAATTCGCTCATCGACTGGGCGAGCATGGACTTGCCGGTTCCAGGGTCTCCAATCAGCATAACGTGCCTTTTTTGTAACGCAGCTTTCTTTACAACATAACCGGCTTCTTCTTGTCCGATTACCTGATCGAACAATACTTTCGGAACCGGTATATCAGCAGTGCTCTTTATGTTAAGAGAATGTACCCACTGCTCAATATTTTCTTGCTCCTCAGTCACGATTACTCAAATTCAATCTGACGATTAATAGTTTTGTATTAAAATGGTTGAAAAATTTTGTAAAATCCAGCTTCCAACAAAATCTTTGATTCCTGCCAGCCAGTAATCCTGCAAAAGTTTGTCTATTCAGGAGGAATTAAGCTCCATGTCTTTTTCATTTGGCCGAAACATTGTCATTTCACTATCCGGAGAGTCACATTCAAATTTTGTGGAAGGAAGAATAGAAGGATTGCCGTCAGGTCTTCCTATCTCCGAGAAAGTAATAGAGAAATGGCTGCTCAGGAGAAGACCAGGCATCAGCGAGTTTACCTCACAGAGGAAAGAGGAAGACGCTTTCACAATAAAAGGCGGAGTAATGGACGGACATACCAATGGCGGTCCTGTTGTTATTTCTATAGAAAACAAGGACGTCATATCATCGACATACGAAAAAACTCAATTCACTCCGAGGCCGGGCCATTCCGATTATCCTTCATGGATCAGATATGGAAAATACAGGGATTACCGTGGGGGGGGATTTTTTTCAGGCAGGATGACCACGCCTCTGGTGGCAGTAGGGTCAATAGCAACCGATTTGCTTCAAAAGCTTGGGATAGAACTGACCTCATACATCGCCAGGATGGGGGAAATCGAATTCCAGACTCAAGAATGGTTTGACGAAGCAGAAGTTTACAGGTTCAAAACAAGAATACCTGATGATAAGAAGAATGCAGAGGCAGAGAACATTCTAAGGCATCTAATGAAGAATGGCGACTCAGTTGGAGCCGAAATTGCGACCAGAATAAAGGGAATGCCTGCAGGAGTCGGAGAACCATTCTTTGATTCCGTTGAATCCATGCTTTCGCATCTCATATTCTCCATACCGGCAGTAAAAGGGATCGAATTCGGGTCCGGTTTCAAATTCCCAGGGATGCTCGGTTCTCAGTCTACCGATGAATATTCTTTTCAAAACCAGCGGGTGGAAGTTCAAAACAATCACAATGGCGGAATACTCGGCGGGTTGACCACCGGAATGGAAATTGCATTTAACGTCGCGATAAAACCAACTTCTTCGATCAGGATTGAACAGGATACGGTGAACCTGAAAACCCTCAAAGCCGAAAAAATTACGGTCATGGGGAGGCATGATCCATGCATCGGAATAAGAGCAGTTCCGGTGGTACAATCTTGCGCTTCAATAGTCATGCTTGATCTATTGCTGGAATATCACTCTAGAGATATTTTAGGCAAACTTAGAGAGAATGAAGAAAACTAATCCTGAAAGCAATAGAGATGAAACGCTAGTCGCCAGAATCGCATATTTTGCTGTATGCAAAGCCTGGAAAACGGTGCTATTCAGCCGTTTGAAAATGCCTTCTTCGCCCATGTGAACTTTTGCCGTAGACGCACCATAGAATATTTTCGCTTTTCCAATATCTTTCAAGGCCAATTCAATGGAATCAAGTGCTTTTTCCCGCACCAATGAAAGATCGTCTCTTTCCCCCAGAGGATTCATGTCAAGAGTGCTGCTATTAACAACATGGTTATCCGTCGTATAGAATTCTATACTTGTCACTTGCTGCGGCACTTTCTCTTTTATTGAACCAATTAATTCAGGAGTTATGTTGTTTGAATCTGACAGCATGTAACAATGAAGGGACTTGCCATTCCCGATGACAAGGGCCTGAATTCCCATTGGTCCGACTCCCGGGCTCGTTAATTCAGTTTTTCCATAACCAGCTATAATATCCTGATTTATCTCAAGCCTGTTGTATTCTCTCAATATGGCTTTCTGAAACCTGTGCAATTCTGAAAGTATTGGGGCTCCGTGGAAGAAATAGCTCTGAGAATCAACTAGAATTACATCTTTCGTGCCCGATCTGATCAGTGCATCTGAAAGTACAAGGCTTTCTTCAAACGATGCGTCGTCAAACTTTTCCCTATCTGGAATGAAGGAAACGAATGGAACATCACCAAACCGTTGAATTCCCAAAGAGACACCAGATACGCTGAGTTTCCTGAATCTTGAGATTCCTGGAAGTTCAACGGATTTGTTAATAGACTCTTTAACCGCTTCTGCTATCGCAACTACATCCTGCTCATCCCTGCAGTTATTGCTGTTAGTGGTGGTAGTGTGGAATACCATCAGATCTTCCTTCCTGTTCGCTACGTAACTGGAAAGCTTTTCCGGCAGGTTGCTGCTGCCAAATTTGCCGAAAGGGCCGGGATGCACGTATGGAAATACCATTCTCAGGATACTTCCGTTTTCCTTCACAACTGAGACCACCTTTACCGGGACTTCTCTTTCATTGCTGTATATCATCTTGAAAAATTCAAGACCCTCGTGCTCTTCTTCCGTCCGCAAGTTCAGGAACATGTTTAGAACTGTAATCGGGCTAACACCGAACTCTTTCTGAAAATCTCTTATGGAAACCTGTACGAATGCTATTCCAAACAAGTAAAACAGGGTTCCGCTTATTAGGGAGGGGAGCAAGTAGACATACGAGGCTCCGATGAAGATGGACAATACTGCAGAAATGATTATCGGGAACATGCTGGGGAGATAAAGTTTTTTTGGTTCTCCAGAATAATATGGGTAATAAAGTATAACTCTGAGAAAGGACACTGCACTCCAGCTGAAAAGGATTGCACCATAGGCGCCCCCAATTGGAAGTTTTACAGTGAATGTAATCCAGGCTAGTATTGAGAATACCGTGAAAGTGGAAAAATTCAGGAAGTAAATTCTTCTTGAAGGAAAGTAGAAATTAGCATAATGAACGAAAATTTCATCTGAGCAGATCACGAGTAAAGCCGGGAGGGCGTAAAGCAACAGGCTCTGCCACACTGAATGAAACAGGAAGTATGAGAGTATGAGGTAAACGACGACGGGGGCCACATAGACCCTGGCGCTTGGTGAGCGCTTCATATATTTTGTCAAGTCCGCAAAAATCCTGTTCCGCGAGTGCTGAGATTTCAATCTTCCCAGTGAATAAGGGATCAATATTAATTTCTTCGCGACGTTGCGATAATCTTGAGTTTCTTAATTACAAACTCATCAATGCCAACGCTTATTCTAACGTACTGGCCAAATCTATCTGAAATTGCAACTGGAGCAATCATGATTATCTCATTTATCGGGATCATTTTCTCCCTTGTAGCGACAATGATGAGATTCTCTGGCCTCAACTCGGTCAGGACCCGGTCAGATAGTTCATAATTGCCTCTGCCCACAAGAATCCCCATTCCACCGATTGGAGATATAATCAACCTGTAGTTCCCATCTTTCATTGCTGCAAGGATGTCCTCCTCTCCTGCCCTACTCTTAACTACCCTTCTATTTTTGACAATCTTAAAGTTAAGCAGATCTGTTCCAGGAACACCAAGTGCTTCCAGAATAGAATTACAGGTTGATCCGGGTCCAATTATGTACGATATTTCAGAACTCATATCAGCAGCAATCCCATACCCGAGCGAGGAAATATCCGTAGAGGCAAAGACCTGTTTCGGGTCCTGATTGTATGTTTTCGACTGAATTCCACTCATTTCGCCAAACAGTTTAAGGCGATCTTCCTTGAAATCGTAGTCAAGTATTTCTTTATCCTCAAACTTTACGGAATTGGATAGGAAGAATTCCAGTTCCTTCACTGCATCCATCCAGGTGTAGGCGAATACGGAACTGTACATCTTAATTCCTGCCGGCACGCCTATTACGGGTACGGCATGTCCAACGGCATCCAGTAAATCCCGTGCTGTCCCATCTCCACCAACGAACACCAAAAGTTCAGCTCCTTCGCTGATTGCTTTTTTAGCGAAATTTTTTGTGTCGGCGCTTGAACTTGGATTATTCCATCCCTTCACTAGCGTATACGGGAACTGCATGAACCCGTCACTTTTGTAAATCTCAAAATCAGGCATTATTAGATGCACAGACTCAGGAAAAGTTATCGAGGAGACAAAGTTTCTGCCAATAATAGTTGATTCAGACTCTGAATAATCTGCCTGCGGGATATCGTCGGATGATTTCAAGCCTAATTTCTTACCCTCGCCCGCTCGTGGGTTGATAAAGAATGCTATCTTCCTCATCCCGCATCAATGTAGCAGATTGCGGCACTGTAATTAGCAGTAACGGCAACTATCTCAGTCCACTGGGCGCTACCCTTCGCCGTGAACTGCATGGATGTATTGGCGAATGGCGTTATCTGGAATGAATTGAACGAAAGTGGCGATCCTGGGCTGTTGGATGATTCCTTATAGAACTGGGAGGCATCGATCGACATCGTGAAAGCAATTGGGGTTGAAGTTATGACATATAGAGTTATGTTTATTTCGCTGCTAGTATCGTCAACAAGCGTCAGGTTTAAAGGATTTCCAACTCTGTAATTGTGTACCGAATATGGATTATGTTGATTGTTAAACAGCAGATTTTTGGTTTCATCCACGGATATGAAAGTCAGAGAAGAAGTGGTATAATAAGTTCCTGAATAGACTGTAAAGGTAAAGTTGTGCCGTCCAGGAGTCATGCCGGATGTGTTTGCATAAAAAGTAATTGTTTCTGAGGAACCAGGTTGCAGGTTGCTGACAGAATAGTTAGCAACTTGCAGGGTCGGGAAAAACGAGAATGAGGGGTCCACCGGAGCATTTCCCGTATTTACGAGCTTTACTGAAAAATTGCCTGTACCATTTGACTCGTTATCCACCAGGATTGTTGGATCCATAACCTGCACAGAGAGCTTGATTTGGGATGGCAAATGGTGGATCGGAACCATGCTGACCAGAATTACAATGGATATGGCAACCAGTGACGCGCTTGCGTAATGAGGAAGCGGGGTGTTTCCATTCAGCGGTTCAGCGCCATTCAATCCAAGAAAAATAGAGAAAACAGGTATGATTATTAACTCCGGGTAAATCAAACCAAGGCCAATCAGGGCAACAGCGGAAGCGTAAGAAACGAATTTGAATTTTTTCCCCAGCAAGCCCTTCCAAAATAACCCTCCATCAAGAAAGCCAATTGGAACAAAATTTAACGCGGAAACAAAAAGGCCCACCCAACCAACAAAAACCATGGGATTTATGAACCCGTTCATTGGTATTGCAAAACTGAAGAAATAGTAGAATGCAACAGGATACCCGATGGAAGTATAAGGCATGCTTCCTACAGGGCCAGAAAGAGGGTAAGTCGGATTGATAAACCCGCCAACAACAATTATGAAAATGGAATAGACGAATCCAAAAAGAATCGGTGCTCCACCGCATTCTATCATCGTCTTTCTATCCTTGTAAACATCATCAGATGTCGATATGCTTCCGCCCGTTCCAAAGAATAATGGATCCGGAATAAGGATTGGAAAGGAATAACTCATGCCGGAACTCTTCCTTGCGAAAAATCTTCCCAGTTCACGGAAGAAGAGGAATCCCGCCATCGGAAGGAAGAAAGTCAGTAAATCGGTTGTTATGACCTCTCCAGTAGATGTTGAATTGTAAAGGGCAGAATAAGCGTACCCTGCATAGATTATGGAAATTATCGTAATTACAAATAGAACCATCCTTAACACAAGCCTGGAATTTTCCCTTTGTTCAAGCTTGATTACGAAGAGTTTATCCGGCTCGTCTTCAACCGTGAACGGTAGGTAGCCTATCCTTTTGCATTTGTACACAATCAGGTCGAAATCGATTCTTCGAAGTTCTCCGGGCGCAAGTGAGAAGATAATTATTCCTTCTTTTTCCTCGTTAGATTCAACTTGTAAATCTCCATGTATGAGTTTGAATAACTCTGCATACTCCTTGAAGTCGCTCAATCCACTTGTCCCTTCTTTACCTATGAATAATTCACGATATTAACTTTTCATCTGCAGAACCTAAATTCAATGAGGCTATCCTGCTATTTCCGGATACCACCTTATTTTTTCCCATTATGTCGAAGAGTAATTTTCTGGCATCCTCTCTGTCGGAGATCAATGTTAATATGCGACTTCCGGACTTCTTGGAAATTACCATTAAAGGGCTGCCTATTTTCTTTACACGCGGAACCAGCAGTGGGATCAAATCTTCAGAAATTTCAGCTTTCCCTGTGAAATATTCTATTCCATTTTCCAGCTTTCTTTCAGCTGTGAGAATCAGCAGATCTGCAAGTTCGTCCAAAGTCTTCCCATATCGCTTTCTATTTTCCAGATAGGATTCGAAAACCTTCGCAAATTTCTGGGAAGCTGTATCAATGCCAGAAGCTAAGGCCGGGATGGTACTGCTGTAAAAATCGTGGAGTTTTTGCGTGTATTCAAGTGCACCAATTCCGGAAGCAAAGATAATCCTTTGAATTCCCTCCTGGATGGACTCGACTTTCACGATCTTGATCATTCCTATTTCCGAGGTACTTTTAAGGTGAGTGCCACCGCAGCCTTCAGCATCCGTGTCCTCTATTTCTACGACTCTCAATTTACTCGAAAGAGGCACGCCACCCTGAAAAAGTCCAAAGCCATATTTCTTCAGGGCAAGGTTCCATTCTATCATCCTGACTGATATTTTCTTGCCAGCTTTTATCAATTCCAGGCAGAGCTTTTCTATCTTACGAATATCCTCATCACTAATTTTCTCGTAATGCGTGACATCCAGCCTGGAATAATCCGTACCCTTTTGCACTCCGCTCTGCCAAATATGTGGACCCAGGACTTTCCTGGTTGCAGCCAGTAGCAGGTGTGTTGAAGAGTGACTGACCATGAGCCTGTCCCTTCTATCATTATCAATTTCTCCCCTTACCCTCACTTTTTCAGGTATTTTCCCGTCGACCCAGTGCACTATTGTACCGTTGATCTTTTGTACTGCCCTGACAGAAAACTTCCTGGAACCATAATAAAGAAAACCGGTATCGTATGGCTGTCCTCCACCTTCCGGGTAAAAGGCAGTCTGATTCAGTACAACAAAATCCTTTCCAGATTGAATCACAATGGCAGTAAATTCCCTGATGGAAGTATCATCATAGTACAATGCTCTGGTATCATACTTTTCAATTGATGGGACATCCTTTACCTCTACCTGCTCTATCGTTTCCTTGACCGGAATAGGTCGATACTCCGGTGTTTCGCCGGTTTTCTCCTTAACGATTTGGGAAATAGTTTCATAAGGTATTCCATGGGATTCGTATAACTGCCTGAAATCATCCTGCGATAGTTTTCCTTTCTTGTCGACTATCCTGTGCACCAAAGCTGTGCCGCTTTTGAGAACTTCCTCATATTTGGATCTCTCCCGCTCCAGCAAAATGTTGGAAAAATCGAAATCAAAGCTTCCGATTATATCTTTATAGCTTGCATATTGCAGTTCAAGCAGCTCCCCAAGGTCTTCCTTAATTCCCAGGTTCTGGAAGTGCCTTAATGATCTCCTGATAAGCATCCTTGCAAGATAACCCACCTTCACGTTAGAGGGGATCACGTAGCTGGACAGCATGAAAAGCAGGGACCTGGAATGATCGGCGAGAGACCATACCGAACGCATTTTCGTAAGGGATTCCAGGAATTCCCTCTCTTTAAAATGCGGGAATTTTTTCGACAGGAGACCAGTGGTTTGAGAAATCACCTCTCTTTCGTTATAGGGATTGCTGTGTATAGCCAGGTCCAGATACTGCATCAGGTATTCTTCAGGCAACTCCCTGACTTCAGCCTTGTCAATCAGGTGGGATACCAGCTCCGGGTATACCGCTTCATATATGGTACCCTTTGATTTGGAGAGCCAGGTCATTCTTTCCAGCCCATAGCCGGTATCTACAATTTTAAGTTCCATGGGGGAGTAATAATCGCCATCGATCTGCGTTGTACCATTCCTGTCTTTTCTAAGATCCATAAAGACAAGAGTGGCAATTTCCACACCACCAACGAACACTTCCAGGGCATTCCCTGCGTTTCCACCCCCGGACCAGGGCTTCTCCGTATAGGTAATGTTTGCCTGGTCGATTCCAAGCGATTTTGTCAATAAGGAATTGCAGTAACTGATGGTTTCATTTTTCCAGTACACTTCCTTGTCAGGGTAGTTAAATGAATCGTGGCACATCATTTCGAAACCGGTAAGATGCCTGCCGGTTACGCCCACGTTGTCTACGTCCATCATGCGTATGCTGGGCTGAGACATTACGAGAGGGTTCTCAGGAGGTTTGGCATACCCCATAGTCACATGAGGCTGGAAATTGTAAATAGAAGCATTGACGAGAAGGACGTCTTCCCGCCACCTTGGCACAACAGGGTATGGTTTTACGAAACCATGCGTTTCCTTGAAGAAATCAATAAATTTTGATCGCATCCTGGAAACGCTGTATGGCTGGGGAACCATGCCTGCTCCCAGGAAAGTGTACCTGTCACAATCCGAATCTCCGCAGTTTTTCCTCTTAGTGCTGGCCCAGAAGTGCTTACCGCAGTTTAAGCATTTTTGGCGCGTTAACCCAATCTCATTGAAGGAAGAGTAGTCTGTTTCTGACATAATCCTGAATTCTGGATGTCCTACCTTGCATTAAATTATTACTGATTTCGCCTTAAGCAGATCATGAAGGTATTCAGGTGAAATGGTCTCAAGTCAAGGAAATGAACCACATTCATTCCCCTTATTCCATCCAACGCGGTCTTCAGGATTTCGCTTTCCTTCCTGGAAAACGAAATGGACCTGATTTTCAGGACCAGGAACCCAAACTTTATCGATGGCCAATTGTGAATTGCCTGGTTGAATATTGAAACCTGGTCCCTCTGGGATACATCCTGATAAATAACGTCTGGTGAGTCAATCATGAAAGAGAACTTTTCCAGTGCCCTTGCATCTTCCAGTATAGGGATTATATTATTCCTGTCTTCTGCAAGGGAAAGCAGTTTAAGGAATGGTTCATAAGAGACCTCTACCCCATAAATTATGCCCTTGTTCGCAAGATCCGAGATGTGGCTCAAAGTTGTTCCGGACGCAGCACCCAGGTAAAGTACTCTGGAATCATATTTAAACGGGAAAAAGTCTTTTCGCTTCTGGAGCAAGGCTGCCAGCTTGCTTCTCTTGGGGTCCCACTGTCTTAAAAATGTTCCACCGTTTCGGGAGACTCTTTCGCCATAAACGGATTTGCCGTAGGAGGATACTGTGTAAATGGAATTTTTCCTGATGACAAGGTTTGAACTGGCACCAATCATGGTAATTATACATATATCACCTTCTTATTATTGATAACATGCCAGAATGCGAGATGTGTGGCACCAGAACAACCAAGCTTACCAAAGTCAGAATTGAGTCTGCGGTTCTACTGGTCTGCGACAGTTGTGTAAAGTATGGAATTCCTGTGGAAAGGAAAAGGGAGACAGTTAAGAGTATCATTCTCCCACCTCCACCGATTGCAAGTTCCAGGCCCCAGGTAGCAAAGAAGCCGCCAGTAAAGCGGTCGGTAAGCGATAAGGATATGGAAAACACTATGCTCGTTGACGATTACGGGGAATTAATCAAGAACGCAAGAGAAAAAATTGGCTGGACGCAGGATGACCTTGCAAAAAAGATAATGGAGAGGAAAAACGTCCTGTCCAGCATAGAAAGAAATGCATTGATGCCAGATCTCCGCACTGCCAGGAAGCTGGAAAAGACCCTCGGCATACGACTTATAGAAAAGGTGCAATAAGAATCTGTTGTTTACAGTGTCAGCGTAAAAAGATTATATACAATCCTACATTGCGAAGTCAGGGTACGACGTGAAACTTTCTTTAGGTCAGAAAATTGATGTTGAAATCGACCGCGAAGATCTTGAGCTGGCTCCTGCGTATAACTACGTAATTGCGACCTGGTATCACAAGGGAAATCCAATTTATGTTGAACTTGAGACCAACAAGACGATGATTAAGGAGATATGGAAGGTTTTTGACGGCAACGACCGAAAGTCAGCCTTATTTTCCATATTCCGGGCATCAGAGAAGAAATACATTGTAGAGCCCACCATGGTAATACTAAACAGGCAGGGAAGAAAGGGAAACGACGAGAAAGAAGATTAACGATATTTGAAGAATCCCTCTCCAGTTTTTCTTCCTAGTTTTCCAGCATCCACCATTCTTTTCAGCAGTGGCGATGGCCTGTATTTTGGGTCTGCATATTCTTCATGAAGCACGTTCATCACGTCCAGTGTTATATCAAGACCGACCATGTCGCACAGTTCAAGAGGACCCATTGGCATTCCAGCGCCCAGTTTCATCGACTTGTCAATGTCCTCCGGCGATGCACCGTTTTCATCTAAAATGTAAATCGCCTCATTCATCATTGGGACAAGCACCCTGTTAACCAGGAACCCAGGCATTTCCTTTACTGTTACCGGTTGAAGGTTGCTGCGATGGTTCTTCAGGGTGGGAAGCCATTTCATTATTTTTTCGTATGTTTCTGTGGAAGTGCGTAGCCCCTTTACCACTTCAACCAGTGGAAGCGTATACGGTGGATTGAAGAAGTGAGTTACAATGCATCTTTCTGGCCTGCTGGCAAATGACGCAAGCTTTGTGATGCTGAGGGATGAAGTGTTTGAACATATTACTGCGTCAGGTCCGAGGTATTTGTCCAGTGAAACAAAAATATCCTTCTTGACATCCATGCTTTCAAATGCAACTTCAATTACAAAATCACATTCTGAAAAATCTTTGTAATCAGTGATGGGAGTAATGTTTGAAAGAATCTTCTTTTCTGTATCAGGGTTGATCTCTGGAGGGAATTTCTTCTTGATTATGTCCTTCTGGTCATCGGTCAACGATATGCCGAGTTTTTCAAGCTTTGCAATTTCCTTGCCGGCTCTGCCAGCGAAATACTTTACCTGGGACTCCAGAATTGATTTGATGTTCTTCATTCCCTTATCTATCAGTTCCTGTGTCCTATCGGTCACAAACACATCCTGATTATTGAATGCCATAACTTCGGCTATGGAAGACCCCATGTTTCCCAAGCCGATAACTCCAACTTTAGCCATGCTGACCCTATCGCCCGCAGGTATGAATTATTTTGTTTAGCTCAAGGTTTGAGTCTGGTTCTATCTCTAGGAAATATGGTGCACTCACGTATGTTCTTGAGACCGAGAAGGATCATTGTAAGCCTTTCCAGTCCAAGGCCCCAACCGGCATGCGGAGGCATCCCAAATTCAAAAGCCTTAAGATAAAAGTCGAAATCGACAGGATTCAATTCCTTTGCAGCAAACCTTTTCCTTAACAACTCTGGATCATGCACCCTTTGAGCGCCTGAAGTGACTTCCTTATCTTTGAACTGGAGGTCGAATGAATTTGTGATTCCCGGGTCAGTTTCATCAGGCATCGTATAAAAGGGCCTCAGGGAAGAAGGCCATTTGGTGATAAAATAAAATCCATCGAAGTTGGACCCAATTATTCTCAGATCTTCAGGGCTGAAATCCACATTGGCAGAGTGCATCACTCCTTCTTTCTCTAGCAACGTTAGACATTCATTGAAAGTTATTCTTGGAAATTGTCTTTCGTATTTTTCAATCTTGACATTCAGGACCGAGAGATCCTGAGGATTATCTTTTTGCATTGTGGCGATCGCTGACTTGACTGCACCTTCCAGCATTGCCATTGCATCTTCATGATTCGAGAATCCCATCTCTATATCTACAGAAGTGAACTCGTTCAGATGAATCACGGTATTATGTTTTTCCGCCCTAAAGGCTGGTCCAACTTCAAACACCCTGTCAAATCCGGACGATATCAGAATTTCCTTGTAAAGTTGCGGAGACTGATTTAGATAGACTTTCTGATCAAAGTACTGAACTTGAAACAGATCAGCTCCTCCCTCGGTTGCCGAAGAAACTATCTTTGGGGTCTGAACCTCTATAAAATGTTGCGAGTGTAGAAATTCACGTATTCCGAACATTAAAGAACTCTTTATCCTGAAAATTGCAAGGTGTTCCCTTTTCCGCAAATCCAGGAACCTGTTATTCAATCTGGTTTCTATGTCAGCGTTAACTGGGTCG
This sequence comes from Thermoplasmatales archaeon, assembly GCA_014874365.1. Classification (GTDB taxonomy): domain Archaea; phylum Thermoplasmatota; class Thermoplasmata; order Thermoplasmatales; family Thermoplasmataceae; genus JACWAH01. Next base: position 69,659 of record JACWAH010000001.1, read on the forward strand.
AAAGGAGCCAGCGGAAGGGGCGAGAGAGAATTATTCAATACAGTAATTTCAGTTGCCAGGATTTCAGGGCCGGATTTACTTTGTGAATTTTTTACTATTTTCCCCTTCACCTGAATTACTGATTCTCTGGTTATTGATGGGATGTCAACGCCATCTATCTTTCCCTTAATCGTCACCTGGCATTGTCCAGTGACGTCCCTGACTATCAAAAAGGCAATGTTCTTAAGAATTCTAATCTCCTGTGCCCATCCAAGAACAGTCACAATCCCTTCCAGCGAACCGATTTCAGAAATTAAGGTCCTTTCCATTCTAGCAGGTGATTTCCTGCCAGTAATATATACGTTTCATCTTTCAGCCTGAAAGCTTGTGCAGCACCGACAAAACCAAATTTAAAAAGTGCTCAGAAAATCCCAGGACCATGATGAAGGTACCTGTCAAAATAACAATAATTTTGGCAGAAAGTATTCTCATGCCCACATCTTTCGCAGTAATAATGCAGCCTGCAGGAATTAATCCTTCCGACAACATTCATTTGACTCAATATTTAAACAGCAAAATATTTGCGCAAGTGCATATAACTTCACCCCTACAAATTCTGGGCATTTGAAATATTCCCTGGTGTTATCAAACGATTCCTTATTATTAGGGAATTCTAGGAAAGCACCCTTTGTAGTTATAGCAGTTGAAGAAGTATTTTATATGCCGCAGGATTCCGCATATTAGGTAAACCTAAGTATGATTGTAATTTTATTCAGAAATTACGGAATTGGGGAAGATACATTGTTTAACAAATCAATTGAGGAAATTCAATGACTGTTGGTTCATTTTCAGAATTAATGGTATTTAGCGCCATTATGGGGTTCTCGATATTTTTGTCATTGCCCATAATCTTTGCGAAGAAAATGGGACAAAGATCAATTGTTCTACTCACCTCGATTGCAGTCGGAATACTTACTTTTCTTCTGGCCGACATTTTCTCAGATGTAGCCGGTTCTCTTTACCCCGCAGGTTCTTACATTGCTAACCCGGTCATAGCCCTGATATTTGTTATGGGTGTTGGGGTTTCATTCTTTTTGCTTTTCGCTTTGGAAAATCATATAAAGACTCAGGATGGAGTAATTCGGCCCATGCACATTTCACTAATAATAGCTATTGCAATAGGTTTCCAGAATCTGACCGAGGGATTGGTTTTTGGTGCTAACTGGAATGCTGGTATTACCGGCCTATTGCTGGTAATCTTTGCAGGATTTGTGCTACAAAATTTCACAGAAGGATTTCCCATCATTTCGCCATTCTTGGGAGAGCAGAAACCGAAATTGTTTGCAGTTTCCCTCCTTTTTTCAGTTGGGGCTTTCCCAACAATCCTGGGAAGCGTTGCAGGGTACTATTTCACAAGCGGTTACCTGAATGTTGCCTTCGATTCATTTGCAATAGGCACAATTTTCTACGTTATTATACCCATGTTGAGGTCCCTTTTTAAGCATTCAGAAAAAACCGAGTTAAGTCCATTATTGTTCATAGGCTTGATGACTGGCTTTCTCGGTGGATTCCTGGTCAACATAATCTAGTTTCTTTTCAGGGAACTATCCATTTTCTTTAGTGCTTTCAAAAATTGATTATAACGCCACGATTATAGGCGTAGAAACAGAAAAAAGCAATGTGTCAAAACTTATATAAACAGTTCTAATGATTTGTCGTTGAAAGTCTTCGGCTTGCTGATTATAGGATTCGTTGTACTTATTACTGCTACTAATGTAGCTGCGTCGGGTAACACTGCAAGCAGCGGCGCCCAAAACGTAATGGTAATTCACATGGATTATCCCGTCGATGCTGGTTCCACCGCTATGTTTCAGCAGGCTCTCTCTTCTCTCGATTATTCTTCTTTCAAGGCAGTAGTAATAGAAATGAACACTCCAGGGGGATTATTGTCTGATATGAACCAGACAGTTTCATTAATTAACCAGACGGAAACGCACATCCCGGTTTACACATACATAGAACCGGATGGATGGGGGGCGTCAGCAGGATCATATATTGCAATGGCCACCGACACAATCTTCATGGGGCCTGGATCGTTTATCGGCCCATCCACGCCAATAGTCTCTGAGAACATATCCGGAGAACAGCAGCATGTAACTGACGCCATGGAGAGTTTTATGGTGAGCATGGCACAGGCGCACCATCGAAATGCAACAGCTGCATTTAGCATGGTTTCAAACAACACTGCTTATTCAGCGACTGGCGCGGCCAGTATAGGTCTTGTAAACGGAATGGCTGACAATTTTTCGCAGTTCATGTCGGACATGAATTTAACAGGATACAACATAGTGAACGTAAACGAAGGGGTTTACGATCAGTTCCTTTCTGCCTTAAGCAATTCATTCTTGGATGGTCTTCTGTTGACGATTGGTACTCTTGCAATTTTGCTTGATCTATACCATGGGACTGTGATAATTTCCGTGGTTGGCCTGATTTCCATTGGTCTTGGACTCGTTGGCCTGGAGGTTGTAGGAGCTGCACCCCTTGGAATATTCCTAATTATTATAGGGGCAGTGATCATGCTGCTGGAGTTTAAAATGGGGCATGGAATAGCTCTGGTCACGGGAATGATTACCGCACTTGTGGGTGCCTTTCTGCTTACACCTGATTACATCAGCTATGGCTCAAGTTCCTCATCCAACGGACCTTTCTCTACGAACAATATCATAATTGCAGTCATCTTCGCTGTCGTTGCACTGTTTATTGCATTCTATCTCATGCAGTTAAGAAAGGGATTTCAGTCCAAGCGTTACACTGGAACAGAATCGCTCGTCGGGAAGGAAGCTATTTCCAAATCCGAAATTACGGACCATGGCTGGATTTCAGTTGAGGGGCAGCAGTGGCAGGCCAAATCCGACACCGGTGCTATTCCTGAATCCAGTGATGTCATAATAGTGGGAAGAGACGGATTAAAACTTATAGTGAGAAAGAAGGAGTAACCCGTATGCCTAAGATTGTTCTGGGTTACGATATTGGCGGGAGCAAGATACTTGCAGCAGTAGGGAACACAGACGGTACAGTATTTTCAAGGATAGAGAAAAAGACTGCAATCAACATTGGAAGGCAGGGACTCTTGAAACAACTATTCGAGATTGGAGAGGAAGCGTTAAAAACAGCTGGAAATTTGAAGATCACGAGCATAGGAATTATCTGTGCGGGATTAATTGACCAGAAAAAGGGCATTGTGATAACATCACCAAATATTCCATCGGTTAAAGGACTGAATCTCGTCGGTGAGCTCTCAACACATTTCAAGGTGCCAGCTCATATAGAAAACGACGCGGCAGGCGCTGCAATTGCTGAGAAACAATTTGGCCTGGCAAAGGAAGCCGAAAATTTTGCTTACATCCCTCTCAGCACTGGTATAGGGGCTGGACTGTTCGTAAATGGAAAAATTTACAGGGGCTCCCACGGCCTTGCAGGAGAAATAGGGCATACAGTCATCCTAGCTGATGGTCCCCTGTGCTCCTGCGGAAGAAATGGATGTTTTGAGGCGATTGCGTCCGGTTCTGCGGTTGCGAGATATGCAAAGGAGGAGTACCGATTACTGAAGAAGAATTCAAGAAAAAGTGAGTTCACGGAGAATATGGACGCACGCTCGGTACTGAGATTATGGGAGAATGGGAATGTGGAGGCCGGAGTAATCGTTGACAGGATCATCTATTACATAGCAATTGGAATCGTCAACTTAGCCTGCATTTTTGACCCGGAACTGATTCTTATCGGCGGGGGAATGTCCAATGCCGGTGAGGCGTTCATAGACAGGATAAGAGAGACGGTAAAGAAGGAGTTCAAGACTCTTTACAGGGATGTAAAGATCTTGAGAGCAACGCCGGATATTGCGGTTCTTGCTCCTATTGCCCTGGTGAAGCATATAACCGGGCAGAGTTGATTAGTAAACGGATGACGGGATTCAGTCACCTTGGTTATGGATTTCCGGTAACATCATTTTTAAAACCTCATTTGCTAACCTAAAATTGACTATTTTGTCTGGTATATCTCTTTGGTGGACGTACTCTCGCTAAAAAAATTATTCAATTCAATTATTGTGTGAAATCTCAACCTGTTTGTTTTAAAGAAGCGAAACCAGTGATTCACTCACAACTTCCTGCTGAGCTTTTATGTTTAAAGTAAAAGCCGCCGACGGGTTTCGATCCCGCGACCTTATGCTTACCAAGCATACGCTCTACCAGGCTGAGCTACGGCGGCTTAGTTTAGTCCGGCAGTTGATTATGCAGATATATTAAAAACTATAACTTACGTTCCCTCTTCCCAACTATTCGCATAGTCAAGTTGTTCTTCATCGAGTTTGTCCAGGCTAATTCCGAGGGATTGAAGTTTCAGCATTGCCACTGAATTGTCGATTTCCACCGGAACCGGGTACAGTTTATTCTCAAGACTGGAGTGATTCTTGACGATATATTCGGCAACCAGTGCCTGAATGGCGAAACTCATATCCATTATCTCGACAGGATGCCCCTGTCCAGAAGCAAGGTTGACAAGCCTCCCCTCAGATAAGACATCAACGTGGTTGCCATTTCCAAGAAAATACCTGGTTACATTTTTTCTCATGGGTTCCTTCTTAATGCTCAACTTATCGAGCCTGTCAACTTCTATCTCGTTGTTGAAATGCCCAGCGTTAGCCAGAACTATTCCCGGTTTTGCCGTTAGCAAGTCATCGTACCTAATCACTGATTTCATGCCTGTTGCGGTGACGGCAAAATCAGACTTATTCAGGGATTCTCTGATCGGCCGGACCGGAAAACCATCCATTACTGCTTCAACTGCTTTCATCGGGTCTATTTCAGTCACAGAAACATGTGCACCGAGTCCCCGGAGTCTGGACGCAATCCCCTTTCCGCAATAACCATATCCGCATACAGTAGCCTCCTTTCCAGAAAGCAGGAGGTTGGTTGCCACCATAATTCCTTCGAGGGTGCTCTGGCCTGTCCCGTATCTGTTATCGAAAAAGTGTTTCATAATTGCATCATTGACGTTGAACATGGGAAATCTAAGAATGCCTTTCTTATCCATCACCCTTAATCTGTTAACTCCGGTGGTGGTCTCTTCATTCCCGCCTATTATATTTTCCGAAAGATTCGATTTCTCAGTGTGTAATAACCTTGTGAGGTCCCCTCCATCATCGATTATAATGTCCGGAGAAAAGCCCAACACATGATCAAGATTCTTGTAGTAATCCTCACGGCTCTCACCTCTCTTCCCGTAAACGTTGAGTGAAAAATCCTCCCTTAGCGAGGTGATGACTTCATCATCAGAGGTAAGGGGGTTGCATGAGGTCAGGTAAACATCCGCTCCTCCTTCTCGCAGAAGCAGCGCAAGTATCCCTGTCTTGGCTTCCACGTGCAGTGCCATGCCGATCTTGAAATCAGCAAAAGGTCTCTCGGTCTTGAACCTGTTTCTAATGACACCCATCAGGGGCATGTGATCTTCCGCCCATTTTAATTTAAGAAACCCGGGTTTCTGTTCCTTTTTTTCCACGAACTTTAATCTCTCTTGAGTTTAATAAGAATCCCGTTTCCAACTGTTTCAACAAATTCATAGATATAGGACTCATCCAATTTTTTTTGGAACAGCGGGGTCCCATCCAACGGAAGTATCAAGTTCCCTATGAAAATGAAGAAATCATCGAATAAACCAGTTTCAAGAAACTGGGAAATAACGTTTGACCCCCCTTCAACTAGCAACTTCCGGATTCCCATGTCATAAATTTCTCCCAGGATGTTGTCCAGTTGCAGATTAGCCTTGTCCTTGACAACTAATCTGGCTCCTGGAATTGTTGACTTATTGTTTGAAGTGAAGATTACAACTTCGGAAGTACCGTTAAACAGCGAAGCGTCAGGGCTGATTCTTAATCTGGAATCAAGAATTATCCTGACAGGCTGATGATCAGCATTCTCAGGCTTGACCCTCAAGCTTGGATTATCCAGCATCACTGTATTTGCGCCAACGAGTATTGCATCTGAGGAGGATCTCAGTTTATTTACCCTGATTAAGTCTTCTTCGTTGGATATGGAAACTCTCTTCCCACCGCTTCCAGAAATGTATCCATTGAGGCTTTGTGCTACGTTTATTGTGACGCGGGGTCTCATTTATCGCACAAGAATAGGCAATCATTTAACCTTTTGTGAGCAGGAATCCCTCCTTCAACCTTTGAATTGGGGAGATCCCCGAGAAAGCCTGGAGAGGAGGTCACGCCTGTCCCTTTATGGATACTGTACACAAAATGAGGGAGACCTCCCTGTTTTCAAAGTCCAGAAGAACTAATCGAGTGAGGTTCAGCATTTTATAAACTGGCGTTCTATGGGTCATAGAGATTCCAAATGGTGCTGGAGGGTTTGTATGAAAACGCTGAAATCGATAAAATAATCGGTCTCGAAGGCTTGACCCTCTACCCACATCAGAAAGAAGCAATCGAGAAATTCCGGGCAGGGTCTGATATTATAGTTTCAGTACCAACAGCAGCAGGAAAGACCCTCATTGCAATGGTGGCGATCACCGATTTATATCTGAAGGGGTTGAAGGCCATTTACATTGTTCCATTGAGAGCCCTGGCTTCTGAAATCTATTCCAACCTGAAGAGATTGAAGTTACTTGGCGCCAGAGTGGGAATTGCTACGGGTGACTACGATGAAGGGTATTCAAGGCTTTCAAGATTCGATGTTATTGTAATGACATCGGAAAAGGCAGATTCCCTGCTCCACCATGAACCTGAATTCCTGGCAGATATCGGTTTAATTGTTGCCGACGAAATGCATCTAATTGGTGATAAAGAGAGGGGGTCGAGGCTGGAGGTATTCATCACCGCAGCAAGAAAAGTCAATCCGGACGCCAGATTCGTTGGGCTTTCTGCTACAATCTCAAATGCAGACATGTTATGCAGCTGGCTTAAATGCAAACTCATAAAGAGCAATTTCAGGCCGGTCCCTATGGTAAGTTACACAATTTTCAAGAATAGGCTGGAGGGAAACGGAGAGACCCAGACGCTTAAGAACCCCATGAAGGAGATTTCGTTACGTCACATTACAGAAGGCGGTCAGGTCCTTGTTTTCAGGAACTCGAGAAGGAGGGCAGAGGAAACTGCAGTGGAAATGTCACGCGAGCTGGGACTCAACGGGACGGAAGTCCAGGCGGCAGAGGATGATCGGACGTCAAAGGAATCCCTTCTTCTACAGCTGATCTCCAAGGGTGTGGCTTTTCACCATGCAGGTTTATCAAACGAGAACAGGCAGATGGTTGAGGATTTTTTCAGGGAAGGGAAAATAAAGCTCATAAGTGCAACACCAACATTAGCAGCTGGGGTCAATTTGCCTGCAAGAGCAGTGATCCTGAGGGACCTCACAAGATTCAGCGACGGTTACAGCCAGTTCATTTCAATTATGGAAGCAAAACAGATGATGGGAAGGGCAGGCAGGCCAACCTATGATACAAAAGGTTACAGTTATCTCTGGGCGCCTTCCGACCAATCTTATGAGATGTGCAGAAAATACATTGAAGAAGAACCAGAAGAAATCAAGTCATCGTTGTCAGAGGAAAACCTCCTCAGGTTCAACAATCTTGCACTGATATCATCGGGGATAGCACACAGCACAGACACTCTGATGGACTTTTACTCATCCACTTTCATGGGATTTTCAGGGGACCTGCCAGAGAGGTTTACCATTGATGAAAGCCTTGATTTTCTGGAAGAGAATGAATTCATCAGGAGGGACAACGGCAACCTGAAAGCTACAGATTTCGGCAGCAGGGTCTCCAACCTGTACATTGATCCAACGAGCGCACTCGCATTCAAGAATTTCCTAAGCGGTGAGTTTACGGTGCTTGGTGCCCTATATTGCATCAGCAATGTGCCGGACATGCCCCAGGTATCATTTCTCAGGTCAGATTATGAACTTATCGACGAATTCAGTGAACGGCTCTATACAGAAAGGGTCGATCCTTCTGCACTTAAGCTTGCCCTTATCATGAGGGACTGGATTGAAGAGGTGCCCATCAATACGATAACGGAAAAATACAGCATTGGTTCTGGCGATATTCAGAGCAGGGTCGCCACAGCTGAATGGTTACTCTTCAGCCTTTCTGAACTGGCATTTATCTACAGAAAACAGGTAAGAAACGACCTTAACAACCTTTCTTTGAGGATAAGGGACGGTGTAAAACAGGACGTGATAGAACTCCTAAAGATCAGAGAAGTGGGAAGAGTAAGAGCACGCCGCCTGTATAACGGTGGATTTCATTCTGTGGCTGAAGTCTCAGAAGCAAGAGTGTCAGATCTGGTTGCCCTGAAGAACTTTTCAACCAGACTGGCAGAAACCATCATCTCAAATGCAAAGGTGATTGCGAATGCTTCACGTTAAGGTTCCAAAAAGCAATGCTGAAGAGACAATACGCGAGTTCAAAAAACGCAACATAATTGCAAAGGATTATGAAATTTTAAGATTCGCCGAAACGCTGTTGATTCCAATTACCCGGAAGGAAGATGAATTGCTTTCTGGATTTCAACTCGAAGACCATGAAGGGATACCAAAACATGAAAAGAACTATCCTGCCAGGCATTCCGGATCATTTGACGTAATCGGAAAGATCGCCATAGTTAAGGTAAGAACCCTTGACAGGGCCGAGGAAATTGCTAAATCCATTATAGAAACCAACCACTCGATCGAAAGCGTGTATTTTGGAGGGAAACTTAGTGAAGGGGAACGGGTCAGGAATCTGATATTACTTGCAGGAAAAGATAACACCGTGACCATCCACCGGGAAAATGGGTTAAAATTCAAGGTTGACGTTTCAAAAGTGTATTTCTCACCGAGGCTGGCCACGGAAAGAAAGATTCTCTCCAGCGAAGTCAAGGAAGGGGAAGTTGTGCTTGACCTCTTTGCCGGGATCGGACCTTTCAGCATTACCATTGCAGCTTCTAAAGCATGCACAATAGAGGCGGTGGACATCAACCCGTTCGCGGTTGACCTGATGAAGGAGAACCTGTCACTGAACAAATTGAAGGGGAGCATAAGCACCATTTGCCAGGATTCGAACGTTTATTTGAAGGAATCCAGGCGTATTTTTGACAGAATAGTTATGAACCTGCCCTTTGAGGCAGTTGACTTCATTCCAATGGCTGCAAAACACCTGCACAGATCTGGAGTGATAAACCTGTACTTCATTTCAGACATAGAGACACTGACTTCCACTATGGAAGAAATGAGAAAAGCAGGCCTAAACCTGGAATCCAAGAGGATTGTGCACGGCTACTCAAGGGACAAACATCTATATTCGCTGGCGTTGAGGAATAGTAAATGACTTCGATCGGGGAAAGGCTGGGTGACATTGCACTAGAAGTGTACGAGAAAGTGCTTTTAGATGAAGTGCTTAAATCACCGGTCCCCTCGCATATTGCAATAATAACCGATGGAAACAGGAGGTACGCCAGAGGTGAAGGACTTCCTGAAGTACTCGGGCATGTAAAGGGAAAGGAGAAACTAGAGGAGGTGCTTGAGTGGTGCCGGGATATTGGTGTCAAGATAGTCACGGTTTATGCGTTTTCCACTGAGAACTTTTTAAGGGAAAAGTCCGAAGTCCAGTTTCTAATGAATCTTATAGAAAAGAGCCTAATCGAGTTGCTCACGGACAGAAGAATTGTCGAGAATGAAATAAATGTCAAAGTTATTGGAAAGGTGGATCATTTGCCTCCAGCTCTTGGGAAAGCAATAAAAATGGTTGAAGACAAGACAAGAGAATTCACAAAATTCAGGCTGAATCTTGCTATTGGTTATGGTGGAAGAACAGAGATTGTTGATGCTGTCAGAAAGATATCCCAAAGAGTCAAGGATGGAGAAATAACGCCAGAACAAATTGATGAGGAAACTTTTCGCAGTTATCTTTATGACGGAAGTGTACCCGATCCAGACCTTGTTTTCAGGACCAGTGGAGAAGAAAGGGTATCTAATTTTCTTCTCTGGCAGTCTGCCTACTCTGAGTTATATTTCTGCGAAGTGAACTGGCCAGAATTGAAAAAAATTGATCTTCTCAGAGCGGTTCAAAGCTACCAGCAAAGGAAGAGGAGGTTCGGCAGATAGATGTATCTCGGTGTCGATGATACAGATTCCCGCGAGGGAATGTGCACAACATACCTCATGACTAAGATTATTGAGGAGTCCGGGGAGGATCTAATTGGATTTCCCTCGCTTGTCAGGTTTAACCCAAACGTGCCTCATTGCACAAGGGGAAATGCCGGTCTCTCAGTGCGCCTTGGTATCGGCATGGGGGATCCAGTGAAGATTGGTTCTTTCGGTTCCAGACCACTTATTTCGTTCCCTGAAGGTGAAGATTCTGGAAATCAGGCTGAGGTCCTGAGTAAGGCAGTGGAACTGGTTGAAAAATACATGGAAAAAGACCCTGATACGAATCCGGGCATTGTCATAACACAGGAAAAGTTGCCATCGACCCTGTATGAATTGGCGGTGAAATCATTTGTTTCAATTGAATACGTAGAAAAGATCATTTCCGGCAGTTCAGGAATTTACAGGAAACTTGGTAACGGAAGAGGGATCATAGGTGCAGCGAGTGCGATTGCCTGGCCAGGCGAAAGGGCCACTTTCGAGTTAATCTCCTATGGTTTTCCCCACAGGAATACGGACAGGAAAACAAAGTTGAGCATTTCAGCTATGGTCGACTCACTGAAAACAACATTTGATTCTTATGACAGAGAGAACAGGAGACCGGCAATGTTCCCTTCCAACAGGACCCCCATTATTTATGGAATCAGGGGGACATCATGGCATGACCTTTACAGGACAAGGGAGCGCATTTCTAACACTACCCTGGGCGAAGAAAGATTTTTAATATACAAGACAAACCAGGGAAGCGACGACCATATCATAGAGAATCCTGATCAGTTGACCGAAGGTGAGTCCTACAAACTAGAAGGCCAAGTAGTTTCCTCGCCAAAGTACATAAAAGGTGGCCATTATTTCACTGAGATATCCACTAAATTGGGAGTTGTCAAGGTTGCAGCTTTCGAGCCAACGAAAAGATTCAGGAACACGTTCAGGCAATTGCAAAAAGGAGATTTCGTGAGGGTGTTCGGATCGTTTTTAAATAACTCAATACATACGGAAAAAATGGAAATCATTGGCCTGTCAACTATTTATAACCGGGTTTCCCCAGCATGCGCAAACTGCGGCGAAAAGACAAGGAGCCATGGCCTGTATGACTACAGATGCCCAAAATGTGGACGCGCGTCCAGCCTGCCTGATTATCAGAATATCGCCAGATCCATAAAAACAGGGAATTACGAAGTTCCCACCTGTGCCAGGAGGCATATTTCCAGGCCGCTCGCCCTTGATTTTATTAGTGAGGCTGCATCTTGATCTCTATCTCAGGGGTGCCATGCACAGGTAAAACCTCCTTAAGCGCGGAGCTTTCGCGTAGAGGATTTACCTGTATCTCTCTTTCTGACTATATTAAAGATACTATGAAGATCAAAGATAGGGAAATAGAAGTCTCTGTGCTGGAATCTATCCACATAAATGTTGATTTTGTCGAATCACACATGTCCCATCTGCTTCCGGATACTAGTGGCGTGATTATCCTGGAATGTGACGAAGGCATTCTTAGGGAGAGAATGAAAGAGAGAAGATACTCCAAAGCTAAGATAGAAGAGAATTTGGAAGCGCAGAGATCTGAAACTATCTTTTCTGAAAGTCTCGATAAATTGCCCAGAAACAGGATACTTATAATCGACGCAACATCTAGGACGATCGACGACCTGGCATACGCAGCAATGGAATTCAACAAGGGGATATCAGTTGTCAGATAAACGGGCTGGGTCCTCATTAGCGGCCAGGATAGCAATCCCGTTTTACAATGTCAGTCCTAACTTATTAAGTATACTTTCATTGATATTTGCGGCCCTTTCCGGAATCCTCTATTATATGGGGGACCTGTTGTTTTACCTCCCGTCGATTATAATAGCTTCCGGACTGGATGCAGTGGATGGTGAGGTAGCCAGACATCAGGGCAGGGCATCTCTAAAAGGAGATCTCCTGGATCACTTTATCGACAGGTATTCAGACATTTTCATCATTCTGGGTATTTCCCTCAGTTCCTATGGAAATATTCTCCTTGGATTGCTTGGTATTGAAGGGGTTCTCATGACCAGTTACATGGGGACGCAGGCACAGGCCCTGGGTGCCAAAAGGGATTATAAGGGAATATTGGGCAGGGTCAATCGCTTGATTATCCTGATTCTGCTGGCGCCCGTTCAATACCTTTTCAGGTATTCCTATAGTATCTTTGGATTAACTTTAAACCCGACAACATTTGTATTGCTACTGTTCTTCTTTCTGGGAAATGCAACTGCGATTTCACGTTTTGCCAGACTCTACAAGACCATTTAACCGGGCTTTGCCTTGAAGTAATCTATCCAATATTCTCAGGATAACTGGCCAATCAGTTCTGTATATTTTTTACAGAGCTTCTCGGAATCCTCCAGGGTCCTGGAGTTGGAATAAATGCGAATTATTGGTTCAGTCCCGGAAGGTCTAATCAACACCCAGCCACTTTTTTCCCAGATCTTGAGCCCATCTGTTTCATCAGTTTTAAGAATATCATCACTCCCTCTTAACAGTTTACTGATCGCATCCCAGCTGGTTTTCCTCTGAACGCTCCTCTTCATTACGAAGTATTTAGGAATTTCCCTGGTAAGTTCTGAAAGCCTCTTTCCGGTTTTGTTCATTACTGATATCATAAGTAAAGCAGTCATCCCGCCGTCACGGCAAAATTGATGCTTTGAAAAAATTATGCCTCCGTTTTCCTCTCCGCCAAGCGAGGCTTTTTCCTTGATTATTGTTCTTGCGACTATTGGAGCACCCACCTTCGTTCTCACAAGATTAATGCCTTTCAACCGGCAAACTTCTTCAAGCGCGTCAGAGGTGCTGATAGGCGTGACGACAGTATCGCCTTTTTCACACAGATATTTTGCAAATATGGCAAGGATTTCATTTCCCTCGACGAAATTTGCTTTTTCGTCATAGAAGACGCATCTATCAGCATCTCCATCGTGAGCAATCCCTATATCAAAGTTTCCAGACTTCATCAGTGTTTCCAGTGATTTCAGGTTCTCTGGTTTTGGTTCTGAATTCCTTGATGTGAAAAGCCCATCCGGATTGCAGTTAAGAGTTGTCAAGGTTGTGCCAACTCTTTGCAACATCAGCGGAGTGGTAAGGAAAGAAGCTCCGTTCCCAGCATCGAAAGCAATCCGCAAATCAATTTTCTTTTCATTCAGCCCCGCAGATGATATCATGCTTTCAACATAACTCTTGTAGTATTCGGGTTCGGCAGACATGACACCAAGATTCTTCCAATCAGAAACCCTGAATTTGCGGTTGTAATACAATAGCTCGAGGCTCTCCTCGGTTTCCCTGGAGGCTTCGGTCCCATCGGCTTCAATTACCTTTATGCCGTTATATTGAGGAGGGTTGTGGGAAGCTGTAATCATTACCCCTGGTATTTTATGAGTTTTGCAATACATCTGCAAACCAGGAGTGGGTAACACACCAACATTGACAAGGCTTGAACCTGCTGAAAGCAGGCCAGCGCTGACAGTTGAGAAAATGTAATCCCCGCTTAGCCTTGTGTCTCTGGCGATGGCTATAGTGCCGGAGTCAAAGAATGAAGCAATGGACCTTCCCATTTCAAGGCAAAGATCGGAATTCAATCCCTCGTTCGGGACTCCTCTGATTCCATTGGTTCCGAAAAGTTTCGCAGGCTTTTCCATGTGCGACTATAGGAAGGTAATATATTTATAATGCTGAGCAGGAGTTTGCCGACAATCTGAGGATTCCGATTAACTTTCAGAATTCTCTGGTTTTTGATCAATAAATGATGAACCGTGGGCAAATACACACATTAACAGTGTTTTCTTCTCATTTATTCCTGAATTTCCTTGATTTTTCAGGGAAAAATCGATTGCTTGCGCTATCCCTGTATGATTTTGATTGCATGAAGATTGTACGCAAAGCAAGCAAACATGAACTTGACCCTCACCCTTCGTGCAAGGGTGACCATCACATGGGAGAAGTGGAATACCCTCTTGATAACGGCATATGGGTATTCCA
>JACWAH010000010.1 GCA_014874365.1 Thermoplasmatales archaeon
CGATTTTTCCCTGAAAAATCAAGGAAATTCGGGAATAAATGAGAAGAAAACACTGTTAATGTGTGTATTTGCCCACGGTTCATCATTTATTGATCAAAAACCAGAGAATTCTGAAAGTTAATCGGAATCCTCTAAAATAAATGATCGGGTATCAGTATTTAAACTCTTGCAGAATTCCTGCTCTGTTTAACAATTCCCTCCAACACGCCTGCTCATGTTCTGATCGTTTTCCATTTTTCTCCCGTTTTTTGATCAGTTCAGTGCCTTTACCTTTACAAGCATCACTTCAGCAGACACAGTATGATACGAAGTTTATTGGGAATATAAAAGTTGTTTGAATTCTTGTAAAAATTATGGGTAATTTGCTGAAGGAGAATTCTAAAAATGATGAAGCTGGATGATGTTTGATTGCATCCACAATTTAATGTGAATGAGGTTAGCCTGTTTTAAGAGGACATGGTTCTGGGACTTCACATTAATTCATTGTTGTAGAATAAAGGTCTTAGGAACCTGTACTCCGCAGGCCGTAGTCTGACTCCCCCAGTGGTTTCCTATTAATTCATGAAAAAGAATTTCGGTGGTGATTTCTGTAGTTCCTCAATAAATTGAATTACGATCCAGTTAAAATGCAGAATTCACTCTCTGTATGACTAAAAGCATGATAGATTGCGAATCTTTTGGAGAAATAATCATATATACAAGAAAGGGGGAACAGCGTATATTAGATCATACGACCACCGTTGATCTTTGCAGGAAAGCTCAGCAAGAAGGTACAGGAATAGAACAGATAATCAAGAGGGAGATTGAACCTGACCTGAAGATGATCAAGTTTGTGGATTAATATTCAAGTCACAAAGAGGGTGAACGAAAGGAACGGTCTTTAGACGATAGGAGGAATCCTCGCGGATACTGAAAGAGCGTTCACCGGAGAGAATACCTCGATTGAGGCGGGAACGCCAAGATTCGGATAACAGGGAGGTTGATCCCTTGCAAATATGGGGATAGCGCTTCAGGAATAACTGGAGAGAAAAATATGAGAAATATAAAGGTAAAGTTTGAGGGAAGAGTCCAGGGTGTATTTTTCAGGCGAAACGTATGCAACCTCTGCTGGGATGTCAACGTTTCCGGATGGATCAGGAATATTCCTGACGGTACGGTTGAAGCCGAGTTCCAGGGGGAAGAGGCCACCATAAATAAACTGCTTGAAACCCTTACTGGAGAATTCATGGGTGCGTTTATTTCAAACAGGATTATTACCGAGTTACCGGTAAAGGACGTGAACAGGTTTACGATCCTTAAATAGGGTCAGCGGATGCGTTCACTTCCCCCTTTTAATGATGACCCAGATCCTAAAGGGTGTAGTTGAACGACGTTGACGGAATATTACTGATATACTCCTTGAATCTGGAACGCTTTTATTCCTGCTATTCCAGGGCCACTTCTGATTTTTTAATTCAGGGACAGATTTAGAACGTGAGTACCTGGAAGTCATTATTTATCAGGGAACTGATTTTTGCCCCCACATATTCCACTTCCAACCCTAATCCTGCCAGTTTTGGCGTTATTTCGTTCCTGTCGGATACTGCCTTGCAGGCTACCGGTGTGATGCCGAGATCAATAGCCTGCTTCAGGAATGCTGTGACCTGACTTCCTGACTCTGAACTTGCGATCATCTTTTCGCTTGGCCCAAAAAATATGAGCTCAACATTTTCAATCCATTTGTTTTTCTTCGCGTTAACTGCATACATCATCCCTGTGAGTGCTTTGTCCATCGCCTCTTCACCTGAAGAAATGATCACAAGTAGTCCCTTTGCCATGGTTATCCATAGCAAATTGGGATAAATAAATAATGAAGCTGTTGTGTTTCAGGGTGCATATAAATCAAACCTTTCCAAGACTGTTTACCTCCTGCATTTTTGCGGCAGTATGCAGCGGTTCATTCCCAACTCAGGCTGCATCTGTTTTGCCATAGCCAGATACGATACGTCAATTGCATTTTGGGTTTGGCTGAAGACGATCCATAATAACGTGATCGTTGTTACGGAAGAACCAGTTGAGGATATGAAAACAGCAAGATAGAGTGAAAGATAACTCCCGTTTCCAAGAGTTTTCAGTATAGGGGATTCAGAGCTTGCCATATTCTGCGTATATTTCACGCATACTCTAATGGCAATAAATTTAGACGTCGTTGGACAAAATAACGTCTGCTCCAGCCTGTATCGAACTTCATTCTGGGGGTCACCGTAAATCCTGAAAGTTCTCTCAGCATAGTTGAGAGATCATGGTGCAGATAGTTTACTGTTGAAGGGAAGGCAAGATTTTTATGTGATTATGTCGATAAGAAAGAGATCAGGTTATGCAAGAACTGAAAAGGTGTGAATGGGTTTCTCTTTCAGACCCGCTTTATGTGAGATATCATGACGAGGAATGGGGTGTCCCGATCCATGAAGAGAATAAGTTGTTCGAATTTCTTGTTCTCGGAGGCGCACAGGCCGGACTGAGCTGGAAAACTATTCTTTCTAAACGGGAAGCTTACAGGAAAGCCTACGAAGGTTTCGATCCCGGAAAGATTGCACCCTGGGGGGATAAGGAGGTAAATAGACTGCTTTCAAATCCAGGAATAATTCGAAATAAACTCAAGATCCAGTCATCGATAAGGAATGCGAAATCTTTCCTGGAAGTACAGAGAGAATTCGGGTCTTTTGAAGCTTACATCTGGAAGTTCGTAAATTTCAAGCCGAAAGTAAATGGATGGGTTAACGTAAAAGATATCCCTGCCAAAACGCCGTTGGCTGAAGAGATTAGCAAGGACCTGATAAAACGCGGTTTCAGGTTTGTTGGCCCTACGATCAGCTACGCTTTCATGCAGGCTGCAGGAATTGTGAACGACCACGTTGTCCACTGTTTCAGGTATCGTGATCTAGTTAGCTAGATTGCTCAAGCATGTTTTAATGCACGAAAATTACGGGTGGAGTCCTGAATCGGATGAAGACGCGTTGTAGAAAAACCCTCATGTCGATATTGGGACTGCAGTGAAGGAAACTATAAACATGAAAAGTGCAAAAGCACCGATTGCAACGTCTATCCATTTCAGTTTTGAGTAATCGTCCAGTGGAGGCGGGTGGGATACTCCCATGAAAATCACAAATAGTGCTAGAAACAGCCAGCCATCATAGTTGTAGAAGAAAGAGATGAAAATCAGCAACATAACGATAAGATACCCAACATAGTTGGAAGCTTTTCCCATGATTCCCCTGATGATGTGTCCCCCATCCAGCTGGCTTACTGGCAGAAGGTTCATGGCTGTCGCGAAAATTCCTACCCAGACCGAGAATACCATTGGAAAAGTATGGGACATGGCCTCAGGTAATGCAGGCAAACCGAGCAGGTGGTAGATATACGGGAAATTTATAGTAAAACCAGGAGAAGGGGTCGTCACAGTATGTATCACGCCGGATAGATACTGGGCGACAAATAGCAGAGGCACCGATGTTAAAAACCCAACAATCGGCCCTGCAGCTCCAATTTCGGTCATCGCCCTTTTGTTTGGTATGGGATCCCTGAGGGAGATGAATGCTCCAAACGTCCCAATGGTGAGCGGGAACGGTATAAAGAAAGGAAATGATGCCTTAACTTTATAGTGTTTGGCAACGAAATAATGCCCAAGTTCATGCAATCCCAGAATCAGCATTAGAGGTGCGGAAAAGAAAAGAAAACCGTACAGAATCCTCATCGCAGTGGTGGTCGCGTATGCGTATGAGTACATTGTGCCAACGTATATTGTGGACGCGAGAGTGAGGAAAAACAGTGTGAGGTTTACTGCATTGCTCCTGTAACTTGCAGGCGGCCTCTTTGAAACGGTTATGCTGTTTTCCGCGTCATGGTTTATGAACGGTATAAATCCTCTGGGTACCAGTTCCTGGCGAAGGTCGTCAAATTTCGCTACGAAATCGGGGTTATCTGAATCAAGGTAAAAGAAGATGACGCTGACAGGGCTGACATGTGCTTCATAAGTGACAATGTGCCTGTTGACCGCTTCAACTACGAATTCCAGTTCTTCAGATTTGACCTTCCCTGTCAGGTTAGTTTCCATTTTAGATTGTACTTTTCCCCAGGCTAACGGAATCATT
This sequence comes from Thermoplasmatales archaeon, assembly GCA_014874365.1. Classification (GTDB taxonomy): domain Archaea; phylum Thermoplasmatota; class Thermoplasmata; order Thermoplasmatales; family Thermoplasmataceae; genus JACWAH01. Next base: position 4,131 of record JACWAH010000010.1, read on the forward strand.
CACATTTCCTGTTCCTTGACCCTCTGGGGAATTCTTTGCAGGTCGCTGATCGGGATTTCACAGCCCGGGATCACACCGGCTGCTCTGCCCGGAGCCCATAAGACTCTGCAATCTATAGTCCCACGTCGTCGTATTCATTCATGCATTCGTGAATACTATTGAATGGGACGGTTCACAATCTATCTTTTAGTATTAAAACTGTCTGAGTCCCAACTGGTATGTATGAACGAATGTGTGCAATCCACCTGCTTACATAATAGGTCAAACCTTAATTACTAAAGCTGAGATTCGTAGAAGGTTTCCATGAACAAGGTTTCTACAGACAGTGCAGACCTCTCCCTTATATCTTCTATTCCCGACAGGGCTGTGGTCGCCATATCCGGTTTCAACATGGCCACGACCCCGGAATACTTAATCCGGGGGCTTTACAAAAGATACAAGGACACAGGGCACCCAAAATCAATATTCATAGAGACCGATGCGCTTCCAGCTGCTCCTGGAAGAGCTTTAGATGCCGTTTTTGAAGAAATGTATGAGAATAATGACTTTGATTTCATAAGGGGGATGCTGATCCCTTTTCTCGGCTTTTCACCCTGGATGCAGAAAGCTACGCTCGACAACAAAGTTGCCATCTATGGCTGGCCGATTGGCGTAACGGTATACTGGTTCAGGGAGATAGGTTCGGGAAGGCCAGGACTGCTTACCAGGATTGGTGTTGACACGTTCCTGGATCCAAGGAACGACTCCGGCGCGATGAACGCAAAGGCCAAGGAAGAAAAGGAATGCACTGTTACGCTGATGCCCATAGACAAAAAGGAATTCCTGCTCTACAGGGCGCCAAAGCCGGAATTCGCACTTATACGTGTTACTTCTTCGGACAAGCTGGGAAATCTCACCATGGAAGATGAGGCAATCAGGGGTACAGTGTTCAGCATTGCACAGGCAACGAAGGCGATGCCGAAAAGAGGGAGGGTTATTGCACAGGTCAGGCGCGTCCTTGAGAACGGGATCATGAACCCGAGACAGGTGGAAGTCCCTTACCCTCTGGTGGATCAGGTGGTTGTGTCCCCTGCAAAATACCACTGGCAGTCCTCCAGCTTTGAGTACGATCCCAGGGCATCACTCAAACTGCCTGGTGAGGTTCTTCCTGAATCGTTGCTGAACCCAACCCATTCTAAAAGTACCGTGGATCAGTCAATAGTGGCTAGAAGGGTGCTTTCCGACCTGGTCGATCTGTGCAACAAACATGACGGTCCCTTGCTTATCAACCTGGGCGTGGGCATTCCCGCCACGATCTCACCAATGCTGGAAAAGGCAAAGCTTTCTGACAGGATCATAACAGTTGTAGAATCCGGACCATGGGGGGGGTTAGCACTGGGAGGTGTTGATTTTGGTGTTGCTCTTGGCGCGTTCGCACTGTCAACCATACCGGACATGTTCTCGAACTACGAGGGAGGAATTATTGACTCTGCTGCGCTTGGGTTCCTGCAGGTCGATCAGGGAGGCAACGTGAATTCCTCCTTCATTTCGACCAAACTCACCGGTCCCGGCGGTTTTCCGGTTATAGCTGAAGGAGCGCCGAGAATATACTTCGCTGGAACTTTCACTGCAGGACATGGGAAATACCGCATTGAGGATGACAAGTTCGTCATTGATCAGGACGGGCCGATTGTCAAGTTTGTGAAGAAGGTGGAGAAGACATTTTTCAGCGGAAAGGAAGCCATGAAGAACGGCCAGGAAGTTTTCTACGTTACCGAAAGAGCGCTTTTCAGGCTCGGCGAGAATGGTCTTGTTCTTGAGGAGATTGCCCCTGGGATAGACGTGGACAGGGATGTCCTGAAGAGAATGGAGTTTGAACCAAAAATTAGCTCCGACCTGAAGGAATATGATCTGGGAATCTTGAAGGACGACTGGCCCCCCTGATCCTTTTTTTATTGACCAAGAAGGGGATCAGCCTTGCTTTTTTCCTGGCCAGCGCCCTTGGATCAATGAGCTTTCGCAAAGCGTCTGATCCAACCCGCCTGTTGATCTTCTCACTGCATTTTCAGAGAAACGCTCCTCTCTAAAAAATTTCCGTATTCCAGTGCAGCTTCCTTCAAACCATCCTTTTCGCTCCTTTGAAGTGTCCTGAAAGGTTTTACGAAAACTGAAGTTTCCTTGCCCAGCGGCTTGCTTCTCCATGTTCCCGCGACCTTCCCATCGATAACAAGTGTAGGTTTGAAGACACCGTTTGAATGAATAACGCTTTTGTCGGTGTCTTTTACAAAGAGGTGGCCCCGATCACTGTAACCCAGAACATATTCGTCATATGCCGGCAGGAGTTTCACCGGCAGCTCTGTCTCCTTTTCCGTATCATGCCGCTTCCCGAAGTAATATGTATTCTTTCCGGCGGACTCCGACTCCAGCCCGGTTGAATTTTCTTCCAGAGCCGGCCTGATCTCCTTCATCGTTAACCCTGACCACCAGGAAAAGTCCCGGGCATTTGCCGGCCCATGGCTGGTGAAATATCTTCTTGCAAGTTCAGAAACTGCTTCTTTTCTTTCCAGTTTTGCTGCGTCCGGTATCCACCTGTTCATCAACACAAATGTCTGCTCCCCGTCTATCTCTGGCCCGAAACATATCAGCCTATCCCATGCAGCCCGGTACAGCATGTGATAGCCAATGTTATTTGATCTGGTCTTTATGCCGCTGTCCTCCATCAGCCGGTACATCTCCTTCCTTGTGAGCATTTCCCTTTCCTGTAGTGCTTTGCTGAACAGGTTCTCGATGCTTTTCACAGTTGTATCTGCCAAACCAAGATGGCTGTCCCTTATTGATGCAGTTCTCGCAAGACCTGGAGAGAACAGGTCCATCATCCACCTCGCGTCTTTTCCGTGAGCCAGGTGCAGTGTTCCCCTGTTTAACCACGTCCTGACAATCTTGCGCCTTTCGATTGCGTCCTCCACGGTTGCCAGGGTTGTGCCGGAGCGGGAACGCAACCCTACAGCCCAGAGGGAATTCTGGTAATCCTGTCCCTGCATGCCACAAAACCTGGAAACTGCCTCTTCAGGGCTGAGACTGCCTTTAGCCATGATGTGCTGGTTGATCATTCTTCGAGCAAGGATCTCTTCTTCTTCCAGTGTACCCCTCCTGATTGATTGGGCAAAAGTTGACAAGGTTGATAAATGATTGCGTTACTCGACTGCTGAGCGGATGCAGGTGGTAGTTTGCCTGACATACTCTCCGAGCTAAAGCATCGGAGGTTACGGCCTGTTACGATACCGTCAGAGGAATAGCAGTCAGGAACGGGTCCAGAAGCTTGCACTCATCTCATGATATTCCTGAGTCCCTGGAACATGCAATTATGGCAAGAAAACTGCCTGGCAGCTAACAACCGGAAAGATTTCGCGTCTGGATTATTCACGACTCCGGGATTGACCGGCATTGCCTATTTAAAATTAATCCAATGCTAAGCTGGAAGCAACCCAAACTCTATCAGCATCTGTCTCACGACATCGTCTATTTTCGGTACTGGCCCAAAGAGTTTAGCCTGCAGCGTTGTATCGGCAACGTACTTCCCTGTCTGGAAGAATCGCACCATGGCATCCATGTCTGCGTTGCCATATGATCTCATGGGCGAATATTTAATTTCACGGCCGAGCAATTTTCCCACAATCATCGCAAGTTCTGGCCCGGAGACTGGACGGTCGCAACCCAGGTCTATACGACGGCCCAGGGCCCTGGGCTCATCAACAGCAAGAGCCATGACGCGGGCTACCTCTCGTGCAGGGAGGTAAGTCATGCGTACGCCTTCCGGCGTGGGGCTCATTACCATCCCACTCTCTATTGCACTCCTCATCCAGGGCATCCCGATGAATGCTCCGGGTCTGAGCGAGACAAATGGTACTTTCTGATCGATCAACCGATCCTCGGTAACTTTCTTTGCCCAGAAATGAGGCACTTCCGGGGCCATGTTGCAGGATAATATGCTCAGGAAAACGAAACGGGAAACGCCTGCTTTCTTGGCCGCGTCTACCAGGTAGCTGTTTCCCTCTGTATCGGTGCGAAGGGAGTCTCCCTCCTTTCTATTTGAATAACCTATGGCTGAGGTAACAATAACAGAAACGCCATCAAGTGCAGAGTCGAGCGAGCTCCGATCAAGCAGATCACCCCTGACAATTTCAACCCTGCCTGCAGGCAGTTTGCTGATGTCGCTCCCCGGTCGCACAAGAGCCCTTACAGGTTTGCCCATTTCTATGAGCCTGTTGAGCACCAGCCCACCAAGATTTCCTGTAGAACCAACAGTTAGAACCAGTCCGCTCTTATCTGGGGATAACGAGGGCATACCTGAAAAAGTCATATCGCAATATTATACTTTCTGGTTCCCTGGAAAACCGGCGTTCCCTGTTATCCAATCCACTGTAACGCACACGAAAGTCCGATGAACCCAGAAAATGAAAGCTGATCAAGGAATTAATAAGCCACTGGAGGGTTTTGATCCCCCGACCTACTGATTACAAATCAGTTGCTCTACCTCCTGAGCTACAGTGGCCTGTGAGTTGGTCTGTCCCTGCTCCAGATTCTTCAGGTTTATTATAGGTTTTCACAGTTTTTTTTCATTTCGTTGATCGGAGCACCAATTTTGACTTGATCGCAGGTAACGTTAATTAGGTCCCAAGTGAATCTCTTTTCATAAAGGGGAAGGGAGAGGGCGTGAAAGATGAGAAGGAGCTCTTCGAACGAAAGTGGACAATAGACGGGATGATCCCTAACAAGTCAATCATAAGAAGAAGGATTCTTAGAAAAATTGAATTTGATGCTTTGTTCTATGTCATCTTCCTGGTCGTAGTCGTAGGGTACGGACTGTACACCGGTATCATATATGTGGTTTTCCCATTCTTTATCGCGTTTTTTATCGTCCTGTTCTTGATTATCGTGGTTGTTTCCTATTATACAGGTATCGATCCTTTCGCAAGAGCCAAGATAAAAATCAGGTCCTTCAAAAGAGATATCGGGAAGAAATAATCATATGAAGTAACCGGACAGCCCAACCAGTAGCCCGGCAACAGGCGAGATTATCCATGTTGCCACGACCATCAGGAATGGTTTCGTGTACAGTAATTTATATTTGTGGGAAAGTCCAATTCCGAAGATTGTGGATGAAAGGGTCTGTGTATTGGAAAGAGGTATTCCGTATATCGTTGCGATTTCAACAGCCACTGATGAAACTACAAGGGAAGTCAGGGCGTTGTGGTAACGCAGGGCAAATATATCCTCTCCCACTCTTTTGAGGACCCCTCCCGAAAGAAATATTGATCCTATGACAATTGCAGCAAGCATCAGGGCCAGGGTTAGAATTCCTCCTCCCTGCAATTGCTCTATCAGGCCAAGGGTATTTGCTCCAAGCGTAAATCCAGTGAACAGAGCAGTCGCTAAAAGGAGTATCTTTAAAATTGAAGCCTGCTGCCAGACATTTTTCATTGCCCTTCCAGTCGTGGCCCTGTTCACATAAATTGATGCTGCAATCAGGATCACGGGTGCAAGAGTCCAGGTTATTGCCAGTTTGAAAAGAAAGAACGTATCAACGCTGAAACCCCTTGATATGTCCAGGCCGGTGGAGATTCCAACCAAAGCCATAGTGAGCGAAAGAGGAGTTCTGAATATTGCTGCTGCGATGAATATCCCTATTGTCCCGGCGAAAGCAAATGTCGTGAGAATGTAGTCATTTGGCAGAATGGAGTCTGCTGCTCCCTTCATCAGGGACCCTTCTGCAATCAGCCCTATGGCAAACCCGCCGATTCCAATGACTACTCCAAACAGCCTCGTGACGATCCTTGAGCCAACCAGAGTGCCAACTGCAGCCGAAAGGTTGTTTCCGGTTACAAGGGCAGTGAGAACAAACGCGAGTAGCAGGCTAACGTATTCATAAAACATTTTGTTCAGACTGCAATGCTGTTTGCAATATTCAGGATAAGATCGGAAATGTCCTCACAGGTATCGAGCAGGTCGTCGGCCTTGTGTGCCATCTCCATCAGGTGCAGGAAAGTAAGATACGGGAGGGTCCCGTTTTTCCTGTAAAAGTTGTCTATAAGGTCATCTTTATAATTGTCGACCTTCTCCTCCTTCTCCTCTATCTGAAATCTCTCCTGTCTCATCTGGTCAATATTTCCTGCCTGTACCATCCTCTGTAATATTTCCAGCGACTCGATGTGAATCTTAATCATTTCGGTAAAGGTTTTGTAAGCGTTTTTTACCTCAATTCTATAGCTTTCGTTCCCGTCACCCATTGCGTTGAGGTATCTCCTTATCTCGCGCACTACAAAATATGCAGAGTCTATGATAGTATCGCACTTTTCCACCAGTTCGGACAGGCTGCCCATAAGGGTCGAGCTGATTGCCCCATGGGTTATTTCCATCTGGAGGGTGTTTGAAATCTCATCGGCCTGTTTTTCCATTGCCCTGACCCTTTCATAATTTTTGTCGATGTCCTTGCCATCGGATCCAAGCATGTACAATATTTCTGAGTCAGCCTTCAGGCCAAGTGCGAAAAATGGCTCAAGTTCCGAAAGAACCTGCTTTTCTCCCACCACAAGGAATTTCTTGAAGAAGTTTCGTCCAACCATCGTCCGCCTTTCCCTGAGAATGCAGATTCCGATTTAAACATGAGGTGGGTCATTTTTCCTGACAATGTTCATGAAATCCTCATACTGGGCGATGGTGGGTTGCCCCTCTGCGGTTGGCTTGCCGGCCCTCACATAGCAAATGTCACTCAGGAAGAGCGAGGCGAAGAGGCGCATTCCCGGTATTTTACCCATGGGCGAGAAGCAGAAAGGGATTTCCAGCTCCTGTTCAATCCTGAGTATTTTTGGAAGAGCATTAATGAATTCGTCCATGGAAGAAAATTCAGGTGCAACCTTCACCATGAAAGGTGAAAAAGCCAGCATTTCCTTGACCCTCCTATCGATGGAATCCATCGGTCCATGAAAGGAAATGATCTTCCTGCAGTCCAGCCGCGAAGTTAAAGGGGAAAGACTCAGGTCTACGTCTATAAGATCAGCTCCTCCTTTTACAGCTTCCTCGTAAAAAACTTCAGCATTTTCTCCTCTCTTCCTGTAAGTGAAAATGTACCTGATTCCCAGATCATTCAACCTTTTCACGAAATCCGGAATGTTTTCCAGCTTCCCACCCATCAGGTCATACCTGAATTCATAGACATTGGAAATAGAAAACGATTGACTGGACAGCATTTTGATCGTATCATGGTAGCTGTTCCCTATCGAGACAACTGGAATGTTTTTCCCACGCACGATTATTTTCTCGGGATTCCAGTTACTCATTAATCAAGATGTCAACCGGGGTTTAAATTATATTCGGGACCCGGGGATGAAAAAGAACGCTGGTATGGATTGGCTAATGAGTACTATCTATCGTACATGATTACCCAAGGGTAACGAGATGCCCGGATTGTCTCGAAAATATTTATAATGCAAGCGCGATGAGCCCATTCACAGGACCAACGGCGAAGGATTGCGAAAAGCGCTTGTGGTGGAAGTAATCACTATGGATTTAATAGAAATAAAGAAAGGAGGAAAATACACAGTCTATTCCAACAGCGGGGGAGATGAACCTATGAAGACCGAGGGAGAGTTCGTTGGCTATACGATTCTGGGCGAAGAAGGCGCGGTTGTTTTCAAGATTCCCAGTAATGACAAGAATCCTCTACTAAGAATCATCCCGGTAGGCGGAATACTTTCAATTGAATTCAGGGATGAGGGTCTCCTAAGCATAAAGAGCGAGAATGGGAAAAGGGACAAGGATCCAGCTTCCTACATAAGCTGAATTTCGCGCAGTTTTGAATAGACTGGCCCATCTGGCCTCAGTTCACTCTGGAAAAGATCCAGAGTTTCTGCTTTTATTTCCATTGCCCGTTTCTGGAACTGGAGATCACAATTTCCTTTTACCCGTGCTACGGTCACATGTGGCAGGAAGGCACGGTTTTCCGGGTTTTTAATGATCTCTCTTTCAATTCTTTCGTATAGCCTTGCAGAGTCGTCCAGCAAATCGCGCATCACTACGATCCTGCACTTGTTCCGGTTGGGAAAACATTCCGGGCCCGAAAGCTTCAGCATCACAGAGGAGTCAACGTGAAACCTCCTCATCTTATCCTCAATTTCTTCAAGTTTCTCTGGGTTCAGGTCCTGGAAAAAGATAAAGGTCATGTGAACGCTGTTTTCCCCTGTCACCCTTAGACAGGAATGCCGGTACAGTTCCGTCCTGACCTTTTCTATATCCGGCCCTGTAACGGGAATTGCAAGAAAAGCCCTCATAGTGGAAGTAATATAAACGGATTGATAATATAGTAGCATGTACAAAGTTCCTGACGGCATACAGTACACAAAGACGCATGAGTGGTTCAAGCTTGACGGAGATGTCGCTACCATAGGGATTACCGATTACGCACAGCATCAACTGACAGATGTTGTTTACATTGAACTTCCGAAGGTGGGGGATACCAGGAAAGCTGGTTCAGTGTTGCTGACCGTTGAGTCCGTTAAGTCAGCCGAAGAGGTGTATTCACCGGTCTCAGGCACAGTGGTAGCAGTCAACAATGAACTGGAAACCAAGCCGGAACTCATCAACAAGGACAGCTATGCTAACTGGATGGCCAAGATAAAAGTCTCCGAAAAGGCACAGGGGATTTCTGCAGAAGAGTACAGGAAACTAACAGGAGAATGACCCCGGGCAGGAGACAGGACGATTATTACTTCAGAGCCAAGAGGTTAGATTACAGGAGCAGGGCAGCTTTCAAGCTACTGGAAATACAGGAAAAGTTCAAGGTTATAGGATCCGGCCCTGTTCTGGAATTTGGAAGCTCGCCGGGAGGATGGTCCCAGGTGACAGCGGGCATATCTGAAGGCCCCATACTTTCCATAGACAGGACTGCAATGGCGGAAATCCCCGGCGTTTCTTTCATGAAGAAGGATATGTTTGATCCTTCGCTTGGAAATGAAATATCAGGTTGGTTAAAAGCGCATAATCTTTCAGGTTTTGCGACTGTCCTCTCGGATGCGATGTCGAAAACCACCGGTAACCAGCTGCTGGATCATTCAAGATCTTATGAAATCTGCAAGAGGGTCCTTGAGCTTTCAAGAGATACACTCCTGACCAACGGTTCCGTTGTAATGAAGATGTTTCAGGGCGACCTGACTGCGCAGTTTGTAAAAGATGCCTCAAAGGATTTCTCTTTTCATAAAGTAACCTCGGTTAGCGCATCACGCCCTGGAAGCAGTGAAGTCTACGTGATATTGAAGCGCTTTACGGGTCCTTAGCCACAGGTTCGGGCCTTGCCAGTTCGCGGGATACCTGGTCAAATATCTCCAGTTCCATTACAGCCGCAATTTTCTTTCCATCCGATTTCTGTACAAGTACCCCCAACCCGTTTACAATTTCGTCAATTCTGGTCTGCTGGAGTGCTGAAAATCCCTTTATCTTTTCTATTTCCTTCTGCCAGGTAACTGTAAACTGCTCGGCATCCGGATCATTGAAGTTTTTCTTCCTTAACCTGGTCTTCCTCAGGGAATGCTTGATCAGCGATCGGGTTCCAATGTTTTTTACATAAGAATCTGCGAAACCTCCCTCGTCAATGTCAAGTGCAATTATTTCTTTGGATCCTTCTTCAGCGTACTTCACTGCATTGATGAATATCGGGGGAGGAACCATAACCTCTCCAAATCGTGAGAGTTTGCTGCCATAGATGATATCGTAATCGGACAACCCGACTTTGAATGGCTCCTTGAGAAAATATTTCAGTCCCTCGGTTTCTTCAGGCGACATTGATACTGCGAGTATATCTGGATTCAGGTCGCCAAGTATTTTCGTCAATTCTTCCCCTTCGCTCACAAGACCTCTTACGCCCCCTATCAGAAAAAGCTTGCACTCCTTGAAATCTATCTCTTCAATTCTCATATGGGGTTTCTGTTCTTTTCCAGCAGGGCCTTAACGTCCCTCTGGTCGCAGGAATCTTTGAGCTCCCTGATAGTTACAATGTTCTGGTTTGATTCCCTGTTTGCTGTTTCCGATTCAGAGACGAGGAGAAATTCCCTGTCCATTGCCTGGGAGGCTTTTACAATTGCGTCTATTCTTCCAATCTCTTCTTTCAGGGCCCTTATGGCACCCAGGGTGAAAAGGAAATCCTGATCCTCACACGCGACCGCGTCGTATGGGGTCTTCTTTGTTGGGTATATATCATAACCAACATTTTCCAGTATCCCAATAACTTCCTTGAGGAATGCGTCAGTTGTACTGGCCCCGACATTTTCCAATGCGGATGACCTTGTAATGGATATCAGGTCCATCTCCTGCCTGATCTGTTTTGCAAGCAGGTGCTCTATCTTTCTTATTACATCAATTGACGCAGCGCTGCCTGATTCATACAGGGAAACGGACCTGCGGGATATTCCCACCCTTGAGGACACGTATCCTATGGACAGCCCCTGTTCCACCCTGATACTGTGCATCCTTTGTCCGTCAATAGGGACGTAATATCCTCCCGGCCCTGAAAACACGAATGGCTTGCTTCCATCCAGGTAATCTTCAAAAGTTTCGGGGGAAAGCATTGGAACACCATGCCTGAAGTACATTATGCCGGGTTCCATGTCTCCTACACTGGACCTCCTTCCCACAACCAGGGCAGCGGCACCTATGAGCTTGGCAATCCTGATTATTTCATGTGCGACCTCTTTTCTCAGGGTATCTATGTTGTAGAGGACTTTAATAACGTAGCTTTCCAGTTTTGACCTGGCGATTATATCATACGCTGTGAGACCTGCAAGATCAAGATCAGACGCATCAAATCCGTGATCCGCGAGCATCTGGACTGTTTGATCGACCAGGTCTTTTCTGAGTCCTTCCACAACCCTATTTATAAACGGAACTATAAAAACTTACCTAAGGTGAGGGATGGCAAGATAGCCAACGCACTTTTCAGCTCTGGCTTCCGGTACAACTTATTCGACATGGTGCAGATTTTAGGATGGTACCCCGCACTCATTAAACACAGCACATTAACTACCGGCCCTTAAATAGAAGGGCTGGATAGTAAAACTAGACGCTGATGGAGATTTTTTGAACTTGCTTCCTCATCTCCTTCTTATCTAGCGTTTAAATTCGCGGGAAAAGCATCCCTCTATCCAGTCACTATCTCTTCCGTGTTCTCAGAACGACAACTGTGCTGACTGCAGCTATGGCAAGTAGTACGACTGCTATGACTGCTATGACTGCTATGTCAGAAATTGGAAATGAGGAGGGTATTGATACTGTTTTTAGGTCTATTGCAAGATTCTTATCTACACCAGGATTAAGGGTAAAGTTGCTGTAATAGGTTTTGAAACCACTTTGCGAAGCAACCACATGATACGTTCCATTTGCAACCGATACATTGAAATGACCTGACGATGACACGGATATTGATTTTCCATTAATCGTGAGTGCTGCATTGCTGGGAGATAAGGTTCCGGTAATGTATGCATAATGCAGAAAATTGGCACTCTCTGTTACATTATTTCCATTCACTGCTACATTGAAATGTGAGGTTGTTGTGTAATAACTGCTCAGGTTGGTTATGGTGAATGTGTATGCTCCGTTGGTCAGCATGAAGGTAATATTTGTCGGTGAGTCCCCTTGGCCAGATATACCGGTTCCGTTCACATACCATGTGGTTCCTGATGGCAATCCGGATTCCGTGAAAACAACCACATATTTTTGAGGGGGGACTATTACTTCGTATTTTTCAAAGGAGGAGAGAGTGAAATTGACTGCAAGTTCCCTCCCCGGAAGCTTAAGCGTGAGGTTATATTTCCCCGGAGGTAGGAAAATTTCAAAGGAACCATTTATCGACGCTGTCAAGCCATTGATCAGCATTGTTGAGTTCGTAGGTAGATCTCCTACAATCTGTCCAGGAGCTGCTGTCGTGTTAAAGCCGCGGTATTCTAAGACCCCCTCCCCCCAAGTAGAAACAAATAAGTTACCTCCTGAAGACGCGATACCAGTGACTATTGAGGAAACGATATTAAATTGAAGATTGTTCCAGTTAACCCCATTATCTGTTGAAATATAAAGGCCGTTAGAAGTCGAAACTACTAAAGCCATTGTTCCCGCATAGTTTGTGAAAATCATATCCGTGACTGGGAATTGGTAGTAAGATGTATATGCCTCGCCACCCATAATTCCAATGCTCAGATTGAGGCTCCCCCCTACGTTATTAAAAGTCTGACCTCCATCCATACTCCTGAGTATTGATCCCGATGAAAAGTAACCTGTCCCTACAAAAATTATACTATCGTTCTCAGGATCCACGGCAATTGAATCTAAGTGAATTAGCGGGGCCCCATCTCTGGTCCAACTCCCACTTTTCAGATTGCCCAAAAAAAGTCCCGTCGAAGTGGCAACAAAGACCTTGCTGTTGTTGACTGGGTCTAATGCGACTGCAGTCTCACCCTTAGGACTTCCGTTCATGATCGTCCAGTTATAACCCCAGTTATTACTTACAAAGAGACCGGTCTCGGTGGCGAGGTAAACGGTATTTGGATTCTTTGAATCGGTCGCAAATCCCTGAGGATAATATATTCCAGGGTCCGTGGGAGTAAAGGGCCCGACTGTTATCCATGATTGTCCAGAGGTATTTGAAAGCTTGAGAACTCCTGAAGTAAAGAAATAGACTAAAGTTGAGTTTTCTGGATTTATTGCAACACTACCTCCTTCTCCCGGCCAGTTACCCTCGCTGGGATAGTTTGTTTGCCAGGTTCTACCGTAATTCAGTGAGTACAGCGAGGAGTAGTCTTGTATAGGTACTTGAAGCTCACTTCCTCCATTGGCTGCTGCAACGCCCATAAGCATGGACACGTTAAGAGATCCGCTTAGACACATCCAATTCGCACCTAAGTTGCCAGTAACGAATAGCCCTTGATCAGAACCTATGAAAACTTTTGATCCATTAAGAGGATCACTCCATACTAACCGATTGTCGGTACCCAGGGACATAGTTGTAAAGGATGATCCACCGTTGTGCGAAACATAAGCGAATCCCTGCCCTGTCAGATAGAGGGTCGAGTGGTTCTGGTAGTCGAAAGCTACCGACCTAGCCACCAGACCAGAATTAGACGTGAAATCTGTATAGTTTGCCCAATTTTTTCCACCATCCGTTGATTTCCAAAGGGTCGGCATGTTTCCATCATTTAAATCTGAATAAGCAAGGTAAACCTCCGTTTCATTCCAAGGGACAACATTTATTGACCACGCAAGCCCTACATTCGCAAAACTTGAGAAGTCAGATACGACTTTCCACGTGTTACCGGAATTTGAAGTGAAGTAAACATTTCCTTCCCAATCGACGGAGTATGCCGCCGTACCGTTGAAGGTGGCAGATACCGCAAAAAACGGAACAGAGGTCTTTAGGGAAACGTGCCAGGTGCTTCCAAAGTTAGAAGAAACGGCCACACCGTCATAGGTCGGCAGGTACACTTCATTACCTCCGACTGAAAAATCGAAACCCATTAAAAATGGCGCTGTTTTAAACCAGTGAATTCCTCCATCCACGGTCTTGTAAACGCCTCCAGTGAATGTGGATGCCAAAAGCATGTTTGGATCACTTTGGTTCATTACTAGTGAGTCTATTATTGTACAGTTTAAACCATAGTCCACAGGATGCCAGCTATTTCCGCCATTTACCGTCTTATAGATCCCTCCAGAACCGCCGGGACCTGAGAAACTGGGGCCGTAACCCGAGCCAAGAAACATGATGTTTGGATTCGACCAGTCAACAGCAAGAGATGAAATCTTTCCAGAACTATTTATGAAATTGTAGATATTATTTGGTCCCAACGGTGTCCATGGATAATTACCATTAATTCCCTGAGAATATGTCAGGTTAGCTAGGAAATTGGTTGAACTAACTAGCAAATCTGGAGAATCGTGACCATTCATCTGGGCGTCTGCTATAACAGAATTCTGATGGGTACCCTTCCATGGTCCTACGTTGTTAGGTTGATAGACAGAAATGATCAGTGCAAAAAGGATTATTAGAATGATACAACGTTTTTTGAGCCGATTTCTACCAGATTCGGATTTAAAGGTCATTTCCCACTTTCTCCCTAGTATTTATATCCCCTTTATTTAAATAAGTCATCTATCAGTATTGACCTTCAAGTGAGGATTCTGAATAACTTCTTGAATCCTTCGATCTTTAATCAATAAGTGATGAATCGTGGGCAAATACACACATTAATGGCGTTTTCATTCCATGAATAAATGTGTCTTTTACCGATTCTTGGCAAAGCCGGGTAAAGCACAGGAGTGATATGGAATCCTCAAAGAAATATTGAAGATCATTTAGCAATAATCCTTGCGTCATATGACGTATAAAAAACTAAACCACAGTCCGTATTATAAGTCATGCGAGCTGAGATGGGTATGTTGCAGGTTAAACCCAGAGAATGCCGGTTTTTGGTCTGGTTCAGGCGGATATCGGCTATGTTATTACCGATCCAGGCTCAGTACTGCACAGTGGGTGAATCTGATGAGAAGAAATATGCATGAATACATACAATTTGGTGGCACCGAGAAGTCTTTTTTCCTTTTGGCCAAAAGCAATGCAGAACCATTAACTGGAGCCCTAAAGATGGGCAATCTACAGGGATTCTCCACAATTTACGGAATACTCAGGAGGCATTCGAAGTGACGACTGGGAAGAGTCTGGAGGGCAAATGTGCCCTTGTGGCCGGTGCAACAAGAGGTGCTGGCAGAGCTATTGCAATATCCCTTGCAGAAGCAGGGGCTTTTGTATATGCATCTGGAAGAAGCAGCCGAGTAGATGGCCCTTCAGATATGGGTCGTCCGGAAACGATTGAGGAAACCGCAGACATGATTCATGATGCAGGTGGTGAGGGAGAATCTGTCAGAGTGGACCACTGCAGTTCAAGCGAAGTCGATGGATTAGTCCATAAGATCAGCAGCGAGAAAGGGAGACTGGACATACTGGTCAACAACATCTTTGGAGGGCATCCGTTTTCTGAGTGGGATAAGAAGCTATGGGAACATGACTTAACCAAAGGGTTCACAATGCTTCGATATGGAGTTGGCACTCATCTCATAACATGTACTAAGGCCATTCCGCTGATGCTTAAAACAGGAAACGGACTCATAGTCGAGATAACGGACGGTACTTCAGAATATAACAGAAATTTTAGGAGGGATGTTGGTTTCTATTACGACCTTGTTAAGGCCAACGTGGAGAGAATTACCGTGGGTCTGGCTGCAGAGCTGAAAAACGAGTCAGTAACTGCGGTTGCCGTAACACCAGGATGGATGCGTTCAGAACAGATGCTTGAAAACTTTGGAGTCTCGGAGTCAAACTGGAGAAATGCACTGTCCAGGGTTCCCCACTTCTGCATATCCGAGTCTCCTTTCTTTGTTGCCCGTGGCATAGTTGCACTCGCAGCTGATCCAGACAAGAAAGGGTGGAGCGGCAAAGTACTTTCCAGCTACAACCTGGCAACCGAGTATGGAGTAAGGGACATAGATGGTTCCCAACCAGACTGCTGGAGGTACGTCGTCGAAGTTGAGGAGAAGGGACTGCCTGCTGATGCTACTGGATACAGATGAAAATCCTGCAAGTTGCAGAGCTTGAAAAGGAATGATGCACATGAAACCTGAAAGAAGAAAAACGCTGAGTTCACTGGATTCATTGATAGAGCTTTTGGGGAACAGGGCAAAACCGGAGATTCCCTTTATTTCGAAGGTAACTGGGCGCCCTCCGGATGAAGTGTCTGCAACAGTTGAAAGAATAACTGATCACACAAGAATTATTGTCAAACATTGTGAAAAAATAAACCTGACGGGCAGATATTATTACGCGCAGTTTCCAGCCCCCATTGAACTCTTCGCATTGGTAGTGCTCTCCCGGCCAAACAATGGCATCGAAAGCGGCGTTTCTTCGGGAGTTTCTTCTACGTTCATGCTCCTGGGCATGGAAGAGAACAAATTCGGCAACCTTCACTCCATGGACTTTCCCGTTTCTAGAACTAAGGCCAGAGGCGGAGAGCCATGGGGTCTACCACAGGGAATGGCGTCAGGTTGGGCAGTACCTGATGAAATAAGGTCGAACTGGGACCTGCGCCTGGGAAAATCAGAAGAATTACTTGGACCGCTACTTGAAGAGATTGGAACGCTGGACTTTTACTGCCACGACAGCCCTGTGGACGACAGGCATTTCGAATTCGAAATGAACACAATTAAAAATTACCTGAGACCGGGTTCCTTGGTGGTAGCCGACAATACAAACAAAAGGATTTTCGACAATACGGCTGCTTCTCTTGGTACTAAAGCATACTATCGTAGAAAGTCGAGTTTAGGGGCATTTATGGTGGCCTGATCTGTTTTTCATTTTCCTCAGTTTTTGTCCTGCTCCCTTAATATTAAGACCGGGTTGACTAATAAGGAATTTATTATATTAAAGGGAAGAAATGGCAGTTACTTCAGGATCCAAACTCGATGCTGGCTGTGGAACAGGACGATCTGTCGGGTACTTTGGTAGGAAAGGGTAAGGTCTCACGGGGATAGATAACCCACAGGCAATGCTGGATATTGCAATCAAAGAAAACCCTGGGACTCAGTTCATGGTGATGGATATGAGGGATCACGAATTTCCTTCCGATCACTTCAACAGCAATTATATCCAGTTAGGTGAATAATTTTATGGCTTTCTGGAGCATTGTCTGAAAGTACATAAGTTCCCTTAAGCTACCTGAATATTTCTTTATGCCTGAGCCATATTCATCATTTTTTCGTTATATGGGGTATCGCTCAGATTGCCATCGAGGTTCATCTTTGTTCCTTTGCTCACGAGCTGGTCATATCGCTTTCAGCCATCCCTGGTTTTCAGAAATCTCAGATATTTTCATTTCTCTGTCCCCCATCTCCCTAATCATCGCCCACCCCTCTGCATCGAACAGCCAGATCACCCGGCTCCACAATGCGAAATGGAAATAATTAACCGGCGACTCTGGCAAATCTTAAACAGGGATTTTTGGAAAAAATTCAACCGGCGTTGACAAATATCCCTTGAACTTCTTAGCCATGGGTGCAGGCTGTAGCTTAAGGATCAGGAATCTGGTCTGGAATGGAGCACGAATGTGGAACTGTCAAGGAAACAAGAAGAGATCAGAAACCTAGTGTATAAAATTCAGTAAAAGTTAGGCAATTAGAAAATAGGACTTGCTTACATATATAAGTGGGCCCGACCGGATTCGAACCGGTGACCTCCTCCGTGTCAGGGAGACATCATACCGCTAGACTACGAGCCCGTTGGTGGTGCGGCAAAAATGGTGTGACTGTATTTAATGGTAATGTGCGGTTTTGTTAAGTCACAACTTGACGCATTCTGGATTATCATATTGTCAGTAAGGATTCCTTCAAAGCTTAAAAGGAGTCGCCAGTTAAAAATACCCTTATTACATGGGCAGGAAGCACCCACGAATGGGCTTGTGGTCCAGTTGGTCATGACATCGCTCTCACACAGCGAAGATCGCCGGTTCGAATCCGGCCAAGCCCACTACCATTAGTGCAGTAATAGCCAGGATTTAATTTTGAAGGAACAACAGTTTAAAAAAAGGCAAGAGTTTTGGAAAATTAACATGATGCTCCGACCGGGATTTGGACCCGAGTCGCCGGCTTGAAAGGCCGGTATGCTTGGCCGGACTACACTATCGGAGCGCTCTCGCCCTTTAGGCACCGAGCTTATATTTATCTTTCTCCGACCTGAATTTTTTCTAAAGCGGATTCAATTTAAACATACCTATACAGATAAGAAAATATTCAGAAATCCACCCTGTAACGCAGGATTGCGCAAAATCCGCCAAACTTACCAAGCACAATCCCAGGTTCATCTCTGGAACTGAATATAAAAGCCTTTGCACCAAAGCGTTCAGCAAGATTCAGTAAGGAAACTCCAGTTTCAGATCGAAATTCATCCTCGGTAATCAGTAAAGTTTCGACTGCAGACCTCTCAAGAAGATTTCTCACGGCTTCAACTCCGTATGCAGCCAGCCCTTTCTTTGCGATCTCACGCAGAAAAACCTGCAACAGTTTTTGCTCGCTCGCCAGCCTGCTCTGGGCCAATATTTTTCCGGATTCTTCAGTTTCAAGGAATGTGTAGATCGCCCCTTCGTCGATCCTGTCAGAAGGAAACGTTTCAATCTTGAATGATGCAGATTTCGATGAAAGGAATTCCTTCAACCTGTTTCTAACCATTCCAGGCCCAAGGATTATAACTGTTTCAGTGCCAGTAGCCGGAAGAGCCTTCACAATGTCCTCAAAGTAGCTTTTCTCATTAAAGGATGAATTAAACATCTTTCCGCTCTTTCCGGAGTATATCCTCGCAAGAACGTTGATTCCGTAACTCTTGTTTTGGGAAACCAGGCAAAATTCGTCATCCAGTACGACAAATACTGTCTTCTTATCTATCCTGTCAAGACTTTCTGTGAGCAGACCCCTGGATGTTGAATCCCACTGTTTTGACCTGAGCTCCACGATTTCTCCAACAGCCAGGTAGATCGACTGATGCTCGTTAATGAGGTCTTCTGTCCCCTCCATAACCTTCCCGAGTATCTTGAGCTTGTCAGTGAAGCTCATGAACTCCACCTTTTCCACGGAAATGACAATGTGAACGGGTTTTCTTTGTGTCTCCTTAGCCCTTATCATGTCCTCCTTCCTTTCCTCTCTCCTGAAGACTGTGCTGCCCACCAGGTCTCCTACACGTATTATGTTGGAAAGGTACCACAGGTCATTATCATCGTCCGGTACGAGGGATACAAATTCAGAGAATTTCTTGCCACCAACTACCCGCATTTAACGCGAGTCAGATACATTACACGTATCTTAAGGGTTTGCTACCCACCAGACTGGAAAAACAAAATCGAATAACCTGGCAATACTTAAAAGGAAAATCAGAGCCCTTCCCAGCGGGAAGTGAGATCGTTGGGAATGCCAATATTGTCAAGCACTCTTGCAATCACAAAATTTATCATGTCGTCAACGGATTTTGGCTTGTTGTAGAATGCAGGCATGAATGGCAGCACAGAGACCCCATTGACAGAAAGTTTGAGCATGTTTTCCAGCGTTATGGAGCTCAACGGGGTTTCCCTTGGTACTATGACAAATTTCCTTTTCTCCTTGAGCGCAACCGATGCTACCCTGGTAATCAGCGAATCCGAAATGCCCGACGCTATCTTTGAAAGTGTTGAAATTGAGCATGGAATGATTACGAGCGAATCGAAAATAAAACTCCCAGAACTTACCCGTGCTCCAACATCTGAATCATC
The DNA here is from genome assembly GCA_014874365.1 of Thermoplasmatales archaeon. GTDB lineage: Archaea > Thermoplasmatota > Thermoplasmata > Thermoplasmatales > Thermoplasmataceae > JACWAH01. The sequence continues at coordinate 23,483 of JACWAH010000010.1, forward strand.
ATAAACGCTGGTAGAGAGTTCCTCTATCTCGGACTTGTCCATTCCTGTTTCGAATGAAAATACTTTTGCGGAATTCTCGCTCATGATCAGGTGAACTTCCTGGTTCTTCAGGTAAGAAAGAAACCGGTACGCGAGTATGCTCCCTGATGCGCCAGTGACACCCACCACAATCTTTTTCTTGTTCATTCAAGCCTACTTTTTCCTGTTGAATACATAATACAGGACAACTATCGAGGCAACTATTGCCCCAAGAATACCAAAGTAAATGTTATCCATACTCGAGTTGTTCTTGATAGGTACCGACCATGAAAAGCCTGGAAATGCGCCCGCATCAAGAGCCTGGATGTTGCTGTAGCCACTTATCTGGGAACTCTTGTTCTGGGTAATGTTGAAGGCCTTTGACATATTGGCTATCGAAGGAAAACCTATCGTGGTAAGGGCGGTAATGAGGGCCTGCCCGTACTGATTCATACCCTTATAGGAGAGATCGTAAACGATCAGGTACTGGGTGAGATTCGAAGACCAGTTATAGCTCACATAGCTTGAGTTATCGATTACGTCTTTGAAAAATGACTTCCACTCGGAGTCGACCACGGTGTAATGCACGCCATTCGAATTCTCGATGTAATAAGTTATACCGGGAAGCGTGCTCGGAGGCGGGGAAAGCGTGGGCGTGGCAGCAGCCGAAACTGAGGGCATTATTAGCAGCATCGCAAGCAAAGGGACGGCAATCAACAGGAATCTGGAGGTATTCATCTAGCCATGGTTTAACAAAACTGGCTAAATAATATTATTTGTCCATCAACTCTTCGGATCCATCACGTAAAGATTGCCATCCGGGTCATCCATCAGCACAATGCCGCCGCCTTTTATGGACTCCCTTAGAACTCTCTTGAATGCGACCCTGTTGTGGCCCTGTCTTCTGCTGTCTCTTGAAATGTCCCTGAGCAGCTTTCCCCTTGATGAGAAGATTATGCTGCGTATCCCAGCCTCGGACTTATCACCAGCAAACATGTAAAGCAATCCCCATGCAGACAAACCCGCGAGTGGCGCCACCAGGGCAAGATAGCCATAGTTGTAAATCGCGAGATCGGTCACAGTTTCCTTTCCATCAAAGATTACTATCATCTCGACTGAATTCTTCCCGACGGGAAGATCTACGCGGATGGAAGTCCCATTTCCGGCCCTGTGGCCGTTAACCATCCAGTGTACCTGCACTTCAGGAGTTACAGTGCCGGATAAGCCTGCAGAAAAACTCCAGAAGGAAAAGATGCTGCTCGCTGATATTGCGGCAGAAACAACGTTTGTGTAATACAAATCCTGGATGGCAACCTGCTGGGAAGAGTTTGAATTACTGCATTTATCCGTTGCCAGAAGGGTGAAGTTGAAATAACCATTTGAAGTAAAACTGACGGAGATACTTCCATTCAGCGTGGAATAATTACCTACTGCGATGCCATTGCGTGAAAGAGTAATCGATGAGAGATTGATCGGATCTGAGACTGAATAGCTCAGCAGGTCTGACGGGCTTTCTATAACAGTCTCCTTTTGAGCAGTCAGCGTAATGACGGGCAAAAGATTGAATGCAGTGATTTTTACGACAGTGGAATTTTCATTTCCAGTCAATGATGTAATGGTTGCATTGAGGGAATAGATCGTATCCATGAAAGGGAGGGTAAACGGGAAGATTCCCCCTTCACTGCTCTCGTTGAGATAATACTGGCCATCGGAAAGATTCAGGGAATAATAATACCCGAATGGCAGGAAAATTGTAAATTCAGTGGAATTGGTATAAAGTTCACTTAAAACGGGAGGTATAGAAGGTATGGTGTTGTTCACCTCAAAGTCATATTCCGATATGCTGTAAGTCCCGCTTTCCGATGAAGCGTTAAGGATGATGCTGTAATTTCCATTATTGAAGAAGAGCGGGTTTCGAGCAGTGAAAGTGACGTTGACGGAATCAGTAAAGTTTTCGCTGAATTCTGTAACACCTTCGCGCGTGACCCTCATGTTTATGTTTCCAGTAATGTTTGTTGAAGCCTCTATCACAAGCGTGTGATTATTCGAATTCCCGAAGAAAGAATAGTATTCTCCGGCAGGAGCGGTAAAACTGAGAAGCGGAGGATAATCTATTCGTGTGACATTTGCATCCAGGAGCGCAACCGTAACTCCCGAGATGGATTCGGCAGAAATCAGTATATTATTGCTCCCCTCTGAAAACTGGATGGTGGTGCTGTTCCGGAAAAGAACATGTGGAACCGAATTGACCGTGACTGTGTAATAAGATGCCCAGGACAGGTTTGTCCATTTAACTTCCTGGGAACTCACCGCAACGTATCCTGCCTGAAGATTGCAGGAGAAATTGTCGGTGTAAAGGATTACAGCGTCATAGAAATATGTATATTGAAAAACAGTGCCGTAGTAATCAGAGAAGGTGAAATTAAGTGAAATGTTTCCAGAAATGTTGGAGTCTGAAAAGGTAATGTTTCCATCGGCTGGAACACTCTCTGTTACACCTGAAAAGGTTGCCGATGCACTTGCGATCAGCCAGGGTTCAGAAACATTGTAATAAATCTCCGTGCCAGCCGACAGGTATGAGTGATTTGTCCGGGAGACCGTGAAAACAGGATAATAGTTGTCAACTACAATTGACACGATTTGGGAATGTTCAAACCCCTGTTCGCTGGTAACATTGAATTCTCCAGTATAATTCCCCGATGGGATGTTTGAGGCCATAATTTGCAGGGAGTCCCCTGTCGTGCTGAATGAATGCCCGTTGAACGAAAGCGTCCCCAGGAACGGAGAAGTGCTGTTTATCGTGAAGTTCTGTGAATCATTTCCCCTGATATGGATTGAAGCAGGGAAACTGACGGACATACCTCCGGTTATAATCCCGCCCGGTCCAGTGCGCATTACAGCTATCTCTGAACCATACACAGCGATGGTCATATCACCCTGATCAGTTCCAGCTACAGCAGTCAATGAAGATCCGCCAGAAGAGAAGGGAATGAAGTCCAGAGATGAAAAGGTAAATCCTCCGGATGAAGAAAAGAGTTCTTGCGTACCTGCCAAAGGAATGATTTCCCCCATGCCGGAAAAAAAGAGGGTACCATTGAATTCATAAGCCAGAGAATTGTAGGACTGATTTCTCTGGGACAGGAGGAACGCCGACGAAAGATTGCCGTTTGAAACCATGGTTTTGAGGACGGTGATATTTTCACCAAATTCCATTGCTGGAAAGGTGTAATTTTGCACAGTCAAAACGCCAGAATCGTTCAGCTTAGCAATCGATTCCGACGAGAAGTTTGACAGGATCGCGCTGAATTCGCCCTGATTCGAGGTGGTTGAGATGATTGTGTAATTATGAAGGTAAAAAGGGATTGTGGTATTCCCCAGAGGCTTGAAACTATAGGAGAATATCATCACGCTGGCCGGACTGAATGCCACAAAGCCACTATCCCTGCCGAATATTATGCTGGAACCAGCTATGGAACCGTTGTAGCTGTGCACAGTATAACTGAGGTTGTTTTCAACAGAAACGAGATGGCTCCCGGTTAATCCGGAAAACAGGAAATAGGCAGTGCCATTATGGAGAAAAGATCCAACTGGACTGTATTCATTTCCCGTTAAGCTTGCTCCCGTAATCCTGAAGAATGTCATATTTTCGTAATTGAACCCAAACACCGATCCATTATAGCATGGAATCAAAATTGTATTCATCTCAGGCCGCAGCAAACTTTCGTTCCAGGAAGCCTCCTTAACCATCCAGCCAGGTATCTGGGAAAAGATCTCAGATGGTGTTTCAGCTCCAGCAATAAAAGCGTAACTGTAATCCCGATGCAATGAAATTTGATAGACTGTCAGGTTTGAAATCTCCCCTCCGATTAACACGGAAGTGTTACCTGAAAAGTTCGCTCCTGGAATGCTTACGGGAAGGAATTCCGCGTTCCCGTATCCAAGCGTGCAATACTCTTCTGTTTGGGGAAAAGTGGAGGGGCTGAGATTGAGAGAGTCACCGTTGAACGGTATATCCCGCTCATGGTACACTATCGTAGATCCCTGGATGATCTGGGTCCTGTATCCATGAAGCGGCCCAAACCTGATTGTTGTGGAGTTTGTGGAAGTGGAGTTGGAGATAAGAAGATTGTCCTCTGTGAATGCGCCATTCTGCTGGTCGCTCCAGGAGAAATTGATGTTAAGTGAGTAACCGGAAGGAACTTTCATCGTTATATTGAGGAATGAGGCAACGCTTAGGGAATCCGTAAGCACATTTAACCCGTTCATTCCTTCAAAATCCTGCACTGAATAACTTATGTTGCTTCCGCCGGAAGTATTGAAGGTAATCCAGCTGTTGTTGGACGGCAAACTACCCACAGCCATGTTTGAGAAATCATAAACGAAAGCCTGCTGGCTTAGACCCAGGAAATGGTTCTGGGTCATTGTATTATCTGCTCCCGCCTGCGGGAAAACCATCACTACAAGCAATGCCATAAGCAGGAACTGTAATTTCACGAACGGTAAACGCCAGGTATTACTAGTCATTTTTCTGGCGCATACCAGCAGGACAGGCGCATCCCATAACAGGGATCAATGTGGATTTATAGGGCGAGACACTTAGGAACTGTATGATAAAGGCAGGCATCAACGGATTTGGAACAATCGGCAGGAGGGTAGCTACAGCACTATCTCTGCAGGATGACATCCAGGTCATTGGGATCGCAAAGAACTCGCCGGACTACGTATCTAAAATTGCTTCAACAAGATTCAACCTGTACGTGCCAGATGCTGAAAAACTGGTGGAATTTGAAAAAGCAGGGCTGAAACCAAAGGGCACATTTGAAGATCTGATGAGGGATTCCGATATCATCATCGACTGCACACCGGAGGGCATGGGAAAGCAAAACCTGGGAAAATATAAGAAAGGAAATGTAAGCGCGATTTTCCAGGGCGGCGAGGAAAAAGAAGTTGCGGAAGCCAGTTTCAATTCTTATGCAAATTTCGATGAGTCCATTGGGAAGAAATTCGTCAGGGTTGTTTCATGCAATACAACCGGTTTAGCACGGACACTTTCCCCGCTTGCTTCCATGTTTGGGATAGAGAGAATCGATGCCACCCTTATCAGGAGGGCCACCGACCAGAATGACAGCAGGAAAGGGCCAATTAATGCGGTGGAACCCAGCCTCAAGATTCCGTCCCATCACGCGGAGGACCTCAGGACGGTGATGGGACCGGTGGAAGTGGATACCATAGCGATCAAGGTTCCAACTACCCTTATGCATGTGCATGTTGTTCAGGCCGTACTCAAGAAAAATGCTGAAAAGAAAGACATCCTGGATGCCTGGGAAAATCGAAGGAGGATAATGCTGGTGAGCGGTAAAGACGGCAGGTCATCCACGGCACAGCTGATGGACATGGCAAGAGAGCTTGGGCGGGACAGGTCTGATTTATATGAGATACCGGTCTGGAAGGAGAGCATTACAGTTACAGGAAACAAAGTTAGATATATCCAGGCTGTTCATCAGGAGAGCGACGTTATACCAGAAAACGTCGATGCAGTCAGGGCAATGCTGAAAATGAACAGCAGCAGGGATTCCATAGAAAAAACTGACAGATCTCTGGGGATAAAGGGAACGGTGGTATAGAATTGGCTGAAAAGAAAAAGGAAGAAAAAGTGGATAATGAGGAAAAAGAGGTGCAGAAACAGATCACGATAGACGATCTTCCGGGAGTCGGGGAAGCAACTGCAGAAAAACTGCGGGAATCCGGGTATGAAGATATGATGACCCTTGCTGTCGCTTCTCCAAAAGACCTTGCTCAGGTTAGCGGAATTGCAGAAGGCATTGCCTCAAAGATCATCGGCGCGGCGAGAAAGGCTGCTGATGTAGGCAACTTCGAAACAGGCGAGGAAATAATGGAAAGGAGGAGGGGAGTGACCAAGCTCACCACAAGCAGCAAGGCTCTGAACGATCTCCTCGGCGGAGGAATTGAAACACAGGCGATATCTGAATTCTACGGTGAGTTCGGATCAGGGAAAACGCAGATAATGCACCAGCTAGCTGTCGACGCAACAATGCCGGTTGAGAAGGGCGGCTTTGGAAGCCATGTGCTTATGATCGATACGGAGAACACCTTCAGGCCTGAGAGAATTGTGCAGATGTCCAAGGCGAAAGGACTCGATCCGGAAGAAGTGCTCAAGTCAATACATGTTGCAAGAGCTTACAATTCCCATCACCAGATACTGCTCGGAGAAAAGGCTGCTGAACTTACAAAAGAATTCCCCATCCGGCTCCTCATAGTCGATTCGCTCACTGCGCACTTCAGGTCCGAGTACATGGGGAGAGGAACGCTTTCAGAAAGACAGCAGCTGCTCAACAGGCACATGCATGATCTCCTGAAATTCGGCACGATTTTCAACGCTGCAGTTGCAGTGACAAACCAGGTAACCGCCAGGCCGGATGTATTCTTTGGAGATCCAACCGCGCCCATAGGAGGCAACATTGTCGGGCATACTGCGACTTTCAGGGTATATCTCAGGAAAAGCAAGGCGGGCAAGAGGATAGCGAGACTGGTGGATTCCCCTTACCTGCCCGAAGGAGAAGCCGTTATACAGGTATCAGAGGACGGAATCAGCGACATAGAGGCTGCCTGAACCGGGATGGATTTCTGGAAGTATCTGGACAGGAAATTTCAACGTGGCCCGTCACAGTTGCAGGCAATACGGGCACTTATTTCCAACGGCATCAGCGTTAGGCAGGAAGCGGAGGCGATAAAATTCTATTCCGGGAACATCGAGATCAAGTCCAATGCCGTCGCCAGAGGGCTGAATACTGACAGGAGGGTTATTGTTGAGCTATCTAGAAAGATCGTGGAGGATGAAGTTCTTTCTGGGATATTTGAAAAGTTGAGGCCACTTCCAAACTTTGGTGCCGCAAGTTCTGATCTTGGATACGGGGCAATTGAGATTATTCCCGTTTCCGCAAATACCCCAGGTATAGTAGCAGGAGTGCTTGGAATAATAGCCCGCAATGGCATCAACGTTCGACAGGTTATTGTTGACGATCCTGAAATAAACAGTGACCCCAGGGCAGTAATTGTTACCGATAAGCCGATTGATCCCTCCCTCCTGCCTGAAATCAGGCTGGTAAACGGGGTGAAGGCAGTGGTACTCCTGTAAAAATGGCTGAAGGAATCGCAAACCTGCTGGAAAACAATGAACTCCCGCTGAGGTCATACCAGAAAGAATCTATACAATTTATCCTGAAGACCCTTGAAAAGAAGAACGCTGCGCTGCTGGAGGCGCCCACCGGGTCAGGAAAGACTATAATTGCCCTTCTTGCAGCGATACAGTATGCCAGGCCGAGAAACATGAAGATTCTTTACCTGACGAGGACAAACACCCAACAGGAGGGAGTCTTCAGGGATCTAAAAAAATTGTCAGGCCTGATAAAAGTCAGGGTTGCCCCTATACAGGGGAGGCAGAATATGTGCCTCCTTTACAGGGATATTGAGGATGAGAAAGATTACGGTTCAGAAGCACTTTCCAAATTCTGCACGCACAGGAAAAACCTTGTAAGGGAGGGAAAACAGGATGCGTGCAGATTCTTCAACAACAGGATCGGAACTAAGGAAACAGAATCAAAGATTCTTACAGAATACCTCTCGGCGGAAGAACTGAATGAATATGGCCGGGAAAATGTCATCTGCCCCTACGAAGCCATCAAAGCATCACTGAAGAATGCGGAACTTGTGGTAGCACCTTATGCTTATTTTCTTAACTACGGGATTGCAGAAAGATTCCTGAGCCAATGGGGTATAGAGAGATCAGAACTGCTGCTGATACTGGACGAGGCGCATAACCTTCCTGAACTTGCAAGGAATGTTGCCTCCTTTACGATCAGCCAGAAATCGGTTGATCTGGCAGAAACAGAGATAAGGAAACATGGCGATCCGGAACTGGTCAAGGGAATTCATGCCTCAGATCTTACGGAATTCATCAGGGATTCCCTCGTCGTAATGAAAAGGGATAACCTGAATGAGGCTGATGAGATGAGGATTTCCCACACTGAATTCATGGATAATCTCATGATGGTCGCGAAGAAATCCACGAAGGAGATTCATGGTATGTTCGTGGATCTGGACATTCTTGGAGAAAGCGTGGCTTTGAAAATGGAAAAGGAAGGGCGTATCCCAAGATCAAGCATCCTGTCACTGACCAGCAGGCTGTTTGCGCTGGAGGAAATGAACGAGGATCTATTCATAAGCGTCATCTCAAAGGAGAAAGGAGCATCGCTATCGGCGATGTGCCTGGATCCTTCCACCGTGCTGGCTCCTCTCAGGGATTCAAAGTCAATTCACATCTCAGGGACTCTCAGGCCAATGGAATCATACAAAAGAATAACCGGATTTGAAGATTCAGATCAAAAGGTGATTAACGACGTTTTCCCGCCGGAGAATCATCTTGTTCTCTACAGCGACGATATTTCCACTAAATTTGACTCCTTCGATGAGATGGAAGCTGAAAGAATGAGAATCCTCATTGAAAAAATCATAGAAACGGTCAGGAAAAAGTGCATTGTCTTCTTTCCTTCTCATGCCGTAATGGAAAAAGTCTCATCGCCCGGGTTCAGATTCCCTTATCTTATGGAATCAAAGGAGATGAACCAGCAGGAGATGACAGATCTAATAGATGATTTCAGGATGGGCAATGAACCACTTATGGCCGTGGCGGGAGGAAGAATATCTGAAGGGCTTGACTTTCCGGGAACCCAGCTTCAGGTGGTGATTGTGGCGGGGATACCATTCCCAAAACCAGATGTGAAGCAGAAGGCACTGTACCAGCTTTATGACAAACTCTATGGAAAAGGATGGGAGATGGCGGTTACTTTTCCGGCCGCAGTAAGGATCAGGCAGGAGATTGGAAGGCTTATAAGGGGAGAAAGCGACCATGGCGTATCCATTATACTGGACAGCAGGATCACCGGATTCAGGAGATTCTTACCGGACATGAAACAATCTGATAATCCCGGCAGCGAAGCCCTTAAATTTTTTGAAAGCAGGGACAAGGAAAATAACTGATCTGATCTATTAAATTTGTTAATCCTATACGTTTTCTGAATGGAAGGTTATTTCGTAAGTCTCGTGAGATCGGTCAGGAAGCAGATTCTTACTGGCGAGATCAAGAAATGGCTGTTCCTGGGCGTATTCATAGGAATAATTGCGGGTGTTGGTGCGCTAATCATATATTTCTCCATCGACGCTTTCACCTACCTGCTCATAGGAAAGATAGGCGGAGTGAGCATTCCGACCCTTGGCGCTGCCAACCTCTCATCCGGATTTTCGCTGCCGCCCACCACTCTTTTCATATCCCCTTCCAAGTTGCTCATACCGCTTTCAACCACCATTGGAGGCATTGCCTCTGGATTTCTTGTATACAGGTTCGCTCCTGAAACAGAGGGGCATGGGACCGATGCCGCAATAGACGCATTCCACAACAAGGCTGGACGCGTAAGGAGAAGAGTACCAATCGTGAAGACAGTCGCTTCCGCAATAACAATAGGATCCGGAGGAAGCGCAGGAAGGGAAGGCCCTACCGCACAGATTGCTGCAGGTTTCGGATCTTTCATCGCTGATGTTTTCCACCTAAGCGACAAGGATAGAAGGATAGCAGTTTCTGCTGGAATTGGAGCCGGAATAGGGAGTATTTTCCTTGCCCCCCTGGGAGGAGCAATACTCAGTACGGAAATCCTGTACAGGAGAGATTTTGAAGTTGAAGCCTTCATACCTTCAATAATTGCGTCCGTTGTCGGATATTCAATCTTCGGCTATATATTCAATTATAAGCCATTATTCACGATACCCGGGACTTATCCCCTGGGATTCTCCAATCCGGCTTCGCTTATTGTTTACGTGATAATCGGATTGATCGCCGGAATTGCAGGAATTTTATTCGTGAAGGGTTTCTATGGAACCGCTTCATTCTTCAAGAAACGGGTAAAGGTCCCAAACATGGTCAAACCTGCAATTGGCGGACTCGCAGTTGGGGTCATTGCAATGTATTTCCCCGAGGTCCTTGGGCTCGGGTACGGATGGATCCAGCAGATTATCTTCACTCCCCTCTATTTCCCTCTCTGGATGCTGATACTGCTTGTATTCCTAAAGATATTGGCAACTTCGCTCACAGTGGGTTCCGGCGGATCTGGAGGTGTCTTTGCCCCCGGAATGGTCATCGGCGGCTTCATCGGTGCTTCCATAGGGCTGGTGATACAACCTTTCTTTCCTTTCATGAGCGTACTGGAGATCACCATTGTTGGGATGATTGCCTTTTTTGGCGGGATATCGAAAGCCCCACTTTCAGTAATAATAATGGGGACGGAGATGACGCAAAGCTACACACTGTTTCTTCCTCTTATGGTCGCTACCATCATAGCCTATTTCATAACCGGGAAAAATGGGATTTACAGGAGCCAAGTTCCCACCCGTGCAGATTCACCTGCTCACAAATACGAATACGAGAGGCCCATACTGGATAGCATAACCGTCCGGGAGGCCATGAAGAGGGACTATCTTTGGGTAGACGTCTCTGCAACGATTAATGAAGTGATGCTGAAGATTAGGGAGAGCAAGACCAAGAATGCAGTGGTTGCCAGCTCTGGCAGGCTTATGGGGCTGGTATCCATAGACTCATTCAGGGAAGGTGATCCCAATGCAAAGCAGGTTTCCGACATAATGGACCCATCACCGCTGACAATCAGCGAGAAAGATTCCGTGCACCAGGCTCTGGAGAAACTCGTGAAGAGCGATCAGGGAAAACTTGTGGTAACGAAGGATGGGGATCCCCAGGCGGTAGTGGGAACAATAGGTCTTTCAGAAATAGCAGATGCATACAACATGGAGATCAGGCGTATAAGAGAGATACAGCTCAGGCAGGGTGGTGGATAGGCACAACGGGAACCCAAAATGGGAAATTACACAGTTCAATGAAAGTTTTACGGAAAGGGTAACTGAACTGGCTAACAGGTCAATGTCAGAAACTTACAGTCCAAAGGTGATAGAAGAAATCTACCGGTCCTGGAAGGCCGGTTTTCTCCTCTTAATGAATGGAAGCGATCTTTCCGGGTTCATTTGTGGTTCAAAGTACAGCGGAACCGAGGCGAGGATACTCCTGCTTGCCGTCGAGTACAGTTCCAGGAGACTGGGACTTGGGTCGAAGCTGGTGGATGCGTTCATGAATGTATGCAAGTCTGCGGGGTTTCTGAGCGTAAGGCTCGAAGTGAGGACTGACAACGATTCCGCAATTGCGTTTTACAGGAAACACGGGTTTTCCATCACCTCAACGCTGATCTATTACTACAGCGATCTATCCGACGCTTACCAGATGTGGAGAATGCTCTGATTTTATCGAAGTTACTGGTAATAATTTAATAAATGGGAGTAACCGTTAAATTGTAACAGCGATCCTGTTTCAGAATGGGGAACATGATATGTACTTCCGTGAACGGAGACGAGACCCTTGATTCGTTTGCTACTGCGAAGTACCTGATAATTTATGACGAAGACAAAAAGGAACTTGCCGTGCAGATCAAGAATCCGGCTGTTACCAAGAAAAAAGGCAAGAAAGGTTTCGTGAGGGAGTGCATTGGACTCAAGGCGAATATCGTCATTGCACCGCATGGGTCGCTCACCTTTGGATGCAGGAGCATGCTGAAGAAGGCTAAGATCAGGATGCTCGTTGCGAACCGCGGTGAGCATTTCCTGAAGGCGAAAACCAGGAAACCATCGTTTATTGAAGTCCTTTACTCAACGTTCAAGCGGGAAAAAGTGGCAAAAAAATAGTCAGGACTTGCTGATAATCGTGATTGTGTCAGAATCCCTCAGGGGATAGTCCAGTCCAACCCTCACTTCCGAGAATTTCCTGTTAGGTCCTGAAATTATTGCATACCTGAATGTGGATATGAAAGTCCTGTTTATTTTTCTCGCAACATCCCTCACTGTCGAATCCTCCGATAGAATCAGCGGTCTTTCAATATCGACTTCACCGGACTTCTCGCGCATGAAGACCCTGATAAGCCGCAGGGACCTGAAGATCAGCGATTTGAGCTGCTCCACAGACTTTCCAGTGGCCGCAGAGACCCTCAGGTATTCAAAACCTTCCGGAATCCTGGAATCTGATTCACGGGAGTAAGGCAAATCACTCTTGTTCACTGCAATTACCGAGGGAACGTAAACCGTATTCTGCCTCAGGTGCTCTATTAAATCCGAATCCTTTATGGGATTCCTGATGTAGACGTCGGCATTGGCAATCTTGAACTCCTTCAGGATTGAAACTATCATCTCCCTGTCAACCTTGATGTCCTGCGGCTTATGGATCCGTATTCCTCCGGAAACTGTTTTCTTCAGCGATATGTTTTTCCTGGACCGGTTCAATACTATGCCGGCCTTGTACAGTTCCAGAATAATTTTATCTACACCGGATACTTCCGCATCTGTAACAATCAGGATCAGGTCAGAATTTCTTGCCATACTGATTACTTCCCTGCCTCTGCCTGCTCCCGCAGATGCATTTTCGATTATTCCCGGAAGATCAATAATCTGTATCTGTGCACCTTCGTAGTCCATTGTCCCGGGTATGGCCTTAAGGGTAGTGAAAGCGAAACTGCCTATCTCGCTATCAGCGCCAGTGAGAGAATTGAGAATGCTGCTCTTGCCTACGTTTGGAAAGCCTACAAGCGCAACCGTGGCATCGCCGCTCTTCGCAACCGAGAATCCTGTTCCCCCGCCCTTTCTGGTAGTCTCTGCCTCCAGCTGGAGCCTTGCGAGCTTGGCCTTGAGCAACCCGACATGGTGCTCCGTTGCCTTATTGTACTGGGTCTTCTTGATTTCTTCCTCGATTTCCTTTATCTTTGTGTCGTTTGTACCCATGCAACGCTCCAGGTGATCTACTGAATTGCAGCCTTGATCTGCAGCAGTGAAAGCCTTTCGAAAAACAACTTCTTCGAAGCAACCAGGGTGAAAACTATTCCGGGAAACTCAGACATGATTTGACCGATATCCGCCAAATCTGAAAGCACGATATAGCCCTTTCCACCTTCTGTCAGGTAATCCGGAAAAGATTTCAGGAACTTACGAACTGTACTGAACCCGTCTTTTCCGCCAGCCCACTGTTCCGAGCCAGGTATATTTTCTTCCACTGGAAGATAGGGAGGGTTGAAGACAATTGTATCAAACCTGTTCCTGACCCGGCTGAACAGATCGCTTTCATACACTTCCAGGGAAACGCCGTTTCTAATGGCATTTTCCCGGGTGCAGTCAACCGCGGCAGGATTAATATCCACGGAAGTTACCTTAATTCCCATGATGGACGCCACCATGGAGATCAGGCCGGTGCCGCTTCCGATCTCCAACATAGTCCCTTCGGGTACAAAATTGTCCGCAAGCAGGAAAGTATCGTCAGAAGGCTGATAGACGCCATCGCAATATTCAATCATGACCCTGATATTTTCACGTACGTACTCCAATACTTCACCTGTGCAACACATTCCCGAAACGGGAGTCCATATATCTGGCGTATTATTTCCAGCTATTTTTCATTCACTTCATGTTTTGCATCATCCTGGGACGCAGCAGGGAATTTTTCTTCTCCCGCCGCCTGGTAATATCAGGACCGGGTGTTCTGTGCTTGTCAGGAAAACAAACATCTACCTTTATTACAAACCTTAAATTATACGGCTCAGGTAAGTTCCCTTGACGACTACCCTCATAATCGCAGAGAAATTCGATGCTGCAAGAAGGATCTCCTATATCCTGTCCGGAGGCACTTCAAAACAGAAGAGATCCCAGGGTCTCAACTACATAGAATACTCAGACAAGGACGACAGGACAGTGATGGTACCTCTTAGCGGGCACATCGTCGAGCTTGACTTTCAGGAGGAATTCAGGGACTGGTCTAAAGCAGATCTGTCCAGGATGATTTTCAGCGAATTGATTACCAAGGTGAAGAACAAGACCGCGCACGAAACTCTTACCAGAATGGCTCAGGAAGCAGACAGGATAATCGTTGCCACCGACTATGACAGGGAAGGGGAACTTATCGGACAGGAAGCCCTTAACATAATCGGGGTCGATGCGGATTCAGATAAAATAAGCAGAGCCAAATTCAGTTCGCTCACTGCACCGGAAATCAAGAATTCTTTTGCAGACTTGATAAAGGTTGACAGGGATATAGCCGATTCAGCAGCGGCAAGGGAGGAGATCGACCTTATCTGGGGATCAGTTCTCACTCGTTTCTTCTCCGTCGCCGCAAGAAGGCTTGGAACCAACTTCTTATCTATCGGGAGAGTACAGACGCCAACTCTTGCATTGATAGTGAGAAGGGAGGAGGAAATCCATAATTTTGTGCCCGAAAAATACTGGAGAATCGTTGCAACTTTCTTCAAGGATGAGGAGTTCCAGGGAGAGCTGGAAAGCGGCCCGGTAAAATCCAAGGAGGAAGCGGAAGAGATACTGGACGCAATAAATGGAAAAGACGGTAACGTAATCCGTTTCACAATGGAGAACGTCCCCATAAAGAAACCTCCGCCATTCAATACAACGGAATTCCTGAGGGAAGTCTCCAAGATCGGGATTTCGCCGGCCAGGGCAATGAGGATTGCAGAATCGCTCTACACCTCAGGATTGATCAGCTATCCAAGAACAGACAACATGGTTTACAACAGGACACTCCCGCTTAAGGGAATTGTTGAAAAACTGTCAAAATCCCCTTTCAGCAAGGAGGCACAGATGGTGCTTGATCAGGAAAAGATCATACCTTCAAGAGGGAAGGTGGAAGCAACCGATCATCCCCCAATATACCCAGTATCTGCCCCCGGAAACCGTGCGCTCAAGGGAGAGTACATGCGGGTGTACGAACTCATTGTGAGAAGATTTCTTGCGACCCTGTACAGGCAGGGTCTGGAGGAGAGGAAGGAAGCATCCATTGACATAGGTGGAAGGAGTTTCATAACACGTGGCAGGAAAGTTCTCGATCCTGGATGGCTGGAGATTTACCCGTACAGAAGAATTTACGAGAATTTTCACCCGGATCTTGCCGAAGGGGAAACCGTTAAAGTGATATCTGTAAACCCCCTGGAAGAAACAACCAAGCCACCCCCAAGGTATGACATGGGAAACATTCTCAAAACCATGGAAGAACTCAAGCTGGGAACAAAGAGCACAAGACACGACATACTGGAAAAACTACAGGCGAGGGGATTTATCGAGGGAAACCCCATTATTCCCACAGGCCTGGGCATAGCACTTATCGATGCCGTAACAACGGTAAAATCCACCATTTCAGAACCGGAAATGACCGCCCATCTCGAAGATGACATGGATGGTATCGCAAACAGGCGCAAGACCCGCGATACTGTAGTTAACGAATCACGCGAAATGCTTCTCGTCGTTCTTAAGGACCTGGACGGGAACAGGGAAAAAGTCAAGGAGATCATTAACAAGGGGCTTACAAAGGGAGAAAAGATCGGAACATGCCCGGAACACAATACAGATGTTATGCTCCTTAAAGACCGGGAAAGGGTCAGGTTCTGGTGTGTGACTGAAGGGTGCCAGATAAAATATGACATGTTCATTAATGGAAAAGTCACGTCCACAGAGAAGAAATGCCCCATATGTGAAAAGCCGATTGTCAGAATAATTCGAAGGGGGCAGTCACCGGAAGAGAGGTGCGTGGACCCTAAATGCAAATACAACCTGCAGAGGCAGGAGTTAGGCGTTTGTCCCTCTGACGGAGGAAAACTCATAATTCGCCAATCAAGATATGGAAAGAGGTTCGTTGGATGCGCAAACTATCCGGCGTGTACGGTTACGTATCCCCTGCCGCAAATGGGTTATCTTACCATTACCGGAGAAACATGTGAATTCTGCAAGGCACCTCTTTTGATCTCCACGAGGGGGAACAGGAAATGGAAATTCTGTCCCAAAATGGATTGTGAATTTAATCACAAGGGAAAGAAGAAAGCCAGCGAAAAGAAAGTAAAGCCGGTAAAAGTGGAAAAGAAGGGAAAGAAAACTGTCAAAAGAAAGAAGACCAGGAAGGTGAAAACCAACGAGAAGACTGCCACCTGAGATCTCAGTCTTCGTTCTGTTCATCACGGTTTCTTTCTTTTCGCTTCTTGTTGCAATAGTCTATGGCCAGACAACCGGCTTACAGCAGTCAAATTCAGACGCTTCAAACCTATTCTACCTGATACTGCTGATCGCGGTTACTCTTGTAATGACAGGAGTCATCCTCTATTTTTCGCAGAGAAAGGGCATGCGACTGGTGAGGGGTATCATCATCCTGGTTTCCATCTACGCTACTTTCATAGTTGCTTACGCAATTGCTGCAGTCGTCGTCACCATAATTCCTCTTCAGGACGCAGTCGCCCTTCCTGTGTTCCTGTTCATCTGGTTCTTCATTCCCGGAATTCTCGGTTATCTTGCAATAACTTCTAAATCGTACATGGTCGGAAACGTGATTGGATTCATGCTTTCTGCAGGGTTCGCTGCAATATGGGGGCTGACTCTCGACGTCTGGTTTACCCTGGCACTCCTGATAATTTTTGCATTCTACGACTATATATCGGTATACAAAACCAAGCACATGATAAAACTGGCTGGTCTTGCAACCTCGGGGTCAATGAATATGTTATTTGTCTTTCCCGGATCCAAGGATTTCAACCCGGCCAACAAATTTGACCTGCCGGAAGCTGGTGAAAATCCTGAAGGCACGGAATCCGGAGAACGGGGGATTCTTCTTGGGTTTGGGGACGTGGCACTTCCAAACGTAATGGTCATCTCGTCTACAATTTATGGAAATTACCAGCTATTTCCATATTTCTTCCTGCCACTGCTTGGCGCAATAGCCGGAATAGCATTCCTTATGTTCTACACAAAGAAACCCGCGCCAGGATTACCATTAATCAATACTGGCGTAATAATAGGGTTTCTACTTGCTTTTTTAATCCCCTGGTGACTCGGTTCCAGGTGCCAGCCTCTCTATCTCTGAAACTTCCGCGTCCGTGACCGACCATCCCGAGGATCCCATGCAGTCCTTGATCTGGTCAACCCTCTTTATTCCGGGAATAACAAATGCACCCTTCTTCAAAAGATAGTTCAGAGAAACCTGTACGATTGTCTTATCCCTTTTTTCTGCAATTGTTTTCAGGGTCGATATAAGCGGCTCGAAACTCTTCAGCCTTTCCCTGGAGAACAGGGGATCATTCTTTCTAACCTGGTCTGTTGGTATGTTCTCATGCCCGTACTTTCCGGACAGCAGACCCTTGGCTATTGGGCTCCACGCAATCATGGAAATGCCGTGCACCTTCATTGAAGGATACAGGTCGCGCTCCACACCTCGTTGTATAATATTGTAGCGCATCTGGTTCGAAACTATCTCATGTTTTTTCATGGAAGCCATTGCCTCTTCCAGTTCTTCCCTGTTGTAATTCGATACTCCGATATATCTAACCTTGCCGCTATCTACCAGTTCTTCCATGGCACCCAGCGTTTCAGAGATTGGTACGCTGTGGTCTGGCCAGTGGAGTTGATACAGATCAATGTATTTGCAATTCATCCTCCTGATGCTGTTCTCGCAGCTCCTGAGGATCTCGTCATGCTTGAAGTGTGGAGGATTGACCTTTGTGGCAATCACGAGTTTCTCCCTGTCCATTCCGCTGATTGCCTCCCTGATGACTTCTTCCGAGTGCCCATGCCCGTACATTTCTGCAGTGTCGATGTAATTAACGCCATTGTTGAAGGCATACTTCATTGCATCTATGCAATCCCTGTCATCAAATTCAGTCCCCCAGCCCTGGCGCCCGGCCTGCCATCCTCCGAATCCAACAACGGATGCCTCGAGATCACTCTTCCCTATGTTTCGGTACTCCATATCCTGGAAATACCTCATCATTTATTTGAATGTTGAGAAATACATATTTAGTGCAGGAAAGTCCTCTTTCCAGTGAAATACATCGGCATGTTAAGTTCATTCGCTGCAAGGATGCTTTCCTGGTCTCTTTTTGAACCCCCCGGCTGTATAATCGCGCTCACTCCTATCTCGTGGGCAAGCTCTACAGAATCATTGAAAGGAAAGAAACCGTCAGAAGCCATCACTGCACCCGTTGATTTGCCGCCGGCTCTCCTCGCGGCTATCCTGAGTGACTCCACCCTGGAGGTCTGTCCTGTACCAATTCCCACTGTCCCCAGGTCTTTCGCAAGGACTATGGCGTTGCTCTTGCACCTCGCTGCGATCTTCCATGCGAACTTCAGGTCCTTGATCTGGGAGCTGTTTGCTTTCTTTTCCGTTACGCATTCCATCTTTTCAAATTCCGAAGTAAGAGGCGACTGCAGGAGAATACCGTTTGAAATGGATCTTAACCTGCTTGACGAATCCCTTTCATACCTGGCCTTGAGCAGCCTCAGGTTCTTCTTCTTTCGAATCAGGTTGAACGCTTCACTCTGGTATTCCGGAGCACATACCACTTCCAGGAAAAGCTTGGAAAGTTCTTCAGCAGTTTTGGCATCAAGCTCCCTGTTTACACAGACAACTCCGCCATATGCTGACTCCCTGTCAGACTCCAATGCCTTGAGGAAAGCCTCAAGCAAGTCGGAACCGGATCCTGCGCCGCAGGGGACGTTATGCTTGACTATTACACAGGAAGGAACTTCAAGATCATACACCGTTTCCATGGCAGCATTTGCATCCATTATGTTGTTGTACGAAAGTTCCTTGCCGCTGAGCTGGAAGGCCCCCGGAATTCCGAATCCGCTTCCGTCACCGAACAGCATCGCGCTCTGATCCGGGTTTTCGCCATACCTCAGGGTCCTGCCTCCGAAACTGGAGTAGGAAAAGAATCCATTTACAGGGTTACCTGTTAGAGTGGACAATGAATTATAAATCATCGAATCATAGTTCGCAGTAACTGCGAAAGCTTTTATTGCCAGTTTTCGACGCGATTCAGCAGTTACAGAACCGGTCTCAGTGATCTCCTTCGCAATCCTGGGATAATCTCCAGGGTCCGTCAGGACTGTTACCCGCCTGTAATTTTTTGCAGCGGCTCTTGTGAGCGATACCCCGCCAATGTCTATGTTCTCTATCATCCTGTCCAGTTTTCCACTTTTGGCAAATTCACTGAATGGATATAGATTGGAAATTACGATGTCAAAATTCAGGTACCCGTTCCTCGTCATTATAGCATCAGGAGTGTTTTCAGGGTTGAGGATGCCTGCATACACACCAGGGTGAAGGGTCTTGATTCTTCCGGAAAAGAGGTCATTGAAACCGGTTATTTTGCCTATTCTAGTGCAACTGATCCCCTTGCTTTCGAGGTATGTGGAAGTCCCCTCACTTGCAACAACGTTTTCCAGTTTACTTTGAATTTCCAGAAGAAATTCAGGCAACCCTCTTTTTTCATATACACTGGCAAGTACATTCATCGGAAGCCAATAACCTGGAAATAATGAATACTTTGCCTATTACCATCAGTCATATTTTTACAGAATGAGTAATATTTTACGCCTACCTACAAAAGCTTTAAAAAAGTATATAAATAACCCGACTGAAAACAATGGAACGAAACATCGCAATCGAAACTCTCAGTCAACTACCAACCTATGCAAAGGAAGTCGAGCTTGTGGAAAGAAAAGGAGTCGGTCACCCTGACAGCGTATCGGATGGAATTGCCGAGGCAGTCAGCAGGGGTTTGAGTAAATATTACCTGAAGGAATTCGGGAGGATTTTGCATCACAACACCGACCAGATAGAAATAGTGGGAGGGCAGTCAGCTCCAAAATATGGAGGAGGAGTGGTGCTGGAACCCTGTTATATATTGCTCAGCGGCAGAGCCACGACTTCTGTCAATGGAGAAAGAATACCTTTCAAGTCTATTTCAATAAAGGCGACAAAAGAGTTCCTTTCGACCAATTTCAAGCATCTGGATCTCGACTCAAGCGTAATGATAGATTCCAGGATTGGTCATGGTTCTGTAGATCTCAGGGGACTGTATGACACCAGGAAGCTGAAGGCAAACGACACCTCATTTGGTGTAGGATTTGCACCTTTCACGGACACGGAAAAACTTGTCCTCTCGACTGAGCGGCTTATCAACGGCCCGCTCAAAAGCTCTCTTCCTGCCGTTGGGCACGACATAAAGGTTATGGGCTTCAGGCAGAAATCCAAGATCAACCTGACAATTGCTGCAGCTTTCGTCGACAGATACGTGTCTAACCAGAAAGAATATTTTGCAATCAAGGAAGAGCTGAAGCAGAAAGTCTATGACAACGCCTCAAAAGTGACAAGTAAGGAAGTTGAAGTTTTCGTCAATACTGGTGATATACAGGAAGAGAACATAGAGTACCTGACTGTAACTGGATTGTCAATGGAGAACGGCGACGACGGCTCCGTAGGTAGAGGCAACAGAGTAAACGGTTTAATAACCCCATTCAAGCCTATGAGCATGGAAGCAGCTGCCGGAAAGAATCCAGTGACGCACGTAGGAAAACTGTACAACGTTCTTGCCAACATCATTGCGGACGAAGTGGTGAAAGAAGGCGCAGGAGATATAGAGGAAGCCTTTGTAAGGATAGTTTCGCAGATTGGGAGAGATATAACCGATCCTCATGTCGCCAGCATCCAGGTCATCTACAAGGATGGAGTCGATCCTTCGAAGCACATTGGAAACATAAGGGGGATAGCTGACAGTAAACTGGAAAATATCAGCAAACTTACCGATGAGTTTGTCGCAGGCAAATTGTCAGTTTTTTAAATCGAATGCCCGGTGATTCACCGGGCTCCCGTCTCTTTTCTACCGCGTAACAGTATTTTTTATAATATAGCTGTATTATGCTTCATGGCAGAATTTGTCTGTTATTCATGTAAGAAGAAAGTCATTACCGGAGAGAAATTCACATTTACAAAAGAAGGGCCGGTACATTTTGACTGCTTTATATCCAGCAGAAGAAATACCGTCCCTGATGATAAGCAGGAGACCCTCAGGAAATTATCTATTCTGCTTGACAGCCAGCTGAGGCTGCTTCTGGACATTCTTGACATCAGACTGGCTGGTAATGAGCCTGAAGCAGTGACTGCCGCCTACAAGAACATCGAAAAGGAATGCGGAGAAACAACAAGGCAGATTTCTGCGCTTTGACCTTCTGGTGGCCTATTTTGTCTTTACCCTTCCCAGGTCTTCCTTCCTGGATTTGACCGTAATGTATGCACCAGCGACCAGCACGCCTGATACTATGGAAGAGATCGAAACAATGGTCAGCCATTCAGGCTGGTAACTTACAATGCCATAACTGTAAGAAAGCGTCAACGTAACGTTGAACTGACTTCCCGTATTAGAACTGAGGTTGACCCTGTAGAATTCGAATTCATAGTAGGTGGCCCATCCGACCACGTCTGTATTGTTAGTGGCATTTCCCCCGTTTACTACTGTAATGTATGAGAAATCAGTGGCAAAGCTGTCCCTAGGAACATACTGAGAAACAATGGACAAAGAGTACTTCACGGAATCATTGGAAGGCATTGAAAAAGTAAAGTTCACCCGGTGGTATAGGTATATATTGAAGAAAAACGACGAATTGTATGATGGATAAGCAACTGTATGCTCCGAATTGCTAAAATTCGTGATTTGTTTCTGAGGGTAGTAGGTATGGAGCCCGACAAATCCCGCAGCAACCAAAAAAGCGGCAAGGATAAGGAATGAAAGAGACCTGACCCTGCGCCATATCCTTTTCTTTAAACCTTCTTCCTTCGGCTGTTTGACAGGGGCGAGATTTGTCATAAAACTTATTACCTAATAATAAAGCTAACTAAAGAACTTAACTGTACCTGTGCGCGTTTATAATGCAGCAACAAAGGGCACTGATGGTTTTCCATCAGGGAATAAATAGACACGCCATTCTCTTTCATCAATGAGCCTGATGGCGCAAATTCCCTTTTGGATTTTATCAGTCCCAATATCGTCAATGGATCTGCCCCTCCACCCGGCTGGACAGGTTCACTCATGACAAGAAGATTCCAGGGGCGGAATACAAAACGGAGGAGGGAGGAAAGGATCGATAACGCACTTTTCTGTACCGTCCTCCGGCACAACTTACCTAATTTGAGCAAATTTTAGGATATTCTCCTGCACTGGGTAATTGGACACCTGATATATCAGTGAAAAACGCAAACGTTTCCAGCATTGTCTACCGATTAAGCCGGTGAGGAAAATGCAGGGGGAGGGATTTGAACCCTCGTATCCCTACGAAACCAGACCCTCAATCTGGCGCCTTTGACCAATCTCGACAACCCCTGCGTGATATGCGTGATACCTGTAATTTATATAATCTTGTCATCCGACATTGAGGATTCCGAATGACCCATTTGCTTTACCCAACATGGTAAAGAATCGGTAGCAGGCTCATTTATTCGTGTAATAATCATTCAACCGGGTGAACAATTCTAAACAGGGAGAGGAGAGAAAAACTCGCTTATCCAGAGACGGGTCATGACTCAGCCACTGGCATATCAAACGGGAGGTATCATTGTGCACCGGGACAAGAGATTCATAGAGTGTCCCAGGTTCCTCTACAGGTTATCCAAGAGCAACTTAGAAAATTTAGCTGTATTCATGTGGGGAAATGAAAGCGATATATTGTTGGAATCTGGGATCAATGCGGTAGCCTATGCTCTGTGCGGGGTCTGACCGGAGTGGCAATCCTCGATCACACACTTAACATTGGCCCGGAAAGATATTCCTGGTGAAACCTTATTTAATCTACGGAGGCATGTTATCAACATGAAGGAATTTCGACCGGACTCGCTGGACCTGCAGATACTGGAAATAGTGGAAAAAGACTGCACAAAAAGTTACCGCGAGATTGGTGAACAGACTGGGAAGGATATGTGGATGGTCAGGGACCGTGTCGTGCTCCTCAGGAAGAAAGGGATAATAAAAAAATGCAAGGCAGAAATAAACTACCCTGCAGTCGGCTTGAGTTGCAGATCACTCATAATGTTCAACCTTCCCGAGGAAAAGATAGATTCTTTCATCTCCTTTGTCGGGTCAAATCCCATGTTCAAGAGACTCACAATCGCTACTGGCCAGCGAAGGTTCTTTCTCGAGATCGTAGGAAAGGATTGCAACGAGGTCAGGGAATATGCCAGGAAAATCTTGCCAAAATACGGAGTGTTCGACGTTGTGTTCGAAGTAATTCTCGATATCCCTCTTTAGCTGGCAAATTTTGTGCATCCTGTCCTTTTCCTGGGCAGTTTTAGCCTTGGTAACCTAAGTATCGGGGAGTGTTTTAATGCACATGGCCCACGTGGAAATCTTTGACGAGAACTTATTGCTCATCGAACTGGCATTGCCAGTCAAAGGTAGGATTAAACTGTCAGGTATGCGGGAGCAGAGAGGGATCAAGTTGGGCGAGTGTTTAGATCACTAAACAGTATCCTTCGCCTGGGGAACATGCCCTTAAAGATTGGTGAAAAGAGGTCGCAAACGAAGTGTTAAAAATTGAAAGCGTCAGTGTCATGACTCTGCGCATCAGGTTTCACGAAATTATTCATGGTCCCGACATTGACCTTTACGATGTGTAATGATTCCCATGACCTGCCGTGGAGGTGGAACACTAAATGTTGCCTGGTAAAAGAGTACCGGCCCGTCTGTCCGTCATTGCTGTGCCGGAAATAATTTAAATTGACACTTTTACTCCACAATTTTTGTGAAATTTTTTCACTGTCGGACAGATTTTGCGTGAAACCAGTAAATAATTCGTGCAGATCGATTCGGTATGAACCCAGGGAAATCTGAGAACAGGTTGATGGCATTGATTTTTTTTGCTATGCAATCAAGGAAATCCGCAATGCTCCGTTACGAGTTCACCATGACCAGCGATCCGAATTTGGGGGAATCAATGATACGGACTTTGTGCAGGCACACTGTGGAAGATAATGGAACTATTCCCCACATTTCGGGCATAGTGGCAGACGGGGTGATTCAATGACTGAAGTCAATGCCAGTACACCGGAAATGTTGCACGGGGGGGATATGAACGGTTCTACCGACCTCATAGTCAACTTCCAGAAGATTGTCGACGGTAAGTTTGCAAAATTTGTGCTCAGGCAGATGACGAAACCTGCAAAGTTCGAGCATGCGTTGGCGGTGTTCGCCGGGGTAGAGAAGCCTAAGTCTGCAAGGGAGAAGATGAACGTCAGTGTGATAGAAATGGCCCTGAAGCGAGCCATGAAATCATTCAACATCAGTAACCTGGATGACGTAAGGAAGGCCATGGGGGAACCTTTCATGCGGAAAGGGGTAGCCAACACCCTCAGGTCTGTCGCAAAATACGGTGTTACAAGGCCCCAGGTCTTTGAAGCCCCCCTAATGATAGTATGGAACACAACAAAGCAGTGCAATCTCAAATGCAAACACTGCTACGCAAGCGCCAGTTCGGTCAAGAATCCGGATGAGATGACGCTGGAGCAGAAACTGAAAGTAGTAGACACCCTTGACGACGCCGGCGTTACCATGATAGCTTTCTCCGGCGGAGAGCCGCTTATCAGCCCGGATTTCTGGAGCCTGGCTGAATATGCGTCAAAGAAAGGGATGTATACCTCAATCGCAACCAATGGGACCCTTCTCACGCCGAGAAATGTGGAAAGGCTGAAGGAGGTTGGCATAAAATACGTTGAGGTGAGCCTCGATGCATCAGTGCCTGAGATTCATGATGAATTCCGTGGCGTGAAGGGTGCATGGGAGAGGACAGTAAACGGCATCAGGAATGTCGTCGCAAACGGATCGTTCGACACGGCCATAGCGACCACTGCCACGAAATACAATCTGGACGATATTCCTAAAATGGTCGGCCTTGCAAGGGAACTGAAGGTAAAAAAATTCATCGTCTTCAACTTTGTGCCCACAGGTCGTGGCAAGGAAATCATAGACAACGACCTGAACCCGGAGGAAAGGGAGAAACTCCTCAACTATCTTTACGATGAGTGGCAGGACAAGAACGTAGACATCTTCTCCACTTCCCCCACATATTCCAGGATTGGAATAGAAAGGGTGTTGGCTGGCACCGGCCAGACCTATTCGCCAACGCATTTCGCCTCGGCTGATTACGGCTCCTCTGGTGTTGCAATAGCCGATTTCATAGGGGGCTGCGGGGCCGGCAGGGTATACGCGGCGATAGAGGATAATGGCGACCTGTACCCCTGCGTTTTCCTTCCGCTGAAAGCAGGTAATCTGCTGAAGGAGGATTTCATGGACATATGGGAAAATTCCCCGATGCTTAAGGAACTCAGAAACAGGGACATACTCGGTGGAGCATGTTCAAGCTGTGCATTCAAGTATTCGTGTGGTGGATGCCGTGCGAGGGCTTACGGATACTACGGGGATTACAAAGCGCCTGATCCAGGATGCACGCTGAACTCGTCCTACTTCAATGAGATACTGGCTTCAATAAACCTGCAGGAATAAATGGAAAGGGGATTCATCTGAAAATACTGCTCATATCTCCTCCCACCATATCAGCCATACAGTCCGTTATTGGCACTACCGGCCCTCCACTGGGGCTTGCATATCTTGCGTCAGTTTCCCGGGAAAAAGGCCATGACGTAAGGATTGTAGACTCCCTTGCAGAGAACCTCAGTTTCGATTCCGTGGAAAAGATTATGGCTAGCTATTCTCCAGATGTTGTCGGGATCACATCCACAACCTCGATGGTGCCCGACGCCTACAGGATTGCCAGAATCGCAAAAGCCCAATCGAGGGACATTAAAGTGATCATGGGCGGCCCGCATGCCACTTTCACCCCTGAGATAACGCTTACTGAATCGCCTGAAACAGATTACGTGGTAAGGGGGGAAGGTGAAAGCATCTTTTCCAACCTTCTTGACTTCTTCGCCGGTAAAAAAGATCTCATGGATATTAAGGGAGCAAGTTTCCGAACGGGAACAGGCATATTCAATGCTCCTCCAGAACCGCTCATTAGAAACGTGGACGAAATACCTGAACCCGCGCTAGATTTGCTTCCCATGAAGAAATACCGGGTAGGCAACAATGAGTTTGCAACGATTGTTACCTCCAGGGGGTGTCCGTATAACTGCATGTTCTGTTCATCATCACTTCAGTTCGGCAAGGTATGGAGGGGACATTCCGCAGAAAGAGTAATGAGGGAACTGGAAACCCTGAAATATAAATACGGAAAGAGTGAGATAGAGTTTCTTGACGACACATTCACGCTGAACATGAAAAGGGCGTCAATCCTGGCCGAGATGATTCGGAAAGAGGGGCTGGACATAACATGGTCTGCTTCTGCAAGGGTGAACCTTTTCAACAGGGATATAGCGGAATCTATGAAGAAGGCAGGAGCCCACACTGTGTATTTCGGCATTGAGTCAGGTGTTCAGAAGACGCTGGATTTCATAGGAAAGGGAATAAATCTGCAGATGGCAGCAACTTCAGTCAGGAACGCGAAAGAAGCAGGCTTGAGATCACTGGGGTCATTTATAATAGGGTTTCCTGACGATACAGAGGATGAAATCAGAAGGACAATTTCATTTTCAAAGAAACTAGGAGTTAGTTTTGCACAATTCACTGTGGCAACACCTTATCCAGGGACCAGATTGTGGGATTACGCGAGAGAACGCAACCTAATCACTACTGGAGACTGGAGGAAATTCACAACGCTCACTCCGGTTATGAAACTTAGAAATTTCACCAGCCAGGAAATATTGAAATGGCTGCAGAAAGCGTACATCGGTTTTTACATGAGACCACTATTCCTGCTGAAAGACCTCTTAGTGAACAAGGCGTTTGTGTTCAAGAGGATAATACCGTATTCCAGAGCCTTCCTGCACTCTGGAACGGTAGAAGATTACCAGCCTGAGATAAGGATTGAAGTTTCCGACCTGTCATAGAAGACCACAGGACCACCAGATTCCGCAACATTCTCCTGCTTTCCCCTAGACTTCTGTTGCAACTGCCGTATATTTGAGAATAGCCTGGGAACGATTTTAGGGATGTGTTGGAATAAACGAGAGCTGTGTTCAGTATTTTTTGGCTCCCAGTTCTCACAGAAGGGACTTGCTTAATATTCTGGATTAATCCTGCAGCGCTGAACGATTCTGAGAAATGATCCAGATTGAAAACACACAATTTTTGCTTTAAATTTAGTCGAATTAAGGCAAATTGTTATAATTTTTATTATGTAGGTTCTGTGGATTAAAGCATCATGAATAGTGGTATGGAAAATATCAGTAACTACGCAAATGTAACGCTCGGAAAGGTTCCAGAAACTATGGAATTTCTAGGCAGGATTAGTGAGGATCTAGCTGTGGAACAGTTCAGGGAGAACCAGGCCCTCTATCTCGGCAGGAAGAGCCTCGAGAAAAAGTTGCTGGCACTGACTGCGATAGCGGTATCTGCAGCAAACGGGCAGAAGGATTCAGTAAAACTGCACTTCAACCTGGCTATGAAGTTCGGTGCAGGACCCATGGAAATCCTGGATGCATTGAAGGTGGCAAAAATGGCCCTAATGTCCTCAACGATGTCCACATTGAAAGCTCAGCTCCCCATAATAGAGAAAAATGTGAACATTAACGGGAATAACGTTGAGATTAAGAATATAATCAGCAGGGTGAAAGCCCAAACCGGCATGCAGGTGCTTCCCGATAATCTCATGGCTCTATCGAAGTTTTCCTTTGACCTTTTCTCGGAGCATCTTAAGGAGAAGTCAGAGCTTATGTCGCCTTTCAAGCTGGGCAGCAAGTTCCTGTACCTAATTGCTTATGCTGTCAGCGTTTCCATTCACTCTGAAGAATGCGCACTAATTTATCTCAAGCAGTTATTTAAGGCCGGAGGCTCAATACAGGAGATTGAGGATGCACTCGCAGTATCACGGTTCATAACAGGAAACAGGGCTTTCATAACGTCATCCGAAATCCTTGAACAACTGGCCGGGAAACCTGAAGAGTAAACCCAATTGCGCTGAAATAACCAATTCTGAAGCTGATTTCAATGGACAAGAAAATATTGAACCTGTTCGGATCCGAGTGGTTCGGAATTCCCATATCCACTCTCGCTCTGGCACAGGTATACTTGCTGATCTTTGGAAGTGAAAATGACATTGTGTTCAGATACGTGGGTGAGGTGCTAACTTTTACCGGCCTGATAATATTCGGCATAATATTTGCGATGTGGGTTATCAGGGGCGTTTCTTCACCGGGTAAGGAGGGATCTCACTGGGACAACCTGACCAGGCTGAGCTTTGTCGCTCTCATACCGATAATGGGCTTTGTCGGGAATGCCCAGCTCCTGTCTCTTTTCGGTGTCAACGCTATATCCGCCATGATATCTCTGGTTGACTTCTATGTGTTTTACGGGCTCTCTCTGTTGCTTGGGGTATTGCTGGGATACCGGCTCTATACAAAGGAGATTACTCCGAGGGAGATCAATTATGCCATCGTGATACCGCCTCTTGCCATCGGAACAAGCGTGTTCCTTGCACCTTATGTCATGAACTATTACCACGGTGTTGAAAGCCAGGCAATATCGTTCCTGGTGATCATGGGCCTGGGGATTTTCTTCTTCCTGTACATTTTCATCGGATCACTTGCAATGTCAGGCCACGTATCCACAAAGATGCACGAAGCTCTTCCATCTACCATGCTGCCCGTTGGAATCGCAAGCCTTCTTGTCCTCAATCTATTCACCATATCTAGTTTTGGTTCAGTGGACAACATCAGTATAAGCATTCACGAGGTGAGCCTGCTTGCCATAATGCTCTGGGGATTTGAAGTATGGAACTTCCTTGTTGTGTTGATCATAATGTTTGCAAGGCCGTCAAAGGGTAACCTTGGAGTGTGGGCATACGGTTTCCCGCTTGGCCTGTTCGCTACGTCGACAGTGAGGATAATGAACGTGGTTAACTTTCCATGGATGTTCTGGATATTCCTGATCATAGCGGTAATGCTCAATATCCTGTGGGTCTATGGTTGGATCAACACAGTCATATTCATAAAATCACACAGCAGGAAGATGGTGTCACAGAAAGCCACGCAACCACAATAAATTTCTGTGGCAAACTATATTTTTTTTGCAAAGACAGGTACTACCGTTGAGTGATTGTGGAATTTATGGTTAAATAACCAACATTTGGTACTCATCATACTCTTTCACTGTAAACTTCATGATCCTTCCCACTGAGTATGAAATTAAAATGGAGATCTCCTAGAATTTCCTTTCAGTCTATACCAGCGGCGGCTTTTCGGATGCAATTAGTGTTTCAGAAAATTACGCTTGACATTCTTCCCAAGGAATTCTCTAGGATTGAGGTAGGGAGAAGACTCATCCAGGAAACATGCGATCTGATCTTCGATGATGATATCTAAGCTTTTTAGGTCAACAACCACGTTCTTAGGATCTCCTGGGACTGTACGCGCCTGCGTTTTACCGAATCTTATACCAGACCTTTCACTGTGAAAGTCCTGAACCCATTCCGCGTTCCAGCTGTCGTGAGCAGGAACTCTAAAAACCCCTGGCGATGATTACAAAGTTATGCACACTTCCCCTGACATTTGTCCTTGCAGGCAAGGAAGCACATCTGACGTCCTCTCCTCGCTAAAGCATCGGAGGTTCCTGCTTCATCGACCGTTGTCCCTTCATGCATTCCGGTGGTCTTACACAATCTCCCACTCTTTTAAGAGCGTATCAGGCTTTAAGTCCCGCATGCCCTGCGGTACTGGATTATACAATGCATCCATGCTAAATGCCAATCTGTCACAATAACTGGCATTCTATCGCTTTCAATGATCGTGATCCACGTTACCAACAGGAATTTAGCTGAATCCACAAAATTTGGCTTAAATATTAAAGTAGTGGATAGGTCTGAACATTCATGAAGACAATCGCCGTGATAGGTGGGGGTTCCGGTGGGATTAGCGCAGCAAACCACCTTTCTTACAAACTTAGAGAAAAGCTAAAGAGAAACGAGATAAGGATTATTCTCATAGAGCCCAGCAGGTATCATTATTATCAGCCAGGATTCCTGGAAATTCCATTTGGACTTATGAGACAGGAGGAGACCTACAAGGAGATCGATAAGGTTTTGGCAACCGGGGTAACGTTATTGCAGGAAAAAGCCCTGAAAATAGACTTAGAGAACAGGTCCGTGCAAACGGATAGAAGCAAGATCATATATGATTTCCTTGTGATAGCCACCGGTGCAAGGTACGACTTCTCTGCCATACCTGGTTTCGTTGAAGGAGCAGACCATTTCTATAACCTTGAGGGGTCAAATACCCTCAAGAAGAAACTGAACGATTTCAATGGCGGTACCATTGTTGTAGGAGTTTCCGGCATGCCTTACAAATGCACGCCAGCCCCGCTGGAAGCAGCTTTCCTGCTTCATGATATGTTTAAATCGAGGAATTTGCGGGACAAGGTGAATATCGTCTATACATATCCTATGCCAATGGTTTTCCCCGATAAGGGAATATCAGATTTCGCATTGCGGTTATTCAAGGAGAAAGGTATAGAATCTGTGCTGGACTTCAAGTTGAAGGAGGTAGACCCGAAGAGC
This sequence comes from Thermoplasmatales archaeon, assembly GCA_014874365.1. Taxonomy (GTDB): domain Archaea; phylum Thermoplasmatota; class Thermoplasmata; order Thermoplasmatales; family Thermoplasmataceae; genus JACWAH01. Next base: position 54,089 of record JACWAH010000010.1, read on the forward strand.
AGGGATCTGATATCTGCCGACGGCAAAAAGATCCATTATGATCTTGCAATAGTTGCGCCTCCTCATCGTGGCAGCGAGCTAATTGCGGTTTCCGGTTTTGGTGATCAGTTTGATTGGGTACCGGTTGATAAATTTACCCTCAATATAAATGGTCATAAAAACGCCTTTGCTATCGGAGACGCAACGAATCTCCAGGTCTCTAAGGCAGGTTCTGTAGCAGATGCCGAAGCAATTGTAGTAGCGAAGAGAATTGTTGAGGAAATTGATGGCTACAATCCGGAAACATTGTATGATGGATCCGGTGGAGCACTCATGGTAACCGGGATAGGGAAGGCATCGATGATCTCGTCTAATTACAATCTTTCACCGGTATTTATGCCAGAGAGCTATTCTTTTTACTGGCTAAAGCTGATCTACAACAAGGTGTACTGGAACATGACTGCTAAAGCTGTCCTTAGCGAGGTGGCATAATGACTTCAAACATGGACAGAGTAATCCAGCAAGTCACGAATAAGGACAACATGGATGCACTTGTAAACGTAATAGACCTGCTTCCTTCGATTTCAAATGGGTTAGACATGCTCGAGGAGCTTTGGAAAAGTGGAATAATCAACTCACTGCTTGGCATCGTCTATCTTCTTGCAAGCGCTAAAGATATTCTCAATGATGAAATGGTAAACAGCCTTGGCACAACCGCGAATTCTATCCTTGGGCTCTCATCCCTGACCGGATCATCCACAATAATGGATGCGCTTGGAGAAATTACTGAAGGAGTATCATCAGGTGAATTTGCAAAGAACCGCAAAGTAACCGGAACATGGAGTCTCCTTAAACAGCTTAAGGACCCGGAAGTGCAGAGAGGTCTAACAATATTGATTAATGCTTTGAAAGTGATGGGTAAGCAATGAAAAGTGCCTGATTTTTCTAACTCCCAACACTAATGCAATAATCCATTAGAGAAGAAGTTAAATTTTACATCTGTTATTTCTGACGAATTCAACGATTCTGCAGGACAATCTGGCAATTTCAGAGGAGGTATCGGAGCCCCCATTGCAAAAAAATAGTAATAAAATAAAAAATTAAAGGCTACATTTTCCGTCAGGGCAGGCAGGATCGAAAGTCCCTTCCAAAAGCAGTAACCCGGCACCATTGTCCGTTTTAAGTTTCACTTCAACGGTTTCATGGCTTGGCTCGCCGGAATACAGGACCTGTTCAGTTTTGCTCCTATCCCTGTAGACTGTGATCCCCTTGCACTTTAGATCAAAGGCCATTCTGTATGCTTTCTCGACATCTTCGATCTTCGCCTCGCTTGCTAAGTTTATGGTTTTTGAAACACCTGAATCACAGTACCTCTGGAATGTGGCCTGCATCATTATGTGCCACTCCGGGCTAATTTCATGAGCTGTCCGGAAAATGGCCTTAATGTCTTCGGGGAGATCGACATGTGAAAGATTTCCTGTCTCCGCGATCTTGAGCATCAGGGATTCAGAATGAATTCCTCTTCTCTTTAACTCTTGTTCCAGGTATTCATTCCGCTCAACAAGAGTCTTCCCGGACAGCACATGCCTTACGTAAGAGAGTGCAAAATACGGTTCTATCGACGAGGAACAGTTCGCAATTATTGAAATCGTCCCCGTTGGGGCTATTGTAGTGGTAGTGGAATTCCTCATCTTGATCCCCAGTTTTTTCCACTCAGAACCTTCCCAAGCCGGGAAACAGCCTCTTTCTTCTGCCAGTTTTGTAGATTCGTCGTGTGAAATATCCTGGAGGAAGGACATTACCTCCTCGGCTGTTTTCAGGGCGTCCTGGCTATTATACGGTATCTCGAGCTGCGCGAGCATGTCTGCAAATCCCATTATGCCAAGGCCTATTTTCCTAGTTTTATGGGTCACTTCATATATGTGTTCGTCCGGGAACAGGTTTGCGTCGATAACATTGTCCAGGAACCGAATCGACAACCGTATGACGCTTTCAAGTTCCTTGAAATCTATTTTGCCGTTAGATACGAACTCACCCAGATTTATCGAGCCAAGATTGCAGGATTCGTACGGCAACAGCGGCTGTTCACCACATGGGTTAGTTGCCTCTATTTCACCTACATTTGGAACCGTGTTGTGCCTGTTGACTTCGTCGATGAAGATCAGTCCCGGATCAGCAGTTTTCCAAGCCTGTGATATTATGGATTCCCACAGTGCGGAGGCCCTGATCTGCCTTTCAATCTTCCTACTTCTCGGGTTGATAAGATCGATGTTTTCTCCCCTGTCCAGCTTATCAAAGAACCTGGAATCTACTGCAACAGAAATATTAAAATTCCTTAGCTGCTTGTTTTTACTGTCCTTTGAATTGACAAAGTCCATTATATCGGGATGATCATACCTGAGTATTCCCATATTGGCTCCTCTTCTCTTTCCCCCCTGCTTGATCACCTCAGTTGTAGTATCGAATATCTTCATGAATGATACCGGACCGGAAGCTACACCCTTGGAGGAACCTACCAGATCATCTTTTGGGCGCAGAGATGAGAACGAGAAGCCTGTTCCTCCACCCGATTTGTGAATCTTCGCAGTCAATTTCAGGGAATCAAAAATCCCGTCTATTTTGTCTTCCACGGGTATCACAAAGCAGGCAGAAAGCTGCCCAAGCTCTGTCCCAGCATTCATGAGGGTAGGGGAATTGGGCATGAACTTCATGGACACCAGCATATCGAGGAACTTCTCGGTATAGGCGCTCACGGAATTCTTACTGTGGGTGAGGAATCTTTCCAGGTTTTCCAGATCGTTTTTAGTCGCCTCTTTCCCGAAAATTGACCTGTACGCAATCTTTATTGAATTCCTCTGGAATCCTGAAATCCTAGATAAAACAGTTGAGTCAGGTTTGGTATTGCTTCCAGTTTTAGTGGAATTGTAGAAGTCATAAACCCCCTCTACTATACTTATGGATTCTGCCACCCGCTTGAAAAGCTGTCTCGGCGTTTCAACAATTTTTCCGTCCATGTCCTTCAGGAGGTATCTGGACTCGAGCACGGTTGCAGCGTTCAACGAGAGCTTGAGATCATCGCTGATCCCCAGTCTTTCTTTCTCTTCCCTGATTATGCTCCTGTTTTGCCTGTACAGTATGTAAGTCCTGGCAACATCTGCGAATGAGTTCCCTTTCGGCGAATAGTGCATCAGCTCCTCTTCCACCATGTCCTGTACCTTTTCCACGTGAGGGATTTCCACACTGGCTCCCAGTTTCTTTACAACTTCACCGGATACAATCTCTGCATCCTGCACCGTCCCATGATTTGCGGACAGCATCGCCTTGTAGATTGCCTTCGTTATTCGTTCCTTTTCGAACGGGACATTGGTCCCGTCACGCTTGATTATTTCTTTTATTGCCATAGTTGTGCACCTTGGATTATTCCAGATCACTCTGGGAAGGGGGTTTCAGCCTCCCTACATTGAAATTCTTTCCCGTCTTCTGGTAATTCGTGACTTTCCTTTCAAAAAAGTCGGTTTTTGTAAGGTTCATGGATGCGTATGAATCGATCCAGGAAAGTGGATGTCCTTTCTGTTCCGGGTATGGTTCAGGTAGATATACTGCCTTACTTCTTAAGTTTCCCAGGTATTTAATGTACTGTTCAATGGCCTGGTCGCTCAGCCCCAGGATCTGGTTTCTCGTCACGTATTTCCCCCATTCCATCTCATGGGTAACTGCAGTCTTGACCATTTCGGTTAACTCGGTCATTATGCTGGGTGTAAACCAATCTTTGTTCTCCACCATAAGCGTCCTCATAATGTCTGTAAAGAGGGCAAGATGTGTGTTTTCGTCCCTCTGTATCAGGCGGATCATACTTACCGTGCCGCCCATCTTGTCCTGCCTGCCCAGCGTGTAGAAGAATGCAAATCCGCTGTAAAAGTAAACCCCTTCCAGCAGGAAATCGGCCATGCAGGACCTTATGAAATTCTCAGGTGACGGATTGTCGATGAATTTCTCGTACAGATCAGTTATGAACCTGTTCCTTTTGAGCAGGTGCGCATCGTCCTTCCAGAGGTCATACACAGAATCCCTGGTCATGTGATCAACAACTGAAGTCAGAAGATAGTCGTAGCTCTGGGCGTGGATGGTCTCAAAGAAAGCCTGGGTCTTCAGGCAGGCAGTGACCTCGGGTGCAGTTATGTAGGATGCTATTGCCCCAAGGTTATCGATCTGTATGCTGTCAAGGAATATGAGGAAAGACAGGGTTTTCTTGTAGGCGTCCTGTTCATCCGGAGTCAGGGTGGGATACTGTTTCTTGTCATCCCCTAGAGGGAGCTCATCCGGGACCCAGAAGAAGCTACGCATTTTCTTGTAAAGCTCCTGTGCCCAATCGTACTTGCAATTGTCAAATTCCAGCAGGTTAGTAGACGGCCCTCCAACCAGCCTCTGCACGCTCCTGTCTCTTGTGCCTTCTGGATTAAATAACCTCTTCTGTATCATTGATTCGTTTAAGCCTGGCATGACTCGCATTCCTCCTCTTCCTTCATTTCTTCGTTAATTGTAAAATTCCTGAAATAGTAAATCGTCTTTACGCCCATTTTCCAAGCCTGGAAATATACTTTTAACAGGTACTGCTCATCCATGTTTTCCGTCGCGTATATGTTCATGGACTGGGACTGGTCAAGGTGCCTCTGTCTTGCCGCGGCAGCCTTAATGCTCCAGATCTGATCAATCGAATGAGCACCCTTGTAAAAGCCTTCCGTACCTGCATTTAGATTCGGGGCTATCTGCTTGATGAGGAACCCTTTCTTCTCCTCAACGAAGACGCGCTTGAATATCGGGTCTATTCCCGCCGTTGATCCAGCTATGACTGAAGTTGATCCGGTGGGGGCTATTGCCATGATATATCCATTCCTGACTCCATGTTTCGCAGCCTTATCGGCGAGTTCGGTCCATCTGTCACTGTTATAACCCCTCAGCTTGAAATAGTCCCCGTTTTCCCAATCACTTCCATGGAACAGAGGATAGGCTCCTCTTTCAATGGCAAGATCGACCTCGCTCTTCACAGCAATGTAATTTATCTCTTCAAAGAGCTGATCAGCATATTTGACATGTTCTTCTGATTCCCAGTCTATGCCTGTCTCTGCCAAGTGCTGGTGATATCCTGATATCCCGACTCCGACAGCCCTGTACCGGGCATTGGTCAGCCTGGCCTGTTCCAGCGGCAGTGTATTCATGGTGATGACATTGTCAAGCATTCTTATCTGGACAGGGATCACTTCTTTCAGCTTCTCTATTGTATTTGTCCTCCCAAGATTGATTGATGAAAGGTTGCAGACAACAAGATCCCCAGGTTTATATTCCTGAACGATGTTATTTTCGGAAACGCCTTCATTAACCAGTTCCGTAGACGACTGGTTCTGGCATATTTCAGTGCACAGGTTCGAAGAGTAGATCATCCCTTCATGCTTGTTAGGGTTCATCCTGTTAACGGTATCCCGGTTGAAGATGAACGGACCGCCGGTTTCATAGAGGCTCCTGAGTATAAGCCCAAACACGTCAAGTGCCGGCAGCGTCTTCCTGCTGATCCTTTCATCAGATACACACTCGTTATAGCGTTTTTCCCACTCTTCACCCCAGGAATCTTCCAGGGACCAGCCTTTAATGCTCCTGATCTCGAATGGATCAAACAGGTTCCAATTGCCATCCCTTTCAACCTCCTTGTAGAAGAGATCAGGAATGCATACGCCGGGGAATACGTCATAGGCTTTTCTTCTCTCATCGCCGTTATTCGTCTTAAGATCAAGGAAATCAAGCACATCCTTGTGCCATATATCCAGCCAGAGGCTCACCGCTCCAGCTCTCTGCCCCAACTGGTTTACCGAAACTGCGGTATCGTTATACAGCCTGACCCATGGAACAATTCCGCTACCCGCTCCCTTATACCCCCTTATCGTACTTCCAAGCGATCTGAGTTTTCCAAGGTAAACCCCCATTCCTCCCCCGTTCTGGGATACTTTGGCAAAGGTAGTCAGCCCGTCAAATATGCTCTGTAGAGAATCATTTGGTGTATCTATGAAACACGAACTCAACTGCCCGCCCAGCCTCCTTGCGTTGGCCAGTGTCGGCGTTGCAACGGTTATGTAGAGATTAGAAAGGATGTCATAGAATTTCTTTGCCCATTCAACCCTGCTTTCCGGTTTTTCAGCAATAGCGAGAAAGCAGGCAATTCCCATGAATACTTCCTGAGGAAGTTCAAGAACCTCGTTCTCCAATCCCCTGATTGAATACCTGTCAGAGAGATGCTTCAAGCCCGCATAGGTAAACAGCCTGTCGCGTTCCGGCTTGATATATGACCCGATATCTTCGAGTTCCTCCTTCGAGTAAGCTTGCATTACCTTTGGATCGTATCTGCCGATTTTTGTGAGCAATTCAACCAGCTTGTAAAAATCACCATATTTCCCGGAATAATTCCTGTTCCTGGAAGCTTCCTGATAAAGGTCATGCAGCAGCAGTCTCGCTGCAGCATACGTCCAGTTAGGCCGGGCAGCGACAGTTTTCTCATTTGCGACCCTGATAAGCGTTTCCTGTATTGCCCTGGTTGAAATGCCCTCATAGAAATGAATCTGGGAATCAACTTCCAGAACAAGCGGATCTACGCCGTCCAGGCCCTCGCACGCATTTGTTACGACGTTCCTTATCTTACTGACATCAATAGGAACTCTTTCACCATTCCTGTTGGTAACGGTAGTTGGCCTGAGTCGAAGCTCAATCTTGGGGGCTTCCATCAGCATCTGGTTTCTTCCAGACGGAACCGGTTTCTCTGCGAGTCTCTGCTTCTCCTCCCTTATCCTTTTCCGGTTTTCCCTGTAGAGTATGTATGATTCTGCCACATCAGAGAATTTTCTGCCTCCAACTTCCTCCGTAAGCAGCAGTTTAATGACGATATCCTGTACATCTTCCACGCTCGCAACGCCACCTATCTCTTCAAGTGCGCTGGTTACCATATCGGTAAACCTTTCCGCGTCTTCAATGTCCCCATTTCCTACAGAATGCATAGCTTTGAAAATAGCCTGAGTTATCTTCTTGGGTTGGAATTCCACGATGTTGCCATCCCGCTTAACTACCTTACTAATGACCACTTTCAATCCTCCTGTTGGTAAAAGGGAAGAGGTGCTTTCCAAACAAAAGGAAATTTGAAACCAGGATTATATCGGGATTTTACTGATTTTGCACTAAATTGATCCATGTATTTTACTGAATATTTGTTCATAATCAGTAATAAAGTTAGTTATATTTAAAGTCTATAACTCTCAAAAAGTTACAATCGGTATTCTTAATTTAAAGTGGGAATTAAGACAGGAAAAAACAGGAAATCTACTTTCTTATCTCAATAAGAGTGTCAAACCAGGGGATGGGGCTGCCACTTATTCCGGGGTATAAAGTGGAAACACCAAGCGCTTTGGCCTGCCTGTTTGCAAGTGCCTGGCAGAATCTTGTAAGGGTAAAATCGGTGAGTCCGGGTGCCATGCCCTCGGTCACGTTATGTATGAAATCTGTTTCCAACCTGATCAATTCTTTGACTACATCGGATGTTACTGAGTTAAAAGTCTCAGATTTAAGCTGTGGATTTTCCTCATAAACAGCTGCTATGACCTTCAGCAGGAAATCATATTGCAGATTCACGTCCCTGTTGATATATTTGATCAAGTTCGTGGTGAAAATAAGCCTGTTATGCCTGGAAAATGCATATATTATTGCGAATTCAGCCGGGAGAATCGATCCGGTAACGACCGCGGAACCGATAAGATTCAAAAGGAAATTCTCGGCAATTGGCTCCTTAACAAAGGAGAAGAAAGTGTCATTGATCAGCCTGTTTCTCGACTTGAACCAGTCGGTGGTTCTCCATAGCTCATAAACAGACTCCCTGAGATTTTGTGGAATGGCATGGGTAACTATCTGGGTATATCCGTCCGAGTGCAAAGTTTCCTGAAACGTTAGGCCAGAAAAAGCAGTAGCAACCTCTGGGGATGTAAAATAGGGGGTTATAATTTCATAATTCGAGAACATTGTACTCTCAATAACCATAAGCGAGGAAATGGTCCTCAGGAAAATCTTTCTGTCAAGGTCGGAAAGTGCAGAAAAGTCCCTGTTTTCCCTGTCAAGATTAAACTCTGCAGGGTTGAAGACATTGGATATGATCTTCCTGTAGGTGTTCAAAGCCCACGGATACTTGGGCTCATCAAGGGAAATAAGATTAGTATGGCTTCCACCCACAATCTTTCTTCTGCTTATCCACTTGTCGCCGCTTTCGTTAAAAAGAAAGATTCTTTGCATCCTTTCTCTTGGGGAAAATCCACTCTTACTCTCTATCATTTCAATTCTTCCTGGATCCGTGATTTGCGTAACACCTGCCTCCCTTATTGGCACAGGTTATAAATACGGTTGGATTTTGCGACAATGTCAAATTCCCGTTGATAGGTAGTGGTGATACCAGTAGGATGTCTTCAGCAGGCCTTCCTTTGTCTTGAATCGATGCTTGAACAGCCATGACTTTAATGAGAAATGCTGTTCTGGCTTGTCGGAGGTTTTCTTAACCTCAGGATCAATGAGATACAGGAAAACCCCCTTCCTGTCCTTCTAAATGTATTGAAGGAATGATGATATTAGGCTGTCCCACCTGATACTTGTATGTCGCAAACTTCATTTCAAAAATAAAGAACGAATCATGAACAACAGATTCGATGGTTAACAGTTTGCTATCCGGATCAGATGGACCTTTGTACTTGAAAACTCTCTTAAGTATGCCATAAAGCATAATATCTCAACTACCTTACTTGCAAAAGTGATGTCCGCTGGTAAAGTATCTTTTCGGCATCCAGACGCCTGAAATGTGCCCACAGAGATTTGCGCCATCAGGGAAAGCTTTTAAGATATCTGGAAAAAATCACCCAGTCAGCAGAACGGATCTATAATTTGTTTCTCTTCCGTTTGATTATTAAAAATATGAGAGGTACAGATATTCCCACGGCCGCAATAATCAATATGTCCTGCACAGGAAAATAGGTGTTTTGTTGTGCAGGAAAAAATCCGGTTTCATGCTTGACATATACATTTAGCGATACTTGTGAAAGATTGAAACCTGTGCTTCCGTTAGATCCATAAGGCAGAACTCCAAGCGGGTACTGTAGATCCGTGGGGAAGAAGTTGCTGACGTTGGTGTAATTCCCGGCATTTAAAGAGCTATCGACAAACGAATTCGGTATCAGCGCAAGCTGGCTGGAGTTCCAGAAGAGAGGTGGTCTTGCCGCGGTACCAGACCTGTAAGAGTCATTGAAGTTGAACATGTCAACCGGAATATTGGAATTCAACACCAGTGAATTAAGAGCTGGCATATTCCAGTTATAGTCAATGAATCCCAGGATGGAAGTATGAGTCATAATGGTGTGGGAAACGTAATCTTCCTTGGCGTATGGCGAAATAAGTATAAATGGCACCCTGAACCCGAGTTGCTGGCCATCCACAATTGGAGGGGGAGCCTGGTCGTAATACCCACCTCCCTCATCATATGTTATCATGATCGCCGTGCTGTTCCAGTAGCTGCTTTCCATGATGAGGTGCACAATATACAGTATCCACATTTCTCCTACAAGAACGCTGAATGGGGGATGCTGGCTGAATGCATCCAGAGTTCCGCCAGAGATCGATGAAATCCAGGTAACATCAGGAAGAGTTCCTGAATTTACTGCATTTACGAAATTGCCCCAGGTTCCTATGCCGGAAGAATGTTGATTTATCCCATAGATGAACTGTAACGGATCAGTTCCGAGAGAGGGATTGAAGAAATCATAAGCCCAGGAAACTCCAAAAGCATCCATTTCATTGAATATTGTATCATTGTAAAGCAAGTAAGGCGGAGGAGATCCCTGATCGCTGTTTATTGGTGAAAAACCACTTAGACTGTATAGGCGGTTTGGAAGTGTCTCACTTAACATTTCGCTGAAATACATGTCTCCAAGGGCATACTGCTGGGCCAGCATCCACTCTGGACCCATCTGTGATGAGGTAAAATAAGTCATTGAACTTGGACCCGATCCGTTGATGAAATTATTCATGAGCCCATGGTTCCAGTCTTCAAGATAGTTGGCGTGACCTTCATTCGGGTTGCTGGTAGTAAAACTACCGGATTTCACTGCACTAAGGGAAGCTGATGGGTTGGCCGATAGAAGATTCAGCGGGATGGTCACATTTTTCATAACTGTGTCGTTTGTTCCAATCCCATATATTCCGAAAAGATTGTCGAAGCTGTGGTTTTCCATCATAAGAATCACAAGATGCTTTATTGGAGTCTTGGTAGTGCTTCCCTGTTCAGATGCGAATGACGATCCCCAGCTCAAAAGCATCATAATCACTATTGCAGATGCAATTAATGCTGCCCTCCGATTCCCGGCCATTTTCTCCCTGTGTCGAGTTATGTATAGCCAACAAGACATAAAGACACTGCGTTTCTTCCTGTTCTGTGCTGTCAAGGAACGATTTTTAACCAAATCGCTTTGAATTAAAAGTGCCCGTCGGTATGAGATTATAAGGAAACGAGCAAGGAAGCTCCGGCCTTCAGTGAGGAGAGTATGTCAGACTGATGGCAAATCGTGGTATATCGGCGGCCTGCCTGTCGGAGGCAGAGGAGATTTCAGGAAATCCTATTAGGGCAATGTACAACCAGACCGGTAACTTCACGCGATATGTGAATTCCCCCACTCCATATGCCGTAGAATGTTAGCAGGGGGAGAAGGAATGATAACGCTATCCGAAATAACGCCAGGTTAATCCTCATAGACAAGGTTCTACCATCCAACCCGGTACAGCTCGAATCCGCACTGCTACCAGGCTCGTTTAAGGGGGGAGGTCAGGTACAGTTCATGGCAGAGATAAGCTTCGACTCGGTATCTGGAATCATTATAGCTGGCAGGAATCTTAAACAAAACTGCCAGCAGCAGCCACGGGGCCCTTGCATTTCTGCCAGATCCAAAATAAAAGTCGAAGACAGGCCAATAAAGATTATCACTAAAGCATGCAAATGCCTGAATCTAATGCGCCAGGGTCTACCAACCCGGTAACAATAGATCATGATAACATATTGTACCGATTTATTATACCCGATTATGGGAATTGTTGAGTGCGTTCCTAACTTTAGCGAAGGACGTGATGAAAAGATCATAGCTGCAATAAAGGACGCCATTACCTCAGTTGAAGGAATTTCAATACTGGACGTGGAAAGAAACGCTGATCATAACAGATCGGTGATATCTTTTGCAGGGGACTCTTCAGTTGTTCTTGAAGCGGCTTTCAGGGGTATCAAGAAAGCCGGGGAACTCATAGATATGACCACCCATAAAGGCGAGCATCCAAGATTCGGGGCTGCTGACGTGATACCATTCATCCCGGTTACTGAAACAATGGAAGAATGCATACGACTGGCAAATTTACTTGCGGAGAAAGTATCGTCAGAGCTTTCAATCCCGGTTTATTTATACGGCTATGCGGCGAAGACCCCGTGGCGGTCAAACCTTGAAAACATCAGATCGAAAACATTTCAATATGAGGAACTCAAGCAACATATCGCCGAAGAGAAATGGAATCCGGACCGGGGACCAAAAACCGTAGGTAAAGCCGGAGCTACGATAATCGGCGCGAGGAATTTCCTTGTTGCGTACAATGTCAATCTAAATACGAACAGGATTAAGGTTGCAAAAGCCATTGCCAGGAAAATCCGGGAAAAGGACGGTGGCCTGAAGAATGTAAAAGCACTCGGGTTCTTTTTGTCAGAGAGTGACACGGCCCAGGTGTCGATGAATCTTGTTGATTTTCAGAAGACCCCCGTATATAAAGCATATGAAAACGTGAAACTTGAAGCTTCGAGATATGGCGTGTCTCCCAGGGAGAGCGAAATTGTCGGCCTGATTCCACTTAAGGCAGTCCTGGATACGGCCGCTTATTACTTGCAGATGGAAAGCATACCCGAAGACCAGATACTGGAGATCAAACTCTCGAAATCACAAAAAGAGGACTCGCTGGGAGAATTCCTTTCAAGACTATCCTCCTCTTCACCCGCCCCCGGAGGCGGAGCTGCCAGCGCTTTGGTTGGGGCAATCTCCGCTGCGCTCTCGGGCATGGTATCTTCCTTGACCCATGGAAAGAAAGCATATGCCGCGGTCAGTGAGGAAATGGAAAAGATAATCGCTGAATCGCGTTCATTAATGAATGAACTCACCTCCCTGATGAAACTCGACGAGGAGGCATTCAATGGCATTTCTGCAGTATGGAAACTTCCGAAGGACACCGATGAACAAAAAGAAGCGAGAAATGCCAAGTTACAGATTGCCCTGATTCATGCAATAGAAGTGCCAATGAGAATTGTAAAGAGTTGCGTGAAGATAATTGATCTTCAGAAAGAACTGGTAGAAAAGGGAAACAAAAACGCAATAAGCGACGTGGCCTGTTCTGCAGAATTTTCACTGGCGGCTATCAGGGGGGCTTCCTCAAATGTCATTATCAACGCAAAGTCCCTGGATGACAGGAGGAAGGGAGAACAGTTCCTGGACGAAACCAAAGCCATAATAAAATATGCTGAAGGAAAAATAGAAGAAATAAGAAAAATAGTGGAAAGTAAAATTGCCTGAATAGATTAAAACATCGACTTTTTGATCGCAGAATCTACCTTACCCTTGAGTTCAGGCGTTATTTCCTCGATCTGGTGAGCGTGTTTCGCATGATCGGCTATTTTCACCATCAGGTCATCCCTGTTCTTTTCTGAGGCAACAAAACTGCAGTTCATTCCAATGTCAGCGCATTTAAACTTATATTTCGCCATATTATCCGCTACATATCCGTAAATGCATATATAAGGTTGATCTTATAGGAAACCTGCCTGTAAAATGAGTTTTTAACGAATAAAATAGCGAAAGCATCTTTTTTCTTTTCCAAAGGTAAACAGTTGCTTTCTTGTTTCTCCCACTGTCGCTCTTTCACCTGAAGAATCTTACTTTTACAATCGGTTCGTCCCTGTCTTCGCGCAGGGCATAGTACGCAATGATGCTGATCAGTACCAGGCCAACCCCGGCGCTGAGCGCAATTGCAGGAAACCCGAAAAAGAACATAACAAGCATTACTATCCCTATAACTGGCAGGACAGGATACAGCGGCATTTTGAATATATTATCAATCGAGATCTCTCCCTGCTTGAAGAATTCCAGATGCTTTTCCGGATTTTTCCTCATCCTTCTTATTTTAATGAGAGCAAACCCGGTCAGCAAATAACTAAGGAGAATCCCAAAGTTGCTGATGGCTGCAATTATGTAGATATTCCCCGCGAACATAACAACGATTCCCAGGACCGCGGTCAATAAGACAGCGGAGACTGGCGAACGTTCATTATCTGAACTCTTCTGGAAGAAAGAGGGAAGCAGCCCGTCTTTCGACAGCTGATGGCATAATTGGGAACCTGCAATTATCATTGCAAGGGTAGCAGAAGTGGTGGCAGCAAGTGCTGCAGAGTCCACAAGATAAAACAGCCATGAAGGTGCGCTGGCACTCTGCAGTGCAAAACTCAACGGATCGGCGACATACCCGAACCTCGAAGCAGGGACGAGGGCAAGCATTGACAGGGTAACAAGAATGTAAAGAACAAGGCTGATAACTACAGCGGCCATTATGGCCTTCGCAGCAGTTCTGCCTCCACCTTCAATGTTGGGAGCCATGGTGGCAATTGATTGAAACCCAGCATAGGCGAACATAGCAATCACACTGGCTGAAAATATGCCCGGAACTCCGTTCGAAACTGGTTGCGAAAGGTTCAGGCGCAGGAAGTTTCCATAAATCAATGCGAAAATTATGAAAACGACAAGAACTCCAACCTTGAAAATGACGATGAAGAAGTCTGTTCTGGCAGCTTCAGAAAGGCCCCTCAGGTTTACCCCCATCAGAGCCACAACCAGGGCTATTGCGAACAGCCTCGGGTATATCGCGTTCGAGATGCCCGCCATCGAAGTCAGATATGAACCGAAGCCCAGAGAAATTGCAGAAATAGAAGCTATGAAGCTCAGATACAGCGATACCCCCGTCACAAAGCCAAGTTCACTACCGAAGGCGTTGTACACGAATGAATATGAAGCACCCGTCGTCTTCGGCATGGAACTTGTCATTTCTCCCATTTCGAGCGAGATAATTACTGCAACGAACCCTGTAAGCAGGAAAGCAAACAGAGCACCGGTTCCAGCAAGATTTATCATGGTGCCGCTCAGGACAAATATCCCGGCGCCAATAATTCCTCCTAATCCCACGGCGACTGCGGATGAAAAACTGATCTGCTTCATTGTGCCCATATGCAATTTTTCACCGGATATATCCTTTTACCGTAATTGCACCAAAATAAAGCAAACCTTTCCTTCAGAAACTGTGAAAAGCGGATTTGAATATTCAAGACAAGTTCAAGGCAGTACCTGATTAAATATTTGTAATGCCTAGCGATTCTTCAGAAGGTACTCGACTTTGGACCCGGTAGACAGCAGATCTGGTGTGGAGACTATTTCCGGAAACAAATGGTTCACCGGTTACTTTTTTTCCAATCTTGCCTCCGGGATCATTTCGCCGCTAATTCCTCTTTACGTTCTTCTCTACCTCCACATGTCAGTCTTCTACGTGGGCGTAGCCTCGGCTGTAATATCAGCGGCTTCTGTTCCATTCCTGATATTCTGGGGAAACTTATCCGATAAATTCGGCAGAAGGAAAATCTTCATCGTTTTTGGCTTTCTTGGAGGTGGAACTTCACTTTTTGGCATTGTGATGGCCACTAACATCTGGACCTTCGTTGGAATTCTGGCACTTTTCCAGGTAGCGGTCATGGCCAGCGTGCCAGTATCTACAATGATAATAATAGAGAATTCTTCGAAGGAAAGCTGGCCAACGGTGATGTCAAGATTCAACATGGTTGCTGCAGCCGGAAACGTAACCGGGCTGGCAGCCGGTGCGCTATCAATCATCTGGATATCAGCGCACACGGCATTTCTAATTGACCTCTATCTGGTTGCTGCGGTGATATACATAATAGCAGGAGTTCTTGTGCAGATCATGATTCCCGAACCCGCCAGGAATTTGCCCCGTCACAGGCTCTCCGGCATTTATTCTATCCGACTGACAGAAAAATTGAGGTACTTCCCCAGCACAATGATTCATATAATTTCGCCGGGAACAAGGAAAGAAAGATCACTGCCAGTTGGCGTGTGGAGCTTCCTGATATCAGCCTCTGTTCTTATGTTTGCCTTCCAGATATTCTTTGTTCCGTTCCCAGCTTACATGATAGATATCCAGAAGTCGTCTGATTTCATCATTTACATGATGTATCTGGGGAACGCTATTTTCGGAGCATTCACCTACGGTTTATCAGGTGCAGCAGTGAATGAGTTTGGGCCGAGAAAAATACTTATTGCATCAGTGCTGGTCAGGGCAGTTATATTCGGAATTACATCAATTATCGCCTTCGAATACATACTCGGTAACACAACGGTTCTCGCGCTTATCATTATGTACTCCGTCCTGGGTGGAATATGGAGCCTGATATCCATAAGCCAGCTTTCGATCCTTTCCAACGGGGTGAATGCAAAAGTCAAGGGGAAGGCGCTTGGTTACTACAACTCGCTAACCGGCGTTGGACAAATAGTTGCTGCTGTTGCAGCGGGTTATCTTTCAATAACCGTTGGCTACGGCGCCACGTTCGGGTTTTCAGTTATATCTGTAATCGCGGCAGCTGCCTTCGTCATGTGGTCAATTTCTTTAATAACCGGGAAGAGAAAAGTCCCAGGAAATGTGGCAACGGCTTAGAAAGACCCTCTTAATCTCTTTCTGTCTATCGTAATGCCTTTCGGCGTCAGGATAATGAATTCCTTTGACAGAGCCGCAATGTCACCACTATAATCCTCTGCTGCTTCCTTCAGGCTGTTCCAGACTTTCTTCAATTCTATTTCGTTGGAGGAGATGGACTCACAGTTAACCAGAAGAATGCTCCCGCTGGAGATGTAGTTCATCAGCATGAACACGTCCTGGTGATCGTTAATGTCAGCGACCTTAACTATGGAAGAAGCACCAGTGTCCGGTTCCGGCATCTTAAGCTTGTTCAGGTCTACAAACCTTCTGGGACCCTTTTGAGAATCCCTTCCTCTCCTAATCTGCCCCTTTTTCAGAAGCGGTGACATATAATCTCAAATGGTCAGGTGGCTATATATTTTTTGGGAATGATGAAAATCAGCCTGATACCCTTTTGATAAAGATGTGTGCCAGATTCTTGAAGCCATCGCGCCACGTACGAAGTTTTGGTTTTGTTACCCTTACCCCGTACTTTATAGGCACTTCAACTACCAGTCCAAGCCTGAAAGCCTCGATCTTAAGGTCCTGGGAAAAAGACATGCCGTTGCTCAGGTGTCTCATCTTCGGGTAGAGTTCAGACCGGAAAATCCACATACCGCTTTGCGAATCGATCATCCTGTAGCGGAACAACACTCTTATGAAGAGGTTAAGAACGCTGTTTCCAACAAAGTGAAGCATTGTGTAATTATTCTCGTTCCTGAGTGTCATCCTGTCGCATGAAATGAAATCCACTTCATTGACTTCCAGCAGTCTTATTAGCGGCATCACTGCTGCTGCAGGGTATGTGGCATCACCGTCCAATCCCACATAAATGTCCCCTGTACAGTGCCTGAAGCCTGTCTTGAAAGCAACTCCATAACCTTTGGAAGGTTGATCTACCACCTTGGCTCCAAGGCTGGCCGCGACCTCCCTTGTCCTGTCGGTAGAATTGGTGTCAACAACGACTATCTCAACGTTATCAATTTTCTTTAACTCTGAGATAACAGCGCCGATCGTTTTTTCCTCGTTTATTGTCGGGATAACAACGCTTATCTTCATTGACAGGGCACCGTGCTATATCCAACCTGATAACTAACTTGTTTATCAAACAAACTTATTCGCACACTGAACAGACAATGGAATTAAACATTTCCATCTAACTTCTGTATTGAATAAAAATTTAAGCAGAATGTAACTTAAAGTTCTCATCATCTCCCGGTTCCGAAGTTGTCGCAGTCATGAGGCCTTGGTATGATACTTGGAACAACAGGTTTGCTCTTGGTGTTACGAGGAGCAATATTGTTCGTCAAAGGGTCAATACTCTTAATATTTATTCTGTCTCAGGATAATATAATGAGTCGGCATAATTGAAACTGGAATTGGCTTAATGGAGTTGCATTGCTGATCATTGCCTTTTCAATGTTAAAGAGTTCCACAAAGTTTTTCACAAATTAGAAACAGAAATTATCTTATCCTGCAATGCAGTGTTGAAAAGGAAGCATAGCGGAATTCCCAACCGTTATATCGCTAATTTCAATATTGCACTGTGGAATTCTACTCGGCAAAAATCAGGTTAGCCAGCATTCTATCAGGCATTGCCATAGCCGGGATTTTCACATTGATTGTGTTGGGGTTGGCCAGGTATTTTTACGGCAATTCATTATCAATCGGGCTGCTAAGCCTTATCCTCATCTTCGTTTTGTTTATCGACATACTCCAGTTCCTTATCGGCCCGTATCTAATTGGCAGGACGTTCAGGACTAAAGAGATTTCGAATGGCGATCCTCAATATCAGTGGATTCTCGATGATGTGACTGAAGTCTGCGCAAGCAACAGCCAGAAAGTCCCCAGAGTATACCTTGCCGCTGTTCCATTTCCAAATGCCTTTGCCTATGGTTCTCCAATTGCCGGGCGTCGCCTTGCCATAACGATCGGTTTGCTGCAATTGCTCGACAGGGATGAGATAAAGGCCGTCATAGCTCATGAAATTGGACACCTGAAACACCATGACGTTGCCCTGCTGATGGCAATCGGCTTAATTCCAATGGTTATGTTCTATCTGGGATACACTCTCCTGTTCACCGGAGGAAATAACAGAAACAACAATGGGTACAGCTTTCTGATAGCCATAGGGCTTATTGTGGTGAGTTTTGTTTTCAATATCATGATTCTGGGTGTAAACAGGATGAGGGAAAGCTATGCGGACATGAATTCGGCTACAATTCCAGGCGGACCTGAAAAATTGCAAACTGCCCTGGCAAAGATAGTCTCAGCCTCACCCCAGAAGACCAGGGGAAGAAGGAGATCCTCACAGTCTTCGTTTACCAACCTGCTCCTTTTTGCAGATCCCAACGCTGGACAGGGAAAAGACTACCATTCGCTCCTGAATGAGTGGAAGAGCGCAAAAGTGTCGATCTTTTCTTCACTGTTCAGCGATCATCCTCATCCCGCCAGAAGAATTCAGAGCCTTGAAAGGATAAAGCAATAGTCGCCCTGCCCAGTACAGTCAATAAACCCTGGTTCCAGAGTAATCAAATCCGGCCCGCACTGCGTATTTTGATATCCTGGAGATCAATTTTACCAGTGAGTCCCTGTTATTCTCACCTGCAATAACCAGCACGGAACCGTTATGGTGCAAACCCAAAGGCTTTGCGGCCACTGCACCATTCTTGAAAGCAGTTGAAATAATCTTCCTGACGCCGGTCGACATTGAGTTTCCCGGAAGAGTTTGGGTAATTTCACCAGATCTGCTTATTCCCTCAAAAAATCCCTCCAGGTTTCCATCGCGAAGGTAGCCCCACATTGTTTCGGCAAGGTCTCTCTGCTGCCCTACAAGATATCCTGTCCTCATCTCTACATCCCCGGGTTTAACAGGTTTCTCAATAGCATGATTATGCGATGAATCGGTGCCTTTCGGGTGGGCAAGTATGATTCGGCGGGAAACCTGATCAAGAATTTCACGCCTGACATCCCTGATGACTTGAACCGACCCATTTTCTTCAAACAAGATGAGCTTCGCTCCTCCTACAGTCACGGCATACGGAGCACTCTTACCATTCAGTGCGCCCAAAAATTCACCCTGTACTTTGAGGGTTCCTGCCGCTAAATCCATTTCATCAAGGCTCCGGTGTTGAATGAAGTTCGCAAGTTCCAATATTGCTGCCGAAAGGGCGCTGGACACGCCGAAACCCGAACCAAACGGTAGATCGCTTCCTATTATAATCCGACCGTTCTCTAAACCGCATGAAACCGCCAGATTACGAACTTTCCATGTGAAATTGTTCGAATCATAGTCTTTCCCGGATGCGCTGGAACTTCCAAGATTTCTCAGGAATACCTCTAACGGCAGGTCATCGTTCCTGTACCTGACCGATACGCCAAGATCAAGAGTTGCGCTGATGGAAGAGCCGCCGAATTGTTCGATGAAAGGAGATGCATCGCTCCCTTCACCTGCAAAACTGATCTTCAGAGGGCAGTAAGAAATCACATCAAGCAAGGGGCATTACCAGTTCTCCATGTGGAAGTTAATTTAATACGTTCTTCCTCAATTTGGATCAACACTTTCAATTGCTAACCCGAAGGGCTTAACCTTTTCCATTAGCTCCGTCATCTAATGGCCAGTCTACGGAAGCAGAAACGAATTTACCACTTTAATAGCCGGACTCTTTTGCCAAGATCTGCCGGGATTTTCCACTATATGCACCTGTAAAAATCAAAAATATTCTCTGCGAATATCTCTCTTCTTTTTTGAGTGCAAGCACTTGAGACCGGGTAACTTCATTGATAAAATAAAAGTGACAAATGTTTATAGCTCCCTGATTAATTAACTATCAAGAAAAGGTAACATGCTGCCCAATCTGATATAATGGCAAAATAAAGCTTTATATTGGATTACAGGTGGCCAAAAACACAAAGAGTGAATAGACCAGAATATCGAAACATTTGAAAGAAACACAACGCTTTCAATATCGTGGAGCAGGAGTGGGAGTTAAGAACAAACTACTACCACACAAGCTAATTTTCTGATCTACGCATTATACCACCTGGCCAGCTTGGTCTTTTCCGGAAAATACAAATGTTCAAAAGAAAGCGAAAAAAAACAACAGAAGAGGCACAACAGCTGGCTAGCCCGCCTGTGGAAGCAGCAATACCTGAAAAAGTGGAGATCCTGGAGGAACTGCACCTCGCCAAAGATAAAGTTGCACCTGTAATTATACTGGTAGACGCAAGTAATGTTGCCCATGGAAACAGTACAGGAAAGAACGATCCTAAACTGGATAACATTTTGATCACGCTCTCCCGCCTCAACGACTCTGGAGCCAAGATTATACCTATTGCCGATGCAACACTCCGGCACCGCATCGACAACAAGGAGACTCTTGAGAAAATGCTGGAGAACAGAGAGATACTTCAAGTGCCGGCTGCATCCTCTGCGGATGACTATATCTGGGAAATTGCTCAGCATCATCTAAAGAGAGGAAGCAGCGTTTCAATAGTGACAAACGATCGGTTTCCAATCATCAATGCGACAACAGCGGAGGCAAAAAAGATCAGGAGAATATCGTTCATGTTAATTGACAACGACGTGTTCTTCCAGCCTGCTCTGGATGTTATTTTGAAGGATGAAGCAAGCGATCCTTCTACAAAAGAAACAGCAAAAGCAGCAGCCAAAACATCAGCCAAAATACCAGCCAGGAAAACCATGGCTGATGTTCCAGCACCTCCCGCAAAGCATTCTAATGCTACGGAGAAACAGCCTGCAAGGCAGGAAGTGAAGATGACGGAAGTCCCAAAAGAACTGCTCGATCACCTGGTGGTATTCCTGAAGTCCATGAACCCTCCAGTGCACGTTGGCGACAAGATTAATTTTGCCATACCTTCCAACTACCTTCATAAACAATATTCCGGCAATTTTTCTGTCGTCTTCGGATTCAAAAGACCCAAGGATTTTGCGGTACTTCTTGAAAAAGGAGGGTACGTCCGTTTATCCCATCATGAGGCAACCTTATATATAGAACCGACAGCGAAACTTATGCCGGAAGCGTAAAATGGCGAAATTCGCAGTATAAACTGGACACTTATGTTCAAAGCGCCAGGCCTCTCAGGTCCAGGAAAACTAATCCGGAAATGAGAAATGAAATAATCCACTTTACAATGAGGGAAGGATGTCCTTCGAAGACCTTCACGAGTACGTGGAGTATCTCTCAAAAAAGAACGACCTGATCATTGTAAATGATGAGGTAAACCCCGATCTCGAACTGACACAGATACTCAGCGAAGAGGAACGTGTTGGAAAAGGAAGGGCTATTTTTTTCAAGAACGTCAAGGGAAAAGAGGTTCCTGCAATTGGCAACCTGTTCGCCACTAAAGAAAAAATGGAGGCGATACTTGGAGATACGGCATATAACATAGGCCAGAGGTTGAAATCCCTGCTGAGACTTCCAGACCCGTCTGAATCCATGCTTTCAAGGGGCATTGAGATGCTCAGGGAGGCAGGAGGGGCAAGACCCAAACTTTCCGGTTCATTTGGCCTGGGAATCCAGGAAATGGAGAAGGTAGATCTTGGCAGATATCCCATTACGAGGACGTGGCCGGAAGACAAGGCTCCGTTCATAACTCTTCCAATGGTTATCACGAAGAATCCCGTTACCGGCGACAAGAACATCGGGATGTACAGGATGCAGGTATACGATTCTGAAACCACAGGAATGCACTGGCACATACACAAGGACGGAGCAGGACACTTCGATGAGAAGAAAGCATCCGGAAGCAAGATGATGGAAGTGGCTGTTGTGCTTGGGGCAGACCCACTCACTATGTTTTCTGCGGTTGCTCCTCTCCCCGGTATGATTGATGAATTTTCATTCAGCGGCCTCATCGCAAAAAAGAGGCTGGATATCGTGAAAGGGAGGAGTGTCGATCTTGAATATCCAAAGAATTTTGAAATAGTGCTTGAAGGTTACATAGACCCTTCCGAGACCAGGGTTGAAGGGC
This sequence comes from Thermoplasmatales archaeon, assembly GCA_014874365.1. GTDB lineage: Archaea > Thermoplasmatota > Thermoplasmata > Thermoplasmatales > Thermoplasmataceae > JACWAH01. Next base: position 75,938 of record JACWAH010000010.1, read on the forward strand.
CATTTGGGGATCATACCGGATATTATTCTCTCGAAGAAGAATTCCCGGTATTTCACGTGAAGAAAATACTGGAGCGAAAAGGCAGGGTATATCCTACCACTATTGTCGGCCAGCTGTGGCACGAGGACGTGATAATCGGGAAAACGATTGAAAGGATGTTCCTGCCATTGATCCAGTCACAGGTGCCGGAGATTGTCGATATAAATACAATGGAAGAGGCTGTGTTCCACAACATGGTTGTGGTGTCCATAAAGAAAAGATATCCGGGTCATGCAAAGAAGATCATGTTCGCTCTCTGGGGCATGGGGCAGATGATGTTTTCCAAAATTATTGTGGTTGTTGACAACGACATAAACATCCATGACAGGAAACAGGTGATCTGGGCTATGACTACCAGAATTGATCCACAGCGTGACGTAGTGATAATTCCCGGAACCGTAACAGATACGCTTGACCATCCTGCAGGCTTATTGAATTATGGTTCCAAGATGGGAATCGACGCAACCCGTAAAGGCAAAAGTGAAGGATATAATAGGATATGGCCAGAAGTGCTCAAAATGGACGAGCAGGTCGCAGAGGAGGTGAAGACTAAATGGGAAAAGATGGGGTTGTGAAAAAGGCAGGAGACGTTGCCGATTTCATAAGGCTTGAACATACCATTTTTGACCTCCCATTTGTATGGAGCGGCCTGGTCGTTGCTTCAATGGGAAGCTATGATCTTGCAAAATTCGTTTTCGTCACCATGGCGGCAATTTTTGCAAGGGCGACGGCGATGACCCTGAACAGGATCGAAGGCAGGAAGTACGACCTGATCAATCCAAGGAAGAAGAACTGGCAGCTGACATCGGGAAGATTCAGCGTGAGATTTGCCATATCGTTGGCCATCATTTTCGCGCTGCTGTTTGAATTCTGCGTCTACTTCATCAATACTCTTGTCCTGGAACTTTCACCTCTTGTACTGTTATCATTTATTCTCGACCCTTTGCTGAAAAGATTTACATCAATGAGGCACTTTTACATGGGTTTCACAATTGGCGTTGGTGTCATGGCTGGGTACCTTTCCGTTATCCCTGCATTCCCTGTGTCTCCGTTGCCATATCTTATCCTCATTGCCTCTGCGCTCTGGATAGCCGGCTTTGACATGATCTACGTGATACCTGATGTTGAGACAGACAGGCAAAATGGCCTGAGGACCGTAATGACAGATTACGGCATCGAGAAAGGGCATGATATTTCGATTTTGACTCATGCCATATCTTTTCTCTCCTTCGTCGCTATCGCTTTTTACGTTCAGTCGTATCTTTATGACGCGGTCGTGGCGGTAATTGGAGTGCTGATGCTGCTGCAGCATGTGACCCTCAACCCCGGAGATCTGAAGAGTATCAGGTTCTCATTCATAGGGGCAAATTCCTTTGTGGGAATAATATTCCTTGCGGCACTTGTTATATCATTTTGAACCAGGAGTATAATTCCCTGCAGGTTTGCGTGCCAGTGCAAAACCAAAGAAGATAAGTATCACTATAGACACGACCCCGAATAGAGAAATTGACCCCCAGGTCTTAAAGCCGTTGTATGCGTAAATGGAGAGAAAAATTGATCCAATGGACGGACCGGCAGCCCTTGCAGTCTGGTTCATCATGGAATTGAAAGCCATGTACCTTGCGAGTTTTTCCTTGGGAGATATGACGGATACCACGGTGCTTAAGGCCGGGGAAGACAGATCTTCGCCGACGGTGATTACAATCATTATCAGCATCAGGGCCAGGAGGCTCTGGGAAAAACCTACAAGGAAGTAGCCAACTGCGTAGAAAGCCACTCCGGCAATCATCATTGAAAGATCGGATCTTCCCTTGAACAACCTGGTGAGCGGCGCCTGTCCGAATATCACAACTGCACCGTTCACGGCAAATATGTAACCCGTTGTGTTCGGCGGGATCCCCACGGAGTTCACTGCGTACAGCGGCAGGGCTACGAGGAACTGCGATGACACAATAACCATGAACAGGCTGCCAACGCTGAAGATTATCAGCAGCCTGTTGAAAACAACCAGTTCCCTCCTGGTAATCTTTCCCAACGATTCCGATCTGTGTTCCCCCAGGAAGATCAGGGTAAGCAAAAGCTGTATTATGCTCGTCGCTGCAAGCAGGAGCAGCAGCATCCACATCCCATACCCATAGAGAAGGGAACCGGTCAGGGGTCCGGCAGCCCAACCAATGTTGGCGACTACCCTGTAAAGGCTGTATGCATTGCGCCGCTCAGCTTCGCTAGTGACGTCTGCTACCAGTGCCGATGATGCCGGGAATATAAGCGAACCTGAAGCGGCTGAGGAGACGAAAAGTATGACTATAAACTCAACCTGGGTCCCGGAATAAGTGAGAAAGGCAAGGGCGAGATAGATTACAATGCCAATTACTGAACCTATGACGATAGAAGTCCTCCTGCCGAAGAAGTCGCCAATCACACCGCCAATTATGCTCATAAAGATTGAAAGAACCGCAGAAAAGGTGAAAATCAGGCCAATGTAAAAAGTGTTAATGTGAAGTATCTCTGAAAAGTAAATTGAGAAAAAAGGCCAGGCGACCCCTATTCCGAAGGACCTGAACATGGACGCTATGGAGACTGCCCAGAATTCTCCATTTTTCAATAAAAGGGTCTTCCTTAATTCCAAAATCCTACTACCAGCATGCGGGATTTCTTTTACGTATTAATTTGTGAGCGGTTTTATATTGCGTCACAATAGCTAAAAATTCAACGATACGACAATTGTTGAGGAGGTTTTCAAAATGAAACTTGCTGAAGGCGTGGAGAAGATTGATGGCACGACTGCCAACTGCTATTCCGTGAAAATGAATGGAAAGGAATTTCTGATAGACGCTGGAATGCGCGGATCAGGAAAGAAAATTGTATCATACTATAGGTCAAAAAACAGTAAGCCGGATGTGGTGCTGATAACGCATTATCACCCCGATCACATCGGCGGATTGAACCTGATCGCAAAGGAATTCAACCCAGAGATATTTGTCCCCGATAAAGAAGCAAGTGCCGTCCGGGGAGAAGAGAAGCCCATGCATGCAAAGGGCGTGCTCCCGGGACTGGTAAGCAGCCTTGCAAAAGTGGAACCTGTAAAGGCAGTCAGGGGAGTAAGCGAACTGAGTGAACCGGGATTGCAGGTCATTCCGTCAGTCGGGCATACCCCTGGAAGCACTTCCTTCCTGTTTCAACCAATTAACGGACTTTTTGTGGGCGATGCCATAGTGAACAAGAGCGGGAAGGCGTCGCTGAACAAGGGATTCACAATCGACCTAGCAGAGGCCAGGAAGTCAATGGACAAATTGCTTGCAATACCGGCCTGCACAATCTATCCTGGACATGGTGGGCCTATTCCGCCAGGTATGAGAAAAATAGAGTGAGGGCAATCAGGATATTTCCGATTCCCCCGATCAATTTGATTATTTATGAAACTTCGTCGGCTATTGCTGCCCGAGCGGCAGAGAGCTTAGCAACCGGAATCCTGAACGGGGACGAAGACACGTAATCCAAACCAATGGAATGGCAGAAGCTTATCGTTTGAGGATCGCCGCCCTGTTCACCGCATATTCCAATTTCCAGTCCGCTGTTGGTCTTCTTTCCCTTCTCGACTGCCATTTTCATCAACTGGCCAACTCCGTTTTCGTCCACAGTTTCGAAAGGATCGCCCTCAAGGACACCGAGTTCGACGTACTTCGCCAGGAACTTTCCTTCCGCATCGTCCCTGCTGTAACCGAAGGTCATCTGTGTCAGATCATTTGTTCCGAACGAAAAGAAGTCAGAGTATTTGGCGATGGCATCGGCAGTGACGCAAGCCCTTGGGATCTCGATCATCGTACCGAACTTGTATTCCACCCGATCGTCACCCATCTCATCATCGATAACCTTTTCGAGCCTCTCCCTCAATAACCTGAGTTCATTCTCATGTCCAACAAGGGGAATCATGATCTCTGGAAGGATGCTTTTGCCCGTTCTCTTGACTGCTTTTGCAGCCGAAATTATTGCCCTTACCTGCATCTCGTATATTTCCGGATAGAGGATTCCGAGCCTGCATCCCCTGAATCCAAGCATTGGATTGAATTCCTCCAGGCTCCTGATAACAGACATGAGCTTCTCGGCATCCCTCAATTCCTTTCCGTCTCCAGGGTCTTTCTGCAGTGCGAAAATTTTCCTGAGGGTCTCCTCCTTATCCGGCAGGAATTCGTGCAGGGGTGGGTCCAGCAACCTGATGATTACCGGGAATCCTTCCATTGTATTGAAAAATTCAGTAAAGTCACTCACCTGCATAGGAAGAAGCCTGTTCAGGAATGATCTTCTGGCATCGCTGGACTCGCTCATTATCATTGATCTCATAATGGCGATACGATCATCGCCCAGGAACATTCTTTCCGTTCTGGCCAGGCCTATTCCCTCGGCTCCGTTCTTCCTGGCAAGTATTGCCTCGGCAGGGGTATTTGCATTTGCCCTGATTCCCAACTTCCTGAATGAGTCAGCCCAGGATAGTAGTATTTCCCCCTCTCCCTGTAAGGAAGCTTCTACAGTTGGTACTTTTCCCAGATACACCTTGCCTGTTGTACCGTCTACCGTAACCAGGTCACCCTCATGCAGGGTTCGCCCCCTCATTATGACCGATCCCGCGCTTGGATCTACGCGTATTTCCTCTGCTCCAACCACCGCTGGTTTGCCCATCGCTCTTGCCACCACTGCGGCATGGGAAGTCATTCCACCCTTTTGCGTCAGGAAGCCAACGGAAACAGTCATTCCCCTGACGTCATCCGCGGTCGTTTCCGGTCGGATAAGGATTATAGCCTTCTCGGACTTGGACAGTTCTATAGCCCTTTGGGAAGAGAAAAATAATTTTCCCGTAGCAGCACCCGGGGAGGCAGCAAGTCCCTCAGCAATGATAGTCTCATTCCCTTCTGGTTTCACCAGGGGGTACAGGGTAGCGCGGAAAGTTTCAGGGGTTATCATCATGACCGCCTCTTTCCTGCTTATGATCCCCTCGTTTGCAAGGTCTACAGCTATTTTTATTGCAGCCTGTGCGCTTCTCTTCCCTTTCCTTACCTGAAGTAGGTAGAATTTACCTTTTTCAATGGTGAACTCGATGTCCACCATGTCTTTGTAGTGATTCTCTAGGATCCCTGCAGATCTGACAAGCTCAGAATAAGCCTCCGGCAAGTCCGTTCTGAGTACGTCTATATGTTTGGGAGTGCGTATTCCTGCAACCACGTCCTCGCCCTGAGCATTGCCCAGATATTCCGCAAACATCCTCTTTTCGCCGGTGTTAACGTCCCTGGTAAAGGCAACGCCGGTTGCAGAATCATTTCCCATGTTTCCGAAGACCATGGAAACGATGCTCACCGCAGTCCCCATTTCATCAGGGATGTGGTTGATCTGCCTGTAGACTTTAGCCCTTTCGGAGTTCCAGGAATTGAACACAGCTTCAATGGCCATTGAAAGTTGTTTGCGGGGATCTTCAGGGAATGAAGCGCCATTCTTTTCATAAACAGCCTTATATTTTTCTATGAGTTCAGAGAGATTTGTTTCATTCAGGTCAGTATCGGAATTGAGCCCTAGTCTGGACTTGATCCTTTCAAGCTCCTTTTCAAACTCTTCTCTTGGAATTCCGGTGACTATGTTACCGAACATCTGCAGCAACCGTCTGTAAGAATCGAGGGCAAATCTCCTGTTTCCCGTCAGATTTGCAATTGCACTGACAGTTTCTGAGTTCAGTCCTACGTTCAGAACCGTGTCCATCATTCCCGGCATACTGATCGGCGCACCAGACCGCACCGAGACAAGCAATGGATTTTCTTTGCCTCCGAACGCCTTTCCCGTCTTAACTTCAAGTGTTTTCAGCGCTTCAAAAGCCTGTTCCAGCATACCTTTCGGGAATTCTCCGTTTTTCAGGTAGTCCCTGCAGGCATCTGTGGTGATGGTGAATCCAGGTGGGACGCTTAAACCTATATTACTCATCTCTGCAAGTCCAGCGCCTTTGCCGCCAAGCAGATCTACCGACCCTTTCCCGCCTTCGTTATAAAGATACACGTATTTTTCGGAAGTCACCTGTAATTATCTTTTATTGCATATAAGTTTCCCTGAGACTTTAATGAAGACGGATAACCTTTAAAATGCCTAAAAAAGCCACTAACAGCACCATAAAGCAAGGCTGGAAAATCGTTGAGATGGAAAACAATATTTATTGAAAAGGCTTTGTCAATTCATCTGGGAAGCATACTTCTTAACAAGCGGACTCATCTCGTTTGTAAGTTGAAATGATAAGAACCGACCTGGAAACAAAACTTGGAAAGATATCCTACCTCTACAGGGAAGGTGATATTCCCGTAATCTTCCTGCATGGACTTGGTTCCACGGGCAATTCATTTATGAGACTCATGAAATACTTTCCCGAAACATATTCCCTGTCCATGATTGATCTTCTAGGTCATGGGAGAAGCTCAAAACCTGAAATTACCTATACAATAGATCAGCAGGCTGAATCTGTTTGGGAATTCATACAGTCGCTGTCACTCAAAAAGTTTACACTTGTTGGCAACTCATATGGTGGATGGATTGCAATGAGGGTCTTTGAAAGGTGGAAACCAGAAGCCAATCTGGTCCTGATTTCCAGTGCGGGGGTAAAGAGAGTACAGGCAGCTCCCCGCCCAGACGAGTCATTTATTGAAATGGTGGTAAAATCCAATTCCTTCAATGCTAGAAAAGTAATAGAGAAAATCCTCCTCACCAACCAGAAAGAGCGCCGGATTGACGAAAACACGTTTGCAAACAATGTTCCGAGAACCCTCATATTCTGGGGAAAACAGGATAAAGTCATTCCAATATCATCCGGCGACATGCTCCGGGACTATATTCCGGGAAGCAGAATGCTGGTAATCGATGATGGTGGCCACACTGTGCATTACACGCATCCTGAAATTGTTGCGAAAGAAATAATATCCTTCATTCAGAGCCAGTAATCATTCCCTGTAAAGATACCACGAACCGGTTGCCACGGTGCAAAGATTTCCATCTCCATCATAGATGTCGATCTGGGAATAGCCAATATTCCTGCCGGAACGCAGTTTCTTCCCCTTTGCTACTACTGGACCCATGCTTATAGGACGGATGAAATTGGAACTCAGATTTATCGTTACCTGGTTCAGCACGTCCTTGTCGAAGAGAAGGGCAAAACCCCCAGCCACATCAGCAAGCGCCATAATTGCCCCGCCATTCATGATGCCGCCAAATCTCTTTACATTATCAGTGAAGGGCATTTCAATCGTGATTTCGTTATCGGTTTTGGCAGTCACTTTGAGTTCCATCGGTTTCAGGAAGTTGTCGTTCAAAAGCAGATCATTGATCTCTTGAATGGTTATGTCCATAATGCGTCATACTTTAATGATTAATCAATCTTCCAGAATAAATGGTAGCACATATAATAATGTTCATATATAATGGCGCATCTTTATTGCAGTTTTTACAACTCCATATTTTCAGATAGATCGTTTACCGAAAAGGGTTATAAGCAAGAGCGCTATAATTAGCAATGGAAGCTAATCCGGATACAGTCGCGCGAGTCGAAGACACCCTCAGGATGCTGGGGCTGTCGTCGTACGAAGCTCAGGGATTTGGGGCTTTGATTATCCATGGTGTCGCAAACGCGGATGTAATTGCCGATACAGCAAGAATTCCAAGGACTTCTGCATACAAGGTCATGGAGTCGCTTGTCCAGAAGGGTTTTGTCAAGGAGACTGAGGGTCGACCGAGAATGTTCAAGCCGGAGGATCTCCAGGTTATAAGGGATTCAATAGAGAACAGGATCAGCAATCTTTTCTCGGATCTCAGGGTCTTACAGGATTCCCTTCCGTCAAAGGGGGAGCCACAGCTTATCTATACAATCTACGGTAAGCAGAAAGTTCTCGACAAGCTTATTGAGATGTTCAATCTCACAGAGAAGGAGATTTTCGTCTGCACTCCCAGGGTAAGGGAGATCAGGATTGAATTGAAGAAAGCGATAGACAACGCCATTAAGAGAGGAGTTCGTGTGGTTTTCGTTGCACCGCCAAACAAGAGGGTTCCTGAGAACTCCGAGGTCTACAGGAAGGAAAGCCTGATAGCCACCGACGCGGTGAGCGACGCTACAAGGGCAATGATTGCGGGCCCGGATATGGATACATGCGGATACACGGATACGCCTGCCCTCGCGATGCATGTGAGGCAGTTCATCAACATAATAATCGGAAACACGACAGCGGAGGGATAGATCGTTGACTTTCAGAGGATACAGCATTACGCTGGGAGGGCACGTCTCGACTGCAGGTGGAATTTGGAACGCCCCATTAAGGGCGGAGAAATTTGGGTTTCCAACATTCCAGATTTTTTCAAAGAATCAGATGCAGTGGAATGCGAAGCCTATACTGGAAAAGGATAGGGAAGACTTCAAGTTAAAAGTAAAAGAGAGGAAAATGGAGAAAATAATGATCCATGCCTCCTATCTGCTCAATCTTGGAGCATCAAAGGAATTGCAGAGGAAGAAGACCCTGAATGGTTTCAGCGAGGAAATTCGAAGGGCCGACCTGCTTGACGCAGATTATCTTGTAATTCATCCCGGATCGGCTGGGGATGGCACTGAAAATCATGCCATGTCGAACATAACAGAAGCGATCAACGAGTCGTTTCGCGATGACCAGAGGGTAACAGTATTGCTGGAAACCGCAGCTGGACAGGGAAGCAACGTTGGCTATACTTTCGAACAGCTAGCGCAGATGATCGACGGCGTCCAGAAAAAGGACCGTGTTGGAGTCTGTTTTGATACCTGCCATGTATTCGCCTCCGGATACGACATCAGGAGCAAGGAAGGATACGCGGAGTCAATGGACAGGCTTTCCTCAACAGTCGGGTTGGCGATGTTGAAAGGAATGCACCTGAACGATTCCAAAGGAGAAAAGGGGAGCAGGCTGGATCGCCACGAACAGATAGGAAAAGGCAAGCTGGGCCTGGAAGGGATTTCTAATTTTGTTACAGACAAAAGATTATCAAAAATACCCATGTGCCTCGAAACTCCTCTAGGCGAGGATGGATACGACAGGGACATAGAGAATATACTGGGTATTCTCAAAGGGTGAATTTCATTTGAAGATTTCAGCATTCAGGCCGCTGGTTTACTCTGACGAAGCCAGGAATTATCATTCTCCGCCTTACGATACAATTTCAGCTGAAATGGAAGCGGAACTGAAGAAAAATCCCGAAAATATCACGCACGCCACCCTCCCGGAGAAAGAGGATTATTCTGATGCAGTTGGTTTTTTGGAGGACCTGAAATCCAGGGGGATTATGAAGAAACTCGACAATGATTGCATAGTGATCCTGTCACAGAAATTCAGGTACAATGATGATGACTACCGAAGGCATGGGATAATTGCGCTAACTTCAATTTATCCGCCAGACGGGAGCATTAAGCCACATGAAAGGACTTTTGACGGACCCAAGAGGCAGAGATTGAATCTCATGTCCGCACTGAAATGCCAGCCTGAGCCAATTTTCCTTCTTGTGTCTAACCAGAATTTTCTTGGGGCTTTGAAAAAATACACCGAAGAGCATACACCGGACAGGCAGATTGAAGAGCCCATTGGAGTGGTAAACGACATTTTCTTTGTCAAGGATGAGGAAACGATAAGGCAGTTCATCCAGATTGTGGAACAGGATAATTCAATAGTAGCGGACGGGCATCACAGGCTCGCGGCAACAATGGAGCTAGCCGAGCTTTCTGGAGGAAAATGGAGGGACTTCTGGGGCAGCAGTTTATCTTATATAACATCTGTTTCAGATTCCGGCCTGTTGATAGGAGGGATACACAGATGCCTGGGTTTTCCCATTAACATGGAAGAACTTCTAAATTCCCTTAAGGAGTATTTTACCATAGTGGATCTTGAGAAACCAACATCTCTTGAAAACATAACCCTGTATCATGAGGGATTCCATGAACTTAAGCCGGACTTAGACAAGATCGCTGCTTTTCTAGGGAAAGAAAAGGACCTCCTGTATCCTGCCATTATGGTCAGGGAAATAATACTGAAGAAGGCCCTCTCGCTTGAGGAAAACGTCATAGAAGAGAAAGTGAAATACATCCACGATTCCAATGAAGCGATCAGGGGAGTGGATGAAAAGAAATTCTCTCTAGCAATACTGCTCCCTTCATGGGACAAGTATTCGTTCATAAGGCTCATAATGAAAGGAGAAGTGCTGACCCAGAAGTCAACATATTTTTACCCAAAGCCTCCTTCAGGGATTGTCCTGAACTGCTATTCCCAGGAATCCAGTTGATAAAGGATTTAGTGGTGCCACTGTAGCTTAGACTGGTTGAGCAGCTGATTCGTAATCAGCAGGCCGGGGGTTCAAATCCCTCCAGTGGCTTTTTTATTACTTGGTCAACTCTCTTTTTTTATTTCAGGAGCAAGTGGAAGCAGGTTCTTTTCTACAAAGCCGACAAACGCAGGATCAAACCACGATTGCATTTCCGTCTGTTTCCAGTATTTTCCAATTCTCCCATATGTAAAGGCGTTTTTCATCCACTGGAACCAACCACTCCATTCATTGTCTTTGAGTATTTTTCGTTCCCTCATGTGGAATATGTGCGCACAGATGAATTGGGTGTAGTAGGATAAGGCCAATTCATTGCTCAAGTTTTCAGGAACATCGTATATTATTCGTATGTTTTCCGGGTTTGCAATAAACATTTCTATCAGGTTGTGCATCTTATCGTCCAGATCTGTCAATATCCTCGTTTCAAGGTCAGTTGAGTAGGTTCTTGTCTGTCTTCTTGAAAAATAGAGTGTCAGGATTAGGGTGCCAACAATTCCAACAGTCTGAGCTATTGTCAGGATTTCGCTATAATTTACTATTTATGAATATACTATGCTGACATTATAAAATTGATCTCTTAGATATTTATGGGTTCAATTCTGTCTAGCAGCTTATGCCAAATAATTGTGAGTTTTTAACGTATTTTAATCATTGTTTTTCAGCTTAAGGGGATTTCATTGTTGAATCATGTAACCATGGGGTATTCACAAGACCCACCAATATACCTTCTGAGCTCAAGAATCTGGAGACAACCTGACCATAGGGTTCCTTAAAATCGTCCACCAAAAATTTGTAACCTTTTCTTTTCATCTCTTCGGATGCCTCTTTCACGTTTTCAACTTCAAACTCCAGCCATGCTTGAGGTTTAGGAATATCTTCTGGCCAAGTTTTCGTTCCAAAGCAATCTTCTGCGGCCAAGGACAGAGGCCAGATTGCGAAACCATTAGATCCGTCTAACTTCTGGGCATGCATGTATCCTCCTTCGTATTCATTAAATTCAATTCCAAGGTCCTGGGAGTACAACTTCTTGGATGGGAATAAATCATCAGGAATCGGCCCAAATCCGGCTATAAACAATATTTTCATTGTTAGTGCAACAAGCATTGGAATAATAAGTAATTAACTACTACTCCCAAGAAACTCATTGTTGCACCAAAGCTAAAACCAACTCTCGGGAAATTGACTTTTCTTACAGAAACATCTTTTCTAGACTAAAGGAACATCCGGATTTGTTTCGTAATCAGCAGGTCGGGGTTCAAATCCCTCCAGCGGCTTCTTCAAAAATTTCACTCTTCTGGAATCCGTGGGTTCGCGGTATTTAATTAATGTACCGCTATTTTGGTCAATATATATGTTTACCCTAAAGTACATCTGAGTTTAGACCCGTATTTCTAGTGTTTCTTTAATAGCTCTTTCGTTACCGCTCTGGGTGATGAGCCGAATTCTTCTAAGAACGAGCCCGATGAAAAAGTACTAAACAGAAGCCTTGATGGAAAACATTCCCATCTTTCACCCATTGTTACGCTATTGTGAAACTACTCCTTATCCATGCCGTGTCACGATTGCCTGCAACCAAGCATATTTCCTTAACAGAGTTACAAATTCCGAACCTGTAACTCAAAGTTGCGAATCACTCTTTCGGAGTATGTGTACTCTATCCTGTCAAATTTGTTTAAAATGCATAAAATCACCGGAATACATGCGGGGAAAACCCGTAGTAATTTGTAAGATGTAGACATGTATACATATCTGCAAATGTCAACAAAAAACGTAGCCCTTCGAGAAGATGTGTATAAAAAATTGAAAGAGCTAAAGAGCCCAGATAAAAGCTTCAGTGATGTGATAGAGGAGTTGATGGTAAGGAAAGGAAGTATCTTGCCTCTTTGGGGTTCATTGTCCAAATCTAAAGTCTTGAACATGATTGAGGATGATTTAGGGACCATTAAGAATGGAGCTAAAATTAGAGCATGATTCTCTTTGATACTTCAGCGATAATAGATTTCTTTAGGGGAGGGGCGAAACCTCGATCTATTATTGAGGAAATTGAGAGAAAATGAGAGAGCGTATACACTACAGTAATTTCCCAATACGAACTTCCCACTCCTGTATATCACAGAGGGTTAAAGGCTGAGGAAATGAATATTAGGGCATTTCTCGGACGGTCCGTTGTCTTTTCGCTAGATCAGAATGCTGCTGAGGAGTCATCTCGCATAATGGGGAAATTGTTCAAGCTAAGACTTCCTGTTAATGCACTGGATACCCTAATAGCAGGCATTGCAATAACAACAGGAACAGATGCAATTGCTACATTAGACAAAGATTACATGCAGATTGCGAAGATAACTGACTTAGAAATAGTACTCATATAAAACATCTACTGAAGCAGATCACAGTGGTAAGGCACCGCTAATGCGCAGAAAGAACTTTCAGAAAGTTGATACATAACGGGAAGTCGCCTTCCTTTTGTCTTAAGACACAAATTATTATGAATTGTAATGGATCTCATCAGTTTATTGTGGGTAAACTGAGTCCTCCTGCCACCAGATAGATGATCGCGTCCCTATATTTCTGAACCTTGAGCCTCAGTGGAATGCTATGTGAATATCTATCCGTCCGGCAGGCGGATCAAAATCGATCGAAATAACGTGCCATGGCGGTTCTGAAAGGTTCAATGCCATCTGGAAAGCTTCTTCTCGTCCTTGTGGGAAGAAATGAGAGAACAGATTTAAATTACCCACTACAGACTGAAGAGAACCATTTTTTAAGTTCGGCAGGAACAGGAAAGCATCGCATTTGGAAGTTCCTGCTTATCGTCTTGACCCTGCACATGGATTGTTCGAAAGATACCATGATAGACCGTTCATTTCCATTTATCTCTCAGGCGCTGATAAATTTCAAGCGTTTCCAATCCATTGGCAATTCCTCTGGAAACGTCCGGTGTGTCCACCTGTTCCAGCAGCTTCTTCATGGGTTCAATGTTATCCAGGCCCAGTTTTGGAATCGCGTTCTGTACAAAATAGGTTGCATGATAAGTGCCTTCGAAGAACTCTCTCACGGTTTTGACCAAGGAAACAAACATGCCCAGCAGGAACCGCTTAGTTTCACGATTGTCGATCAGATATCCAATGGCTGTGACCAAATCCTGTTTTTTTATTTCCCCGTTCAGTATCATTTCGAATAGCCTCTCATGATTTTTTTTCCCCTTTAAACGGGCTAAACCGTTTATCAGTTTGTGCCTGTCATGGTCAGTGGATGCCAGTCTAAACAGTTCAAGGTACTCATCAAAATTATCAGAAAACCGGGAATGTGCAATGCTCACCGCCATCCTTTCTTCTGGGTCAACATTGAAGAAGTTCTCAAATTTTCCGGAGATAGATCTGGCAAATTCCAGATCCATTTTAGCGAGCAATTCCCTGACAGAGTTTCTTGCTGAGGTCACAATCTTTTTTTCTCCTTCCCTTTTTGGGCCCAAGGATTTATCAATTTTATGTAATAACGCGATCTCTCTCTGCGCAAGTTCTGGATTATCCGGTAATATGAATTGAAGAACTTCCATCTGCTCTGCAATTATGTTCACTACAGGAGTGACCGGGGACCCGGAAATTGATTCAATTGTGGTCAGATAGCTTTCAAGAGTCAAATCCCCTCTCAGCAACAACATGTAGGTGTCGTTTGCAATCTCTGAAAGATCAATGTCCGTGAAATGATCCGACCTCTGGTTAATGGTCTTGTAAAATTCATCTTCATATTTCGAGATAAAGAATCCTGTCCCCTCATCATTGATTTTTATGAAATTTTCAGCAGATATCTCCAGTTCTTTCTTATCCATCAAGAATTTCTCTTCTCCAGTGCTTCGTTTGATCGTGACTGGAATCGGCCAGAGATCTTCGGTTAGAGTTCCATCAAGATGAAACCTCTCCTGCCTGAGTTTCATCTTACCGCCTGTTTCCGTTGCAGAAATGAAAGGAAACCCCTGTTTTCCAACCCACTTCTCGGCAATATTCACAACTGGAAGTTTTGAAACCGCCTCTATATGCCTCCAGAGATCAATTCCTTCAACATTCGAGTATGCGAAATCCTTAAGATATTGTGAGACGCCACTCCTGAAATTCTCCCTGCCTACATACCTCTCCACCATTCTCAATACGCTCCCTCCTTTGCCATAACTGATCCCGTCGAAGATTTGCTGTATCTCATATGGCGAGTGTACCTTGACATCGATTGGATGTGAACCCTTGAGTGCATCTTCCCCAATAGCCCAGAGCGTCTCCGACTGGTACATCACTTTCCATATTTCCTCTTCGGGGTTAATGGAGTCCGTGCAAAGGTAACTCATGAATGTGGCGAAACTCTCATTCAACCAGAGATCATTCCACCACTTCATCGTAACAAGATCGCCGAACCACTGGTGTGCTATTTCATGAGCGATGGTTGTTTCGATCCAGATCTTCAGAGATGCGTCTGTGGACTGGTTCGTAAGCAAGGAAGTCTCCCTAAAGGTAATAGCGCCCCAGTTTTCCATAGCTCCCCAGGCTAGTTCAGGTATAGCAACCAAGTGAAGTTTAGGCAGAGGATACTTAATCTCGAAGTAGTTTTCGTAGAACTCCAGGCATTTTATCGCGATATTCAGTGGAAAATCATCACTGCGTAATTCCTTTCCAGGTGCAGCCAGTATTACGTCAACATCTCTATATTTCTTAGATCTGGTCGCAAATCTTCCAACTCCCAGGAAAAGAAGATAGGTTGCCATCCTCGGAGTATCAAGGAATTTGATTACCTTAATTTCTCCAGAAATAACTTCTTTCATAACAGGCATGTTGGAAATCGCCTCCTTCCCGGATTTAATTTTGACGCTCAGGGAAAATACAGCCTTCATGGAGGGATCGTCAAGGCAGGGAAACATCTCCCGTGCAGCATTCGGCGCCAGATCAGAGGAAATAATTTCATCTTCCCCTTTTCCACTGCTATGGAGTCCGTGTACCCCGCTGGATATACTTCCTTTGAAATGGATTATTATCTGTGAGCTCCTCTCAATTTTTCCGTGAATTTTTATTTTCCACTTACCAGTATCGTGTGTGAATTCTCTGGCATTCCCGCCAACCAACACCGATTCAATGATCATGTCTTTTGCGTCAAGTTCTATATTATCAAAATCATCGTTGCAGCTTATTTTCACTTCACCCGGGTATTCTTTGCCATCTCCACTAAGATCAAGTGAGATATCATATCTTTCGAGGGTTGCTGCCATGCCAGAGGATACAATTCCGGTTTAAAACTGCAATGATTAATTGCATGAACTCCATTTTAGGCAGGCTTTTCCTTGTTTTCGATGGCACTTTAAACATATAGAATTCCAGAAAGGAAGAAACCTTGTTAGGTGCTGGGGAGAAGATGAAAAACTCCGCCAACAGGTAAAATGTCACGTTTGCGGGCTCAAAAGCTGGCTCTTCCGGCCGCCTTGAGTACCCTCAGGGCGTTCAGGGTTATCATCTCATTCGGTCCAGTCCGGCCCCAATCAGCGGCTTCTAGGCGAGCGTCCAGGCCTTTCTGGATCTTGCGGTTCTTCGGAAATGGGCGCCAGTAAAAACCTTCCGCTTTCCAAAAACCGTCTGATCCCCGCTTCGATTCCAGCAGATCCAGTGCTTCCTTCATTCTTGGGTCCTTTGCCTTCCCTGCCATGGCAGCAACCCTCATTGCCTCCAGGAAGTTGTAATGCCAGTACACAGGGTACCTTGTTTTCAGCCATTCATGATTAATGATGTCACCGCTCCTGTGGGAGAACATTATTCGGTGAGAGAGGAATAACTCGCAACCCCTGTTTATGGCTTTTCGCACCTCACTGTCGCCATTTGCGTCGTTGTACATTATCAGGCCCCACAGGGTGGAAAGGCTTTCATTAAAGGATGAATGCCATGCTTTGGGGTTTGCATCACAATTCCACCCTCCATCGGGCCACTGCGAATCCAACACTATTCTTGAGATGTACTCTACCCTGGGATCTTCTGCAAGGCCCAGATAGCTTAGAACTCCAAGCGCGTTGCCATACACTGATGCGTGGATCTTGACGTTGCCGCTGTCATTCCTGTAAAACTTCCTGTGGCCATTGCCGTAGATCCATTTTATTTCCTCGTCCGACGCCTTTCGAACTCTTTCGTTTTCGGGTGGAATGGCAAGATTGACAAGAGACACCAGCCGCCAGTGAGAGCCTATCCATTTTCTGTAAGGTTCCACACCAAAACCACCGTCGGGTTGCTGGCCAGCCAACAAGGATCTGGCTTTTGGGCCGCTTGCTATCTGTTCCACGCAGTTTACAACATCACCTGAATCCAAGTCATTGCCCAGCAAATCAACCAATGTGAAATACCGGATGGAAGGATCACTGGAACTTAACAGCCAGTTTGCGGTTTTACGGTAATCCTGCACTGTTAATCAAAGGATATCACTCTGATAAATATTTTGGAATGGAAACACCTTGAACTCATCTTCACGTGCTCCCTGATGCAGATAAAATAAATCTGGTCAGGCAGCGTAGGAAAATGCATGGAAGCAGAGTACAGTCTATTGAATCGCACAGGAAATGCACCCCAAATACTGGAACCCAGTGACTCTCATGCCGCAGGACAAAAACTGATGTGTGCTCCACAAAGCGGGGTTCAGCATGGAATTTGCTAACAAGTTCCGGAAACAGTCATTTTCCTGCTAATGGTTAAATCAGCGATCAGCATGATGGGCAACTTTTCCCAATGCTGGAAAACCTATGAAAAGCGTGACCTGAATGAAACCATCGATTGACTCAACTTCAGATGCCAGGGGAGTAATCAGGGTTCTCGCTATAGGCTCATTTGTAAGGGATCTAGGGCAGTACATAGTCTGGGTCATAATGGCAGTCTTCCTTAACGAGGTGAGGAACGTAAGCTACATCGGTGTAGGGCTTGTATTCCTGGTTGGAGGCCTGATAAGCGTACCCGTTTCAATATATGGAGGAAACCTTCTGGATAGGCTTGGAAGAAGGTCGATTACCGTACTGTTACCATGGGTTCTTATGGTGATTTACGCCCTGCTTTTCCTGTCCGTCTACCT
The DNA here is from genome assembly GCA_014874365.1 of Thermoplasmatales archaeon. Classification (GTDB taxonomy): domain Archaea; phylum Thermoplasmatota; class Thermoplasmata; order Thermoplasmatales; family Thermoplasmataceae; genus JACWAH01. The sequence continues at coordinate 93,407 of JACWAH010000010.1, forward strand.
GGACTTTTCTACATATATGATAATAGCTCTTTTCATCGCAGCGTCGCCCATACAGTCAATCCAGTATGTGGGTTTCACAGCAATAGCTTCGGATGTTACCGCACCGTCGGAACGCGCCGGGGCATTCGGAATTCTAAGAATTGCATCGAATGCTGGTATTGGCATAGGCCTCGTAAGCGGTGGCATTCTTTCCGAGTTAAGTTACGCAACAGTATTCCTTCTACCGATAGCAGGATCGCTGGTCGAAGGAACCCTGTATTACTTCAGGATCCCGGAAACCTCATCGGAGCACATTAAGAATGGGAAGAAGCGAAGAAAAGAAAGGCTTTTCATCCCATGGAGGGACACCCTGTTCATAACTGTTTCATTGCTGCTTGCGGTCGGATGGTTCTCCTCTGGAATGTTTGAGAGCGCCCTCACTCCGCTCTATCTTACATCGATCGACAATTTCTCTAATTTTATGGTCACAGGTCTTTTTGCAATAAACACCCTGGTGGTTCTGGTTGCACAGGCGCCGATCAACAGGTGGTTTTTTAATTACAGGGACACCACGAGAATAGTGATGGGTCTGTCCCTATTCGCGTCAGCATACCTAGTGTTTGCTTTTACAAGCGACTACTTTCTTCTGGCAATCGCAGTTGTCATACTCACCACCGGGGAGAACCTCGGATCGCCATCATCTTCTGCACTGATTACAAAGATAGCTCCGGAGGACAGGAGAGGCGCATATCTCGGGCTTTATTCATCCATCGGCAGCCTGATAGTGCCTTTCAGGCCTCTTGCGGCAACTGCGCTCCTTGCATTCACCATAAGCGCTCCCTACAGAACCTGGGTCATCCTCTCTGTTGCGACGTTTATAATTGTGATCATACTTGTTGCGTTGTTTGGCGGGGCGAGAAAATCTTTAGAAGCCAGGATGACCAGTGAAACGACCGCTACAGAAATGACAGAGTGAATTCGTACGAGCCGCCTGAAAACACTGTACTTTGTCCTATATCTTTTTCCTTATCAGTTTTGAATCAAGGACGCAGACTTTCTTTCCATTTACCTTGACCGGGTTCAAGTCCAGCTGATCAAGGAAACTTTCCATCAGGGTCGAGAGATCGGATATCTTAAGCAGGAAATTTGCCAGTTCGATCTTATCCACTTTCTGTCCGCGAAATCCTTCGATGAACCTGCCAATGGAAACCTCCTCGATCATGTCCGATGCGTCGTGAATGTCTATCGGGATAAGGCGGAAACTAACATCGTTGTACAGTTCCGTATATATGCCGCCCATGCCAAGCATCAGCGTAAGCCCAAAGGTCCTGTCTCTTATAACACCAACGATGATTTCAACTCCATCGGGGATCATCTCTTCAATGAGTATCCTGGAGGTCGGAAATCTATCTTTCATCTTCTTGAACTGAACTTTCAGGGCTTCTTCAGTTTCAATTCCCGTTATCACTCCGCCAGCTTCTGTCTTGTGAAGGATGCTTTCGTCTGATACCTTGAGGACTAAGGGAAAATTCAACTCGATCTTCCCGGGTAAAACCTCGCAGAGCATCCCTTCAGGGACTGGTATTCCGAATTCCCTTAAACCCGCTTTGATTGAATACTCGTCCAGCGGTCCGGACTTCAGCTTCTTGATAAGGTCCGGAGAGTTCATGTCCTGCCCCTCTCATGAAGATACTTCCCATAGTCATGAAGGACCTTTAAAGACTTCACTGCCCTATCTATGCTTGGAAAGGCAGGGATTTTCCTTCTTTCAAATTCTACGATAAGCTCCTTTGCAAGCAGTGAACCTATCGCCCCTACAACTACAGTTTTGCCATCGTTCACGTGCCTGGCAATGGCGTCCACTATTTCCAGGTTCATTTTCGGGGTCTGGGGAAGAGCGTACGCGACAATTGCATCGACCGATTCCTCTTTCATCAAAATCTCCAGGACTTTTTCATAAGCTCTTATTGATCCATCGGCAGTCAGATCGATCGGGTTCTTCGCAGAGCCGAAGGACACGATCTCGACCTTAATTCTCTCTTCCGCATCCCTGGATATGGTAGCCATGGATAGCCCAACCCCGTTAATCCTTGACGATATCAGGTCTGTTGTTATGACGCCCACTCCTCCTGCTGTGGTGATTACTGCTATGTTCCTTCCAGGGAATGGTTTGCCGTATGCAAGAGTCCTGGCATAATCCAGCAGCTCTGTTTCATTGTAAGCCCTTGTGATACCACCCTGTTTCAGCATGCCGTCAATTACCCTGTCATCCGATGCCATAGCACCGGTATGCAGGGATGCAGCTTTTGCAGAAGCTTCACTCCTGCCGGATTTCAAAACAACAATAGGCTTGATAGCGTTCACATTCCTGGCAACACTGTAAAACTCCCTTCCCTGGTCAATGTCCTCCAGATACAGTGCAATGCTTTTGGTGTTGCCATCCTCTGAGAAATACTTTAGCATCTCGATCTCATTTACGTCAAGTTTATTGCCAAGGCTGACAAATGCCGATATCCCCACTCCGTACTCCGAAATGCTATCCATAGTCAGCAAGCCGAGTGCGCCGCTCTGCGACACAAAAGCTATACTGCCAGCAGGGGGAAAAGATACCCTGTCAGGCGGCGTGAGAGCGGTATTGACCTTGCTGTGTGGAAAATAAACTCCAACAGTGTTAGGGCCAATCACCCTAGTCGCGGACCCGGCGATGATCCTCCTGATCTCGTTCTCAAGCTTCTGTCCTTCGCTACCTGTCTCGGAGAACCCTCCCGGGATTATCACAGCATAAGGCACCTTGAGTTCTACGCAATTCCTGATTTCTTCAGGTACAGCAGCGGATGGAACAGCTATTATAACAATGTCAGGAGACATTCCAATGGATTTGAGCGTCCTGTAAGCCTTAAGTTTCAGGATCGTGGCAGCATTGAGGTTCACAGGAAATATCGAACCGGAGAAACCGGACTCTACCATGTTTTTGATAACAGCATATCCTATTTTTTCAGGGTTGGAAGAAGCGCCTACAATCGCAACGCTATTCGGATTGAAAAGTCTGTCAAACAATGCCGATAATGGAACAGGAAGTTATAATTTCGATCCCTAACGTAATAGCATGTAAACCCTATCGGATTTGCCGCAGCGGCGCTTCCCAAAAAACGCTTCAGGGGTTCTTGTATAGGGGTTGAACCATGGTTCTATGTCCTTCAGAATCGTAAATGTAAATCTTTTCTTTTTCATCAAGCGTAATCTTGTGATGGCCATCACAGTACGGTTTGTTTTCTGATAGGCCGCAAGCGCACAGGTGTACCTCCTCTTCTCCAACCTTAATCACGTAAGGTCTGTTTCTTTCATGCAGAACTATTCTAGACAATTTGTCACCAAGAGATCAATTAGAAGTGGATAATAATTGTTACTAAAAAATAGCAGGTTATGAAAGCGGCATCCTGCGCTTATCCATGCTTCACGTTTATACCCTTAGCCACAATCTATATCTGCAGTTCCGACCAGATAATCCCGTCCTTGATCCGTCTGGTTGTGATGAAGATACTTCAGAAGAACCGAAAAGACGGACCAGTCTATTGCATCCTTCATGTATGCGAGTGGATCATGGATGCCATTGAGCCTGTATATTTCCTTGAGTGTCTCGCTTTAAAGCGTGCTCATGCAGTAATATGGCTGATTCATGAATAAAGGTTGTTGTTATCGGTAAGGTGATCAGAAGTGGGTTTTTTGAAATCCACTACAGTCAAAAAAATCTTTCATAACACCAGAGGAAATACAACTTTGTCCGAAGAGAAAAAGTCTACGGACTCAGATAAGACCAAACATCCGGGCAAGTTCAGTTGCTCTAGTATTTTATATCCAAATCCAAAGATAGAGTTTATTACAGATAGCGTGTTATTTTTTTCATGAGCGCTTACGGTAATCCCGTAAATGTCAGTTTAGAAGAAAAGCGTAAGTTCTTGATGACCTTAGGCGCAATCGCTATTGCAACATTGATGGTATTTCCAATAGTTACTCATCTCAATCTCAACAGTGCCGTTCAACCGGTTATTTATACCTATAGAAGCGAGACCGTTGAATTCAATGGCATGCATGCGTACATTGGTTTTGGAGAGAATCTCTATCCTGTTTCATGGACAGTTTTCCAGATTGAACCATCTGGAAAAGTATCCTCTACCAGTACCGTCTCAAGAGCAACAACCAGCTACATCACTGTACCGGTAAACTTCTCAGATTATAGAACAAATAGGATCGTAGGTCCAGACCAGAATTCGGCAGTGTTGGTAATGTGGAACAGCAATGTCAGAATTGCTGAAATTTATTCCTTCACATTAAATGGAATAGATGCTAGCCTTGCAATAACCAATTTCAATTCTACCAGTCAGGTTTTCATCACAACATTTGCGATCCAGCAGAGGTTCGACCCTTACAGCTGGACTTCTGGGTTTGAACATGCGGGGATTCAACATGGGGCCGGCGTAGGAAATTCAATCTATTCCATTCTAGGTTCAACATGGCAGATTGAGCAGGGAAACCTGTCGATTTCATGGCTTAATGAACAGTCAATATTTAGAGGCGGGTTGCTCTATTCGGGGATCAATCGGGAGATAACTTCCTTACCATTTGGGCCGCTTAAACTGTCACCGAATGAAACGTACAGCGTAGATCCAGTCATATCGCCAGACCAGTCCACCCCACCAACTAATGGGGGAGGAGGTGGGGGCGGTAGTCCACCCACAATTACGGATGTCAGTCTCTCGAATTTTACAGTGACACACGCAAAAGGCGGAGGAGCTGTTGAAACAGACACCGTCATCGGAGGGGACAGGATGCTGCAGTTTTCTGTGCAGTACAATGTCACATCTGGAACCACCGCTAACCTCTACTTTGCCGGGACGTCACCAACATCCAGTGGTTTCCCTTTAAAAAGTTTCTCAGTTTCAGGTGAAGGAACTGAAACGCTCACTTGGGCTGCTGTACCTGGGTACTATACGGGGTTCACAGTAGGTTCAGGAGCGAATACTTTGATATTTGGTAATATACCAGGTTTCGCAGGAAACGTTTACATAAGGACTACCTCTCCATTCGTTTCGGGAAACATCACATATTTCCCTCCAGATTCCATTGGATTTGGCCATTTGTACGAGAGTGCCGGGGGTAAACTGATTGGAAATGTGACCCAGAGTACCGGTGGTCAAAACGACACGATAGAAGGCGGTGGGTGGAATAGCATTGTGCAATCTAGCTCCACAGTACCGTTGAGCTTTTCTGTAAGCCTATTCAATCAGACTCAAATGCTAGGGGTATATTCATTATCCCAGGAATTCAAATTTACTGGAAATTCCATGGGAACTTCTCCCCAAAGTACTGTAGGATCTGCGTTCACAGCTTTAACAGCGTATGAAAACGACGTGCAGGGCACATGGGGGCCGCAGAATTCAACAGAAATTGAACAGACGATGTGGAACGCGATCGAATTTTCCCTTGGTATCGCAACGCTTACCCCGGAGTTAAATCCGGAATATCTCATTATTATCGGTGCAGTGAGCGGACTGATGGCTTTGATTGGTCCCATGATATTCAGCACACAGAATACTTTCTCAGTTACGGAGAACGATAGAATTTGGGATAATCTCACTGGCGATCGATACACGAGCAGCCCGTTTTACGTACCCTATACAATATACGACGTGCTTCAGCAGTACGGAAATGTCACATACCCGGTTTATGGAGATGTTTATTATGGACCAGACCAAGTTCCAGCTCACCTCTTCAACTTTGATGAATACCTTGAGCTGGGAGGCATTTCTGGCTATAGTTATGTGCTCAACTATTTCATGTATACCGCGAACATCACCACAATACCATTAAACCAGAGCAACAATTATGAAATAGAGTATGTTGGCAACGCAGACTGGAATGCACCTACTTATTCGACAAGTATATCGCTTCCATTATACATGGCCGAGGGAACATGAAATTCACCCGGATGGAAAAGAAAAGTATCTGTATGGATCTCATGTATCTGGCAATATGCAGTCAAAGGGTCTTCACTCGAATAGGTTAAACTCCGGGGGCGCAACATGAAAGAAAGAACCGGAATGATATAATGATATTGGCAGCGGTGGTTGCCCTCTTACTGATAGGTTTCAGCCTATTCTCTATCTTTGAGTGGCATTACGAACCATCTGCATGGAAAGCAACTCCAGGCTACATGTCATATTATGGCGGCCCCGGACAGAACCAGAATTTCCCTCAGGAAAGAATCGGTTTTTCCAATTTCTCCGAATACGGAAATTCTGTGAGCCTTGGATACTTGTTCAACCCTGGAGGAGGGAATATAAATAACTTAAATGAAAACGAAAACATATCAGGGGTCTCCCTGTGGTACGACTTCTTCTAGCTGCAGGCAGATCATCTTTCATAGCCATATACAGGTTTAGCAGTGCATTTTGATAGCAGGGTACTTGCCGTGAACGGTACCTTTCTGAATCTGAGCGGCTTTGATAAGAGTAATGTTCCCCTGTCAAGCAACCACAACTACAGTGTCTATGACCCAAGAAGTAGTGGTGAAGGAGCGGCATACATATTGGAGTTACCCGTTTCTCTTCCGGACTCTTATTATGTCAATCCAGGGGGACTATTCCTTCAACTTTACCATAGTTTACTCGCCCGTTTTTGAAATTGGACCTTACTATTTCGATGGAGCGCCACAATCAGTGAGTTATCATTTTGTATAAGAATACATAAAGTGAGAATTCCGGTTGACCCTATGAAATTGCCAATTCATGCTGAGTGCCCTAGCAGAATCGTTGAATTCACCGCCATTAACACCTCTCTTCATTCTCTTTCTATACTTTTCTTCTGTTCTTCTTTAGAATGGTCATAGTTACCTCTGTCTCCTCGAGGCATTCAATGCAAAGAGATTATAGGCGAAAGAGGCGAACATGAAACCTTATCCTCACAGACTCAATGGATAGTTTGTGGCCTCTCACCGACCTGTCCATTGTGCCATCGATGACTTTCGGATCATTGCCTAAGTATCCCTTGTACCTTTACGGTCATTCCACGCTTGGAAAGATCTATCGTGCTATCGTTATCCTTTGCCGTGGTGATAGCACAGGATCTGAGGATCGGGATCTTATTGTCATCCAGTATGGAATGGCACTTGAAACCGAAGTATGCCCTGTCCTTCCTCTTAGTTCATGACAGGTCTTTGGATATGCGGGTCTTCCCCTCTTCCTAGGGTTCTTCGTGCTTGGAGTGCCCTGGATCTGCAGTGATGAAAGTGGCATCCTGAGCTGAACCATGCTTCACCTTTATTCCCTTTGATTCGATCTGCCTCTGCAGTTCCGACCAGATGATCCTGTCATGGCCGGTCCTGTACAATCTTTCACAGAACATCCAGATAGTAGTGGAATCGAGCATATGCTCTGGAAATCTAAGGAAATTCATGAAGGAGATCCAGTCATTTATCTACTTCTCTGCCTGCTCATTCGCGAGGTTGTACATTTTCTGCTGGAAGAGTATCTTGACCATTGTTGTGACAGGAATGTTTTGTCCTCCGCCCTGGTCCGTCTGGTCGCGAAAAAGCTCCTTCAAAAGCTCCGGAAAGACGGGCCAGTCTATTGCACCTTTCATGTATGCAAGGGGATCATGATGTCAATGAGCCTGTATATTTCCTTTAGCGTCTCACTTTAAAGCGTGCTCATGCAGTAGCATGGCTGATTCATGAATAAAGGTTGCTTTTGCCAGTTATGTGATCAGAAGACGGTTTTTCGGAATTCCAAAGTGGAAGTATCATCCCCCGCTCAAACCACCTATATCAGACTGAAACTTCCCCAAGAAAGGATTTCAAGGAATCACTGGCGCTATCCTCCAGAAACTCACCTCCTTCACCGGATGCAACTATCTTTCCATTGTATATCAGCGACGTGTAATCCGAGACCTTCTTTGCCTGCGCTATGTCGTGAGTAACAAGAATCACGGTGTATTTCTCTTTGAGGTCAAGCATAAGATCCTCAATCCTTGATTTTGCTGTGGGGTCCAGTGAGCTGGTTGGTTCGTCCATCATTATGACGTCAGGCCGCAGGATAAGGGCTCTTGCGATGCACATTCTCTGCTGCTGGCCTCCGGATAGCGTAATGGCATCTCTTTTCAACTCTCCCTTTACCTCTTCCCATAAACCTGCATCAGTCAAAGACTGCTCCACCAGAACATCCAGATCTTTCTTTTGCACGTAACTCTGCAATCTCATGCCGAAAGCCACGTTGTCATAAATCGGCATGGGGAACGGATTTGGTCTCTGGAATATCATCCCGATTCTACGTCTAAGTTCAACTTCGCTGTACTCAGTTACCTTCTTGCCGTTAAACGAAATTGTTCCGCTTATCCTGAACGCGGGGTCCAGGTCGGTTAGTCTATTGATTGTTCTCAGAAGTGTACTTTTTCCGCCACCTGAAGGCCCCAGCACTGTATTTATGCTATTCTTGTGAATCTCAAGGTTTACTCCATCAAGGATCTTCTTTTTTCCTGAACTGACTTCAAGTTTTTCCAGTTTTATTATCGGTTCCATTTATTACACCTTTTTTTATTTTACCTAGTACCTCTCATTATCTGAGACAGTTTCTTCACAATTCGATTCATTGACTTTGAAAGCAACACCAGCACGAGTATTGTCACTATAAGGACGAAAGCTGCAATGTAAGCAAGGTTAGTTGCATTTGGTATGGCGGACCCCTGCAATAGCCCATTATAGACTATATATGTAAGGTAACCCACTCCCAAATTATTGTTTGTAAACCCGGATGGCAGGCCGCCTGCATTCCAGCCAGCAGTGTACAGGAGCTGGGCAGTTTCACCTGCAGCTATGCTGATCGCAAGCATGATGCCTGATAAAACGCCTGATAGAGCCTGTGGAATATATATTCTGGTCGCCACCTGGAAGTCATCTGCCCCCAACGCGTATGCATTGTGTATCTGCTCAACCGGAATCGCTTTCATGGACAGTTCTGCGACCCTGAATATGTACGGCAACATCATTATTGCAAGGGCTATCCCACCTGCGATAAGCGAAAATCCCCATCCCAGGTAGTAAACCATGAAAAGGTATCCAAAGAGGCCTATAACTATGGAGGGGACGCTGGTGAGTATGTCTGTGAACAGTCTTACCAACGAAGATAGAGTCTTACTGGACTTTGCCCTTACAACATAAAGGGAACCCAATATCCCCGGAGGAACTGAGAATAACAGTCCGGTTCCAACCAGCATCCATGTTCCAGCTATGGCCTCATAAATGCCACCTCCGGTGGTCCCCTCAAACGTATTGCTGGTCGTAAGTATCTGCCAGGTTATGTTAGAAAGGGCACCATCAGCGATTTCATAGAATATAGCCGCCAGCACAGCAAAAAGAATGAACAGTATGATGTATCCAACAATTCGTACGGCAGTGTCCTTGGCACTACGGATAGAGGCCTTCCTCCACTTAACTGTAACAGTTTCGCCTTCAGTCATTCTGGTACCCCCGCAGAACTCCTCTGCCAGCGATCTTTCTTCCTATTACGTTTACAAGTAGTGAAACACCCATCAACGCAAGAGCAGCTTCGGCAAAAGCTGCAGTCGTCATACCCGACTGATCAAAGAATGCACTGTCCAACTGTGCTGCTATATATGCAGCAACTGTACTCACATTTGAAAACAGATTGGATGGGACAAGAAGCAACGCAGAAGTTACCATAAGAACAGCCATCGTTTCGCCCAGGGCTCTTCCCAAGCCAAGGAGCGCACCGCCATAGGTTGCAGCTTTAGAGTGGTGCACCAGCAGGTATTTTCCCATCTCCCACCTGGTTCCCCCCAATGAGTATATTCCATCCTTAATTTCCTTGGGTGCAGTTTCAAAACTATTAGTCATGACGGCGGTGATAATCGGAATAATCATGATACTCAATATTAACGCTCCAGCAAGGAGGCCCTGGCCGGGATAATACGCCCGGCCTGATATTTCGCTTGTAAACACTCCGCCTATCAACGGTATTCCGCTGAAATGAGTGCCTATCCACGGTTCTACTGTATTCTGTAGCCAGGGAATCAAAACCAACAATCCCCAGAAACCGTAGACGACGCTCGGAATACCGGCAAATAACTCTATGAAAGAGATAAGTGTCCCTCTTATCTTCTTAGGCATGTATAGCTCAACATTCAGGGTTACAAAGAAACTGACTGGAAAAGCTATCAATAATGCAATGAGTGAGATCAGAACCGTGCCAAGAACAAGAGGATATATCCCGTAAACTGCCCCGGACTGATATGAGATGCCATTATTATGCAGGATCACGCCGGAAGATCCATCGTTCCATATTTTTGAAGTGAAAAAATTTAAGCCGTTGTATATAATTGAAGGAAATGAATAGTATAACAAAAAAGTTACAACCGAGGCTATTATAAAAGCAGGGACTAATGCCATAATTAAGATTAATGCTTTAAAAGAAAAATTCTTTAAATTAAAAAATGGGTTAAGTTGTTCCATTAAATCAGCACTCAACCAGTTATCAGTTCGATCAAGGGCATTGTTATCCCCGTCACCACGCTGCTTGGAAGTGGAACCAGATCAAGTCCGGACAGGAAATTTGTCAAACTGCTTCCACCAGAACTTGAGACCACCCAGAACATAAATACCTGCATTGCCGCTGCAATCTGGAAACTGGGTTGCACTTTCTGAACTACGATGTATTCCATGTCAGCTATAGGGTAAGAAGTGGCGCCTGGGGCAAACTGCAATGCTATGGTGCCGTTAGAAGGGATCAGGCTCAGGTACTGATTCGCAGCCTGCTGCACGTTTGCAATTGTTGGAGCAACGTAATTTCCCGCAGCGTTAAGCAAGTCAGCAATTCCGAAGCCATCTGCTTTCACTGTAGAAGTATATGTTGCAGCGATGTACGTGATAGTGTATGGTGTGTTTTTCATCACGCCAATAAGTCCGGTGTTCTGTGCTCCAGTCTTCTCCTGCGGCAGCGTTGGCCATGAAGGATTAGTGCTCGTTCCTACGGCAGAAGCCCATGAGGCATTCCCTTTGGTCAGGTACGAAGAAAACATAAAGGAATCGCCGCTTCCGTCGGACCTGACAATTGGAATTATCGCATTTCCAGGAAGATGTACTCCAGGATTCGCAGCTTGTATCGCAGTGTCATTCCAGGAAGTTATTGTGCCCATGTATATGCCTGCAATTATTCCGGCTGATAGATTCAAAGTAACGCTGTTAAGTCCGGGTATATTGTAACATATGTACTGATATGAAATCAGTATCGGAATATTCTCAACACCTGCTGGAATTGCTCCCTGTATGTAAGCATCCGATGCCCCAAAATTGGCAAGACCCTTTTCAGCCTGTGAAATCCCAGTACCGCTCCCTGTTGATGCAGGTGATATGGTGACTGATGACTGGACTTTGGTAAAATTTGGTCCCCATAGGTTGAACGCAGGGTACAAAAGACTGGATCCTGTTTCCGAGAGTGCCACGGTTGAAGAGCTGGTTCCAGAATTGCCATGGAGCTCGTAGCCCGCAAATCCGGAAACCACAATCAGTACCGCAAACACAATTGCTTTCACTATATTTCGTCTGTTCATGTGGTTATCATTTGTGCAATAAGACTACTGTATAAATAGAATCTGTACATAGTATATATAGTTACAATATCTATATAGCTGAGTATATTGCGGTATGTAATGATATTTCCATGACACGGTTATTGTATGTCCAATAAAAATTCAACAGACCTCTGAAACACCGGGCTGTTAATCGCCCCATCGACCTTTTGAGTGTGTTACTTTTCTCCCACTCATTCTCTGACCAGGTCTTTCACAAATTGCCATAGAAATAAAACAGGCAGCGCCCATTCAATGGCGCGATACTGCTTTTCCCATAAACGTCTTTCTCTCCTGGCAATTCCAAAAATGGAATACCAACATGAAAGTGCGATGGCTCACTGAAATTAGATTATAAATAAAGAGGAGGGGAAAACCCTCCTAAATGCTCCAACGTTTACGGTGCGTGCTGGATGTGACTGCCTATAGCGGTGATACCGCCGTATGCGGAAGCAACCAATGCCAGCACTATCTCCAGGAAAAAGATAATAAGTATAAGGTTGGCGAGCCAGGTGCTCTTCTCTCTCGAAGGCAGAATGTCATAAATCAGACTCACCGGGTAAACCAGTATGCCGAACACACCATACCCTACGTAAAGCAGAAGTGTTTCAAAAGCCTGCGCGGGGTGGGGTAGGTTGTTTATGTAACCAAAATACCCATATACTATGGCCAAGAATCCAACGAAAAGTGCAAAGATACCTGGGAACTGTAGCTTGTAATCTTTAAGCACAGAAACTGCAAACACAAGGGTCACCATGCCCAGCAACAGGAACGGATCCCCGAAGAATATGTCGTATTGACCCGGTAACGGCCATGTGAACTCTTGGAAGAGTCCAATCAACAGGATTACAGAGCCCAGGATAAACAATGGGTACCCCGCAGGGGACATGGCTGATCTCAAATTCTTCGTTCCATTCTTTCTGTATTCCAGGAATACCGCTGCTATGGTGTACAGGGTAAGTACGCTCACCATGGTCACCAAGAAATATTCCAGACCTAAGTCATCTATGAATGTCGTCATATTTGTTACCGAGCGATGATTGGATTGACGGTATTTAAAGTGAGACCTAATTCATAAGGGTATAAACTACATATTTACCTGTGATAGATAATTGGCATCTTACCAGTAAGCGAGTCGGCATGGGTTATTTTGATAAAGATCAAATCTGTGCTTGGTTTTTAGGCCAGAGGAAAAATCGCCCAAGGACCCGTGATTAAAAGCCTCAATTGCGATAATGGTTGCATCAGATTACAGGCTGTGCAGAGTATTAATAAAAACTCTAATGGAACTGCGCAACTTTGAAGCAACCGTGACCCTATTGTAAAACTTCTTCCCCGTTTCTTTCCAGATAGAATAAAATTGCTTTCTTGGTTCCTCTTCGGATGGATTCCGAAAGAGACGAGGGTGAAACGCCAACGATTTTTGCCAGTTCGGTCAGGGACATCCTGTCGTCGCACTCGAAGTAGTTCTTTTCAAGTGCAACTTCTATGAACTTTTTCTCTTTCTCGGTCATCTGTTTGTGGAGCAGTGGATTTTCGCTGACAATTCTGTATTCGATTTCAGAATCCTTCAGGTGGGATTTCAATAATCTGAGGTCAGCTTTCGTAGGAACTACAATCCTGATCTGCAACATCTTAGTCCCGATGGTTGCGCTCCCAACAATCTCGACAAATGGTAATCTGGAGAATAGTGCACAGGCTTTACAGCTACAGCTTTCTGCCCACACTTCTCCCTTCTTTGTGGATCTTGTTTTAATATACTGCGATGAAAGAACTGATACTATGTCACATACATTCGCTGCCTTAATCGAATGGAGCGTGCGATCAGGCCTTACCGACAGGCGATCAATTGTACATTCGATTCCAGGGAGTGCGTTAACTACCAGGCAATCGTCCCTGACTAATTCCAGAACCACTTCAGTCATAAATTTTGATGCCATCGGGATCATAAAAGAATTGTATGTACGTTTAAAACGACATAACCTAACATCTAAACACAGTTCAATACTCTCAAGGAACAAATTGGCTCACAGGTGAGGTATCCTTCTTATGAGTGGTGTTAGTATATATTCTCTGGGGCGAATTTGCAATGGGCGATGAAGATAATGCTGGATTTGTAATGGTGAAAGATTCTAACGGCAATGACAAGAAAATAGCCGTCGACGAGGACGGTTTTCTGCTTAATCCTAAAGACTGGTGTCCGGGATTTGTAGACGCAGTAGCCAAACAGGAGGCAGTTGAAACCCTGACTGACGAGCACTGGAAAATCATCAATTATCTAAGAGATTACTTTACAAAATTTGACAGCTGTCCTCCGATAAGGATGCTTGTTAAAAATACCGGAACAGAACTGAAGAAGATTTATCAACTATTTCCAACAGGGCCGGCCAAGGGAGCCTGCAGACTGGCAGGGGCGCCTAAACCTACAGGATGCGTGTAATCATGATATATCTTACCTGCCCTGTCTGCGGATATGCAATTGACATAATGCGAGACGAGGAAATAAATAATCCAGTAAAAGCGAAACGCCTGAAATACCTTACCACGAGAGATCAGGTATGCCCGAATTGCGTCAACACAATCGGGAAATGCGAGAGGATTGAGGCTAAAGAAAATGAAATTCCGGTAATGAGGGTGGAAGTACACGAGGCGGAGAAAGACAAGTTCGTGGATTTCTGCAGAAAGAGCGGATACGCAGTCGGGACCGCTTATGCCCTAAATCACTTTAGAGAGGTGAAATAGTGACGGAAGTACCTGAAGAGGTAAAAAAAGGAAGAGAGATTGTAAAGGAGATTGAAAGAGGAAGCTGGCCGAATTTCTTGAAGGAAGCTGAGAAGACCAGATATCCAGTTGATCTGTACGGGGCCTCGCTTTATCTTAAGAGGGACTTGTTCACAACTGGTGGATACGTGTCTGTCCCAGGTGCACCAACCGGTATCTTAATGAGAGTTACAAGCAGGCCCGATATTGGAGAAAGTACCAATGTCGTAAGGGTCCTGCTGCCCTCGGGAAATTTCATAACTTCTGACATGATGGACAAGTTTTGTGATTTTGCCGATAAGTTCGGTGTAGGAATGGTGCATGCTCTAAGCACAGGCCAAAATGTCGAGATACCAGGAATTCCCAAGGACAGGATACGCGAGTTCGTAACCGAATTCAGGGATGCTGGACTCGAGATCGGTTCGACCGGTGATGCATTCAGGAACACCACCACCTGTGTTGGCGCTACGCTATGCGAATACGCAAACATGGACACAATGGGAATGAGGGACGAATTTTACGACAAGTTCAACGACTACGCCAAGTATCCAACTTTCCCGCATAAAATGAAGCTGAAAATATCAGGTTGCCCGCTTGACTGTGCAAGAACCACCCAGAAAGCTGACATTGGAGTAGTAGGTTCATGGGTAGGGGCACCAATTGTGGATAACAAAATGATATCCTCCATGCCAAAAGAGAAAGTGGATGCAATAGTAAACTCCTGCCCGACATTGGCCATATCAAGGGAAAATGGTGGAATCTCCATAAAGGGAGAAGACTGCATACAGTGTATGAAATGCCTCAGGAATGGGGAAGGAGCAATAAAACCTGGGGACAAGAAGACTTTCCTAATCTACGTGGGAGGAAAGTTGAGAGGAAAGAAGGGGCCGCTCACTTCAAAGCTTCTAATGAGGGTGGATACCAAGGAAGAGGTAATGGAGAAACTGGAGAAAATAGTGGAAGCTTTCACGGACCACGCTGCAAGGAAGGAAAGACTCGGGGACCTGATTTTCAGGATCGGAATGAAAGGATTGCTTGAACTTCTGGAAATGAAGCTACAGGCATTGAACGTCAAGGATCTGAGAACCAACGTATTCTATCCAGTAAGCGAGGAAGAAAGGCAGGAAATTGCGAACGACCTTGCAGGGAGGGGAAAGTAATGACAGAACGACCCGAGGGACCACCAAGACCATACCTTAACTTTGTACCCGACTACGTGAAAGACTCCATAGGAAAATGGGTCACCCACAAGATGCAGGAAGGGGGAATAATTGAACACATTGACTCAAGAGGGAAGAAAGTATACACTGTCAAGGCAGCTTCTACCCCCAATGGCAGGTACAGTACAATTACAATGAGACAGATCACTGCTCTTGCCAGGAAATACGCTGGAGCCACAATGAGGTTTACCCAGGGACTCAACATGGAGTTCATTGTTGGAAGCCTCGAAAAGGCAAAGGCATTGAAGCAGGAACTCAAAGAACTTGGATTTCCGGTCGGGGGATGGAAAGAACACCTCTGGAGTCTTACAAGCTGTGCAGGCTACTTCCACTGTGCGCTTGCCGCAACTGATGCACCTTCCGTAATCCAGAACATTGCGAACAGCCTTTCCAGGTATTTCGACGAAGAGGAACTGCCCGCAAAACTAACCATTGCTGGATCCGGATGTCCTAGCTCTTGCGGAGGCAGCTTCCTGACGGACATTTCAATTAATGGGATTCACACGGAGATACCGGTAATTACGGAAAACGTGAAAAACTGCGATCTTCAGGGTACGGCCTTTACCTGCCCGGTTGGCGCTATACAACTTAAGACCCTGCCGGATGGCGGGAAAACAATTGAGATCAGGGAAAGTCTTTGCATAGGTTGCGGGCTTTGTGTCGGGGCCTGCGGGGGAATTATCTTCCAGACTCCGGAAAAAACGGATGGACACGCGATTTCCATTGGCGGAAAGGCATCGGCTTCAAGATACGGCACCACGCTGGGAAGAATAGTAGTACCATTCATACCCAACGAGCCTCCCCACTACGAGAAGACAATAAGAGTAGTGGAAACAATTGTTGAAACCTGGAAAAAGGATGCAAAGAAAGGAGAAAGAATTGCAGACTGGGTTGACAGGATTGGCTGGGAGAAATTCTTTGAAAAGAGCGGCCTTCCATTCTATCCGCAGAGCATGGATTACCTTGATATCAGGGGTATAACAACCCTTAGAGACGGGAGCGGAAGATAGGGAATACGGAAGGTGTTGCATTTGGACGCCCTGTCTATTTTAATTATTTCCTACGCCTATTTCGCGGTCATATTGCTGGTCACAGGCAGTATCTTCATGGTTGCCAGGTCCATATTCAAGAGCAAGGGCCCTAACGGCACTTACCTGGGATATCCTTATCTTTTTACCTATCCTGGCCAGGATACCCGCCTAAAAGCTTTCAGGAATATACTTGGAAGGATGTTCCTGTTTACCAGCGCAAAGGATGACCCTTTTTTGCGATATATCGGACTCGTATTCCACTGGAGTCTCTGGATCATAATCGCTGCACATGCCGATATTGTCCTGTACCCGTATTTTACTGCAGCCGGAATCTCCGAGAGCACACTTGAAGCGATCGGGGCTTATCTGGGCACATTCTTTGCAATACTTCTGGTAGGTTCCGGCCTGATCCTCTTTGGAAGGAGGGCTATGGACCCTTACATGAGAAAGATAAGTTATGCATCTGACTATTTTGCAATCCTTCTCATAATTGCCATCGGCATCTCCGGAATCCTTATGCGCTTCTGGCTTCCAGCCAATTTCGCATACGCGCAGGTGAGCCCGTTTATACTTTCACTTGCATCATTTGCCCCAATTAGTGCACCGGCTGCAGGGATCTTTGTCACTCACTTCATGCTAACACTCACTTTGTTTGTCTATTTCCCGCTCAGCAAACTGTTGCACCCTTTTGCTTT
This sequence comes from Thermoplasmatales archaeon, assembly GCA_014874365.1. GTDB lineage: Archaea > Thermoplasmatota > Thermoplasmata > Thermoplasmatales > Thermoplasmataceae > JACWAH01. The sequence continues at coordinate 110,729 of JACWAH010000010.1, forward strand.
CTTGACCAATCCAACGCTCTATTCGATTTATCATCCTGGTGTTATAAAATGAAACCTAAGATCAGAGAAATACTCCTTAAGAGTCCCAGCGGAAAGGCTGAGGAATGGCTTGCAAAACAAAAGAACATTGAATGGGCTAATGGTTTAAACCCAAGGCCAGCTAAAGATTCGCTTGTCGCTGAAATCGGTGAAACCAAGAATGAGAGTCCTGAACTGTTCGTCGAAAAGTTCAAGGGATTACGGCAAAGTAAAGCGTTCGTTGACTTCATGGACAGTTGCACGCGATGCGGGATATGCATTGACAAATGCCACTTCTTTATTTCAACAGGCGATGTAAACAACAGTCCAGTTGGTAGGGCAAACCTTGTGAGGAAATTGTACAAGAAAGGGAACAGGCTTAAACCAAGTTCTGTAGACCTGAAAAAAATATTCTCCTACTACAACCAGTGTACTGAATGCAGGAGGTGTTCTGTTTTCTGTCCACAGGGAATCGACCAGGCTGAGATTACAAGGAATGTTCGTGAAGTCCTGACTGAAATGGGAATGATTCCGGAATACGTTGCTGCAACGCTTTCACAGGTTTACAAAACCGGAAACAACATGGGGCTGAATCCCAAGGCGATTGCTTCTGCTGTGGAGTTTGTAAGGGATGAAATGACGGAAGAAACGGGGAAGGAGATCGACATTCCTCTTGACAGGCCCAAGGCGGATTTCCTTTTCATACCCTCCTCGGCAGATATTATGGTCAACAACGACACGCTCAAAGGATACGCCAAAGTAATGTATGCGCTGAAGAAAGACTGGACAATATCATCAGCAACTTCCGAAGCGGCAAACTTCGGGACATTTGCAAACGAAAGAATCCTCATGGAATTCGGCGATAAAGTGGTAGACGAGGCCGAAAAGAAAGGGGTGAAGGAAGTTGTCTGGGGAGAATGCGGACATGGCTGGAGAACGGCTAACAACTATGTCAGGTACAGGCTTGCGGAAAAAGGAATTTCTCTTCAACATGTCCATCAGGTAACTTCAAAGGCTATTGAAAGGGGCCAGATCACAGTTGACAAGAACAAGAATGACGATCTATTCAACTATCATGATCCATGCAACCTGGCAAGAGGAGGCAATCTGGTAAACGAGCCCAGAAAAATACTCTCAGCAGTGGTAAGGGAAACGGTCGAAGCTGAATTCACCAAAGACAAGACTTTCTGCTGCGGTGCAGGAGGAGGTCTCCTCGCTGATGAAAAGGACTGGAATGAATCCAGGGCATGGGCTGGCTGGCCAGCAGTTTACTATTCATGGAAAACAGGAGCACACACAATGGTGTCTCCCTGTGCAATAGACAAAGCACAGTTTCCCTACGTTATAGGATACCACAAGGTTGACATGCAGATGAAAGGGCTGATGGATCTTGTGGGATTTGCAATAGAGGTGTAAAAGTGAAAGTTGGAATGATATTGGGAACAAATGAACTCTCGAGTATTATGTTTGCGTCAATAGAGGCAGGAATGAGAACGTCCATGGACGATTCTGTAATCATGTTCGTTACCATGGATGGAGTCAGGGCTTTTCTGAAGAATTCAGAAATCAGCCAGACTACAAAGACTTCAGCAATGATAGCAAAGCATGACCCTGATTTCAGGAAGTATCTCAGGGAAGGAAAAGAAAGCGGGTTGCTCAAGATTTATGTGTGCTATTACGCGGCCGAAATCTACGATGTGAACAAGAAGGACCTTGACGAACTTGTGGATGACATCTGGGGCATTACAAAGTTTTCAATAGAAACTGAAGACGCCCAGATCATTCCAATATGGTAGTGACAGGTGAGCTAGATGAGCGGAATCGTATATTTTGTTGGTTCTGGGCCAGGAGACCCAGGTTATCTTACAATTAAAGCATTGAAACTGCTAAGATCTTCGGATCTGGTAATTTATGACAGTCTTGTGACAAGGGAGATAATTAGGAAAATACCTAACAGCGTCCACAGGGTTGCCGTCAGGATGAGTCCTCATTCGAAAGGAATGAAAATGAAAGAGTTGACTGAACTGATGGTGAGGCATGCACTTGGGGGCAAGATCATTGTAAGGTTGAAGAGTGGAGACCCGCTCCTGTTCGGAAGAACCTGGGAAGAGATTGAACCTTTAGAAGAGGCAGGAATAAAATATGAAATAGTTCCAGGAGTATCTTCTGCATTTGCATCGGCGGCACTATCAAAGACCCCGTTGACAGATCGCAGGTTTTCTTCATCAGTTGCCATTGTCACCGGCCATGAAGCAAACAATAAGCTTTCTACAAGCGTGAACTGGGGTCTTCTGGCACATTCTGTTGATACCCTTATAATCCTGATGGGTGCTTCGACTATTGCTGATTACAGTGAGAAACTAATCGAGGCTGGAGTAGATGGGTCTGCTACAGTTACCCTTATTTTCAATGCTTCACGCGAAGACCAGAAAATGATCAGGACTACGCTGGCAAGAGTCTCCGGCGGGCTGGCAATGAACTTCGGAGATCTCTGCACGGTGATCATAAATCTGCGCAGTGAATCAACCAACGATCATGAAAAGGTCCTGGACTTGATGCCGCAACAGGCCGCCTGAAAATATATATCTCGGGTAGGGAAGTATGTCCCAAAGCATTGAAAGGAAAGCAGGCATTAGGATCAGGAGGATATTATGGACTTTGTCCCGGTTATGCTGAACGTCTCTGACAGGAAAATAATAGTTATTGGCGGAGGAGAAGCAGCATACAAGAAAGTAAGGAACCTGGCTGAGCACTGCAGCAACATTACTATTATCGCTTCTGAATTTCAGGAAAGCTTTTCCGATTTTAACGCGGAGAAGGTGAAGATGCATATCACCAATGTAAACCAACTTGAAAGCTACCTGAAAGGTGATGTAATCGTCATAATAGCGACCGACGACCAGACGTTAAACACAGATTTGTCAGTTATGTGCAACAAACTTGGAATAATGTACAACAGGATAGACGATAACACCAGCCCATTCATTTTTCCCGCCTCATTCGAATTGGACGGCATCATAGTATCAGTCTCAACCCTTGGAAAATCCCCTTCTTTTGCGAGGTATCTCAAGGAAAGATTGAAAGACAATGTAAGGGTATACTCTGGCGCACTGCCCGTTCTCCAAAGACTACGGAAAGAGACAAGGATACAGGATTTCCACAAGCGCTCTAAATACTTCTGGGATTTGCTGCAGAACGACGATTTCTGGGAAAGGATCAATTCCGGTAAGTTCGACGACGCTTTTGATTTGGGGCTAAGGTTATCTAAGGAATAAATGATCAGTTTTCCCCGGGTCACTGGTGGAACAAGAGTTCCAAAATGATGCCCTGATCCAGCAAGTATGCACGAATTCCTTAAAGGGAAATACAAACTATCTTGAAAACCTGAATGTGAGCATAATTTCGTCTACCTTAAAGAGAAAAAAACTCAATCTAAAAACTACCAAAAAAGAAATATGATTTATCGGACTTTTGCGCGTGTCCTAAGGATTGGGTAACAGGGAACTCCAGTTTTCTGGGGGTAGTGGAAGTTACGGTTTTTATGAAGATCATATTTTCAGTGCGATCAATGGGAAATCCCGGAAAAACCAACTTCCCTACGGTCCATCATCTTTATTTACTCATACGAAAGTGAAAAGAGCCAGAAATAAAAAAAAAGAGAAAAAGAAAGAAAATAAAAAATTTTAAGCAGTTTTCTTCCTTGACAAAATGCCCAGTGGTAGTGGACCCTTAAGGCCTGCCTTCTCCCACCTGTCGTTCACGATAACTGCTCCCGCAAGGTAAGTGGTGAACACAACGTCAATCAATCCAACGACGCCAGCATAGAAGACTGAAGCTGGTAAAGTAGCTCCCATGTAGGTTGATGTTCCGTTGAAGCTCAACAAAGGTATTGCCCAGAGGATGAACGTAATCAGCAGGAAAAAGAGCATAAGATTATGGGCTATCGTTATCTTGAAGCTACCTATCCAGAATATGAAAGTCATGAACACGAATGCCAGGGCCATCATTCCAACTAGATGTGCGTGCTGTACGTCTGTTATGAAACCTGCCCAGAGGAAAACTGAAAGAAGACCGAACGTAAGGAAGAATCCTGAATAGGTACCAAACGCGGTTGCTCCAAATGTGTTTCCGTTGTTGTATTCCCAGTTTGCCGCTATCAATAGAAACAGTCCGCTGAATACTAAAGCAGGCGCCGCCAGGGCTAGATGTTCTCCCCAGAATTTAGGGTTACCTCCCAAAGCTCCAACCGCGTAAAGCGATAATATCATCAAACCGAATCCATACGCAAAAATCCCCAACGCCGTGGGGTCTCCTTTTTTAACTTCATCTGCCATTTTTACACCCAAGCATTTAATGCTTAGTGATTTATTGCTTTGAAAGTATTAAGTCGAACACCGCACAGGTAAAGCATTCCTTCACTTTTCTAAATAGTAAAACTTTGCCCGCTGAAGGCTAAGATTCTAATAGCATTCGCATTGATCGTAAATGACCAAAATGAAGAACTTATGCTTCAGTTCCTGATCCTGAGATCTCGGGCCATACGGTCGTAAACACTGTATAAGAACACAAGGGAAGAAACGCCAGTAAGTCTGTGTTTCTTAGACCACTCTATTTCCTTGTTCAAATAAGTCAGATGGTTGCTATAGTCATTCCTGCGGGATACCGGTTCTCCATGCATATAAGCCGCAATATTCTCCATTATGCTATTTCCCAGATCGGTTGGTATATTACCTTCCTTTATTGATTCCCTGATCATTGTCAATCCTGCCCTGTAAGTGATTCGTTCAATATCCGCCCTGGACATTGTATCCGTTTCGTAATTCAAGAAGTCTGTCCATGTTCTTCCATTTTCAAGGAGATTATAGTAATCCATGAATCTGTGTGCCAGCAATTTAATTCCAAACCTGTCAGGGAATTCATAGTAAAGTGAGCCAGGGTCAAGAAAAGGAGTAAGCGGTGAAATAAACGAATGGATGTCCATTCCGGTTTGAAAGGACTTGCCATTCAGCGTGGCTGCATAAGCTGCATCGCTCATTACATTTTCCTCAGTCTGGTGGGGCAAGCCAATGGTAAAATACACATCAAACTTCTTGCAACCGGTCTTTGCAGCATTCTCTATACTTTTCTCCAACTCATAGTTTGTGTAGGGCCTTCCTGATTCCCTTCTCAAGAGTTCAACCGATGATTCCGGAGATATCTCCGCACTGTACTGAGGTATGACCTTACTGAGAGCATTCAGGAAGGTTTCCGAAGGGGGGGCAAAATACTCAGTTAGAATTGGAAGATCAATACCCCTTTCTTTTATCTCCTTGAAAAGTGTTGAATAGAACTTTTCTCCGGCTGCGTTGATGTCACCTGCAACAAAGACTGGCGAACCAATAATATCCTGAATGAGCTCAATCTCTTCTGCAATAACTAAAGGTTTCCTGAATAAAGGAGAGACCCGGCCGTAATTCGTGCTGTAAGCAAAACTAGATCCGCCGCAGAAACCACAGTTATTCTGGCAACCGTGTTCAATCACGGTAAATGCCTGAGGGTTCCTTATCCATCCATAATAGGGCATGTGGCCAAGAATGTCACCGTATTTCAGCGTATTCTTTGCCAATACCCCATAATCGATGAAAAGCTCGTTCATTTCCTCGATTGAATTATTCCTATGATTCTCCTTGACGCTGGTTCCTTTCCTATATACAAGATTGTCTACTGTTTCAAGGCTTAACCCATTCTCCACGCTGTCAGCAAGTGCTACAATTGCCTTTTCCTGAAGATCTCCTGCCAGGATGTAATCTACCCAGGGCATTTCCTTCATAATTTCTTGCCTGAAATAAGTCGATGAAAATCCCCCTAACAGGATCTTTGACTCTGGGTGTATCTGCCTGATAATTTTTGATATCTCATAAACGCCATGGGCATGCGGAAGCCAGTGCAGGTCAAGCGCAAAGATGTCTGCCTCAATTTTTCTGATATAGTTGCTGACATCAAATCTGTCGCTGGCGAGCATATGAACTGCAACATTGCTTATCCTCGCTGAAAATCCGTTTCTTGTAAGAGAGGCAAGCATGCTTAAAAATCCGATCGGATACATTTCAAAAACGGGGGTAGAAGGAATAACGTCGCTTATCGGGCCCGAACGGATTTTACGCTTCCTGAAATCGTATATGCTCGGTGCGTGAACGAAACAGACGTTGACCCTCATGTAATGGAAATCGCTCAATGGCTATTCATACTGCTACCTTACGTGAAAGGTTGAGAATGAAGATATCAACGCATAATGTTAGTTCCAGTTATCCATGTCTATTTTACCTGAAGTCCAGAAAAAGGTAACATTTATTTAACAAATATCGATGAATAGGCGTGAGAGAATCATTCCTAGAAATGGAGAACAGTCCTGTGATCCATCAGTCCCTTCCGCTTGTTGGTGCCGTTAAGGAAATTGGTGGCGCCTGGAAGCTTATAGTCATAAAATCGCTTCAGGAGGGCCCTGCCGGATTCAACCAGTTGATGCGAATCACTGGGAACAGCAACCCCAAGAGTCTTTCCAGAACTCTTCGTGAATTGGAGGATATGGGCATAATTAACCGAACTGTTCTCAGCACCAAGCCTTTTAGAGTCGAATACTCCCTTGGAGAAAAAGGGAAATCATTGGGAAATGCTCTGGAAGAACTGAGTAAATGGGGCGAGTACTGGGCCATCGGCGCAGATCAGACAATAAGGTTGGAAAACTGATTATTCATTCTCATTTTATTATTCAAATATCGTAAATATGAATGTTTAAATCGTAGTATGTTAATACAATTTTTGCAATGAACAAACAAAGTATTGCCGGGATTCTGTTATTCATAGGCGCGTTCCAGTTTTTTATATTCATGACTATCAGTGAAGCACTGAGGCCATCATATTCGGTCAACCTGAACTACATAAGTGACCTGGGTGTTGGGGCAAATGCATATATATTTAACTATTCGATTATATCGCTTGGAATTTTGGTAATAATCTCTGCTATTGCACTGGCTTCGATCAACAGGAGGAAGATTCTACCATACACTGTTATCCTGATTGGAATAGGGGCAATGGGAGTTGGTATATTCAATGAAAATGCACCGTATCACTTACACGACTACGTATCCCTTATCACCTTCCTGTTCAGCGGTATTTCCGCAATCGTTGCCGTAACATGGGCAAAAGGACCTTTCAGAGCTTTATCTGCGATTGTTGGAATTTTCATCCTTGTGGCGATGGGATTATACATTGAAAATATTTACTACAGCCTGGGGCCGGGAGGAATGGAGAGAATGATCGTATATCCGACAATTCTCTGGGGCATGGCCTTTTCAGGTTACCTGATTGGTCCCAACAGGGGCAGCTCCTGAACTCTTGATTCGCTTAAATGCAAATGCGAAGAGTGGCAGGGTCGACAGGGAGATAAGGCTTAGAATGAGCCAGGAAGCTTGATACCCGAAATCTCCGAGGGACAAGCCATAAACAGCGGACAGCCCCCCTCCAATTGTGAGCTGAATAGAGTTGAGCAGACCGAGGTCCAGGGCAACCATGGATCTGTCCTTTTCATAAAGCATTACAACAAGGTACTCCTTGGAGAACAGGATAATGCTTAGGACGCCATTGGCAATCGCTATTATCACGAACAGGTAAAGATTGGCGAAGACCAGTAAAGTGTCGATCAGGCTGAGGAAGACAATAATCGACACGATCTGCCTTATCGGATTTGATCTGGCAAAATATCCAATCATGAGTGCTCCAACCAGTCCGCAGAACAAGGTAAGGCTGGCAACTACCGATGCTATATTTCCTGAGAATCCAAGGGATTGAATATAGGGTTTGAAGTATTCTCCAATCGTAAAATTCAAAGCGTAATACCCGCCCATTCCTGCTGAAACGACCCATATGTAACCGTCTTTCAACTTCTTCGAAATATATTTAGTATCAACTTCAGATTTGTCATTGCCTTCGGGAACCACATCCAGCGCCAATGCTGCAATTATGATGGTCGCTAATCCACCGAGAGAAATGGCAACCCTCCAGCCAACCGAGTTTATCAGGAACGTGAAAGGCAGGATCCCAATCCCGGCGCCGAAGGCAAAGTAGCCATTGTAATAAGCGACATTCCGTGAAACTTTCTCAGGCTGAAGATATCCGAGGACTGAAACGCCGGAAGAAAAGAAAAAGGCAGCGGAAACACCTGTGACAAAACGCAATGCGATAATGAAGTACAGGTTTGGAGCTAAGTAGATCATGGAAACGGAAATACCCATCAGCAAAAGACCAAGTAATGCAGTTTTCCTTGATCCAATCCTTGATGCGATTATTCCTGCTGGGACTTGAAAAATTCCCGCTCCTACGAGGAAGAGCGCAAACATCAGCCATAGATACTGGGATTGCGCGGGAAAACGATCTGTCAGAAGAGGATATATTGGCGATACGTTGTACCAGTTCAAGGCATAGATTGCCCTTCCGGCAAAAATTATCGAAACAGGCAACCTGTTGCTTCTCAACAAACGGAATTTTAATCCTTTATTCAAAGTTTGAGAACAACTTTGATATGTGAACATTTTTCCAATATCCCCGGCTTGCAAAGTGTAATATCTCTTTCTACAATTGTTAAGCAGATGGTGCTGAACTACGAGGACTACCTTCTCGTAATATGGGAATACTCTGAATCCGTTGGGAGGACCAGCGAAGTGGATATTGCCAGGAGGCTCAAGATCACTCTCCCCACGGTCAATGAGTATGTCGGTAAACTCCTGGGAATGGGATTGGTTGAGAAGAATGCACGGGAACTTAAACTGACCAGATCAGGAAAGAAGGTGACGATCCCGGTAGTGAGGTCCCACAGAATAGCCGAAGTCTTTGCAATGAAGTTCCTCGAAATTGAGTGGGAAGAAGTACACAGGGCAGTAATGGACCTTGAACACCTGTTTTCCGGATCCTACGGGGATAATCTCTACAAACACCTTGGATATCCGGACAAGTGCCCTCATGGAAACCCTATCGACGTAACTACGCCTGGATCACGCATTACCCCGTTAACGGCAAAGAATGGGGAGTATGTACTTGACAGAATTACCCTCGAACTGAACGATACGCTGGAGAAGCTATCGGGAATATCAGCATTCCCCGGAACAAAAGTGCGTCTATACTGGGAAAATAATCAGGTAACTTTAGAAAACGATCAGGGGAAAGTTAGCCTGTCGGAAGTGGAAAACCAGAGCATCAGGCTGAGGAACTTATCTCCAAGAAAAAAACAATTGGTGTTGGAACGCCTTTGATTTAGCGCTCCTGGAACACCTTGATGTATTCGTAAGCCTTGAGTTTTCCAAAACAGTACTTCACCTCGGTAAACATGTCTTTCAGGGCTTTTGCCTCTTTTTTGATTACTGCCGGGTCCTCGTTCTTTACAATCGACCGGTATATCAGGCTTGCAATCTCTTTCATCTCCGATTTTCCCATTCCTATACGGGTCACTTCCTGAGTCCCTATCCTTATCCCGCTTGGATTCTGGGATTTCCTGCTGTCATCCTCAGGGAGCATGTTCTTATTTAGGATAATCCCGCATCTCTCAAGCGTTTCCGCAACTCTCTTTCCCCCGCCTTCAGTTTTCGTATTTGCAACGAGAGTATGTGATTGTGTAAAACCTCTGGATTCTGCCAGCACTTTAATTCCAAGGTTGTGAAGTTCCTGGGCCATCGTTTGTGCATTCTCGATTATATCTGAAGCATATTTCCTTCCGAATTCCATATGTTCTGCAAGGGAGACGCCGAGTGCAGCCATAGTGTTGAGATGGTGGTTGCTTATTGTGCCGGGAAAAATCCCTCTCTGGATGCTCTTCCAGGTCTCTTCATCGGTGTTGCCAAGAACAAGTCCATGCTGCGGGCCAGGCAGCGTTTTGTGGGTGCTTCCGCTCATCACATGGGCCCCTTCATGTAATGGGTCCTGGAATCGCCCTCCTGCTATCAAGCCAATGACATGGGCAGCATCGTACCACACCTTGCATTTGGCCTCGCTAAAAGCGTCGGCCAGCTCTTTTAACGGTGCAGGGAACAGGAACACTGATTGTCCGAAGAGTGCAACCTTCGGTTTCTTCTCCTTGATCAATTTTGCAGCACCGTCCGGGTCGATGGTCATTGTCTGCGGATCAAAAGGATAATTTTCTGTAACCAGGCCCCTGAAACCAACAGCACCGAATTGTGCGGCGCTTATATGCCCTCCACCGGAAAGGGATGGAACTGAAATAAGGTCGCCAGGCGAAGTCAGGCCATAGATAACGCCCATATTTGCGACTGTGCCTGAGATAGGTCTGGGATCGCTTTGGGGAACGTTGAACAGTTTTTTGGCAAGTTCTATTACAAGCTCTTCAAGCTCATCTACAACTTCATTTCCCTGATAATATCTCTTGTGAGGCAACCCTTCAGCATACCTGAATCCAAAATCTGTAAGAAGCATCTCCATTGCAAGGGGACTCATCAGGTTTTCAGAAGCGATTAGCGGGATACTGTCTCTGAACAATTTGTTGTGCCTTACCGCCAGCTCCCGAATCTTGGTTGCATTATCAAGGTTTTCGGACATACTTGTGAATCTTTGCGGGTTATAAATCAGTTGGGAATTCGTGGAACACTAACCCATCTTTTGGGAGTAAAGAAAAAATGGGTTTTTCGACAATGGAAAAAATGTGAGGATCAGTCTTCGACTCTTTCCTTGCTTCTTCTCTCGGCTTTTCTTCTTACTCTCTCTATGTCATCTTTTTCTTCTTCAGAAATTTCAACTTCCTCTTTCTGTGCTTCTGTAAAATAGCCTGTAGGAATGGATGCCACCAGGAATATCTCCTCGTTTGCCCTGTAAACAGGAATCCCATCGGTGGTAAGTTTGGGAACATCTATCTCCACTATGCAGGGATCGTCAACATGGTACAATCCAGAGACGTAAGCTTGCCTGTAAGTCTTCGAAAGATGAACCCAGGTTTTGTCGGAAGGATTGATTCCAGTTTCATTGATCAGGTCAAGCTCTTCGGGAGTAGTCTGGTAATAGAGTTTATCTGGGATCGAATCCGTTGGAAGGTCATCTAACAGTACAGGGATGCTCTGTCCGTACTTTGCCCGGATTTCATGATTCTCGTTGACCTGGTATCTTTCTTTAGTATCAGTCCTTACAAGATCCTCTATATGCCTGGGGGTGAGCCACCTGAAATGCCTGGTTTGAATCCTTATTGCGGGAATTATGGTTGAAATCCTGACCCATCCGTGGTCATTCAACTGTACTCCGTATCTTTCCGGAAAGTGCCTCAGCATTCCTGCAAGTATCTTGCTCAGAACGTTGATTTCTTCCTCGCTCATAAGCAATTTAGACTGGTTTCCGCAGGTCGGGCATTCCTCCCCTCTGAATGGTCCATGTACATAACATTCTCTCAGTTCTTGAGTCATTTTATCTCCTCCTGGATTCTGTCAGTTATCGCCCCGGAAACATCTATTTTGCTGTATGGCGTTTCTATTGTATTGGATACTGCAACTTCTGATACAGAACCTGAGATTTTCTCTGCAGACTGGTTGATGAACAGCCCGTGGATTGCAGCAACCGATACCCAGGAAAGACCATTCTTAACCAACATCTGGGAGGCCTTCATTATGGTTCCACCAGTTGAGATAATGTCGTCGACCAGGACCGCTCTTTTTCCTTTAAGTTCCAGGTCCGGGTTCACGATCTCCACATTTGTATCGTCAATCCTCTTCTTGTCAAGGGCCATGGATTCACAACCAACGATGCGGGCAACGGAGTCGGCCCGATCCTTGCCGCCGTCGTCAGGCGATATGACATAATCCACTTTCCATTTTGCTACAAAATCTGCCAGTGTGCTGGATATCTTAATATTGTGAATTTTTCCATTGAAAGGGGCCATTGCCCTTTCGTCATGTATCTCCACACAATAGATCGAATCAGCATAATCAAGAATGGCCCTTCCGATTGCATAAGACGAGATAGGTTCTCCGGCCCTATACCTCATATGCTGCCTGGCATAACCAAAGTAGGGAATTACCACGATTATTCTATCAGGGTGTCTTCCCTGCGCAGCCTCCAATAAAAGCAGGGTTTCCATGAAATCCTGGTCTGTCCTAGTATTTCCCACGAGGACCGCAGTTTCGTCTGCGAGATCAGTATCTATCCTGACATAAAGTTCTCCGTCCGGGAACCTCTTCCTGGCAACTTCTGATGACCTGCTGCCAAGTTTTTCTGCAATCAATTTCCCGAGGCTTAAGGAGGAGGAAGAAGAAATGGTAATCATTTGGACCCGAATGGGGTATTTTTAGTTGATTAAAAAGTGATCCTTTCCTATTTGTTCAGAAAATTTTTCATTCTCTTCTTAACTTCCGTGCTGGTAGATAAATCCACGAAGCCATTCTCCTCTATCACGAACGATTTAATCCACCCATCCGTGACGCTGCTCACAATGCCCCGTTTTATGGTCTTAACTGTCTCATAAGGAAAAGAAGAGATTTTCTCTGCGATTCTCAAGGCTTCTTCAAGTGGATCTCCTTTGGAAATGACGTCTATAAGGCCAATTCTAAGTGCTTCTTGGGAGTCAATTTTTCTCCCGGTCATTGACAGCAAGGAAGCCATCCCTCGTCCCACAATCTTTGGCAGGAACACGTTTCCGCCAGCACCCGCATTTATTCCTATTGCAACTTCCGGCTGTCCAATAACCGCGTCTTCTGACGCGACCCTTATATCTGCCGATTCAGAAAGTTCAAGGCCACCGCCAAGAGAATAACCTTTAAGTGCAAAAATCACTGGAAAGTCTAACTCAAGGATCCTGGTCACGATTTTTCGCATTGTGGCTCTGAATTCGGCGGCTTTTACCCTGTCAAGTGCATAAAGTTCATTAATGTCTGCTCCCGCTGAAAAATTCTTACCTTTGGCAGCCACAATTAGAGCACGTATTTCCGAATGGGCAGAAAGGGAATCAAGCAATCCACTGAATCTCTGGAGCATTTCCAGGTTTAGGGCATTCATCCTGGCCTCCCGATTGAATTCAATCACGGCTATGTTTCCACTGAAATTCAACAGTACACTTTCCATGGGCAGTCAGATAGTTATTGGGCGGATGGTTAAATAGACCTCGTCAACCTTTAGAAGTTGAAAGTTTACTTGCAGCAATCTGCCCCCGCATATTCATGGACCTATGCACATGTACAGTGCGTGAATATACGAAGATGTTTGAACCATACTGTGAAATTCAACCGGAATTTGACGATTTCGTAAGATAGCAATGTTTATTTGCAACTATTGTCTGACATCTGTATGTCACAAGCAGACAGGGTTCCGGAAGAGGTCGAGAAATTCAGGTCCTGGATGATTGGTGAAAGAAAGAGCAGGCATACGGTTAAGGAATACTCATTTTTGGTAAAGCATTTCCTCCAATTCGTCAACATGGATGTGGCGAACCTGGGAAATTATGAAATTGATAATTATAAGAAGTTCACCGCGACTGTCAAGGGTTATTCCAGGAATAGCCAGTATCTCGCCATCAAAGCAATTAAGCTCTTCTTCAAGTACAAGGGAATTACGCCTCCTACAAACCTTAATCCTCCGGTCAGGTCCAAGAAACTTCCAAACTACCTCAGCGAAGCTGAGGCATCTGCCTTGATCAAGGCCGGGAAAAGCCATCCAAAGAGTCTAGCTATAATCATGACTCTTGCCTATACTGGTATGCGGGTGGGCGAGCTTTGCGCACTGGACATTAATGATGTCGATACCGATGAAAATACAATCCGGATCAGGGGAGGAAAGGGGGATAAGGATCGGATTGTGATCATGAGCAGGGACTGTTCCCTCTCACTAAAGGAATACATTTCAAGCATAAGGAATTCTAATGCCTCTACCAGGGCTTTATTTGTCAGCGCGAAAGGAACCAGGTACGATTCATCCACAATTGAGAGGATAATCCGGCAGACCAGGGATGAAGCCGGGATTTCCAAAAGAGTAACGCCACACGTGCTCCGGCATACCTTTGCAACTTCTCTATTAAGGAATGGAGGAGACATTAGGTTCATACAGCAGATTCTTGGACACGCATCAGTTGCGACGACACAGATTTACACGCATGTGGACGATGGGATGTTGAAGGATATGTACCTGAAATATCAGCCAAAATACTAGGAATCCCTTGTTATAAGGTAATCTGAAAATCCGGAAATGACGCTTTTAATTTCTTCATTTCCTTCCACCTTTGCCAGATATTCCTTCGCCTTTTTGACAAATTTCTCAGCTAGATTTCTAGAATAATCCAGGGAACCCGTTTCGATTATGATGGACTTCAACTTTTCAAAATCGGAATCGGATACATTCCCTGACCTGATACACTGTTTAACAAATGACGATTGAGCTGGAGAACCGGCCTGAATAGCTTTGAGGACAAGGAGGGTCTTCTTCCCTTCGTTAACGTCGCTCTTGATCGACTTGCCAGTCTTGTTCTGGTTGCCAAAAACGCCCAGTATATCATCATGTATCTGGAACGCTATTCCAAGAAGGTTTCCGAAATGACTGAGCCTGTTGAGTGAAGTGGTTGTGCCGCTCAGGATTGCACCCATTATCAGCGGGCCTTCTATGGTATACTTGGCAGTCTTCCACAGGTGCAGCCTGATCAGGTCCGTTTCTGAAAAATCGTCGTTCTCTCCCGAAAAAACGTCAATGAGCTGTCCGTGTCCGGTTACCTCGAATATCCTTCCAAGCTCCCTGTTTCCGCGAAGCACAATTTCCGGTTGAAGCCCGGAAGACAAAATTGCCTCGTGGCTGTAACTGTCTGCCATGTCTGATGCAATAATCCCTAAATTTTCTGCAATCCTTTTCTTCGAGATGTCGCCGTTGAAAAACTTTTGAAGGGCTTCCATATGAAAACTTGGGAACCCTCTTCTGGAATCGCTTTGGTCCATGATGTCGTCCTGTATTAGGAAGTATGACTGGGAAATTTCGATCGAAAGGGACGCCTTCACAATTTTTTTGTCATGTTTTCCGAAAAGATCATGTCCAAGAATTAGGAGGATAGGCCTTACTCTCTTCCCGCCTCTGAGGCTGTAGTCCCTGATCATCGATGAGATCTCTCTCACCATGTGATCTCTGGACTGATTTACCTTTTCTGTCAGGAATAGATCCAGTTCCGAGTTAATTTCTGTCCTGAGCCCATCTGTATAGTCTTTCCACGCAGGCATATGTTCTTTCCGAGTATCCAATCTATCCCTTTAAACTATGTGAGATCACGGTTTTCAGGCCAGCGAGACATTTAGGAAGATGTGAAATAGCGTCCCTATCAAAAGGGTGGCTCCAGCAGCGCCAAGTCCTAGCAAGGTTGCCCTGGTAGCAGGTTTCACGACGCTTACACTCATTGACAACGCAACTATTGCACTCGTGACCCACTGACTGAGACTAACAAATATTATCGCAGCTATCAATGCCTCGAATCTTGGCAGGAAAAAGAACGGGGTCACAGGAACGAGGGCGGCCAATATGTAGAAGACACCAGTGACGTAGGCCGACTGTGCTCCCTCCTGCTTGTATGCATTTATTTTTTCATCATCTCTTTTGGAGTGTCCAAATAGGGCTTGTTTCCTGATTTCTGAAATCCTGTAATCGCTCTCCTGACCCTTGCCAAGGTATACTCCCACCATCATGCTGAGGGTTCCACCCAAACCAACTACTAATCCGCTCAGTCCAATGTAAAAACCGTTGACGATTATTGCGGTGAGCCCTGCAACTGTTGCAAGGATTTCGACAAGTCCGTCGCTCACTCCCAGGATGATTCCACGATTTTTTTCAAGTTGTTCCTCAGTTTTCTCAATACTTTTCTCAAAAATGTCCTCATGTTCAATCTCATCCTTGAGAATCAGTGAAAGGCCTTTACGGAATGAATCGTCTCCCTCGTTACGTTCTATGAAATCCGCGTACTGCCTGCAAGTATTGTATTCGCCGCTTTCAAGAAGCCTCACAGAAAGATATCGCCCAACAAACTTGCTGGCCAGGATCACAAAGAAGAGCTTCAGCTTCTTATGCTTGATAGTGGAAACGTCAACTCCTCTCTTCTCCAATTCGTCTACCCAGAATTTGGAGTGAGAATCCTCGACATTTGCCAGTCTCTTGAGGTTCTCCCTGTATTTTTCGTCAGAAGTAGCATTAGCTAACTTTTCATACATCCTGCGATCGGTGAGTTCTTCCCTGTAAAAGGAGATCATAAGGGGTATGATGTCGTCACTCATCTGAATTCAGTATAGTTTAATGTTTTTAAAGAATTTACTTCGCTTTCCTTGCGTGCTTACGAAAATCGCAATTATCGTTACGGTTTATTATGCTAAAATATATATTATTCTTTGAAATTTTATACAATGATTATGCAGGAAGAAAAGCATGAAAAAGTAATGAACAAAATTGCAATAAGAATAACCCCGCCAGGCCCTGAGGCGAAGAAGATTGTAGAGCTGGATGAGAAGTATCTGGTAAAAAGCACAAAGTCTTTGCCAATAGTTGCAAGACGTGCCGCAGGAGTCTTTGTAGAGGACGTTGACGACAACGTTTACCTTGATTTCGCATCCGGTATCAGCGTAGTCAATATGGGCCACGTTCACCCGGAGATCACCGCAAGAGTTCAGCAACAGCTTCACAAGTTATGGCATTTTGCTGGAACTGATTATTACTACAAGGAACAGGTTGATGCAGCTAAAGCATTAACTGAAATTACACCCGGAAAGTTCGGAAAGAAGGTGTTCTTCACAAACAGCGGAACTGAAAGCAACGAGGCAGCCATTAAGATCGCGAAGGCATATACAAAGAGACAGCAGTTCGTCGCGTTTATTGGAGGATTCCACGGAAGAACTCAGGGGGCTCTGTCTTTTACGGCGTCCAGGGCTATCCACCACAAGGGATTATTCCCTTCGATGCCAGGAGTCGAGCATGTTCCTTTCCCGAATCCCTACAGAAATCCGTTTGGAATAGATGGGTACGAAAATCCTGATGAACTTACTTCAAGAACTCTGGATTTCATAGAAAAGTATGTTTTCCCGACATATACTCCTCCAGAAAATATTGCAGCTTTCCTTGCTGAACCAATTCAGGGAGAAGGAGGATACATCGTTCCACCCATGAACTTCTACAGGAAATTGAAGAAACTACTTGACGAGCACGGCATAATTTTGATCATGGACGAAGTCCAGACAGGATTTGGAAGAACCGGGAAATTTTTTGCTTCAGAGCACTTCGGAGTCGAGCCTGAAGTGATGTCTCTTGCAAAATCCATAGCATCAGGCATTCCCATGGGCGCGATAGTAGTGAAGAACGAACTGGATTTTCCGGAATTCGGTCTGCATTCAAATACATTCGGAGGAAACGTGCTTGCTTCAGTTGCATGCATTGCAACAATTGAGGCAATGAAGAAAGAGAGGGCGGTGGAAAATTCCGAGAAAATGGGAAAAGTCCTCAGAAAGAGATTAGTGGAATTACAGGAAAAGTTCCCACAGATTGGCGACGTAAGGGGTCTGGGACTAATGCAGGCGATCGACTTCGTGAAGGATCATAAGACGAAGGAACCCGACACGAAACTTAGGGACAGAGTGGAATATACTGCATTCCAAAATGGATTGCTCCTCCTGTCAACAGGCCTTAGCGCAATAAGAATTATTCCTCCACTCATAGTGAACGAATCCCAGATTGACATGGGCGTTGAAGCACTGGAAAAAGGCATCAAAGCAGCCCTGTGACCACGAGATCAGTCCCCTTTTAATCCCGCCCATTAATGGTGCGGGATTTCCCGTTCTCTATGTTAATTTTCATTTATTTTTTTGAAAAATTCATTTCTTTTAACAGTTTGTAATCTTGGAAATTGTAACAGCTTATCCTTTACGAGATTTAGGAGAGTTTATTGATCCATCTGATAAATTCAGAGAGGGCCAGGCCGTTATCCCATTTCAAACCATAATAGCCCTCCCTTGTAATGGAAGCCTGTGGCAAAACCCGGTGGAGCACCTTCGCGGTACCTAGGGGAGTTCCAGGCATTGCAAACATTCTCCATGGATCGCCGTCAGAATTCTTTAGTCTGTAGGCATAAGTTATAAAAAGACCAGCTTTTTCACAGGATTTGGTTAAGCGCTCGGCCTGATCCTGCCTCTGGCCGGAAGCCTCGGAAAACACTATGTTAGGTTTAGCGGAAGACTTCACTTCTATCACCAGGGAAACGTCGTGCCTTATTGCAATGAGATCTGCCTTTAGTGATCCTGCAGATCTAGTGACAAAAAACGGTTTTTCCATCAGCCCCCTAAGTTCGCTATCCCAGCCTTTCAGCTTGCGATTGTAGGTTTTAAGGTATCTTTCGTCACCTGCGAGAATATGAAGAAGTTCTCTTTCGTAAACCGAACCATTCACTATGCCATAGCGCTATTAAGGACTTAAAAGATAGCCGGTGGA
This sequence comes from Thermoplasmatales archaeon, assembly GCA_014874365.1. Taxonomy (GTDB): domain Archaea; phylum Thermoplasmatota; class Thermoplasmata; order Thermoplasmatales; family Thermoplasmataceae; genus JACWAH01. The sequence goes on from JACWAH010000010.1 coordinate 129,197, forward strand.
TAAAATCCAAATCGCCAGGAATTAAAAACAGATGAGCCGCAGGTAAAAAGATCATACCGTAAAATACATTATACGAAAGTCGTATCGGTATCCGACCTGAATGAAGGGTACATTCGTTTACAATCCTACGGAACAACAAATTGAGAACACAAACATCATGCGGTTTGCGAGAAAGCTTGGTTTCAGCAACCTCAGTGAATTATATGATATGGCCGACTCCAGGACGGAAACCTTCTGGAAAGCAGTGATTGAAGATACCGGAATAGAGTTCTTCACAGACTTCAGGAAGGTATTTGACGAATCTGGAGGAAAAGAGTGGACTAAGTGGTTTGTGGGAGGCAGCATCAACATAGCATATAATGTATCAGAGAAGTTCAAGGAATCGGATAACGCTGCGATAAAGTACGAACGAGAAAATGGGGAAAAAGGAACTATTACTTTCAGAGAGCTAGACCAGAAAGTTGGAAAACTGGCGGGTTCCCTGCTCAAACTTGGAATTGTAAAAGGAGACAGGATTGGGATTTACATGCCATTATCGCCAGAAAGCGTAATAGCAATGTATGCGGCAATGAGGATTGGCGCAGTGGCAGTTCCAATGTTTTCAGGTTATGGAAGAGAAGCAATTGTATCTAGAGTGGAAGATGCAGGAATCCGGATAATGTTCGTTACGTCATCTTTTGCAAGGAGAGGAAAAAAGGTTGACCTCCTCAAGAATGTCCAGGGAATCAACGGCCTGAAGCTCATCGTTCACGGTGAAAATGGAGGCAACGCATCCTTCACCGAACTGGTCGAAAATGGTGATTACACAGTATCGGCAAGAACCGATTCTGAAGATCCAGCGATAATGCTTTACACTTCCGGCACAACCGGCAAGCCTAAAGGGACCGTGCATGTGCATGGAGGTGCGCTGATAAATATCGCAAAGGAAGTAAAATACTACACAGACATGGGAAAAAATGACACAATGTTCTGGATTTCCGATCCCGGGTGGATGATGGGACCATGGGCAATGATCGGTGCAAACGCCCTTGGAGGTTCTATATTTGTCTATGACGGTGCACTGGATTATCCAGTTGAGAAAAGACTTTGGGAACTCATAAAGAACCACAATGTTACGATTCTTGGAGTTTCTCCTACCCTTATCAGGACATTCAAGGCATCAGGTATTGATGCACCATTCGAGGGAATAAGGTGCTTCGGATCGACCGGGGAACCATGGGATACTGAGAGCTGGATGTACCTGTTTGATGTACTTGGAAATGGAAAAGTGCCTATATGCAATATTTCTGGAGGTACCGACATTATTGGTTGCTTCCTCGCCTCACATCCGGCAATGAGGCTTAAGCCAAAGTGCCTGTTCAAGGGACTTGGAATGAACGTATCTGTTTTTGATGAGTCGGGAAGGGAGATCGAGAATGCGATAGGTTATCTGGTAGCGAAAAAGCATCTGCCTTCAATGACAAGAGGATTATGGAATGCCAAGGACAAATATTTGCAGACTTACTGGTCCCGCTTTCCAGGCGTATGGTTTCATGGAGACTGGGCAGAAGAGGTAGATGGGGGATATTTTTACCTGTATGGCAGGGCTGACGATGTGATCAAGATTGCGGGGAAAAGAGTTGGGCCAGGGGAAATAGAGGACATAGTCTCAAAGGTAGATGGTGTCAAGGAATGCGCTGCTACCGGAATTCCGGATGCTACCAAAGGTGAAGCTATTGCTATATTCCTGTCCGGGGAAAAACGCATTGGGATCGAAGAAGAAGTACGGAAAACAGTGGAAAGGAATCTTGGAAAACCTTTCTCGCCAAAATTCGTGGTTATGCTCGATAACCTGCCAAAAACCAGAAATGGGAAGATCATGAGACGCATAGCAAGAAATGCCTTCCTTGGACAGGATTATGGAGACACCAGTTCGCTGGAAGACCAGTCAGTGGTGGAAACTATCAGATCAATAGGAAAGAAGATGAAAGGTGAAGAACATTGACGGAAGAGGTTTACCTTATCCATGAAGGATACTTTTCGCTGGATTCTGGAGCCATTTTTGGAACGATCCCGGAACCATTATGGTCCAGGTCTGTCAAAAGGAATTCAAAGGGAAGGATAGATTCCCATGCGAATGTAATTGCGATAAACAATTCTGGAAAGTTGACTCTCATTGACAGTGGTGTTGGTAATGTGGAAGACGCAAAATTCAGGGATATATTCCAGATTTCTACTGCGTTGGATCTGAGGCAGAGGATAAATGAGGTTTTCAGAATTGAAAACCTGCATCAGATAATACATACTCACCTGCATTTCGATCATTGCGGAAACGATGCCAACCTTATTGAGGGTAACAGCGCAAGAATAGTATTGCAGAAGAAAGAACATGCCAATTATCTACACCCGAATCTTTTCACCAGAGGTAGTTACGTTAAGAAATCTGTACCCGGTTCAAGGGTCCGAAAGATTGATGGCAGTCTGAAAATGGGCAACAGCATAAACATAATTGCCACTGGCGGGCACACGACTGGTCACCAGGTGGTTGAATTTACCGTCAACGGAAGAAAGTACATTCATTTTGGGGACCTTATACCATCGACTTTCCATATCAAGCCCAATTTCATTCCCGCAATAGATACCAATCCACTGGATACCTTGAAATTCAAACTGAAGTTGATAAAGAAGGCAATCGATGAAAAAGCAGTTTGCATCTTCAACCATGATCCATTTACTCCAGCGGGAACACTCAGCGGAGATGAGCTCCGCCCAACTTTAACGCCATTTGACATTGCTAGAGTTTGAAGTTTTCATTCTCTGACATAATCATATCCATGGCCAGTTCAGCAATGTCGGTTCCATACAGGCCAACCCTTGTGATGTCTTCTGAAACAAGCGAGTAAAAGTGGACCAATCTGGTGCCCGCGGAAACCTTCAGCAAGTTTTCTTTCAATTTAATTATCTCATCTTTTCTATCAACGAGGTTATTGAGGATCTGAAAGTTTTTTGAATAGAAAGCAGCAATAGCACTTTCGTAAGTAGTAACGCAGTAGGTGTATAGCGAGTCCATCGCTTCCCTGGAATCCTTACCAGCAGGCATGAAATCCAGGAACAGCTTGCTGACATTCACTGCATGATCCGCTACCCTTTCAAGAATCCTTGAAAGTATAAGGTAGAAAGAAGAAGCAAAATTCCACAGGCCCTTTGATTCCCTAAAAATGTACCAGTGATACCTGTCGACCTCATCATCCCGCCCTATGACACTTTCGAAAAGTGCCCTGTCACTGGAAGCAATTGCCTTGCCAACATCTGAAAGCATCACAGAAACGTTGGTGGACATCCTTCTCAAAGCTTTATCCGTGGGAAAAGATTCCGAATTAAGAACATTCTGTAAAATTACACTGTCAGAGGACTCCTCAAAGATTTCTATGCCCATAACGAGCCTGGAGAATTTCTTTATTTCGTCCCTTATTTCACTGCTGAAATATCTTTCGCTTCTGACGACAAGGGTATCAAATCCACCAATGTACAGGGAGGTCAGGGCTCTTTGCAGGGCCACGGGATCAATATCATGATCAATAGTAAGCCTTCTCGTTTTTTCTCGCAGACGCCCTTCTTTAATTTTAATCAGGAGGTCTTTGTCGACTTCTTCGACGAATATTTCGCTTCCCTTGGATAGAGAATTCTTATGAATCCAATCAGATGGCAGCGAAATTATATAAGTAGAACCGCCGGTGAGCTGGAGCCTCCTGACCTTGATCGCCATTATTTGGCCTACTGCTCTTCCTGTTTACGCTTGACATTAGCGCTGTATTTCTTGCTGTGTGATATGCTTCTGGCAACGAATACTCCCGCAACAAAAATCAGGTTAAACAGTACCATGTAGCTCAAAACGAACTGAGAAATTACCGCAGAATAGAGCGCTGAGGAAGTCCCGACAGCCCCCAGATTAGGCAGGCTGTTGTCCAGGTGATTTATGTAAAAAGTATAATTGTAGGCATCAGGAGAAAGCGTGGCGTTTGGAAAGTATAAAAGCAGGTCCGTCCCAACATCTGCATGATGCAAGTCAGGGCTACCGGAATGAGCGCTGAGGTTATACGACAGATTGTATACAAAATTATTGGAATATATGGATCTCACTTGAAGGCCGAAACTCTCAACGTTGCTTGTATTTGTGGAAACAAGAAGGGAGAAATTGTAAGAATCAGCAGAACCAGTAAAGGGGGTCACGGACGAAGTAACGTTAAAACCTCCACTAAGTGTGGCAGAAGCAGGCCCGACGTTGTCATAGATCACATCGGAATATGCTATGCATGCAATTGGGGCGAGAACCAGCAAGACAACAACGCCAACCAACAGTCTTCTCTTGGTGGGATAAAGATCCAGGTAATGCATCACCACAAATACTATCAACGGCGGCAGGAGAAGCACAAGCTGTGATTCCGATGTATATCCTGAGGTTATAATCATTAAATAAAAGAATAATGAACTTGCAAGAATGGAAATTGCAGGAACTGAAATGTACTTATATTTCTTGAGCAGAACCAAGATATCCATGTACCTATCCCTGATCTATATAGCAATCATATCTTAAAGAGTTAGGTTAAATAGCGATACTTTTTTCATCAACAGGAGGCCGACTCTGATCCAAGGTATACTATTCAAGCATGCAAGTACCGGAGAAAATAGTTCATAGAAAGATGCATATAAAATTATAGCCTCTGATGCATAGAGGTTAAGCAGATGCTCCCTTCAATCAAGGATATAATGAAAATGCGTAAAAACCTGGGGATAAGTCAGAAGGACCTAGCCGGTGGAATAGGCGTCAGTCAATCATATATCGCCAGGCTTGAGAAGGGAGAGATTAACCCGCCTTACGACAAGATGAGGAAAATATATAGTTTTCTCCAGAAGAGCGGGGACAGGGCGGAACAGATGGACATAAGTGCCCAGAAAATTATGAGTTCTCCCGTTTCCTGGGCAATGAACACAGACAGTATACTTAACTGCCTCTCTATTATGAGAAAGAGCGGATTCTCCCAGATGCCTGTTACATCCAAGGATCGGCCAAATATAGGCACAATCACTGAGTCGGGAATAAACGACCTCCTAATTAACGGGACTCCCATTGAATCCCTTAAGGGAATGAGCGTGAAATCAATAATGTCCGAACCACTCCCGGTGCTTGGAAAATATTCCCCTCTTTACGCAATGTATCCGCTTCTGAGGTATTTCGATGCAATTCTTATATCCGATTCGGGTGATATTGTCGGCATTGTAACTAAAGCAGACATATTGAAAGCAGTAGAGGCTTATGCCTGATCCGGTCTTCCTTGTACTGCAGGGATTTATCCTGATTTTACCTGCTATGGCGGCTAACCCCCTCGCAGTGATCACTGGCGGAAAATGGAAAATGGATTTCGGTAAGAACTTCACCGATGGTAATAGAATACTGGGGGACGGAAAGACATGGAGTGGTTTTTTCGGAGGAGCCGTTCTGGCTGTTGTTCTGGGTTACATAATAATAGGTTTCAACTTTATTGCAGGAAGTCCCCTGGTTAACTATGGTGCCGGATTAACCGGTCCACTTGCAGTATTATTTGTGATGAGTCTTGGGGCAATGGCTGGTGACTCCCTGGGTTCATTTATCAAAAGAAGGATAGGCATCAAAAGCGGAGGGAACGCCGGATTACTGGATCAGCTCCCTTTTGTTATGGTTTCCCTGCTATTTCTCGCTATCCTGGAGTGGAATTTCTTTTCTCAGGTATACTGGAATTACTTCGCAATACCCGTCATCGTTATTTTAACGCCTCCAATACACAGGGCAGTGAATGTCATCGGTTTTAAGCTTAACAGGAAGTCTGTGCCATGGTAACTGAGTACAAATTGGTAATCGCGGTCCGGAAAGACCTCGATCTGGGAAAAGGCAAGATTGCGGCGCAGGTCGCCCATGCAGCGGTTCATTGTGCTCTTCAGGCAGAGAAGAACGATAAACAAAACTTCAGGAAATGGACCGACCAGGGACAGAGGAAAATAGTGATACGAGTCGATGGGCTGCAGGACCTTTACAGGCTGAAAGAAGAGGCCGAAAGAAAAGGGTTGATAAACAGCCTTATAACTGATGCAGGAAAGACACAGGTCGAGCCAGAAACGGTGACCTGTCTGGGCATCGGGCCGGCAGATGCGGAGATTCTTGACCTGATTACTGGTGAATTTTCACTCTTGTAAAAACACCAATTATCAATCATTTCATCTCTATCCAGAACTTTTTCCAGAATCGTAATATTTTAATAACCGGGCTTGAAACAATATTTTAGTATCGGCAGCATCACTATGCATGGATTTTAACCTGACCCAGGAACAGGAACTATTGAAGGAGACTGTTAGGAAATTTGCAGATTCCCAGATTGCTCCCAGAATAAAGGATATGATGTCCAAAAGGAGAATACCTGACGAGATCAAGAAAGGGATGGCAGATCTCGGGTTGCTCGGGATGACCATTCCGGAAGAGTACGGGGGAATGGGTGCAGATGCACTCACTACCGGGATAGTCGCAGAAGAGATTGGAAGAGCCGATCCTACAGCCTCAATTCCAGTGTTTTTTCTCGTCGACAACGCCTGGTCATTTCTTATAAGCAAATACGGCACTAAGGAGTTAAAGGAATCGCTTCTTCCCAAGGTTACAAAAGGAAAGAACGTAGTGGGCATTGCATCCACCGAGCCTAACTACGGCTCTGATCTTGGTTCAATGACCTCCAGGGCAGATAGCACAAAGAATGGGTACGCTCTCAGCGGCGAGAAATCCTTTATCAGCCTGGTCAGGGACATAGCAGAAACAGGGGGCGGATACGTTACCGTGTTAAAAACTGACCCACTCAAGGGAACAAACGGGATTTCCCTTTTTTTCTTGCCATATGTTAAAGAGAAAATGGAAACAACGTTCATCCAGGAAATGGGGAGAGAAGGCTCCTCATGGGGAAGCTTTAAGTTTTCTGGCATAGAAGTGGGAAAGGAAAACCTCATTGGAGAGGTAAACAAAGGTTTCAGGATTGTCCATGAAGGTTTCGAGTTTGCAAGAGGCCTAATAGCAATGATTTCCTGTGGTGCAGCCATTAAGTCCTTGGAGAACGGAGCAGATTACATGAAGACCAGGAAGGCATTTGGAAAGGAGATTGCCAGGAATCAGGGATTACAGTTTGATCTAGCTACGGATGTCGCAAAAATAGAAGCTGCAAGAGATGCATCACTCAAGGCGCTGTGGATGTACGATCTCGAACAGAAAGGTCAGAGATTCTCAAGGTTTGACGTCAGCAAGCAGATCGCCATAGCAAAATTCACTTCTACCACTTGGGCATTTGATGCTATTAACGACGCTCTTCAGTGGCAGGGAGCTTACGGATATTCAAAGGATTGCCCTGAAGAATGGGCCCTCAGGGGCATAAGGTCTTTCATGCTTGCAGAAGGATCAAGGGAGATAATGAAGATGATAATTGCAAGGGAGTCTCTTGGAAAGGAATACCTCAGATAACTTTTTCAAGAGAATCGAAAACTTCCAGCGCAGATCGGTTTTCTCTCACATCATGTACCCGTAAAATGTCTACCCCATGAAGGTACAGGAAGATCGCGGAAGCGATTGTACCGGGCAAGCGGTCTTCCACAGGCTGACCTGTCAGGTGCCCAATCCAGCTTTTCCTCGAGGTTCCCACCAGCAGCGGAAATCCAATCTTGAAAGAGTCAATGCTTTTCAGGATGGTTAGGTTCGAGTGAAAATCCTTTGCAAATCCGATGCCCGGGTCCAGTATTATGTTAACTGGCTTTACGCCGGATGCCTGCAATTCAAGCAATCTGCAATAAAAGAAGCCTATCATCTCAGGAACTATATCGTCATATCTGACGAAAGAGTTCATGTTTTCCGGGGTGCCCCTCATATGCATTACTATGCATTTTGCACCTGATTCTGAAGCAACTTTCCTCATTATATCGTTGGTGAATCCAGTAATGTCGTTGATGTAACTCGCACCCAGGTCGATCATTACTCTGGCTGTTTCAGGATTCCGGGTGTCAATGGATACTGGAATTTTCGTTGTGGATGCAATATGGCGGACAATCTGAGAAACTCTTTCTATTTCCAGCTGTACAGCTACGGCTGAAGCACCGGGCCTGGTGCTTTCTCCTCCGACATCTATTATATCAGGTTTTTGGGCTATCATCTCGTTGACAAACTTGAGGTCTCCGAGGCTCCTTGATCCCGGGTAAAATGAATCCGGTGTTGCGTTTATCACTCCCATTAATTTCGGCTTCGTCTTAGCTGCCTTATCTCGGGTCAACCCTGAAATAATCTGCTTGGTGAAACCTTCATTAAATCCATTTGAAAGCATGTAATCTTTCAAATTGGAATTGCTGGTTTCCAGGTTTTCTTTCACAAAATTTGCACCCTCAATCGATATCTCTCTTTTCGAGGTTGATCGCTTAAAAACGGTGAACCCTTCTTTCAAGTCCGAACCAGGCGAGACAATAGACTTATAAGCAAATCGATCAAGCACTAGGTAAGAATAATCCGGACCAATTTGTCTTTTTGTATTTTTTCCAGCAAAATACGGAAAACTTATCCCGCGCTTAAAAAGGCTTATTAACGCTGGTACGATTATTGAATTCGGACTATCCAGCTCAAAAGTGATACAATGCCTCATACTCTCAACAACGGTGCTACGCCGCATAAGGGAAAGCACTATACGGACCTGGACAAGCTTTCAGCTGCCATAAGCGTCGGGTTGAGCCTGCAGAATAGAAAAATGAGCAGGGAAGAGTCGCTTCACGCTGCTGAACACCTCATAAACTTTTTTGGTTACAGCGACAGGGTAATCGACAACATGCTTGAGCCGGAAGACAGGGATGCATTTTACACAATGGAAGACATAGGCGTATTACAGACAGAAAGGGAGGAAACCACGCTCTTCGACGGAAGGGAGTGGAGGATTCACTACTGGCTTCTGAATACTGACAGGATTGAAGAACTTGCAACACTTCCATCGGAGAAGGCACCTGTAGTTGAAGAGAACGTATTTGATTTTTACAACACCATCCCCGAAGAGGAGTGGAAACTGCCTCCCAGGTGATCCCACTGCACGTAGCGATCCTGGACAGGGAAAAATGCCATCCAAAGAAGTGTAATCATGAATGCCAGTACTACTGTCCTCCTGTGCGCAGCGGTACTCCGACCATAGAATTTGTGGATTACCAGGACCAGCCACTGATAAATGAGCCTCTTTGTATCGGCTGCGGTATATGCGTAAAGCGCTGCCCATTTGGAGCAATAAAGATTGTTAGCTTGCCTGAGGAGCATGGTGAGACCCTGCACAGATTCGGAGTAAACGCATTCAGGTTATATTCCCTGCCTGCACTTGAGGAGGGTAAAGTCACTGCAATTCTAGGGAAAAACGGGCTCGGGAAGACAACTGCGCTTAACATCCTTTCAGGTGTTACTGTCCCCAATATCGGAAACTTCGATAGGCCTGGAGACAAGGATGAAGTTATCGAACATTTCGCTGGATCTGTTCTTGGGACGTATTTCAAGGGTCTATATTCCGGGAAGAAGAAGGTCGTGCTAAAGAACCAGTACGTTGACAAGATACCGGTTGTTACGAAGGGAAAAGTTTCCGAGATTCTGGAGGCCGCAGATGAAACATCCAGGCTGGATTTCATATCAGAGAGGATGGGTTTGACCAGTGTTATGTCCCGCGACATAAAGGAGTGTTCAGGAGGAGAGTTGCAGAAGGTTGCAATTGCCGCGACGCTGGTACGGGAATCAGATACAATACTGATTGACGAAATGTCGTCTTATCTTGACATCGGGGATAGGGTGAGCATCTCTCTTTTAATACAGGAAATTGCAAAAGAAAAAAGCATAATGATAGTGGAACACGATCTTGCAGTTTTGGACTGGCTTGCAGATGTCGTATATCCTGTCTACGGTGAGCCAGGAGCTTTCGGGATAGTCGCTTCTCCAAGGACGTCGTCCAGGGCAATAAACTCGTTCCTAGAAGGGTATTTACGGGAAGAGAACGTCCGAATAAGAGAATATCCCATCAGATTTACAAGCAGATCGTGGAAAAGGACAGTTGCAGGAAACGTGATACTTGACTGGCAGGATATCTCAAAGACACTTGGCGACTTCAAACTGACTTCCAGTGTAGGCTCCATAAAGAGCAGTGAAGTGATAGGATGCCTTGGAAGAAACGGCACGGGAAAGACTACTTTTGCAAAACTAATGGCGGGTGTACTGGACCCGGACAAAGGAAATTTTTCTTCAAAGCTCAGGATTGCATATAAACCGCAATATATCTACTCAGAATATTCAGGTACTTCAGAAGAATTGCTAAGAACCTCCCTGAAGTCAAGATATGAGGAGAATTTCAATAGGGCAGAGATATTCCGACCCCTGGACACAGAAGAACTCCTTTCTACACCGGTTACTGACCTAAGTGGCGGTGAACTCCAGAGACTTTCTATTGCAGTAACACTTGCAACAGAAGCCGATCTCTATCTTCTGGACGAACCTTCCGCTCATCTTGACAGTTCATACAGAATGACTGCAGCTAAGGTGATCAGGAGGGTAATGGAAAACAACAGGAAGAGCGCCCTAGTCATAGATCATGATCTCTACTTCATAGATTTGATATCGGATGAACTTATGATTTTTTCCGGGGAACCCGGGCAGAGCGGGCACTCTCTGGGGCCAATGAACATGAAGGAAGGAATGAACTCGTTCCTTTCAAGCGTAGGCATTACATTCAGGAGAGATGGGCAGAGCGGCAGACCAAGAATCAACAAACCCGGGAGCAGTCTTGACAAGCAGCAGAGAGAAAGCGGAGAATATTATTATCTACAACAGCAATGATACGTGAATGATGGAAGTTCTCCAGAGGGATGGTCTTGCAAGAATAGCAAGAGTCAGCACAAGGCACGGAGTAATCGAGACGCCTGCAGTTCTTCCAGTAATAAACCCGAACATTATCACAGTCCCTCTTGCTGAGATACGGAAACTTGGCTTCAACGCCCTGATTACTAACGGATACATCATCAGGAGAACAGAAAAATTACGATCTGTCGCAGAGGAAAAAGGGCTGCATTCACTGCTGGATTTCAACGGGCCCATTATGACAGATTCCGGTACATTCCAGGAGCATGTTTACGGAGGAGTGGAATTTGATAACTCGGACATGGTCCAGTTCCAGGACAGGATAGGCAGCGACATAGTGACAATCAGGGACATCTTCACCAATCCGGAAGACAAATATGAAACCGTAAAAGCTGCAGTTGAAGAAACTTATGCGAGAGCTAAAGGATCAAAGGTTTCCGAAGGGACTCTCCTTGCTGGGGTAATCCAGGGGGGTATATTCCCGGATCTTCGAAAGCATTCTGCGAAATTAATGACCAGGGTTTCTGATTACCTGCCTATAGGGGGAGTGGTACCATTGCTTGAGAATTACAGGTATTCCGATCTCGTGGACATAATTGTCAACTCCAAGCTAAACGCGGGATTCAACCGCCCAATCCACCTGTTTGGCGGCGGGCACCCCATGTTCATACCCATGGCTGTGCTACTCGGTGTTGACCTGTTTGATTCTGCCTCATACGTCAAATACGCAAGAGGCAACCGGGTGCTGTTCCAGGATGGCACCAGAGATCTCTCAAAATTGTTTGAATTGCCGTACTGGAGCCCTCTCGAAGGAAAGGTTAACGCTAAAGAGTTACAGAAAATGGAGGAGGAAGAAAGAGTATACTGGTTATCTGTCCACAACCTTGCTGCGATAGCGCTTGAAATCCGGGAAACAAAGGAAAGAATTAACGAGGGAAGCCTTTGGCAATATGCAGAGTGGCGCAGCCAGGCACATCCGTTTCTCAGGGATGCTTTTCGCAGGTTGTCTGGTTACTCGGGCAGGTTAAATGGGTTCTTCGAAATCTCCAAAAAGAGTGCAATGTTTTTCTCCGATTCCTATTCAATGGCCAATCCGTATGTCAGCAGAATCAGGAAATTCACTTCTTCATATAAGAAAAGCAGGGTGCCTGTACAGTGCATTTCACTGTCGAGGCTAAAGAAGAAATCGGCTGCAGACATTATCTCGGCATATGATTCTTCCTCTGCAGCTGTTTTGATGCCATGGAATGGAATTCATGTTCCAATTGAGCTTGAGGAAACATTCCCCGTACAGCAATCCATATCCTCCAGAATGTTCGGTGATCACCGGTGTGGGCATGATAACCTGGAATTTCCTGAGGATAGAGAAAAGGCAAGGGATTTTGACATAGAAAAACTCAGGGTCATTGCGGATTATCAATACGGAACTGGAATTGGCAAGGCCCTAATACCGAATGAAGCCGAGATAAGGAAGTCCAGGAAGACTGGGAGAATAAGGACCATTTCCCATAACGGGAATATAATTGCCACAATGAGGGCAATGGACGGGTTTCTGACCTTGACCTTCGAAGGTGCAAGGCTGATAGCGGAGAAGGGAAAAGACCTGGGAGTTACAGTAACGGATGATAGCGCTGAATTCAATTCAAAGGGTTACAACGTATTCAGCAAATTTGTCACCAGAGCTTCAGCAAAGATATTACCGGGGAACGATACGCTTGTCTACAATTCAGCTGGTCAGCTGATAGCAGTGGGAAAAGCCGCAATGTCAGGTAAAGAAATGATGCATTTTGATAATGGAGTTGCCGTGAATGTGCACAGCGGGGTCGATAACTGAAATGAGTCCACAACCAACGGAAGAGCAAAAGGTTGCAATAGAAAACAGGGGAAATACCCTTATACTGGCTAATCCAGGCACTGGTAAAACCTTCACAATAGCTCAGAAGTTTATCTCCCTTTTAAAATCGGGGGTTAAACAATCCGACATTCTCTGTATTACATTCACCAACAAAGCCAGGGACCGGATGGAAGATGAAATCGTAGGACTCTTGAAATCGCTGAATATTGAATTTGTTCACTCGGATCTGAACATCCACACATTCCATTCATTTGCAATGAAGAACATTGGAGAAACAGAACTGATCGATGAAAGTTTCCTGAGAATGGTGATTTTTCGTTACCTCAAGGAGAAACGTTCACTAAATTACGAAGATGAATACCTAGTGACGGAGATAGTTCCCGGCCTGGAAAACCACATCAGGAAACTCAAAAGCTTTGGAGTCCTGCCCGGGCAGATTGACATTAAGAAGGCGACGGAAAGTCTTCCGGAAAATGTTAACATGGATAGGGGGGACCTGGAATCGTTTACCAAGACTTTCATTGACATTTTCCTGGAATACGAGAATCAAAAAGGAAGAAGGAAAGATTATTCAGACCTTTTGATTGATTTCCTCAGCCTTGTGGACAAACCGAAGTTCGATTACGTTCTTGTGGACGAACTTCAGGATATGAACAATCTCGAAGCTAAAATAGCAATAGAATGTTCGAAGCAGTTTTTTGTGGTGGGAGATCGTAAACAGTCGATTTTCAGTTTTCAGGGAGGAAGCGTGTCAAATTTCAATAAATTCAAGGATTCGACAAGGTTCATCCTCTCCAGGAATCACAGGAGCACCAATGAAATATTGAACTATGCATCCGAGTTTCTCCTGAACAATGCGAATGATGCGGGGTACGGGGAAGAGCTGGAAAAGCTCAGGAACGAAGATGTTTCGCCGGCAATTCCAGTAAAAACCGTGAGGACGGCAGCCGACGATCCAGTGGAGAGCATAGGCAGCATTCTGCAAATTAAGGAAATTAAAGATTCAGATCAGATTGCAATTTTATCCAGGAAAAATGAAAACGTAAGGAGAATTTGCAGGGAACTAGACAAGCTTAAGATAAAGTATTCAACCTCCCTTGTTTCTCACTCGGAAAACGCAAGGAGGAGCATCATCGATTTTGTGACAGGGCTCATAACAGATAAGGAAGAGTCACTGACAGGCTGCATTATGTCCCCTTTCTTTCCTGGCGATATCAGGGCGATAAGTGCACTAATGGAAAAGAAAGGTTCTAAACTTTCATTCCAGGATCTGGAAGAAACGTTTCCAGGATTCAGCAACTTAAGGAAGAAAAGTAAAAAATTACAGGACCTCCAGCTAATTATGGAGGAGTACGTGGTTCCTGCATCTGTATCTATGGGCCAAGAGTACTTTAGAACTGCAGTTTCGATAAACAATGCAATTATAGACGCCTTTTCCACCCTAAAGGATCTCACGCCAACTTTGCTTCTGGAATACCTGAGGATAAGCACATTCATGGACACTGAGGCCGGAAAGGCACGAATTACCGTAAGCTCTGTGCACAGAGCAAAAGGGCTGGAATTCAAGACAGTGATATATTATCCAAGCCCGGACAAGAAGAAACGCACAGTAAAATTCTATGAAGCGGTTGCAGAAGGCATCCTGTCAAGCATGGGATTCGACATAAAGGTCGAAACGGAAGACGAAGCTTCCAGGATAGATTTTGTGGCTTTCACCAGGGCGAAGGAATCTCTCTTTGTTGTACCAAGGAGGAAGGACTACGATATGTATGAAAACAGGCACTCCGAGCCTGTAAATGTAGATGTGGAAGCCACAGAGAACCTGGCTGGTTTCGCTGCATACAACAGGGCCTACGCCCTGTTCCTCTCCGGCGACGAAAAAGGTGCAAGAAAGCTTCTGGAGAGGAGATCCAGATGGATACTGGACGCTATTGCAAAACATTTCAACTCCCTTTCAAAGTTGTCGTATTCCGGGTTGATGGATCAAAGACCATTTGACTATCTTAAATCGTATGTGCTGAAGATAAGGCCGGGTTCAAGAGCCATGACCATGGGTTCGGATGTACACAGGATAGCCCAGAAAATAGCTAACGGTGAGATGGTGGAAGAGACGCCTGAATCCAAAGCTTACATTTCGAATATTTCCACTATAATCAAATCCCTGCAGAGAAGCTTTCCTGAGATGGCGGGAGCTGAAAAGTGGATGGAAGTATCTCTTGACAAACTCCTCGGGATCAACCAGGAGATCACCTTCAGGGGTGCTGCTGATCTGATTCTCAGAAATGGGAACCGGTATCTCATCCTAGACTGGAAAACCTCGAAGAGTGAAAACTACTCCAGCGACTATATGATTCAGCTTGAAGCATACAGGCAGTTATTCGCCAAATCGGCCAGGATCTCACCAGAACTGATCGAAGCTGCGATTGGCTACGTTGCTCTCAGGCGACCGGTAAATACAGGCCAGGATCCAGGCTTCAAGATAATTTTCCAGAAAGCTCCGGATAAGCAACTGGAAAAATTGAAGGACAAAGTAAATACAATAATTGTATGGAAGCAGGATCCTCATAAATTCATAGAATCGTTGAAAGGGATGCCGGAAGAATCACATTTCTATGAAGAGATAATGGCAGAAATTGAAAAAGAGCTGACTCTTCCAGAGCAAGTGCCAACGACTTTAGAAGACTACTGAAGATACACCGATTCATTCCGTAACGCAACAATACAATTCGAGTAAATTTTGAAATATTTAGTGCGAGGGATGGGATTTGAACCCACGAACCCCTACGGGACAGGATCTTAAGTCCTGCACTGTTGGCCAAGCTTAGTTACCCTCGCAAACGAAGCGTAAATAACACATGCACATTTATGTTGTTGTTTTCAGAGTATATCTTCAGACAGAGAAAATGAATATTATTAATACTTGAGCGAATACATACAAATGATGAATAACCCAAACTTCCCTGGGGAAGGAGAGGTAGTTGATTTTGATCTTGAAGAGGAACCTAAATGGATAACGGTCAATTTGGGCGATGGCTCAATCATCCAGATTAAAATGGAAATTGTGTCCATAATGAAAGGAGGGAACGATCCCAACAACGGATTGCCACTTTACATGGTGCAGGCCACCAACATCATCCGGGTTAAGAAAGTTCCAAAGGAACTTATCCAGAAGAAGAAATCGGATGACTCTAAAGGGCAGTCGCTTTATAGATGAGTCGGCTGCATAAACAATCCAAGAAAATTCGTGGGTCCAGCACAAACTTCAACCCTGACAGTGGCCAATAAAATATGCAACTGTGAACGGGTCTATCTAGTTGTCAGTCGACTTGCAGCTATCTGCCAAATAATGCAATACAGGTGCTTCCACAAAGTAGCAGAATCTTAAAAAACTGTGTAGCAGGCGCTTTTTGGTTTAAGGTTCAAAAAGTATTTAGTCACTCTTAAATTATATCCACAATGCGGGGAGAGCCAGACGACCTTGACAACAAGATAATTGAACTCCTTGAAGGAAACTCCAGGATTCCAAATGTAGAGATAGCTGAAATAACGGGAGTATCGGAAGGAACTGTAAGGAATAGAATTTCAAGGTTGTTGAAAGAAGGATACATAAGCAAATTCACTTTAATCAGGGGAATTAAGGGAATATCTGCAATAATCCTGGTTAAAGTGGATCCAAGAGAGGCTGAAAAAGTTACTGATTTACTTAAGAACAGGTTCAGCGACATTTATGAAATTTCCGGGAAATACGATCTGGCGCTTCAGATATGGTGCAGAGAAGCCGAAGAACTTAACGGGGTTTTGAACAGTATTCGCCAGATTGACGGAGTCAGGTCTACAGATTCAATGATCAAACTGAATTACTTCAACAGGAATTCCTTATCAAAGTAGATTGGTGGGAAACCTTGGATGACGATACGATTATATAAGAAAAGAAAATCGTAGCGGGAGGTCATACAATGCCTGAAGAAAACATCAACATCATCTATGTCGGCAAGAAACCAACGATGAACTACGTGCTTGCACTAGTCACACAATTTAACAACAACGTTGACCACATTACCATAAAAGCACGTGGAAAGGCGATCAGCAAAGCTGTGGACATCGCAGAAATCACGAAGCGCAAATTTATCAAGGAAGTCAAGTATGACAAGATAAACCTGGAAACCGAAGTGATCCATAGCGACAGAGGGGACTCGAACGTTTCCTCGATCGAGATCATCATGAAGAGGTAGTTCAATAAAAACACTGTTCAAACTTATAACTACCCAATGGATTCGGGTGGTAGGTAACAGGGTTTCATGAGGGATATCAGGGAGTGGGAACTAAGCCTTAACGACAAGATTTTTACAATCAATAACCGCCTGATTGAAGTTGTATCCTCTGTAGAACCTCATCTGGATGCAATGGCAAAATATACAATAGAGGCTGGTGGAAAGAGAGTCAGGCCAATCCTAACTTTATTAAGTTACAACATTGCGGGCAATGGGAATTATGAGGATGCGATCGATCTTGCAGTCAGCAACGAACTGGTGCATACCGCCAGCTTGATTCATGACGACGTTATGGATAATTCTGGCTTGAGGAGAGGGAGAGAAACACTTTATCACAAGCATGGAATCTATAATGCAATAGTGGTTGGAGACTATCTTTTCACAAAAGGATTCGAACTCGCTTCCCAGTACGGACAGGAAGTTGCCAAGGTACTCGCATGGGGGGCTTCAAAACTCGCAGAGGGCCAGGTAAGGGAATATTACAATATGGGAAATCTTGAAATGAACGAGGATACCTATATGCGTATTATTTCAGACAAGACTGCAAATTTCTTTGCCGCATGTGCTAAGGCCGCTGCAATGGCCGGAGGCGCAGATAAAGAGATTCAGCAGGATCTTCACAACTTCGGATATCAGATGGGAATGGCTTTCCAGATTACAGACGATATCCTGGATATAGTTGGGGACCAGAATGAAACCGGGAAACCGTTATTTAACGATCTAAAGCAAAGTACAGTTACGTTGCCACTAATTTACGCACTTAACGGTGATCCGGGAACTGCGGAACAATTCAGGAATCTCCTGATTTCCAATGATGGAAAACCTGAAAGGAATGAACAAATAAAGGAAATACTGGCCAAAAGTGGCGCCCTGGACTATTCATTCAAGAGGGCAAAATACCATTCTGAAAAATCGATAGAATATTTGGGAAAGACGGGGAAATCCCCTTCCTTAGACACACTTATGGATCTTTCCCTGCTGGTAATAGATAGGGTTTCTTCGGCTTTTTAATTATCAGATCATGAAGTTGTTTTTTTGTCTGAAGGTGCATCGGCTGTCCTGTTGCCTGCAACCTGGCCTCCTGACTGGGCAACGTATTTCATGCCAAGTGTTGTCATTGCACTAATGTCCGCTGCAGCAGGAACCTGCATGGGAATCATCATCAGGCTCCCTTTCCCTTCCAGTCCAATTTCATAGAGTATGTTCATCCACCTGAGCTGGAATGCTACCGGGTTGGTTGCATATTGCTTTGAAGCTTCTGACATTTTCTGTGCGGCCTCAACTTCTGCGATTGCAAGAGTGACCCTTGATCTTCTTTCCCTTTCTGCAGAAGCCTGTCTGGACATTGCCTCCTGTAGTGACTGAGGAACCTGTACGTCCCTTATTTCAACGCCGGAAACTTTCACGCCCCAGTGTTCGGTCTTCTCGTCTATGATCTCCCTTGCACTTACTGCGATCTTTTCTCTCTCGGAGAGGACCTCGTCGAATGAATACTTTCCAATTACTTCCCTTATTGTAGTTTGGGCAGAAAGGTTTGTCCCATTGAAATAGCTCTCAATGTTAAGAACAGCTTTCTGGGCATCGGCTACCTGATAATACATCACGGCGTCGATATTCACCGGAACATTGTCTTTCGTGAATGAAGCCTCACTCTTGAACGCAACGACCTGAATTCTATTAGAAACCTTTGTGATCTTGCTTACTATCGGCGTGACAAAGATGATGCCAGGACCCTTAATGCCCCCGTATCGACCAAGCGTAAGTACAACTGCTCTTTCCCACTCTTTCAGAACATGTATCCCGGAAAGGAGAATTATAATAACGATAAACAGTAAAAATCCGCCGAGATAATCATAAGCCAAGCTAACTGCCATGGAAATGTATTCAAAACGCAGTAATAAAAGTGTCCATTTTTGCTATGGTAATTACATTCCATTAGATAAATAAAATTTATTGCCTAAATTTTCCCTGAGATACGCGGCATTTTAAAACTATACAGGAGCGCATAATTTACTAATTACAGCACAAATTTTTCCTGCCCCTCATTTCACTGAAGAAAACTTATGCAAAATGATTAATTTTCTAACTATATATGATTGCCATAGCATTTCTGTTTCGATCTCTGTGTCTTCGGAGTAAAAAATGCAAGAGGATCAAGGAATTGTGTCGAGATTTGAGTGTTAAATAGAAGGGCGTAATCAAGTTTATTGAGTTCATTCCTTTTGCTGCTACTGGTCTCTATACTGGTAGCCGGTTTTCACATGATCGCGCCCGATCACTGGATTCCACTCATATCAATTTCATCTAGTAGAAATTACAGTCATAAGAAAACATATGGAATTGCAACTGCTTTAGGCAGCATACATGCTATCTCCTCATCGGCCATTGCGGTTTTTTTCGTTTTTCTTGGCCTTGTATTCTTTGCTTCGTTCGTAACTGAAATATACTATGTTTCGGAGATTCTTCTCGTTATTGTAGGAGTATACTTCTTAGTGAACGGCATCAAAGAAGAGGGCGGAGAAACTGCGTTAGCCGGAAATTCAATCCTGGCTATCAGCGTTTTTCCCGATCTTGCGCTGGCTCCAATCCTCCTTTCCGGAATAACTCTCCCTCTATCCGACCTTTCCATCATAATAGCTGCTTTCATTTTGACCAGCGTGATTTCCCTGTTTACGATAGTATTCTTTTCATCAGGAAAAATAGGTAGTAGATTGTCGAGGCTCAAGCCAAACCACATGGATTATGCCATAGCGGCAATGTTGTTCGCCACTGCAGCGTTCTTGTACGCGTTCCCACAGATTTAGTAGAATATTGGACTCATTTATAATTGTCCCACTCCGAGCAAAAAATAAATCAATTATCATGCATGCACCCCGATGCAATTCAGGGCCAGGTTAGTTGAATGGGACGAAGTAGTGAAATGGTGCGAAATATTAAGAGGAGAAATAGTCAGGGGTTTCAATCCCGACTATATTATTGGACTTTCCCGCGGGGGCCTGGTTCCGGCGAGAATTCTTTCAGACAGCCTTCTAATAAAGGATCTATTTACGCTTAAGACCGAACACTGGGGCATGACCGCTAATGTGGATGGACAGGCAGTGCTCAAGAAACCGGATTCCCTGAACGTTTCTGGCAGAAGGGTGCTCATAATCGACGACATAACGGATACTGGGGAAAGCATGGAAATAGCGAAGAAATATGTTCAATCTCTTGGACCGGCTGAACTGAAAACCTCTACTATGCTCCATATTGACAGATCTAAACACAAGCCTGATTTCTTTGCCCAGGAAGTCAGCGGAGCTGAGTGGACCTGGTTTATTTTCCCATGGAACGTGGTCGAAGACCTGAACAACCTTATCAGTAAATCATGCAAAGGCGAATTCGGAACAGAAGATATCCAGAAGAACCTCAAGGATGAATTTGCCTTGGCAATCGAAATCAATACCCTGCAATCCACACTTTATAAACTTCTGGACATTGGAAAGATAAAGAAAGGAAAATACGGTTGGCAGGTCAGCTGATCAACCCGGGATTATAACCGTTCCAGATCCTCCTGAAACCGCTTTGCCTGCATTATTCAGGGAAGATATTACGGCGAGTTTTCCTCCTCCCCTGATAAACTCGGTTGAAGCCAGAATCTTTGGCCCCATGCTACCGGAACCGAACTCGCCTTTCCTGTAAAGTTCCTCAACTTCTGAAACTTTTATCTTTCCAATTCTTTCCGAATCGTGGGTTCCATAGTTCCTGTACGCTCCCTCAACATCAGTTAGAATTACAAGGTTGCTGCAACCTATTCCATGTGCGAGAACGGAAGAAGCCAGATCCTTGTCAATCACGGCCTCGACTCCCTCGATCCTGTTTCCGTTCTTGACAACAGGTGTTCCTCCTCCTCCGGCGCTAATTGGTATGAAACCGCTATCCAGCAATTTCTTGACCGCTTCCTCCTCCATGATCTTTTGTGGCATTGGAGATGGCACGACCCTTCTCCAGGTTCCGTTGGAAGTGTTCTTCAGTGACCAGCCATATTTTTTGGCAAGGTAATCTGCCTCCTCCTTCGGGTAAAACCTTCCAATAGGTTTAGAAGGAGAATGAAAGGCTTTGTCATCACTTGAGACAAGAGCTCTGGAAAATACAGAAATCATCTGCTTACCATTTCTTGACAGGGATCCATAAGCGTCTATGAGTATCTCGGAAATTAGTCCCTGGGACATGGAGCCGCACGCATGCAAAGGCATTGAAGGAATGCCGTCAACTGGCTGTTCATTCCTGAGGAGTATGTCACCCACCTGTGGCCCGTTACCATGAGTAAGCACAACCTCGTTGTTCTGGAGCACATCGTAGAGCTTTGCCATCGCTTCGTTGGCAACTTTGTATTGTGCTTCATATGTTCTTTCAGCTTTTTCTGAAATGAGTGCATTTCCTCCTAGGGCAATCAAAATTCTCATAGGTACACCGGGAAGTTGGGAATCGCTGCTGGATATTTAGTTATTTATCGGGTTCACTGCTTCAAAATCTTGACTTCAATGTTTTCCTTGGCCTTGCCGGAAAGATGTTGAATGTACTCCCCCATCAATCCTGATGGTATTTCCAGGACGCCAATCCAGCTACCATCATTGGCCCACTCCTCTTTCTGGAGATATCCACTCTTCGCAATATCCCCATACAACTTTCCGTATGCGTCCCCTTTGAGTTTCACCGCAATCTTGCTTTTCTCCATCTTTATTGGGATCAGGGGTCTTATCGCCTTAAGAACTACCTGCATCTGCTCTTCCAATGGCTTGAATGGATCTACGTGGACCTTAGCTTCCTCCATCGCCTGTGCAATCCTGTTTGGGGGGTTTGGAAGGTTTGTCTGCGGGTTAATGCTCTCCCTGGCAATGATGCTGATTATCTGCTTCGTCTTCCTTTCAAGCATCTCCCTTCTCTGATCCGTTGTAAGCTGCATCTGTCCTTTCTTGACTATTGCAAGTACAATTTCTTTCAGGTCTGTTGACTTGAACACTTCCATCAGTGTGTCGCTTCCAATCTTCTCTCCCTTTCTCGCGTCCTTGAAAACCTGGTCAATGGCAAGATCCTTGTCCAGATCAACATTGCCAGCCCTAATCCTGTCTGCAGCCTCAGGATCCACGAGGATTTCAAACTTGTGACCATGAGATTCCAGTCTCGCAACGATTGCATCTTCCACTTTGACCATAAATAATATATGTCTATTCGTTTAAAAAACACTTTGATCCCCCGACTTAAGAAATGTGGATCGCCTTAACATTTTAATGATAAGAACACGTTCTAAATTTTAATAACGTAATGATTTTTTCATCCTTACAGAAATAATTAGCTTCAATTTGTGCGTCAGGAACAAGCAGATCGCAGGAAACTTTTGAGTCTTCAGGCTACGTGTTAACAATATTCTTAATGTGAAACGACACTCACTTAAATTAAGTGTTCCAGAAATCTTTAATGCCTGTGGAATACTTATCGCAGTAACAGATGAAATTCGGGTTAAGGTTACTAGTCGCCATCATCGCGCTCGTTGCGGTTTTTTCCATACCTGCCTTTATCGTTGTGGATATCGCAGAATATCTCTGGCAGTCATATATGTACCTAAGAGTGCTGCTCGGTACTCTTGCCGACGTAGTTTTCGTATTATTTCTATATACTGCCAGGGATATCAGGGCCAGAGGGAAGACATCAGGGCTATCAGGTGCATATCTGATACTGATGGGTATCGTCTACGTTGCTGCTCCCCCACTGTCAGTTGCTATACTGGCATACGTATTTTCAACGATTCCTTTCATCTTTGCCATTGGATACGACATAGCCAAGAAGAGATTTCAGGCATGGGTTTCTGTCATCCCGTTACTATTAATGGTCAGTACAGTACTAGATCCGGTTGTGCCGGCATATTTTATGTTAACGGGTGTTCTGATATTTGCGCTGACCGTGTTTTATGAGATGTTTATCCCAAGTAAGGCAGTTTCAGCTAAAGTCCAGACTTCGAAAGTCCAGGTTTCTAAATCAGTTGCTCCGAAGCCTGACAAGGGATTGTCGACCAGTACAGTTCCGTCAGTGCCACCAGCTAAACCCCAGCAATCTGCTGCCACAAACATGGGGACTACCGCAAAACAGACAGCACCAGTATCACCATCGGTTGCACAGGTATCGCAGCCAATAACCCAGCAGGTAATCACACCCACTAAGAACAAAAATTCGAATAAATTTGGATACACGCCACAGAAGGACACATATCAATCCACAAATCGCAGTGCAAGTTTCAAGGTGATCAAATCCTGGCCATCCCAGGGGGAATATCAAAGGTCCTTCCAGAACCTGAAATTTGCCATCTCAGACAAATATGCGGACATAAAGGCAGGGAAGATTTTACCCAACCCTAACGTCAAGGTCCCCGGAAACATGGTCTATTCCAGCGGTAATTATGGTACAATTTTCAAGATGGAACTGCAGAACAAGCCCTTTGCCATAAAATGTTTCACCAAGTCGAGCCAGGATATACAAAGGCGATACTACGAAATCAGCAGATATCTTCGGGAGATTCAGGGGAAATACAACATTGATGCTCTCAAGAATTTTGAATACCTGAACGATTGTGTCAGGACACTTAAAGATCCAAAGTATTATTATCCGGTCCTTAAGATGGACTGGATTGGTGGTTCGGTATTGAACAGCTTCATAGCCGCCAACATGAAAAAGCAGTCTGCCCTGAGGAGCTTGGCCCAGTCATTCATCGAAACCTCTGCAAAGTTGTATCGACTCGGTGTTTCACATGGCGATCTTGCCGGCGACAATATTCTTGTGACGCCGGACAACAGGATTGCCCTCATTGATTATGACGGGATGTACGTCCCGGCATTCCGTGGAGAAAAAGCTCCCGAAAAGGGACATGAGCACTTTCAGCATCCAGACAGATCGATTAACCATTTCAACGAGGACTTAGATAATTTTTCAAGCCTCATAATTTACACTTCACTTCTTGCAGTTTCGTCAAAGCCCGCAATATGGGATAAATATAACAAGGGGGACTACGATTGTCTAATATTCAGGCACAAAGATTTTAAGGAGCCAGACACCTCGCCCATAATAAAGGAACTTTCTAAGGAAAACGGTATTTTAGGAAAGCTTTCCAACTTGATTTACAAAGCGATTGATCATGAACCCCTCTGGGAACAGGTGGCTCCGGCAAATCTCCTTAAAATTTGATATCAGGGAGTAACGAGCATCAAAGTGACGTCGTCATTGTGCATCACTTTTTCCTTGCGCAGGTTGACCACCTTCTCTTCGATACCATCGAATCCTTCAACAATTTCTGTAATCTTGTCCGCAGAATCTGATTCTATAATCCACTTTGAGACGGCGTCAGTGGCCAATAAAAACGAATCTCCGTTCTTCCACTTCCTCCTCATAATGGAAGGTTCAACCTTGACGGGAGACACCTTCTGAAGGGATGGATATCCATATCCACTCCAGATGAGCTTTGGATTGAACTTGAAGTCCTGGGCGCGCATACTCGGGTATACGTTAAAACCTGATTCGTCCAGGTGAAACAAGCAGGAATCTCCAACATAAGTAACTATAAATTCGTTATTCACCCTGTCAATCTGAAGTCCTAAAAAAGTGGAATAAGCGCCGCTTGTCACCTTGTTCTTCACGAACCATGGTAGGGTATTCCAATCAACACTTGTCTTCCACAAATCTCTGCTTTTCTTAACGAATTCCAAAAACGCATCCTTGCTGTTGACCCCAGTTGATTTAGAAAAAGTCGATACCAAGGCTCTTGCCCACTGCCCTGCGAAACTGGAATCGCTTGCGCCATCGGCAACCGCAAAGAATCCGTTTTCTTCAGAAAAAGCAAAGGAATCTTCATTCTCATCAGGGCGATTCCCCACTTTGGGAACTGAAATATAACGGGGGACGTTCAATTACTGCATCTGTCCGGATGGTCCTCTTGTGCCAATGTCAATAAACTGAATCAACTGTTCCAACTGCGCGTTAAATACGTAGCTCCTCGCGCCCTCAGAAATGTTATATGACATCTCTCTTGCATATCCCATGTACTGCTCTGGAAGCGGACTGGAAATGTCGAAGAGAATTTTTGCATATCTGTCCTCTGGAAGTGCTTCCGGGTGGGACGGGAATGTTATCGGTGTGCCTGGAGAACTGGAAACATGGCAGTTCCACAACAGGGTATTGCCGTCACTGGACGCAATGCTCATTATGTCATCCGCCACTGCAGTTGGGTCCCCGTCTGTTGCCTGACCATCGGAAATGTTGATCACAATTGGCGGGTAAGTATCAGGTCTTTTGTCTACCCAGTCCCTGACTATATCCCTTGCCATTCCCAAGCCGTGTACCATCGGAGTGTCACTGGAAGCGATTGGATCGAACCAAATACCAAGCTCATAATCAACGTCAATCAATCCACCCTCGCCATCGGAGACTTTGGTTATTCTCTTCTCTGTTCTAAGTGGGTTGTTTGCTAGAGCGGAAATAGGCTGAACCGGATCTCCTTTGAGAATAGCCTGTGCGGTGCCAGCCCTGAAGCCGTACCCAATTACGGAAAGGTAAAAATAATCCCTTATGCCGTCAGCTTTCGTACACCTGCCTATGAATTCTCCAATCTGCCTGTTTATTGCATCAGCAGCTTCCCTGGCTTTAGAGTTGTCGCTGCCGGGTATTTTATGGCTCATAGACCTCGACTGGTCAATCATAAACACTACTAGCGATGGATTCGTTCTGCTGATTTCAGCTTCGTAACTCATCGTATTTGATCGCCGAGCTATTACTAATATTTTTCTACTCTTTTCAATTAAAATGGAACTTGTATAATGTTTATAGGCAGATGTTAATGAATATCTGGCAAGGGATATGCGATTTCGTACCTCGCGGCAGTACATCTACGTTGAAGAGCTATTATTATTGGTTTTTAGGTCCATATTAAAGCAATAATTTAACAGATAAAAGAAACTAGTACAATAAAAGTAAAAAATGGGTTTAGAAAAGCTTTGACACTTCTTCTTTCTCAAATACCCTGAATTTGTTTCCTGATGTAACTGAAGCAACTTCCGGTATTGACTTCGCTGCGTCCTCTTCCTGGGAAGATCGGAGAGCGGCAATCGCCAAAGAAATAGCATCAGATTCCTTCAGGTCCTCAGAGTATTTCTGTTCCAGGTAGGCTGTAACCTGGTCTTTTCCAGCACCAACTGCAACCGCTTTGTACTCGTTTATTGTGCCTGCTGGATCACAGTCAAACACTCTTGGCCCAATCTGGTCCACGCCGGCAAATATCATTGATACGCCGTATGGTCTAACTCCTCCATATTGCGTGTATTGCTGCATCTGATCTGCAACCTTCTTGACAAGGCTCTCAAGATTGACCATCATTCCGTAAGTTACCTTTTCCTGCTGAGATCCCACCCTCGAATAATCAATGAGAACTCTTGCATCGGCGACAAGCCCCGAAGTCACGGTAGCAACAAAGTCGTCAATAAGCTGGATTTTCTCAACTGAGTTTTGTTCTACGAGTCTGCTTCTGACTCTCTTTTCAGATACAAGGGCTACGCCGTTCTTGAATTTTATTCCCAGTGCAGTTGATCCTTTCTTTACCGCTTCCCTTGCATATTCAACTTGGAAAAGTCTCCCATCAGGAGAAAATACTGTGATCGCTCGGTCGTAAGCCATTTGTCCCTGTTGCATAAAGTTTCACCGGGCAATGGAATCTCAATTGAATTATAAACATTTGGTAACAACCTTGACAGCTAATGGGATTCGGCACACTGCGCCAAACAGTGCCTAAAAAGATTCCGTCCTCTCCTTCATTTTCCTGAAAGCAGCCCAGAGTCTCTCTGGAAAGGCAGTTCCAAATGTCTTGAAGAACGACTCTGTCTCCTCCAATTCACTTCTGAAACCTTTGGTGTCTACTCTGAGAAGGTCTGAAATGACTTTCGGCAATACCCCTTTTACATCCCTGAATTCCTCTACTGGCGGGACATAACCAACCGCAGTTTCAATTCCCTTTGCTTTAGAATGTACCCTTCCGGCGACCCATCTCAACACATACATGTTATATGAATATCCAGGCCAGAGGAACTTTCCCTCAGTATCTTTTCTGAACCAGTTCACGTTGTAAATCCTTGGTTTAATTTTCATGGCATCACCCATCTTAAGGTGGTGATCGAAGTACCGTGCCATGTTATATCCTGTAAATGGTCTCATGGCCATTGGATCATTTCTCAATATACCAACCTGACCCGTGGAAGCCGCTGTAGTTTCCACCCTCTGCATTGCCCCAATCAACACTCCCTCGTCCCATGAGTATGATTCGTATATTAGCGGGACTAGGTCCCTCCTCCTACCGCCATAAAGGAATGCAGATATAGGGACGCCGGAAGGATTGTCAAAGTCTTGAGAAAGATAAGGATACTGCCTGACCGAAGTGGTGAATCTTGAATTGGGGTGGGCAGCCTTACCGGTGCCGTCGAATTTCTTTCCAGTCCAGTCCCAAAGTTCATCAGGATACTTTTCTTCTTTACCTTCCCAGAATGGCACTCCGTTTGAATCCAAGGCCACATTCGTGAAAACCGTGTTGCTCTTGATAGTTTTCATTGCATTTGGGTTTGTCTTATAACTGGTCTGAGGTACCACGCCAAAGAATCCGCTTTCAGGGTTTATGCCAAAAGGAACTCCGTTGACCACATTTATCCAGGTTATGTCGTCACTGATTAGTTCTGAAGCCCAACCAAGCTTCTTCAACTCTTCCGGGGCTACGATCATGGAAAGATTGGTTTTTCCACTAGAGCTTGGAAATGCACCGGTTATGTAGGTCTTGGTTCCATCCGGCTCATTGAGACCGATGAGCATCATGTGTTCCGCCATCCAGCCTTCCCTCGAAGCCCTTCTAGTGGCGATTCTCAAGGCATGGCACTTTTTGCTAAGAAGTGCGTTCCCACCATAGTCAGTGTTGACGCTGATTATCAATCCTTTTCCATCATTGAGTTCCGGGAAATGCGTTATGTAACGATTCTGTGAGTCCAGGGTGCAGGTGGAATGAACACCCAGCACATAGCTTCCCTTCTTTCCAAAGGATTCGGTAATCTCTGGACCAACCTTGGTGATTATCATGAGGTTGAGAACCACGTAAGCATTGTTCGTGATTTCAACTCCAGCATCACCGAATGAAGAACCTTTTGGGCCGAGCCAATATGGAACGACGTACATTGTCTTTCCATTCATTGAATTCCTGAGCAACGGTGTGAGAATTTTCAGGGCTTTTTCTGTGTGCATCCAGTTATTGGTAGGTCCCACATCGTCTGCCGAACCAGTGGTGCATATGAAAGTGTCCTTCTCGGACCTTGCAACATCATTCACATTGCTTCGGTGTAAATAGCTGTCAGGATATTCATTCTGGTTCAACTCCAGAAGCATTCCTGTTTCCAGCATCCCCTTGATCAGGTCAGACCGGTCATCGCTTTCTATCATTACGATGTTTTCTGGAGCAAGGAGAGCAGCAGTCTGAAGAATATCTTCAAAAAGGGAATCAGAAACTTCCCTGTTAATTCTCCTTAAGTCAGAAAGGAACTCACTCTTTCCAATCATTGACTTGTACCCGCTCAAATCTCTTTCCGCACCCGGTTCAGCGTCTATAAACATGATCTGGTTTTCTCCCGCATCTGAATTAGAACTTTACTTAAACATTTTCATTGAAACTGCTGTGTTGAACAAATATATAAATGGAATTTCGCCCACTCTGCTAACGTCCCTCGTCACGTAGATCCGATTCCTCCTTCCTGGATATCGGTACCTCCCACTTGTAGATCCTGGCACCATTCTCCTTGAGGTATTCGACAACAAGATCGCTGTTCTCGCTTCTCACCAGAATCACGCCATTTGCGTATTTTATGTACCTGA
>JACWAH010000011.1 GCA_014874365.1 Thermoplasmatales archaeon
GCTTTATCCTTATTCGACAGTTCACCGTTCCTCACAGAGATATCGAAGAAGCAGAGGGAGATATTAGAAGCTATGAACATTGAGGAAAAGGACCTTGTTATTAACTAAGGGCGGAGTTCAGGCTTTAGGGAGCCTCGGAGAACGTTCTGGAGCGGGTGACAGAAAATCTAACTGAATCTCCTACATCATAACGTCTCAGGCTCTTAAGTATAAGCGACGTTCCATCTTTCAACGTGCCATGTATGAAGAAAATACCCCCAATGCTTTCTGATGTATCCACCATGATTTCATGCTCGCCGCTGTCTCCAATGGATGTCCATTCCGGTCTGAATCCAATGTTTTTTATGAAATTCATCGGAAAGTCTCCGACAAAATCTCCTATCCATTGGGTGCCAGGGTTTTCGTAAAGTTCCCTGTAGGGAGCAACTTGCTCGAAGCTTCCGCTGTGAAGAACGCCCACCCTGTCGCCAAGCGCCTCAGCCTCCTTCTGGTCATGAGTGACAAAGAGGAACGTCTCATCCAGTTCTTCCTGAATCTTCTTCAGCTCGCTCCTTGCGGAGTATCTGACCCGGGCATCAAGGTTGCTGAGGGGCTCGTCCAACAGAAATAGAGCTGGATTTCTTACGATTGCCCTTGCTAGGGCTACCCTCTGCTGTTGGCCCCCGCTTATCTGTTGTATCCTTTTCTCCAGAATCTCTTCGATGCCGAGTTCCTGGGCAACCTTCTTCACTTTTGAATCAATATTTCTCCTCCTGTGCATCTTCAGGGGGAAGGCTATGTTCTGGTAAACGTTCAAATTAGGATAGAGCGCATAATTTTGGAACACCATCGCAAGATTCCTTTTATTCGGCGGAAGTCTGGTCACGTCCTTTCCATCAATCAGTATTTTACCTTCATCCGGTTGTTCTATCCCCACTATAAGCTTAAGAAGCGTGGATTTACCAGTCCCAGAAGGGCCGAGAACAACAAAAAACTCACCAGCCCCGACCTCCAGGCTCAGATTTTTGATAACATCGATCTTTCCGTAGCTTTTAGACAGACTCACCAGCTCCAGTTTAGCTACCACCCTATTTCACCTCTCTTTCTCTTCCCAAGTTGGATTCTTTGATGGCCAAATTTATGATCGCCCCAGTGGACCATGCCTGCGGATAACAAGGTTTTATCCTCATCTTCTCAACCGGAATTAAGGAACCATTCCTCTCTACCCCAAAGTACTCAGGCATCATCCCCATTTTGTAGTACGCTTCCAGGAGGGAGTCTTTTAGCTTCGTGTACTCATTAGAGTAGCCCCTCAGCATCAGTCCCTGGGATATGATCCAGTTGTCCTGAGGCCATACGGAACCCCTCTGGTAGGCCCTCGTATCAAATCTCGGATCCAGAGATGATAAACTCCTTATGCCGTAGTCCGTCAGCAGGTCTGGTTCAAATAGCCTGTCAACAACTTCCCTTTCCCGATTTCTTGAAAGGATACCGGAGAATATAAGGTGGCCTGGATCACTCGTAATAGCGGTTTCAGAAACACCATCACCGTCCACCGCCAGCGAAAAATACGACAAATCATCATTCCAAAAGTAGTCATCCAGTTTATCAGGCATAATTCTAATCAGGTTTTCGGAACTGCTTCTTAGCACCTCATTGCCTGCTCCTCTCCTTTCGAGGAATTCTTTTCCGTTGGTTAGTGCGGAGTATAGATAGCCTTGTGTTCCCACAGTGGCGACTGGAGACTTCAGCCTGTCGAGAATATCTCCTATTCCGTCTCTCCATGATTCGCTTTTTGGTCCTTGGCCGCTCTCGTTCTTAACGTAACTTAGCAATCCCAAGCTAGAAGAACTCTCCAGTAAGAGAAGGAAGGCCCTTTGCACCGATTTACTTAATTCCCTCGTGATGAGGTGAGGGTTCTTCCTTCCTATTAAGGATGCCAATATCACGAATAGTGGAGTGCTATCTACTGAGAAGTAGTTAGGCTCCCTCGATAGCCAAGGTATCTCCTTTTTGCGAGCCTCATACTCCCTATCGGACTCATAAAACTCATGTGGAATTTTTCCAGGGTATTCTCCCCTTGAGTGGTCTATTCGAGCTCCCTGCAGCTTGGAGAGCTCCCTGATGGCTGAAACGGCATAGCTATAATCCCAATCCAATAGTTCCCATCCAGTTATGAGCGAGTCCCTCCCAAATAATGCCTTGAACTTGGGGAGACCCGCATAAAGGTACCCTCTAGGTGATCGGAGGAGGGCAATCTCCCTAGTCAAGGGTGCTAGATCATAGATCCTGTGCGATCGAATCCCATTCCTATTTTTCTCGGTATGCATTAGTTCTCAACCCGTAATACCAGAGGTCAGGTACCCTCCTTTAATGAATTTGGACAATATAATCGTTAGAACAATCACGGGGATTGTGACAAGTAAGGCAAAAGATGCGCCAGTTAATATGCTTCCCCCTCTGGAGGATGCATAAAGGTAGATCAGAAATGGCAGAGTTGGATGCACAGGAGAGATTAAGGCAGCAAACGTAAATTCGTCCCAAGACATTAGCCAAGATAACAGGAATGCGGATACGATTCCAGGGACTGCCAGAGGGAAGATGACCAAATAAAGCGTCTGGAAGAACGATGCCCCATCCACCCTGGATTGTTGCTCCAGCTGCTTCGGGATCGAGTCCAAAGTTCCCATAAGTATGAAGACGGTCAGGGGCAAGACTACCAGTTCCTGGGCGAGGGCAAGACCAACCGAGGTATCGTAAAGGCCGGCTTTTAGAAAGGTCACGCTAATAGGTATCGCAATTGTAATGGATGGTATCATCGTGGAGAAGAATAGGATACCGATCAAGGTACTGTTTACCCTGAGGGGAAGCCTGTTCAGGCCAAACGCTGCATGGAACCCAAGCAGTATTGCCAAGGCAGCCACGATGAAGGCTGTTTCTAGGCTCTTGAAAAATGCGGCCTCCAGAAGAGTTCCTACACCCCTAAAGGAGTTAATGAAATTTACAAGTGTTAGCTTGGTTGGAATGAGATAAGGGTAATAAATATCTATGGTCTGGCTGGATGGCGCAAACGATATTATGACAAGAATATAGATTGGCAACAAGACAAAAAAAGAGACGAAGACAGCGACTGCGTAAATGTAATACCTGGTTCTAGGGTTGTTGTATTCACTGACCATCTCTCATACACCCCTATATCTTCCTCTATAGGTCATTATTATCACAGCAAAGATCAGAACGAAGGCCAGGAGGATAGAACCTGCCGCGTATGAAGGATGAGCGTTGACTGTGTCGTACAGAGCGTATGTCATCGTGGTCAGAAGTTGGTACGGGTAGACGAGAAGTGCCATCGCGAAAATATTAAATTCGCTTATTCCCCTTATCATCAAGGCAATCACAATAAACCCCTTTAGGTTAGGTAGGGTGATTCGGAAAAACCTCTGGAAGACGCCTGCGCCATCTACCATTGATTGGCTGTAAATGTCCGGGGATATGGAAGTCATCCCTGCTAGGAGGATTAGAGTGACTATCGGGGTGTTTTTCCATGCGTCGGCCAGGATCAGAACAATTGTGGAGGTCCAATATGAACCGGTCCAGTTAATTGGCCTTAACCCTATTGCCCTCAAAAAGGAGTTGGCATACCCCCCATAAGTTGAGAACATATTGTGGAAGATCAGCCCTGTTACCACAGTGGCCACTCCAAACGGTATCAGAAACAATGCAGAAAAAGCAGCACGGCCCTTGAAGGGTTTGGACAGTAGGCTTGCAATTATCAGGGCCAATGAAAACTGTAATACCAGTGCAGTTAGCGTTATTACAAAGGTGTTGTAGATAGGTGTTGGGATGCTTAAGTGCAATGCCGGAAACTCGATCCTTCCGAACGTTCCAAAGACAAACTGGTAGTTGTAAACCGTATACGTCCCCCGGATAGTTTGAAAGCTTCCGTAGACTGCCTCAATGGCTGGGTAGAAGGCTAAATATGTCACGTAGATGACCGCGGGTAATATCATTAGGTAGGCTGTCCAGCTGTCCTTCCATTTGACCAAAAAAACACCAAAATAAAAAGAATTAAACTGATATCGGACCGTAATTTGAGTCGCTCTGGTAGGCAGTTGCGTTTGCCGCTCCGTAGTTGACGTTAATGTAATTGTACATTGCAGTGTGGGCAGTGGAGAGGAGAGTTGCTATATCGCTGTACCCTGAGGTCTTCTGGACGAACAGGGGGTTGAACACATCGTTGGAGAAGATCACCTGCCACTCAGTAATCCAAGGTGTAGGATTCCTCAAGAATACGCCGGTTGATATCGCATCGCCGAGCGCCTTGTCTACCACTGAGTATTGAGAAGGAAGGTTTTGATAAGCAAGACTGTTTATTGCAACCCACGAAAGATTCAACAGCGTTTCTTTTTGTGCCTGCGCCCCTAAAAGGTACGACATGAAAGCCTCAAGGGCCGGTAAATGAGTCGCTCCCTTTGGAATGAACAACACGTCCCCGCCCATCAGATGGTTTCCATTTACGGGTCCAGAAGGTCCAGGATATACGCCGAGTGAGGAGTTCGTCATGTGGTAGGTTGTCGTTAAGATATTATAAACATAAGGCCACTGGTAATCTAGGATTGAATAGTTCCCTACCGCAAGTCCCCTGTATGAACCCCAATACCCCCCAGTAAAAGCAGGAGTGAAATATTTGCTTAAATTATACAGATATTGGACTGCATGAAGATCACCGCTATCATTAAGATAAAGGGGATTCCCGCCATATTGAACCATGAGCTGGTATAATTCGGTGGCAGTGCTGGAGCCTGAGTGTCCTCCGTTTGTTGAAGCTCCTTGTATCATAATGGCATTCTGTCCGGTCTTATTCTTTATGAGTGCGGCATCCTGAAGCAGCTGACTATCGTTTGAAGGCGGAGTGGAGATGCCTACTTCGCTGAAGAGAGTTTTGTTATAGAACACAAGAGGTACATTCCCCCTAAATGGTACAAAGTAAACTCCTCCAAAGACAGTTTTTTCATAGTTCACTAAATTGGCAGCCGAGGGTATTAGGGATGAAGGCAAAATTGCTGGGGTTATGTTATTCAGTGGCATCAGAACGTTTCCGATCGAGCTGTATATCAGTTGTCCGATCTCAAGGTTATCCTGACCGGCGATAATTGCTCCGACCTTGCCCGCTTTCTCATCTGTAAGTATGTCCGAGGAAACGCCTCCAGATGCTGTGTTCACCAGAGTGACATGAATTCCCGGATACTCGGTCTCGAATTGGGGAATTAATGTGTTGTTAGTGTAATTTTGCTCCGAGGGGGCGAGGCTTTCATAAAACTGTATGTTTATAATGCTTGATTGCGGGGCAGTTGAATGAAAGGGGAAATAACCCGCCGAAAAACCTATTACTGCAACGACGACCAAAGCAACAACCCATGGCCAAGACCTCCTAGGCGCTCTTTCATCTGCTGGCTCCTTGTCGTTAGTCATACATTCTCATGCCAATAATCTTATTTATAATTAACCAAATTGCTCAAAGACAAGGTATTCCTATATTCCCCTCTCCTTGGAGTGCTCAACCATCACTCCTTCCCTCCTCCTTGGACCTCCTGTCGACTATGAGCCCGAAGACTGTCTTGACAAGGGAATCTGTTGCACCCTGGAGTACCTGCAGCATCAGCTCATATACGTCCTCCCTGTCGAACCAGCTGTCTGGGTCGAGGCCATCGTCCGTCCTCCATGGAAGCTCCC
>JACWAH010000012.1 GCA_014874365.1 Thermoplasmatales archaeon
CTGACATACTCTCCTCGCTAAAGCTTCGGAGGTTCTCACTTTTGCTTTTATTTCGTTTTCATCCCTCACGGTCCGGACGGTTTTGTGAGAACCCATTACCGAGTTTCGGGGTCGCTCCAGTCCTGAACGTTGCCCCTCTGTGGGTATCAGTGCTCCACTTGCGTACATCCCTGTCTGCACGCAATCGGGATATGTTTCGTGTCCATTCCCCTGTGTGGACTGCGGAATGGGAACATTCCCAACCTCATGACCAAGTCCTTTCGGAGCAATCGGTTCATGGGGATTTTCATGCAACGACTTCCTCCGGGAACTATACCCGCAGTAGTTTCGTGCCTGATGTCAGATTCGATGCATCCATAATAGTGTTTGCGTTAATGTTCGCAATTCATCTCCTACCTGAAGGTCGGAGCTTTCTTGCTAGATTCCTTGTAAAAAAGGATAATAAAACAATATACGGAAAATTCAATTCTGAGAATTTTTGATTGCCCGATACGGTTCTTTGATTCCTTTTCAACCTAGGATGCAAAATAACCGGTTGACACTACAAGTGCTAACAAAAGCAAGCCAGCAGCGTAAAAAAAGTCTTCTGAGAACTTAAGTTTGTAGTTAAGTGCATCCGCTTAAAGAAATTTGTGAGGATTCCCGATAACAGTTGAATTATTATTGCAATCAACCTCCAAGTACAGTAATAAATAGGGTAAGAGGGTAAGTGGGAATCACGATACTAATTGAAAGTATTTATCAGCAAGCAATGAATATATAGTGGTTGCTATGGCATTAAATGTAGGAAATATAGCTCCAGATTTTGACGAGGTGGATCAGGATGGTAAGAGGATCAAACTTTCTGAGATTAGCAAAGGCGGGTTTGTCGCATTGTATTTTTACCCCAAGGATGAAACTCCAGGCTGCACTGCTGAAGCCAAGTGTTTCAGAGACAACTGGGATTCGCTAAAGGAGCTTGGCGTGACAGTGATAGGTGTTAGTTCAGATACTACGGAGAAACACAAGTCGTTCAAAACACATCATTCCCTTCAGTTCCCCCTGATAAGTGACAGTTCAAAGAAGTTGAGAAAGTTGTATGGTGCAGAAGGCAGGATAATTCCGGCAAGGATCACTTTCCTTATAGATAGCGAAATGAAGATAAGACTGGTTCATAATTCTCAACTGAATCCCAGATCACATGTTGAAGAGGTTAAGCAATTCGTCATAGGTGCAAAAAAAAGGGATTGATTTAATTCCCATGACCAAACCGGAGGAATAAATTCCATAAAGTTGGAAGCGGGAATCCCCGATAACTGTTGCCTTACCCAAGGTCTGTTAAGCCGATCCCGCTCGTTTGGAATTGCTGTTGTGTTGCATTTTAATACTGCCTGATCACGCACTATAACTGTTGAGAGAGTGCACATGTAGAGCCATTTGCACATTTTCATGATCTCCCGATATACTATTCTATATGCCCAATATATTAATTCATGAAAGGTGTACTGACAGTTGAGAAATCTGAAATGTTCAACAGCAAGGATGCATTCAGGTTTGCTTCCTCCATGGTCTCGGCTGGGGGTAGGATTACCATACTTGCTTCTGACGGGATAATACTTGACGTTGAGAATTACTTCCCAAGATATGATCTGGAGAAAATACATGCCGTAAGGATACTGACTCCTTATCAGCTTGAAAACGTGCTGATGAACGATGACAGCGACGCTTTCTACGTTGTCCTGAGAGGCAGCATAATCAGGAGCTGGTCGAGGGAGTGTTTTGAATCTATAATGGACATAATACGGATAAAGACTTACTTCAAGGGTGCAATAATAGCAGTCAACATAGTTGGAGACATAGGCATACACTCAATTTATATGCAGAGAACTGCACTTGATCAGCCTGAACTTAGAAACGACAAAGGGCTTTACTTATGGGAAGAACCACTCCCACTGTAAAGCAGAAGATTGACTCCATTTCTAATGAATTAAGCAGGATGGGCGAGTTGATGAATGCCGATGAAAAAAATCTTTTTAGGCAGATGCTCAGCCTTGGAAGGCTGCATGCGCCGGATATAAATTATTCAGCAGTGGACACTGCAACAGGATATCTAATCTCTATTATGTTTGAGCTTTTTAAAATAGTCAGAAACGGGAAAAGTGAGAGATAACGAAGAATGGAGAGCCAGTACTGATAAATGCAACTGGCGGGGATAAAGTTACACTGTGGTACTATAAGGATAGGCAACTGGAATTTGTAAGTCACAACTATTTCTCCTGGATATTTCTTTCTGGTAAAGCTCATGATCTGAGCATAATTGAAGACCAGTTGGAAAACGTAAAAGGAATCAGGATGTATGAGGGCCTCAGGAGAAGCGTCTATGGGGAAATCAGTGGATTGGAAATACGCCTCAGGCCGTCAAGGATAGCGTTGATAAAGAGGTTCCTTGAGCAATCTGGAATCAGGAGAAAAATAAAGCTGT
Organism: Thermoplasmatales archaeon; assembly: GCA_014874365.1. Classification (GTDB taxonomy): domain Archaea; phylum Thermoplasmatota; class Thermoplasmata; order Thermoplasmatales; family Thermoplasmataceae; genus JACWAH01. Next base: position 2,462 of record JACWAH010000012.1, read on the forward strand.
ATAATGCCGATTTGAACGTTCCCCACCGATATATCTCAGAGAAGGCGAAGGTGTTGTTTGATCTTGAATCGCCGGAATCACTGGACCCCAGTGTTCCATCTGTGTCAATAATCCCCGTGCTGTCAGGTTCTGAAATCAAGAAAGTGATCATTGATGGCAGGGCTTCCAGAACACTCGACAACCGCTTGTATGAAGAAATATATGATCGCATCTCGTCTTCCATCATAATAGTTTATTCAGATAGTTCATCCGGGTTTTCCCATTTACTGAACGAACTGAATTCTAGGGACATAGGAAGGATCAATTACCGGAAAACGGGAGGAAAGACTTTTGAATCTTACGGACAGGTGCATTATACCGGAGAGAGAACCTCCATACATGGAAAGATTTGTATTGGCGCGGATTCATTTATTTACGCAGAAGCCGGGCTTCCAGGCATTATGGAGGTTTCGCGGATATCAAACCTCCCCCTTCAAACGGCATCCGTAGTGACGCCCGGGACGGCGGTATCATCCCTGGAGATTGCAGAGGCAGTAAGATCTGGAATACTGATACCTGCGTACAAGGATGACCATGAATCGCCAAAATCGCTTTCGCTTCTGAGGCTTGCAGATCGTGGAGGCCTAACCCTTCAGCCTGATCCGGGCCTTTACTGGAATGCAACGGAAATTGACTTTTCTTCCATGTATCCCAGCATAATAGTCAGATACAATCTTTCTCCAGAGATGCTTGGAAATGGAGATTACACCGTTCCAGGACTCGGGTATTCTATAAAGAGTTCTCCGAAAGGTTTCCTGTCAAGGGCCCTGGAAAATCTTCTAGAAAGGAGATTGTTCTACAAATCCATAAAGGGCAGGCATGAAACTTACGCAAATCGTGACATTGCGCTGAAATGGATGCTTCTTACGTCGTTTGGATACACTGGATACAAAAACGCTAAATTCGGGAAGATCGAGATTCATGAATCCATCACTGCAATCGGCAGATGGGCACTTTCTGTGGCTATTGAGGAAGCCAGGAACATGGGTTTCATTGTCATCCATGGCATAGTGGATTCCCTCTGGGTTTCAGGAGGAGGCAACGTTGACGAACTGCTAAAAAGGATTAAAGAAAGGACGAGAATTGACATTGTCATCGACAGCGAATATAAATGGATACTCTTCCCTCCTGCCAGGAACGGATACGGTTCCCCAGGTTCATATATAGGCATGAGAAGCGATGGTACTTTTAAAATCCGCGGATTAGACATAAGGAGGAAAAACATTCCTGAAATATGCAAGGATTTTCAGAGAGATGCGGCGTCAATTTTTGGATCATGTATTTCAGATGCAGAGGTTTTTGCCAAAAGGAGCGATCTTGAGAAACTGAAGAGAACATATCTGGAGAAACTCAATAAGGCAGGGACAGAGGACCTTACCATCAGTTTCCACATTACACGCAGGCCGGAAGAATATACCGTTAATACGGTAACGAAGAAACTTCTTGACAGATTAAAAAAAGCCGGCGTAGAGATGAACCCGGGAGAAAATGTTAGCGCAGTGGTAGTCGACAGGAGAAACGGGGTTTTTGATAGAACTGGGAAAGGGATAGATTATGACAGGGTGATGTACAGGAAAACACTTGAAAGATCCTTCGAGCCTTTTGATTTTATAGTGAAAGCGGCAGAGCTGAACCTTACGTCATCTGCCAATGACAGAAAGGATGTTCTCTATCTTTCTGGAAAGCACGCCAACGGGAATGTCGCTGATCTGTATGACTTTTGAAACACCCTTCCTGTCGCCCATGCCAACGATGATCCCCTTGACAAAACCTAATCGCTCAAGTTTCCTTATGGTATCGTAGATCCTGAAATCAGCCCCGCGAATGGGAAATTCTTCCATGACAGACTGGACCTCTATGCTGATTTCTTTCACGTTTGTGCTGATAGATCCACGCAGGACCCTGCATATGGCCAGGAGAATAATAAGATCGGTATTCCCCAGCTGAAGGAGCTTGCTCTCGGTAACGTACGGATCAATGATCGAGATTGCGCTGCGTACGTCGTCTGGCTCAATGCTCTCTGCACCACGATGATCCGCCAATAATGCCGCTTTCTGAAGTGTTTCTATTGCTACCCTGGCACTTCCGTATTCCTCTGATGATTCTGCTACATACCTCAGGATTTCTTCGTTCCACGTTCCATCGTTAAGTGCCCGCTTTGCCCTGTCAAGGATTATGCCGAAAAGTTCATCCGTTGAGTATTTTCCGAATCTTAAGGTCTCCAACCTGATTGAACCAGCCTGTTCTCTGAATGAGGAGTGAATTTCAGGGGTATCTATGGAGATAAAAACGGGAGAGATACTGACATTGTAAAGCTCCTGAGCCCGATTCAGATTGTATATCCCTTCCGTGTCCTTGTATAGATGAGCGGCTTCGTCAAGAACTACAACCAGCGATTGGTTGTTTTCCCTGTGATAATCGTTGAATGCAGTGAAAATCTGTTTATAGGTGACGCCAGCCGGGGGAACTACTTTGCCGAGCTGTGCGAGAATAGAGATTAAGATGGCCCTTACGGACCCATGGGAGAGTGAATTCTCATAGAGTATTCGCGGGTTCTTTATTTTTCTCTGAAGGTATTTCAATGTAGAGGTTTTTCCCACTCCTGGAGCACCGTATACCCACAACGGGGTGGCAATCCCTTTTGTCAGACTGGAAATAACTATATCGGAAATAATTGAAATTTCCCTTTCCCTGAAAATAAGGTTGTCGGGAACGTATGAACTATCCAGAGGAACTGTGTTTTTGATTATTCGCATGGTCCTTAGGCACGTATAGCCTGACTTAGTGTATGAATCTCCTTATCCGACGGAACGGAATATTTCTTCACCTTATCCAGGTCCACACCTGCCTTTCTGGCCATTCTCTCAATGTATTTCAGCATCAATATGCCGCCAAATGATATAATTGATCCAGTTCCAGCCCTGGCAAAGAAGTTGCCTTCTGTGTTTCCATAACCATCCCTGATAGCCATCTTGGCAAGATGCCGATATGATGCGTAGTATACTGCAAGTTGTTCCTTGGTCAGAATACTCTTGTTAAGGCTCCTTGATTTGATCCTTCCCAAAGGAACATTCACAAGCGGAGTTACCGTAAATTCAAATGGTCTGTTCCCGGAATACGAATAGCTAAGTTTGTTTATCATACCGATGGTATCCCAGTAATCTTCCTCGGTCTCCCCCTCCTGACCAACCTGGATGGTGAATGCGGGCCTCCAATAATATCTCGTTTCATTGTAAACTCCCTGCCAGACAATGTCGGCCCATGATCCATCCGGGCCTATTTTTAGGGGAAGCGTTTTGTTTGGCATGTGTTTCTTTGCCAGGGAATCGCTTCCTGTTTCAACACCAGTCTGGAGGCCAATCCAGTTGCGAGGACCAGCCTTAAGCGTTTTGGAGAGTCTCTCCAGCATTTCCGGGTAACCAGCGGGAATCGATATCCTTCCATGGGTGGGATTTGAACGCTCGATGCCGGGAACATTCATGACGGCGGAGAACAATTCTGTCAGTGCTTCCTCGTTAGGTTCATACATATTTCCATGTTTGTACGCAAAAATTTCATCTGAATGGAGCCAGCCATTAATCTGGCCTGAATTTGCGTTAATGGTAACTTCCTTGACCACCTCTTCAGGCTCGTAATACCTTAAGGGGCGAAGAGTCACTTCACAGAAATCGCAGCCTATTCCACATCCTCTCATCACCTCCACCATTCCCTTTACGGAGGGTTCTGTCATAAGCGGGATGGAATTGAGTTTTGGATAGGGGGGGATGCTGTTACCTCTAGCAATGAACTTATCATCCTGTTTTATGACTTTATGAAAATTATCGTCATAAGACATGTAGCCGCGATGGAACATTGACGAATCTATGTTACCCGAAGCTATTTGCTCGAACAGCATAGGCGCAATGTCGTCAGTTTCGCCCTGGAAAATGTAGTCAAATCCGTATTTTTCTATTTCTTCCCTGAGAATGGTGAACTCCCAGACTCCTGGTCCACCTACTACGAGCTTGGCTTTCTTCCCCTGCCTGGCCCTGTTAACTTTTTCCATGAGAATATCCCAGTCCCTTCTTACCCAGGCCATCATCTCCCCTCCTTTGAGCGCATAATAGGACATGGTTGTCGGACCTACTCCCAGCGGATCCATTGTCGATATTCCAATTACCTCTGTCTTGTCGTCTATAAAATTTGCAAGGTAGTCGTCGTGCGCGACAGCCACGTCATTCCTGTCAAACCTCGTAAGAAGAGAAGCCTGCAATTTCCTTACCGAGTAGGGTGCACGAAGGAGTTCCCCATTTGGCTTGACTGCGGGAGGCGGGCCTTTTAGGAATCTGTAAATTGGTTGAGGAATCGCTCTGCTTGGTGCGCTGGGAAGGAAATCGAGCAGAGGGAAATTCCTGTATTCATAACTTAAGGTTGTATCAGATATAAGCACGAATCTTGTCATTTGTGATCCCTATGGAAGTGAGTATTTTGCTGGGTTTTATAAAGATTATGTATAAATACACTGCTAATTGTGAATTTAAAATAACCCATACATTACCATAAATGAAATATTTCATTGTACAAATAAGTTTAGTTGCCCAAGCTTAAGCTGACAATTCATAAAAAAATATTTGTTTGGCTCCGCCAAATCTTTTCAAAGTTTTTGCCGTTATTGTTCCCAGTGCTATCCCGGGAGCAGCGACTGGATTCAGTGTATCACCCCTCTGTTTGTGCTCTTTAGGCATATTCGATCTTATCACCATCTGTATGCGCCGTAACCTGTTTTCTCGCCGGTGGAAGTGATGGTATCCTCTCTGGATCCAAGTATGATCCAACAATATCCACTGACATCTGGACAAGATGCCAGGCGGCGGAGATACACCATGACCTTCAAAGCTGCAAACCTGGCTCCCGTGAGATGAGTATATCCCATGCCTTGGGCTTCCAGGAACGAGGAGAATCGTTTGCCCCATTTGTTCCCATCGAGAAACGGCGATCTCGCCACTTTATGATGGAATTTGGGCTGGTTCCGAATTCACAGGGGATATCCACCAATTTCGAGCCCAAACCGCGGTCAAGCATAATCTGTGCCTTCCATACGTTCCTGTGTTCTTCCTGCACTCCATCAGACTTTTCCGAGGAATTAAACAGAATGGATTCAAAAAGGGTGCTGGCTGGTGGAAAAGTCTCCTGCTGGGAGCATGCGTTTCAACAGGAAGTTTCCTGCGCATGAGGTGTTGAACACTTCCGCAGACATCACTGCACCTTCACCAGCCATTGTGGTTGTGGCCACAACTGCCAGCACCTAATGAAAAAGTTTTATAGAAGAATGTTTCTTGCAGTTTCATGAAGGTTGGCATCATAGTTAATGTTTTGAAGGTTATTGGTTACGCCTGCATTTTCAGTGAGTTACTATATATTTTCTATGTTATATTGGTGCTTATACCGTCAATACACAACCAGAATCCTTCAGCGGCCAACAATGGCTTACAATTAATTCTTATATATACATATGTCTTCGTTTTTGGACTTCCAATCGCAGGTGTAATTTTTGTAGGAGTAGCAGTCAGAGTTTCCAAGAGGGTCTACATGAATGCAGTTGGCAGGACGTTCACAATACAAAGCCTTATCAGCAGCTATCAGGCAAAATCGAGGTTTGAAGGGATGTCTGTAAGGATTGGTTGCAATGATAACCTGGCGGTAGGAGACAGGGTGAAAATTTCCGGTTTCGACAGGTTTACAGTCGCCAGTGGAAGAGGGTCGAGTGCGGGATACATGCTTATAGGCAAGAAACTCGCACCCAGTGATCCTGAATATTTTGAGGGCGAAATGAACCCGATGGCGGGCACATCTCAATTATGACAGGGAAAATAAATGTAGATGTGGAAAATTAGCTGTTTTATTTTCCGATTGCTCGCGCGTTAGGCTGATTCATATTTTTCCGCTTCTTTGCACCTAAGACTGGTCCTATGCCTAAAGTGAAGGAAAAAGCATTGCCAGGACTTCAAATGCAGGATCTGTTGCAGCGAATTGGGTAGAGCCAGATTCTCCAATTATTTATACTCCCTTGATTATCCTTTAGCTCAGACATCGGCGAATGTACTGAATCCTTGCCACCATGATAATGGTCATTATAGTTTTTCAATCTCCTGCTGGGACCAGGTCTGTGAATAGGAAGCCATCCCTTTCAACTGAGATTCCCACTTCTACATCAACTCTTTTATTAAAAAACGGAGCCTCATAGACAAATGTGTGGAATTCGCCGTTTTCTCCACATGGATCAACATTCTCCGGAAGTCTATTCAGCAAACTCAGATCAAACCTGAGCCCTCCGAACTCCTTTCCCACTTTCGCAGGATCGAGACACACTAACCTCGCAGAAATACCAGACCTTATGATCTCCTTTGCGAGATCCGGTGTTTTTCTTCCCCATAAAGGGAATACCGGAGTTATCCCCGATCCTGCAAGCTTGGTTTCCCTATATTTCCTCACATCCTCCAGAAATATGTCCCCAAAGATCAGGTATTCCACTCCTTTGCGTTTGAGCTGTTCTGTAGCGGACTTCATTTTGCCCTCGTAGATTTCGTTGCTGCACTTTGGGGGGATTTCAATCTTTAATGAAGGAATTCCGATTGAGTCGGACTGCTTCTGCAGTAGTTCGTTTCTGACTCCATGCATCGATATCCTGTCATAGGTGGACGTCACTGTGGTTAAAAGGGATACAATATTGAAATTACCTTTTCTTAGCACTTCAAGCAGTGCAAATGCAGAGTCTTTCCCGGAACTCCATGACACCGCAGCTTTTGGCTTCTCATTTGCTATTTCGCTTTCCACAGGTTGTTAAATTGTGATTAAAAAATAAACTTTACCCGATTTGTCAACCATATATATTTATAAGGTTCTTACTACAATATTGGAGTTGAGAGGCTGTCAAATCGTAGTTGAAATTCTGTGATTTCCAGCTTCATGACCGCAATCATGAAATATTTTACACGTATTGTATTTCATGCGGATTCACAGGATTCCCGGAATCAGGAGAGTTGTGATCACAACCAATCCTGGCGATTTTTCCGGTGATAATCCCTCATCTCCATTGAAGGTTGATGAACAGCCCACAGGCATAAGGTTCATGAAGGATGTGCCGCCGATCCTGCATTATTCATCTCCCCTCTGCCCCGGATGCATATCGCGCAATGTGTCCAGGAACGGCACATACATCCGTGATTCTGATGACCCGATCATTGGGAAGTTTCCCAGTTTCGTGAGGGAGAACAGGAAGATTATATTCAGGTTCCTTGAGGATACCAGTGTGAACAGGACGAACAACGTTGCAGAGCATCATTTTTCCATGCGATCAGACCTTCTGAAGGGGAGATTCAGGACCGATGAGGGACTGCTCAGGACATCATACTGGTACCACAGGCTTCCGACGCCATTACCTGGTTACCAGGAATTTCACCCACTCTGAGAAAGGCCTGCTGTAGTTGAATATGGTGGAGAGTCACTCATACCTGTACTATACCAGTTGGAACAGTAGATTGCTCCCGTCACTATTCGGAGGGATATCCTATCTCATCTGTGATCTCGAGAGAAGATCTGGCATACTTCCTGAGCAATTTGCCAAGGCTGTCCCTCGTGAATTATAGAAATATTTGTCTTACTGAATACACTGCGAAGAAAGATAAAAAGTGCCTTTCACGGCACCACAAAGATTTCGCTTATCTCTACCTCTTCAGAATTAGGAATCCAACACCCCAAATTTGTATTAAGAGAATTGGTGTTAAGAGATCCTATAAATATCCCCTCTGTTCCGAACTGTGTCTCGCCATTGTAGCTTACCTCAGTATAATACGGGGATGACCAAAGGATCATGTAGTAAAGCGTATTGGTTGGGTTTGTCCAGGTAATCGATTTTGATATAGTATTGTAACCATACCACGCAAGGCTGGATTCGTATGTTCCAGCGGGTTCAGGATTGTTATAGGTATTTACGTTCCCAGCTGCATTCGCGAATGAGATTAATCCTCCGTTTCCAATACCATAAAACTGCCACCCCTGCCCAAATCCCGTTATATTGTTCACAAACTGAATCATCACAATAGGTTCGATAGTACCATTCGGAATGTTGAAGGTGGGGTTAATGTAAACCCAATCAGAACCGCTATTGTCATTACTGAAACGCTGGCCAAAGTTATGGTGCCAGCTTGCAACTATTTCGTTATCAGAGTTGATCAAATTCACTGACACATTTCCTACCGCGTAATACACATCACGGTATCCATCTGTAGCGTTACCAGGCTGGAATGCAAAATCCTGCCACTGATTGAAGACGTTTCCCGCCATGTACTGTGCGTCATGCGATATGTTATAATTCGCATATTCTACCTGAGGGTTGTTAGGATCGACCTGCCACACTCCCGAACTTTGATAAATCGTATTTGAATTACTTTGAGAGTTATTCTCTGGAGTGGAAACGATAAGGTTGTTGGTTATTGTGCTCACATTGACTATTCCAGTCACGTTGATGTAATTGCTAGGTGCATAGAACTGAAATACCTTGCCGTCAAAACTCATCTGCATCGGTGACTGGCTTTGATAATACACAAAGCGGTAGTTCGAACCGCTGCCGGCCCACGGTTCATTCGTAACTGAATAACCCATGGATACGGACTGGGCATTGGCAACGAAACCGATTGTGGTAAACTGGCTCAGTATCAGAGACCCGACTGCGAGTGCCGCTCCGATTATGTCCATACTTTCCGCTACAATCCCTGGTTCCGTCCGCGGCCCTCCCGGGGCGAGAGCATCAGAAATAGCAAGGCCAAGAGAAAGGCCAACTGCGATAGATGTGAAGAGGTTTCCAAAGTCGCTGATGATCTGACTGGCATTTGTCCAGGCTGAATCCGAAGTCCAGAATGACAGAGCAGATAGCGAATGACTGGGGCCAGCGGTGGTAAGAGAAAGATTTGAACTCGGATTCTGTTCGGATAAATTCTGCATAACCTGATTCACCTCAATAGGCAGGTAACCTACAGCAAGTTGAAGGTTACCCTGCCCATTTTGAGTAATACTTGTGATTCCCCCATCGGAGGCATTTCCTATGTGGGTAGTGTTCACCAAAATGGATTGCTCCAGCGTCGTAGATGCAACATTCATCCAGTACTCCCTTCCGTCAATCCAAATGGATTTCAGGTGCCAGGTTACCAGATATTCGTTGTTATATTCAGACTCGCTAATCGAAAAGTGTTCAAACGAATAGGTTGTATTCTGGATTGCGACATAGGCTGTGGTTTGATTTATTGATACGGAATAGTTGTTATTAAATTCTTCAGATAAGTTTAACGGAATAGCTGAATATGCATTCACTAGCGGTACAGATTTAGCACTCGCCACATGTACATAGGATGGGCCGCTGATAAGGGAGGACGTAACCTGCCCTGTCTGAGACCATGAAGTCTGGGTGGAGTCTATTCCAATTGCAGTATTCTGGAGATCTATGGATGCACCAAGGACAATTTGGGAACCGCCGTAGACAGTGCCTCTCCCCAAGTGAACTGCCAGTAATGGCAAATACCCGTTCACAGTCACAATGCCGGTCGGGGTAACAGTTTCCTTGAAAGAAGCCTGCCAGTAGTAATATGAGCCTGATGTTGCGGAAGAAATCGCTTTTTCATCTGGCCTAGCATTCGTTATTCCAGATGGAGGGGGGGCAACATACCTTAGTACCTGAGATGGAGTGGAAGAAAAAGCAAGGCTCAGGTAGAATTCAAGCGCTGTATAGTTTATCGACTTGTAGTTGGTGGGATTAATATTGGACCCATTGAACCATTGAGAAACGTTCATGCTGTTCTTGTTTAACTGGTTCACAATGTTCACAGCGATACCATGTGGATTGTAGAGTAACGATCCAAAATATGGGTATATATAAACAGACCCATTAACGTACACGGATTTCGCGGCCTCCACGGTAAGAGATGGATAATCCATAAGACTATTCCAGGAAGGGTCACCAAAAAAATTCTGCCAGGAATTGGCTATATTGAGAAACTTTGGGGATAGAAATAAAATACTTGTTCCACTCGATACTGTTACATTCAGCAACTGCACAAGATGATCATTGTTACTGGAATTAAGGCCAGTAAGATTGGTGTAAATGGTCTGGAAAGGCATTACATACACGGGAAAGGAGCCGAACACCTGCAGGGATATAGTTGTATTGTTAGCAATAGATGGATTGGTTGGAGAATTGTTCACACTGACAGCCAACTTCGGGCCTAATTCAATTTGCTGGAGGTTACCATTGCTGGAAGTAACATTATTGGGATAGAAATGCAGATATCCAAATGTGCTTAGAATCGCTGCAGCAGCTATCGCTGTGGAAATCACGATCTTGATGTTTCGCTTCATCTTAATCTCTCAGAATAATAACCCCCTCCGTATTTTAATATTTCTCTTCGTTACTTTACATCTATCGTTTTTTGTTTACTGCAGAGTGCTATTTTCCAATGTTTTTCTGCAACTGTTATGTGGCTGCACTAATTGATCTGCCCCCCTTAATTTTGGACAGATATTCAGTCTTCCAATGAATAAAGGGAACATATCAATTCTGATGACCCGATCATTGGGAAGTTTCTCAGTTTCGTGAGGAAGAACAGGAAGGTTATATTCAGGTACCTTGAAGATACCAGCGTGAACAGGACGAACAACGTTGCAGAGCATCATTTTTCCACTCGAGCAGATCTTCTCTGAAGAGGAGATTCAAGACCGATGAGGGACTGCTCAGGACATCATACTGATACCACAGGCTGTCAACGGAGAACTGGCAGTCTCATAGCAAGCAAAGTAATTAATATGACTTTTAGTTGTTTGCAAAGAGGTGCACCTGATCTGGATGATATTTCTGGCAATATTAACGCACAGAGCACCCTTTATCTGATGGACAAGAAGATAATCAAGCCCTTTGCAGTCCCTGGCTCTATGCTATATGAAAAGTACAGGACAAAAATCGTAAAGGATCAGGCAGGAAATGACTTGATGAGGATCGATTATGATCCTTCAGCTAACCCCCCAACCGCAAGTGGACTCTTTGCAAAAATGCAGCAGATGGTTACAGGTCTTCTTAGTTTCAAGATTGGTGACTTAAATGGAAATTATTCGTACTCGGTTAAGGCCCAGAACTTCATGACGACTACACACAGTTTCAGGATACTAGATGGTCAAGAGTCTCAAGATCGTTATTCAGGAATACACAAAATAATGAGTCTTGGAAAGGAGTCCCTTGTGATATCCATGATGGATGGGGGTCCTGTATTGAGTTCCGAGTATCGTGGCTATAGAAAACAGATAAATGTAACGGACAGCAACAACTCGACAGTAGCAACCCTGCATGCACCTATCATCTCTATGAGGGACAGGTGGAAATTGGATTTCAATGGCGAATGTGACAGGCAGCTGGTTCTTATAATGACCGGGATAATGAGCGAGCTGGGAGAGCGTTAGAATCCAAGATAAGAACTGACCCCAGAACCTGTCCTTTCTGTCTCCATTGAATGCACTTTCATAGCGAGGGTTTAATTTTGAATGATTTGTAGCGCTCGCATGAACTTCTCAATGGTTTTATTCTGAACCATTATTGGATTGAAAAGTGATTCACTAGCCATTTAAATTTTCCTTATGTACCAAGATCATTGCATAACCTCTTCAACCAATCGTGTTCTCTCTCATCATGTTTTAATAGAGAACCTACAGACCAACTTCCTGGACCATGAAATCTTTGCTTTTCGCCATTATTCCCCAAAAGATTGAATTTATCCCTTGAAAAATATGCCTTGCCAGCGTGCATTTCCCTTTCTTGTCCAGGGACAAACTTGCAGCGTAATCGGCGTTTACGGGGAAAACCCAATTTATGTGTAAGCGAGTAGTACTGCGATGATCGCAATCCTCGTTCATGTGTGGGGTGCCGTATAAAAGGAAGGGCATGGGTAGAAAGGAACAGGCCAGGATATACAGGCTGCTGTATGGATACAACTCATCAAGCAAGCATGGCAAATACCATTACAGGAGGCCGGGTCTCCTTGACTCGATTCCATCCATAAGATATGAGGATGGAAAGATGAAGCTCATGGATTTCCTGGAGAAGAACAATGCAAGCTACAGGATGTGGAAAGTAATTTTAGAAGAGGATGAGACTAAGAAGCTACATTCTGCTTAAATATTTATTCAACACAGCATATCTATCCCAAAAAATGTGGGAAGAACCATTTATACAAATTGATGCTGAAACAATATGCTTGATTCAGACGCCGGGACAGCCAGGACGCTGACCTTTGTCGCAATTGTCATACAATTAATCCTTTTCTTTATTATAGGACTTCTCGTAGTATTTTCCACTGCATTTCCTCCACACCAGTCCAACTTTATAACACCGTATGGGGGCCAGACTTCCTCTCCCTCAGGTGAATTATTAACCCGGAAGGATTTTCACACTCGTTCCGGGCATATTCTCATTAACGGGGCTTCTCCGGGTGATCCTGGACTATTCACTCATCTATAAACCGCTTTCGCGAAGTGAAGTTCATAGGGTGGAAGGACCGGCACTGGTCTGGCCACTGTCATGCTGGTACAACAGCATCCACCTTATTCCATACCGGCCCTAGAACTGGCCATACAAGCCTCCCCAGAACGGTTTGTCCAAGGGCATGCCTATCTTTCCTCCTTTGGATAACTTGTTAAAGATGGTTCTTATTTCTGCTTCACTGTCACAATTCAAGCTTAGGGTGATATTACTGCCATCAACATATCCTTTCATTTCCTTTTCAGGCACGTCACAAGCGAAAAGCTCAATCTTCCCACCCGACAGTGAAGAATGCATTATTCTATGCAATTCCTCCTTTCTGACCATTTTCTCTGCGTCAGTTCCCGCAAATTCCAGAAGATTCAACTCTCCACCAAGACACTCCTTATAGAAAGACATGGCTTCTCTGCAGTTTCCGGTAAAGTTCAGGTATGGTACTATTCTTGCCATTGTGACTCCTAATGGAAACCCATATATAAATCGTAAAAAGAAAGGATGGTTACCACTGTTGGGAAGGGAAAGAGAGGATGACTGGAGCCTGAAGGCTTCGAAGTTTATTTTTCACGCTTCCCTGTGCATGCAACTCTTGGGATTTTGGCAGGAAAAGGACATTGCTGACTGTCAGGAACATTGCGCTTTACGGAGTTCAGAGATTCACACCTGTCAATATCTATCGGACCCTTCCTGTATGACTCAATATGCTATGCAGGAGGGAGGGTCCCAAGACTCCCAATTTCTTTAAAGAGTTCTAATAACCGGCCTGAAAGAGATTCATGAGTTGAGATAAAGCCGCCCCCAGAAGGATTTCTATGGTGGTTATTTAGCAAATACCCTACATATTTTAATATAAAAAATAAAAAACTGTGAAAGGAAGTGTTTGTGCTTGTGGCTCGCCTTTTTTGTGGAGGTGATCCATCCGCAGGTTCCCCTACGGATACCTTGTTATGCCTTAACCCTCCTCACTGACATCAGATTCGAATTCGCCCTTTCGAACGTACCCTCATCCAGTACCAGCTCGGATGGTGTGACAGGCGGTGTGTGCAAGGAGCAGGGGCATATTCACCGCGGGCTGTTGACCCGCGATTACTACGGAATCCACATTCATGAGGGCGAGTTACAGCCCTCAATCCTCACTACGAACAGGTTTCGAGGTTGGCTCCCCCTTTCGAGGTCGCAACTCATTGTCCTGTCCTTTGTAGCGCGCGTGTAGCCCGGGAGATTCGGGGCATACTGACCTGCCGTCGACCCCTCCTTCCTCCAGCTTAGCGCTGGCGGTCCCTTCAAAGTGCCTGCACAATCTCTTGTACACTGGCAACTGAAGATGGGGGTCTCGCTCGTTATCACACTTAAGTGAACGCCCTACGGTACGAGCTGACGACGGCCATGCACCACCTCTCCTTCTATCGAGTAAATTCATCAGGTTGACTCTCATCCAAAGGTCGCCCCCGGTGAGTTTTCCGGCGTTGAATCCAATTAAACCGCACGCTCCTCCCGTTGCGGTGCTCCCCCGCCAATTCCTTTAAGTTTCAGCCTTGCGACCATACTCCCCAAGCGGCCCATTTAACACCTTCGCTACGGCACTGCACCCCCTTAAAG
>JACWAH010000013.1 GCA_014874365.1 Thermoplasmatales archaeon
AACGCCTGAATTCTACACAATTGCCAGTTCATGGGCTGCACTTATCCCGCTTTCAAATGATCTGGAAAGCCTCGCTCTCTTTGCAGACTACCAGTATGTGAACGGAAGTGACCTGTACATTTACCATTATTACAACACCATCCCGTATGACCCGCACAGCAAGGTATTTCAGACAGCCATGCCCGGTGTCCTCTTGCCATTTCACCTGAAGCTCTATTTCAATCTGTCATCTCCGAGCCTGGTTCTCCCTTTCGTATCTTACGATAATGCCAGTCAGACCCCGGCACAATCACCTTCAATAACTAATGATGGAATTATTGGTGGAGGAGGGGGGAACTGTACGGATTTGACTCAGGTCATAAACAGTACTTCCTTCTATGGTCCATCGCCAATCTCGCAGGAAATCTTCCCTGTGCATGACAATGGCAGTTCACAACTTATGGTGTCCTACTCGGCTTATTCCATCAAGGAATCCTTTAACTTTACTGCCACGGAGGTATATGACCAGAAATCTGTGCTTATGTCCAGTTCACCCTCGTTCGGCACAAAAGGTCTGCAAATTACGGCTAATGGTTTTCAGATGTTTGCGTACCCGCAAAAACATTATAACGCCAGCATGGTATATATGCAAAACGTCACATGGGCCCTTAGCCTGATCAAAAACACTTACTTTGCGTATACAAATGGAGCCTGTGGGTATTATGGGTATACGTACAACTTCTATCAGAGGATTGTCGCCATAACCAACAGTACACAAGGTTATTCAATTGATTCAAATCTCCAAGAAAACGCGAATAATTCTAATGCTAACGACTTCCCTGGATGGAATAAACTGGCCACCCTGCTTGACCCTGTATCCACGTTCATTACAGGAGTGAACGTTGGCAAAGGCAAGACGATTACAAACGTAGAGGCCAATATCTCAGGATATACCAATGCAACTCAGGCAGAGCAGCAGGCAACAGATAGCTTCGAATCTTATGTGATCAATGGATTAGAATCAACCGCTATTGATGCTGCGCTTGGACTTATACCGTATATCGGAGGAGTGATCTCAAGCGCATATTCAGTGTATAGTACAATCCAAAGTTATTATTCTTCCATGGAAGTCAACTCCACTATCGCAAATGCAATAACCTCCATAATGGTCTGGGTTAATTCAAGTTTGAACCTCACCACTTTGACGTTAACAAATTTTAAGCTTTATAATACTACTGGTTCTAACGTGAATGTTTATGCACTCTCCGGCGCAACAAGCACTTTGCAAATAAACGGTGAATACTATACCTTTACTGCCCCGGCCGACGTGTATGAGATAGAGAGCACTTAAGTTGCACACCTGGCAGGTGATGGTGTTGCATTCTGCCATGAAGATGAAAGGGAAGTAATGTATTGCCTAGCCGTTACAATCCTCATGAGAAGGGTAGCAGTGAGTCCCTACTACCACAGCCCTTCCTCATACAGACCTCCGGCCGGACTGTGGTTAAAACTGTAGGACAGGCTCTGGCAGAACCGGCTTTTCATGGGAAACTACTATGATCAGCCCTTATACGGTTTTGCACCTAAAAGCCATTTTTTGAACTAATTTAGGTGCGGGTAGACTATTTTAGGAGCAGGATCGACATTAAGTGCAAAGCAATTCGTTTAGTAATAGTTATATAGAAGTTTATTTTTACCAAGACGATCGACATGCTAGGAGGACAGCCAATTTTCATATTAAAAGAAGGAACGAAACGCGAATCAGGCAAGGATGCCATGCAGAACAACATTGAAGCTGCAAAGGCAATTTCGACGTCTGTAAGATCTACGCTTGGACCAAGGGGAATGGACAAGATGCTCGTTGATTCCCTCGGTGACATCGTAATCACAAATGATGGAGTAACCATACTCAAGGAAATGGATGTAGAACACCCAGCTGCGAAAATGATGGTTGAAGTGTCCAAGACACAGGACAGTTTTGTTGGAGATGGAACAACCACTGCAGTAATTGTGGCCGGAGCACTGCTTGCTGAAGCAGAGAGCTTGATAAAACAGAACGTACATCCAACAGTCATTGCGGAAGGATACAGGATGGCTTCTGCACAGGCTAAGAAGGTATTGCACGACATTGCGAAACCTGTCAAGATTGATGATAAAGCCCTTCTTACGAAGATGGCTGAAACGGCACTCAGCAGTAAGAGCGCCTCCGGAAGCAAAGTAAAGCTGGCGGAAATTTCCTATGAAGTAGTCAAAAGCGTAGCCGAAAAGACCGACAACAAATATTCAGTTGATTTCGACAACATACAGTTCGTCAAGAAGAAAGGCGGAGAGATAGACGACACTGAACTCATCTATGGTATAATAGCAGACAAGGAAAAAGTCCATCCGGGAATGCCGGATTTCGTGAAAGACGCAAAGATTGCGCTTCTTAACGCTGCGTTGGAAATCAAGAAGCCTGAATTCGACACAAACATCAGAATCGATGACCCTTCAATGATTCAGAAGTTCCTGCAGCAGGAAGAATCGATGCTGAGGGATATGGTAAAGAAAGTCAAAGCTACTGGGGCGAATGTGTTGATCACCCAGAAAGGTATTGACGACCTGGCACAGCACTTCCTTTCCAAGGAGGGAATATACGCTGTAAGGAGAGTCAAGAAGAGCGATGTAGAGAAAATTGCAAAGGCAACAGGAGCGACTATCGCAAGTTCAATAGATGAATTATCTTCGTCAGATCTAGGATTCGCAGCACTAGTAGAGCAGAAGAAAATCGACGAAGACTACATGACATTCGTAACCGGTTGCAAGAACCCCAAGGCCCTTAGCCTGCTTATAAGGGGAGGCACGGAACATGTAGTCGACGAAATTGAGAGATCGATCACAGATTCAGTTCATGTTGTTGCTGCCGCAATCGAGGACGGAAAATACACATCCGGAGGCGGATCATCTGCTGCGGAGATTGCATTTAGGCTTGGCGAATTTGCAAAGAAAGTGGGAGGAAGACAGCAACTCGCAATTGAGAAATTTGCCAACGCAATGGAGGAGATACCCAGAGCCCTTGCTGAAAATGCTGGCCTAGACCCTATCGACATCCTCATAAAAATCAGGAGCAAGCATGCAGAAGGCCAGAAGTACCACGGGATTAACGTTTACGACGGCGAAGTTCAGGACATGATCAAGGCAGGAGTAATAGAACCCATCAGAGTCGGAGAACAGGCAATCGAGTCTGCAACAGAAGCAGCAGTAATGATCCTGAGAATCGATGACGTTATAGCAACAAGATCCGGATCCAAGGGGCCAGGAGGAGGAATGCCTCCAGGCGGCGGAGAAGGCGGTCCGGAAGACTAAACTCAATTTTTTGAGTTTACCAATTTCTTTTTTTCTACAGATTTTAAACGGGAAGATTTCGACACGTGTCTATCGTGTCATTTTTATTGCATTTCATTCGGCTGTGAAATTTATTAATGGATTCAGGTTTTTAAAATAATACCGGCGGGATCAGTCATTATTTCAAAAACCTTTATCCAGGACATCATGGCAACGCGAGGGCTTAATACGAACATTATGGAGCACTGGATTTCTCAGGTAAGGAGGAAGAGGCAGCCCCATTGTGTCTTGAAGCGATTAAACTATGTATTTCAGGTCTCTACAGAACAGTGGCGCTCATCAAGTTAGGGAGTTCATATAGAAATCCAGGGAAATTCGAGGATAGCTTCTCAACCATGGAAAAAGCGGTAAAGGAAAGCAGTGGCGGCACGCTGCCTTAATTTTCCCAGGCCTATAATACCGGTTGGCTTGAGACAGGAAAAAGAGCCTGCTGAATTCGTTAAGAATGATCCCTGAGAATGGCGGTGGCTCAGGGGGAGATTCAGAAAACCAATAGATCGATACCTTTACGCCCCAGAGGACTCGCGAAACGATCCGGGCAAACAAATGCACGCCTGCACCTTGCAGTGGGTCTTAATCAACAACATTGGACTAGTAGTAATTTAGAATGACAATTTAGTTATATTAAATGTATATGCGAGAGCGTGCAGAATTCCTATGTCCAGGTCTATAAGAAACAGCATTATGGAATGGTGGGAAAGCATTCTGCGGTAAAAGTGTGCCACTGGACAAAATCTCAGCTTAATGGCGGAGAGGGATGTTACAAGGATACTTTCTACGGAATCGGTTCGCACCAGTGCATACAGATGACGCCGGCAGTTAATTCCTGTACGGAAAATTGCTCATTTTGCTGGAGATTCCAGGGTTTCGATTCTATGCACATATCGGATGAGGACGACCCGGAATTTATCCTGGAGAATTCAATTCTCCAGCATAAAAAACTCCTTTCCGGGTTTAAGGGAAATCCTAAAGTGAGCAGGGAAAGGTGGGAGGAATCGCAAAATCCCAAGCACATCGCTATATCCCTTACCGGTGAGCCAACTATTTATTCCAGGCTCGGGGAGTTCATAGAACTAGCCACCAGAAGAGGGTTCAGCACGTTTCTCGTTACAAACGGAACGCTGCCTATGGTACTTGAAAAACTGCACCCGCTCCCGACACAGCTATACGTTACGGTTGCAGGTCCGACTAAGAAGGTATTCAACGAAGTGCTGAATCCAGCCATTGGAAACGCATGGGAAAATTTCAACCGCACTCTTGAGCTTCTTCCATCGCTGGATACCCGGAAGGTTGTAAGACACACCCTTGTGAAGGACGTCAACATGCCATTCCTCGACGAGTATGAGAAAATGGATAGGACTGCCTCACCGGATTTCATAGAGTCCAAGGGATACGTCCACGTAGGGCAGTCTATGGACAGGCTGTCGGCCTCTAATATGCCACCACATGAGATGGTTGTCGAGTTCTCAAAGGAACTTGGGAAAAGACTCGGATACGTTTACACAGCGGAAAGAAAGGAAAGCAGAGTTACTCTTCTGAGTAAAGATCCTAACAAAGCGAAAATTGATTTCAGCAAGATAGCAATGCCTTCCTGATAGTGAAGCATTTGACTTTTATTGCAATGGAAGGAATCGACGGTTCAGGCAAAACAACAGTTTCAAGGAAACTCAAGTCCCTTTTGACAGAAAAAGGATACAAAGTATTCCTTACAGAGGAACCCACGGGCAGCCTGAAAGTTGATCCTGTCTTGGCAGAAAAGAGGGACGCAGAATCTGCTTACAAATTATTGATGTCATTTACCGAAGACAGGATAAAGCATTCCAGGATCATAAAGGAAAAACTGGATGCCGGGGAAATAGTGATATCAGACAGGTACTTCCTTTCCAGTGCGGCGTATCAAGGTGTTCTCCTGAAGGACCTTTATTCCAGCAACACCGAACTCCTGAATTTTCTTCTCACTCTCTCCTCTCCCATTGAGGCATGGCCAGACATCGTGATCCTGCTCGACATCGATCCGGATCTGTCGCTAGAAAGGATCAAGGCAAGATCGGATATTTCAAAATTTGAAGACAGCCGATACCTGAAAAAAGTGAGGGATTTCTATCTTGCTCTTTCAGAAATACTCTCAAGCAGGGTTCCACGGTACAATGTTCAAAGTGGGTCCGATCATGACACAGTCAGGCCATTTTGGAATAATCTGAAAAAAATTGAAATAATCGATTCCAGCATAAGAAGGAAATATCTCCTCTCCAGGTGTGTCAGTGCGGTAGAAGATATGCTCTAAGCTGTAGTCACGATCACTTCGTCAGAAAGTACCAGAACGGTGTGTTCCGCCTGGGAAATTAACGCACCGGAATGCTCCCTAAATACAGGAAAAGACAATATCTGTTTTCTCCCAAGCGATTCCCTTAAAACCTTATCCGGTTTCTCAACCTTCCCCTCAAGCCATCTTGCTGCGAAGGGAAGAGTATTGAATTCCCTGTAGAACATTCCATTTTTATCAATATTCGGTCCATCAAGCATGTAGATATTGCCGGGCTGCCCATTGTGAATCATCCCTATGCCCGTGGAAGCAAATGGCTCAATGGCGATAAGGGAACCAGGCCTTATGGTGGTCATGTTCATGTCGTCATAATTAGGAATGAAAACTGTTGAGTGAAGGTCATTTCGTTCAATTCCATGCCCTCCAAGGTTCCTGATGGGTTTGAATCCGAAAGATGCAATCACTTCCTCGATTTTCGCACCAATCCTGGAAACTGCAATGTTTGGCCTGACTACCTTTAGCGCTGCTTTCAAAGCCTCCCTGGAAGCGTCAATTAGATTGGAATGTTTACCACTTTCTCCGACCTCGACTGTTGCGGCATTATCTGAACAGTATCCATCGTCGCTGGCTCCTATGTCTACCTTGACTATATCGCCCCTGGTGAACGTCTTCTTGTCATTGATGCCTGGAGTGTAATGTGCTGCCTCACTGTTAATTGATAAATTGAGAGGAAAGGAGGGGACCATTCCCATTTCCCTGATCAGAGACTCAGTCTTCGTGGCCGTTTCCAATAAAGTGGTGCCAGGTTCAATAAGAGTCAAAGCGAGTTCCAGTGCCTTTTTTCCGGCAATACCCGCATTTCTAATTTTCTTTATAGCATCGTTGTCAAGAATTGTCAATGTAGATGCAGATTATATGCCATTAAATTATGTTTGTTCTTATTTTGGAGAAAACGTCCTGCAGCTCAAGCTGGAGTTCCCTGAATTAAAAGCAAATAAGAAGAAGCCGTAATATCAGCCTGAGGGCCGAGGATCCGAATCACTGCGAATGTGTATAGTTTCCCATTGCCTTATCCAGTATTGTCGACTTCTGGGGCTTGACAACAAGAAAGTGGCTCTTTTCCGGGTTGACCGGTTTCAATATTTTTACGATTTCCTTGGTCTCTGTGTCAAATTCGATCAATCCTAGTGGCAGCGTGCCTTTCGCCATAGATATGACCCACACAGATTCATCCTTCTCACCTGAAAGCGTGGGGCTGTAAAACATGATATAGTCGCCATAAACGAAAAGCGTGGATATCTGGCGCATTCCAAGCGAAAAGCTGTTTGCGGCGACCATCAGCAAATCCGGTATGCTTTCAAAGACCTCATATTCGAATTTCATAAACCTAAAAACACTTTCAGACATAATAACATTTCAGGAGAAAAGTGCCAGGAAACCTTCAATTGCATTTTGTAAATATCCAAATAGCCTGTGGGTCAAGATTAAGGATCAATACACCCGATTGTCATCCAGTACCGAAAGATAGAATTTTAAACAGTTACTAATTATGATAATGTATGACTTGGTACAAAGTTCTCAAGGAAGACGCACTGAAGGATTCGGACATTTTCAAGGTCAAGGCTGGATCGAAGGAACTCATAGTTATGAAAACAGGAGGGAAGTTCTACGCAACTTCCTTTTTGTGTACACATGAACAGTATGACCTGTCGGAAGGATTCATAGACGACGGGAACCTCATCTGTCCCAATCATTTTGCGATCTTCAAGCCCCAGGATGGTACAGTAGTGAGCAACCCTGAAGGATCTGGAGAAATAGGATCACTTGAATCCTACAAAGTCAAAGTGGAAAACGGCGACGTTCTCGTAGAAGTTGAATGAAGATACTTGTATTCGTCAAGCAGATACCTGACATCAGCAAAGTCAAGCGGGATCCGGCTACCAACAGGATCGTAAGGGAAGGGGTTCCACTTCAGATCAATTCTTTTGACAAGAAAGCAATCGAGGAAGCAGTAAGGATTAAGGAACGATCCGGTGCAGAGGTGATAGCTGCTAGCATGGGACCGCCATCCGCGACTGAAGTTCTCATCACCTGCCTGAAATTTGGCGCAGACTCCAGTTACCTGATATCGGACAGGAGGCTGGGGGGGTCTGACACATTGATAACTTCAATGGCCCTCTCTGCATTCGCAAAAAAGATCAAACCTGATCTGATTCTGTGCGGAAAATATTCACTGGACGGGGAAACATCCCAGGTCCCACCAGAAATTGCGGTATTTCTTCAATATAACTTTAAGTCATCCGTTTCCAGGATTGACTTCAACGAAAACAGGGTGACTGTAACTCAGGACATGGAGACAGGATTCCTTACCTCGGGAACTTCCCTGCCGCTTGTGGTATCGGTCAGCGAGAAAATTAACAAGGCAAGATTCATTCGCCCTGGCGGGCCAGATCTTTCAGGTAAAATAACTACGGTGGACATGGATTTCCTTGGCATCTCTCTTAATGGTATACAGGACTCACCAACAGTTGTCTATGGAACAGAAAATGTGGAGAGCAGGAGGAACAATGTATTCATAGATGACCCGGATGAATTCATTTCAAAGATACTCGCAGAAAAAGGCAATTCCACGCCTGTAGAAGAAACGGTTGAGATTAATGGAATCGAAGATCTGCCGGAGAATGCAGGGGAAGCCTGGATTATTGCACTGGATAATCCAAGGACTGTTAAAGAAATTTCCAGCAGGGTGGCCGAACTATCAGGCCGGAAGAGAAAACTAAAAATCATCGGGAACCTTGAAGCAGATGAAATTAAGGGTTGTTCAGCGCACGAGTACATCAAGCTGGATACAAACTCAATTTCTTCAATTGCAGGTTATCTGGTTGAGAACATACTTACTGAAAAACCGGAATTTGTGATCTTTCCTTCTACGGTAAACGGTAGAGACATCGCCTCTTTTGTTGCCGCAAAGCTGAAACTGGGTCTGACCGCAGACTGCGTTGACCTCAAAATGGAAGATGGCAAGTTGATCCAGTATAAGCCGGCATTCGGAGGTGGAGTGCTTGCAAAGATATATTCGAAGACGCAACCAGCTCTTGCAACAGTGAGGCCTGGAATATTCAAAGCTAAAAACTGCAGGAACAAAATTGAGGTTACCGAGGTAAAGCTGAAAAATGAACCTGATATGCAATTCGAAGGCATTCCGGAAACTTTCTTGCCACTAAATGATCGTCAGGTCGTTCTGGGGATAGGAAAAGGAATTATCTCCAAGGAAAATGTACCAAGAGCCTTGGAATTAGCCGACCTGCTGGACGCTTCAATAGGAGGAACAAGACCCATTGTGGATCTGGGCTGGCTGCCAAGACAGCAGCAGATAGGATTGACCGGTGCTAGCATATCGCCGGCAGTATACATTGCACTGGGTATATCAGGGCATGATAACCACGTGGTTGGGATCAGGTATGCAGGGAAGGTTTTTGCAGTTAACAAAGACAGGAATGCCCCTATATTTTTGTATTCAGATTATGGCTATGTCGGAGACTCAATGGATTTTCTGGAAAGATTTATCCAAACTCTGGGCAAATCTAATAACTGAATCGTACGGCCCTGTGGTTCCTGGTTCTCTCCATATACTGAAGAGATAGACCCAGTAAAAATGTGGCTGCAGCTATTACCTGCGCTGCTGTGCTATTCATGCCAGCAGTATAAAGGGCAAACCACATGAGCAATGCACCAATGACAGCCGCAAGAACATTCGTGATTCTATCATATAACGCATAGGCAATTACGAAAGTTACCAGTCCTGCAATAACATCATACAGAAAATTAGGATAAATTACCGTCCCAACCAGATAAATAAGAAAGGCAATTACCGCCGGGAGTGCAATATGCACCAGGCCCTTAACAAGTACTGCCCCAGCGACCGCCCCAATGACAAGTATCAGGTAAAGCGGCAGGGAAGTTCCTGTAAAATCCTTGGAAAGATAGAGCGAAAAGACAACGCCAAAATATGCACCAACCATCATCAGAAGAGTTTTCCACGCAAAGGAACCCTTGAAGATCAGGAAAACCGAGACAAGCACAATGAGCACTGTAGAGAGATACAAATATGGGGCTGGTAAAAAGTCAAAGATCTTGGATAGTCCTCCGGAATATTGAGTCAGGACAGTGAGGAGGTCAGACATTAGTAAGACATCGTTTTAACTGTATATAAACATTGCTTCGCACGTGCCTCTGGAACATAATTATTCCGCCATTTAGTGCCCCTCCTTGTTTTTCGTGACTTTTACATTGCTCTCTTTCTGATGCACCTTTCGGTAATTTCCTTTTTTTCGGTACTTACGCATCAAATGGTAGACTCAGAATCACCAATGGCTCTCTGCTAGGATACCTCTTTCCCTTCGGGATATCGTGCTCTCGTCGAACTTTTTCTCACTTCAGAGAAGGCTCTTTACGAGGCTGGCCATCACACGCCGTAATGATCCTGGTCTACCCATTCCATGTATACTAGACATTGTATTTGCGTATTGCTCCCCGCCGGCATTTTGATCTCATCCCGATTTATAGAGTTCCTCGATCCGTACAGATATACTGATGAACTCCTTCCCCCTTGCCTTCGAAACTAGGTTCCCTGTTCTCCCGAATGCGATACCACATGCCTGAATAGTCCGAATACTTTGGAATCAGCTTTATTGAGAATATCTTCCATTCATGAGCATAACTTCCAGAATCTCGATTTTTGTTCAATTAATTAAGAAAAATGTAAAAATGCATAAGAAAGCAGTGTTTTCCTTCGCTTTTCTCTGTTTTTCCAGGGAAATATTGAAAGCTTTCGCTCTTCATGTATGATTTTGATTGAATGAAGAGTGTACGCAAATCATGCGAACATGAATTTCACCCTCACCTTTCGTAAAAGGGTGACCGTCACATGGAAGAAGTGGAATATCCTCTTCATCACGGATATGAGTATTCCACCATTGATCTTTTCCTTGAGATCTAGGGGTTTCCCCTCACTGACTCAATGGATAGTTTATGATCCCTCACCGCATATTACAGGATATTGAAGCTGCTGAAGGCAAAAAAGATCAACAGCAAGATAAGCGTCAGGGATGCACTGCTGCAGCTTTCAAAGATATACCTAATGGACGTCGGTTACCGAACAATAATGGCAGAGATACCGAAGAAAGTCAGGGGACTTGCAGAGATACTGGATCTAAAGTCAGATCAGTTCCCTAAAAGTGTGCCGAGTTAAGGCTGTATTTTCAATAAGAAATAATGTAAAAAAAGAATATTTTAATGACGATAGATTCCCCCCATTGTAACTATAACAATATTTATATTATAGACAATGATACACATGCATGGACAACACAATAACATTTACAAAAGATGGAATAAAGGTGAGAGAGACTGTTTCAAATCCGCTGATTCCAAACACAGAAAGGCAATCCATTGTTACATACGATAAAATAACGGAGTATAACCCACTTGACATTCATGTTGTCGGAATTGTTCCCAGAGTTGTTGACGGAACATTGAAAGAGATAGAGTTCAGACTTGGGGATGAAAGTGATGTTTCCTTTCATGATTTGGTTTGGTTCAAGTCTAAGGTTCCTGAAATACTTGCAGATGGAAAGGAGTGGAAAAAGGAAAGCATATACAAGAAACTGGAGCCGCAATTTAATCCATCCGACTATAAGAGATTGAAAAGTGGAGGGGCAAGAGGCTATGCCAACTTAACTACGGCACTGAACATGTTAAAGAAAGAGGATGTTCTGGAAAATCCAAGAAAGGGTATGTGGAAGTTAAGGAAATGAGTATTTTCAGAAGTTTAGTTATGTTCCAGTCTTATGGTTTTGTTCTCGTAGTTTTGTCGCATCGAGACGATCATATGCGGTCTGGTGTAGGATGGCGTATTCCGTAAAATCCACTGATGCATTCGAAAAGGAATTCTCCAAGAATCACAGAGACAAGAAGGAATGGTTACTTCGCATTGTTGAGAGATTGGAACAGGAACCACAGTCAGGAAAGCCATTGAGAGGTAAACTTCACGGGTTATGGCAGCTGAGGATAGGCTCTTTCAGAGTGTGGTATGAGATAAATGATGAAGAAAAGAAAGTAACGCTCAGAGCCATCCTTCACAAGGACGAAGCCAAGAAGTTCTATTAGAGTTCCTTGAGAAACTCTCTTACGCTTCTGACCTTGCCTTTTTGTATGTCCTGTTCACTTCTTTCCAGCTGGTCCATGACATACCCATTTTCAAGAGTCTCAATGGTGGCCTCAATGCTATCCAGATCAGATTTAGGTATGCTTACAAGTCTAGATTTGGTTGTAGTCATTATGCATACTCATATACTTTTAGATTTTAATACCTTTTGGTATGCTCTATGGCGGAAATCGACTGTCATGATTATGTCCAGAAGCCATCCTGATCGATTCGCTGATTGATCTATTCATTGATCCTATCTTTGCCCTATTGTATCACTACAATTCAATTAAAGTCTTTTCGAGCAGTGATTTCTGATCCTTTGTGAGTTCCACATGTGCATGTGACCCATTGCTGTAAGCGACTTCCTTTATTCCTGAAAGGATTCTTTCAGTCTCTGCATAGACAAATTGCACCTGTGAGCGATCATCCTCATCATGGAATATCCAAGGATGGAGGGGAATATCCCTGTCCTTGTCCCTTCCTCTGTTCTTGCATACACCGGTTGCATGGATGACCTGGAATGCATGAAAGCTTTCTCCATCACATCCTTCCCCTTGTATATCCTGAGTATCTCATCCGCACCGATCATGGTATTCGTGAATAGGACAAAGAATCCCATCCTTCCTGTTTTCGCCTGTATGGCATTGCGTCTCAGCCTGTATGTGAACGATCCTTACGATGCTCTTAGGTCGAAGTACCTGGCCATGTTTCTTGCTGCAGAAATTGCAGTGTGCATCCTATCCTGAGCCGAATGCCTTGCCCTAGAGGGCCTTCAGATCTCTTTCCTTGTCCGATATACTGGAATAGAATGCCTGCATCCTGTCTGCCCTGCTCTGTACGGAGAAGTACACAACATATCGCAATGAGTCAATGTGGTGGCTCGTTACCGTTCTTTCTTGGCTGTTCTTTCGAATTCGCTTTATTGATCTCGCAGGATTATGATTCAAATAGCTGATTGCAACGCTAGAAGAATGTTCGTATACGGGCAGAACACAATTCCGATCCATAGCATCCCCATTGATCAGTACTGGAAAGTGAACCATAATAATCTGGTGAAAACATATTCATCAAAAAAATTAAAAGTTGATTCTATTCGCCGTTAGAATTTTGGTGACTGGAGCCAACCATGGAAAGGAATAAGGACTCGAGATCGGTTTTTTCCTCGTTGCACGTGAGCAACATGGAGTTATTCCTGATTGCAATAGAAGCGAGGTCGACCCTAATGTCTCGTGTTCCTGCTACCTTAATAGATATAGTATTCGGATTCTCGCTCGAAACTTTTACATTATCCACATTCTCCAATTTTCCAACCTCGTCTAGAATACTTTTATCCAGGCGACTGAACTCAGCCGTAAATGTACCAGCAAATTGTGACCTCTTCAGCAATTTTTCAGTCTCCCCCTCAACTAGATCCCGCCCCTTATCAATAATGGTAAGGGCTGTACAGACCTTTTGGACATCATGAAGCTGATGGGATGAAAGTAAAATCGTTCCACCCTGTTTCGCAATATTAACGAGTACTTTCCTCAGGCCTTCTGCAGCAACCGGATCCAGCCCTGAGGTGGGTTCATCCAGTATGAGTAATTCAGGCTCCCCGAGCATAGCGGTTCCTACACCAAGCCTGGCCAACATTCCCCTGCTGTATTTGCCCACTTTTCTGTTGCCCGCTTCTTCAAGTTCCAGGAGATTCAAAATTCGTGTTGCTTCATCCCCGCCGGTTTTAGAAGAGAGTCCGCGCATTTTACCATAAGTAACTAGAATTTCCTTCCCGGTAAAAAATGGGGGATATGCAGGAAGCTCCGGCGAAAAACCTATCTTAAGTTTGGTCAATGGATCCTCATAGGTGAGTTCTTTTCCAAAAACCATTATAGAACCGGAATCTTTTCTCAGGAGGCTCATAATACACTTCATTGTGGTGGTTTTTCCGGCCCCGTTCACTCCAAGGAACCCATGCAAAGTGCCCGTTTTCACGATCATTGATACGTCGTGAACACCCACCAAAGGGGAATACATCTTACGGAGGTGATCTATCTTCAGTGCTTCCATGATATCATCCCTTTACCTCACTTCGTCGAAACAGGAAATAGCCAATAAAGAAAAAAATCACCAGATCAATTATGGTTCCGGTGACAAGATATGGGACAATAGTTGAAGTTGCTATTGTATACTGGGTGGACTTTCCAGGGGATATGAAGGGGAGAGTAGTGATTCCAGAAGGCGCCTGAATATAGTTGGAAAAGCTCAACATTATCAAATCAGTGTTGATGAACGGTACGAAAGCCAGAAAGAGTTTAAATCCATAGTACTGGATCGCCTCTAGTGTTCCCAGAACAATTGCCAGGAATATTCCCAGCAGAATTCCAAAGGTTAATCCGGGGGATTTCGCAACACTACCTATGAAAAAGGAAATCGCAACAATAGACAACAGCAGAAGAGAGAAAATCAGGACAACGATCGGAAACCATATCAAATAATCCTGCCCTCCGGCAGACAGGGATGCAGAAATCACAGCTGATGCCGTTACTGCTATTGATATCAGAACTGCGACTAATGTCTTCTCAAGGTACTTACCCAAATAGACCTCTGATCTCGTTGCCGGCTGAGACGGCAGCGAGGTAATCGTTCCCTTGTCAAATTCCCAGGCTATTGAATCCGATGATATGATTCCACTAAGAATAAGTGGAAAGATACCAGAAACAAAACCGGTGATTATGGTATTTATAGCCCCAATCCACCATATATCTGCACTAATTCCAAGATTGGTTTTCCCGGATACAAATGGAGCGACATAACCAATGGAAAATGTTAGAACTATCGCGAAAAGTACCACGATTAATACTCTCACTTTCTTTGTGTCAGACTTAAATTCGTAAGATGAAATAGCAAGAATCCTTTTGATAGACAGCAATCAAGTCACCAGCTTATTACGACAGATTTCAAAAGAGGCGCACCACCTGAAACATCACGTGAATACTTACCGCATTGACGCAGACATTTTGAACATAACCTAAATTTCAACCAGAATCGCCCCGTTTTCTATCTTTGCTTCATAAGATTTGAGTGCGGAAACTTTTCCAGGAGCTTCAGGCCATTCAACCACTGCTCCATTTGTTGGATTGAACTTTGCAAAATGATTAGAACATATAAGGATGCCATCTTCGATCACCCCTCCTGAAAGATCACTTTGTTCATGCGTACGGCGACCAGACATTTTATATAATTTTCCATTAACTTTCATCAAATTAATTCCGTTCCCCCTATTTCAGCTTTTAGTATTTTACCTTTTTCCAGGGCCCTTTCATGACCCACTTTGCGCCATACCATGGATAGGGCATGCAGATCCTGCCACCTGTCAGGGAAACGTTCCTGCAGTCTTGCAATGATATCTGCAGATAAAGATTACAGCAAGGCTGAATTGCCGTATTCGTATATTGACCCTGCCTCCTTTGCATCCCCGTTTATGCAGTCATGTATACACAGCCATGCAAATTCTCAAGTCAGCTTTCCGTTGTTACATTTACCGCGCACACTAACCTCTTATTGCAGCCAAATAATGGCTTATTATCAAAGTGTGTTCTTAATTATCTACGCGTATCCACCCAATGTGAATGTGTATAAGTCCATGAAGCTGTTCAGAGATGTGGAGCAGATAACCGCAGGTCAACTATCAGCTCCTAAAGGTTTACAAGGGCTCCTGCGGAAATCATCGCCCTTATCTCATTCCTTGCTTGATGAAAGGTATCGTTTTGTTTCGTGACCGCATATGGGACATATCTTCGTGGTAACCTCCCTTCCGCATCCACTGCACTTGTAGACCCACTTTAACTTCTTAGAAATCCCTTTCTTCTCAACGCTTTCTGCCTTAATCCCCATGAACGAACAAACATTCAGTACGGAATAATCATCCGAGAGAACAGTTCCCTTAACCTCATATCCCAGTGCAATGACATCAATATCCGTATTTGAAAGGAATCGGAGATCACCAGATTTTTGTGCAGCTTCCTTTGCAACTGCCTTGGCGTCCCTGGATGGAGAACGTATCTCGAGGCTGTCTCTTATCTCTTCTATTAAGCCGGCGAGCCTTCCTGTCTTGATTTCGTCCAGGACGGAACCAGTTGTTGCAACATTCCCAGAGAGCAGGTTTACCTTTCTGGAAAGTATTGCTCCCGTGTCCAAAATGTAGAGATCGGTCATCTGTTTTCGGCCTTCAACCTGGCATCATTAATGACATAAGGAATCCGGTCAAGGATATCCGTTACAGAGTACCAGTATCCTTTTTCGGCAAAGCACAAATCTGCTGCCATTTTATTGACATAAGACGCGAACGAGGCTGCGTAAAGGTTAGGCATTCCCTTCGCGATGAAACCTGCGACAAGCCCTGCAAGAACGTCCCCGGTTCCACCCATTGTCATCCTTGCATTCCCTCCTTTCGAGGTCAAAACAGACTCTCCATCGGTGATAATATCATTATTTCCTTTCAACAAAACTACGCCCTTGAAAGCTTTGGCTGCTTTTACGGCATTCTTTTCGTCCGCCTTGTATCCAGTAAATATTTCGAACTCACCATGGTGTGGAGTGACCACTGCATTTCGGCCCGCCAGCAGTTCCGGCTTCATACCTTTAAGTGTATTGGCATCGACAACAACTGGTTTTGACAGACTGCCAATAATTTTTCTCATCAGGTTAAACTGTTCCTGGGACTTTCCCATACCAGGGCCAACCAGAACTGCATCAGCCTTCCGGATGTCCTCAACTGCACTATCGTCGAATTCGAATAGCATCAATTCAGGCGAATAGCCATAAAAAGCACTTAAACTGGATTTCGGGAGATAGACCTTAACGAGGTCGCAGCCGGATTTTAATGCCGAGAGCGAAGCCATTACCCCTGCGCCGAAGGATTGCCATCCTGCAATTACTGCAAGAGTTCCATTCATGCCTTTATGAGACGTTTCCTGGGGCAAGGGATAATAAAGGAAATCGCCTGGGCCGCTCCTTGAGAAACAATCCTCTGGTATCCCAATGTCAACGACTTTTATCAGCCCGGAGTTTGCCTTATTCATCCCTTTTTTAGTATCCGTGAAAGTAACCGTTGTCACAGGTTTGACAGCTTCCTTACTTCCAAGACCTGTTGGAATATCAATGGAAATTATTTTTTTCCCCGACTTATTTATGCTTCTCACGGCACTGAGCACGGGTTCCTGCAGGCTTATTCTGGAGCCTGTTCCAAGAATCCCGTCCACTATGAGATCTGCAGATCGTATTTCCGAATCCAGTTTGTCAAGCTGCTCCAATCTTCCGTCATAACCTGCCAGGGACCCCTTCGCCAGCTCAGTCTTTACTTTACCGGATGATGAAACAATAATCACGCATGTATCATATTCCTTCTTCAGGAATGAGGCTGCCTTTAATCCGTCAGCTCCGTTATTTCCGCTTCCACACAGGAATAGGACTTTCGAACCTTTCTTTGCAGCCAGCCCGACTTCGTCTGCTACGGCTTTTCCTGCTCTTTCCAGTAAGACTTCCAAATCACCGTATAGTGATAAATAGTTAATCTCTGCCCTCCTGATTGACGGAAAGTCCAGCATTTACTTCAGCACCGTTCCGGTTTCCTCCTTCCACAGTATGAGGTCAAGTACTCCCGGTTGCATGCCGTATGACCTGGACAGTTCAATAAATTTCCTTTCTATCTCAAGATACTTTTTCCCCGTCAAAGTCTTCGGGATTTCCACTTCAAAGGAGCTTCTCAGCGATTTCAGTATGTGTTTGTCCAGGATTGCAAAATCAAAGACGCCGACATTCCTGAGGAAATGCGAAGCCTCCTTGTACCCTATTCCATATACACCGTTCACCAGGTATTCCCTCGCCTCCCATGGGTCCATTTGATTGACGATGGAAGGGAGCTCGTCTATTATCCACCTAGAATTATAGATATAAGCGCTCCTGGTATTGTAAAACCTGTATCTTGCCATCTTCAATGCATTCCTCAGGTCCATCTGGTCATAATGCAGGAACGGTTCCTTTCCAAGTGTTTTCTGCATCCTGATGCCAAGTTCCGCTGATGTGTTTGCAGCCATGATACAGAAACACAATTCAAAAAAAAGGTCTTCTTTACCAGCGGTCCTCTGGTTCCTGAAACTCTCAACCTTTGCAATAATATCTTCAGAAAGAAGGATCTTCCTATCCTTCTCCCCTCCGACTTTTTCCATGCAATTTTACTTAAAGACCTGGTAGCACTTGAGAGCTTTTGTATACCTGCTGTGGACTTCGTTCCAGCTCACGTTCTTCATGAACGCGTCAAGGTAGCCTGCCCTTTTAGGTCCAAAGTCGACGTAATAGGCATGCTCGTAGACGTCCAGGGCAAGCACAACTATGGCGTTCCATATTCCGTTTGTATTATGTATGTCTGCGCCGACGTTTCTTAGCTTGCCTGTGTTCAGGTCGTACACAAGCAGGGCCCATCCCCTGAATGCCGTTCCCGTGGCTTTGAAGTCCTCGACCCACTTTTCGTAGCTGCCAAAATCCTTCTCAATCGCTTTCTTCAGGTCTTCCGGGACAGAGCTTTTCTGGCTCTTCAGGTTCTCGAAATAAAGCTCATGAAGGAGGGCGCCGTCGTAGTTGAAAGTCTCTTCGAGCTTCAGTTCCCTGAAATCGCTATAGTTCTGGTTGGCTTTCGACCTGTCAGCAGACTGGAGTTTTTCCCATATCTCGTTGAGTTTGTTCACATACCCCTTGTAGTGGGTTTCAAAATGATACTCAATCTGCTGATTAGATATACCGTCGAGTCCGCTTGGTTTTAGCTTGTCCTTATGTTCCCACTTTTCAGACACTTATTCACCTGCTTTAACATTATCACAAGGTTTAAAAATTTAATTGTATGTAATGTTTACAAAATATATTTTCCATTCACTGGCGATCCCAGAATACATCAAGGGGCTTGGCGAAGTAACTGGACCTGGATCTTGTAATTCTGGGGTGCGAGTACAGCCATTCATCAAGACTCAGATCGTCAAGCGTCCTGGTCCGCGAGATTTCATTCTGGCAGTCCGAACAGATGAAGCCAGTGAAAATCAAGGAATCACAGATCAAACAGTGCTTCTTGACGTCCATGCAACTTCAATCCATGCAGTAGATAAGCCTTTTTTCAATTATCAAAATTGAGTCAAGGTGTGTTTATTAAGGATTCTAAAACCTTAAAGAACCAGGTTGCATCATTTCGGAATAACAATTATTTAGATGATATACGATAATTCTAGTCATCTTTGTAAAGGGTGTCCGTGTCTTCCCCACCCATGAATGTCAGGGACATCTGCGAATATATGTCCTCAAAACCCTCCATATTTGTGGAGGAAGTGGGAAAAATCCTTGTCATGAGATCACTCTCCTTAAACGATTTGATTATCTCCAGGAAGTAATCTTTCACCACTTTCTGCTTCTCTGAGATAAAGCTTTCGTAAAGCAAATCCGGGTCTTTTTCCCAGTCCAGGATACTCTTTAGCTGCTCTTCGGTAATAAGATCCGATTTATTCAGCACAAAGAGCATCGGCTTGAAGAATCTGGAAAAAACAGAGCCGAACAACATTTTCTGTGATATGAATCCCGATGGCGAAGATGCAACAACTGAGTCCGCCAGGAAGCAGATCATTCCCTTTTCACCAGCAAGTGCATCCACAAGCAATGGACTTCCCTGCCTGAAACTGAAGAGTTCCACCTGGCCCGGGGTATCAAAAATTATGTAGTGATCATCCAGGTCAGCAAGCTGGTTATTCAACTCGTCAACATGATCCAGAATAAGGTCTGCAGCGACTACCTGGGCCCCGTTAGGTCCAAGAGAATATTCCCTCATGACACTTTCCAGCGAAATAATGTCCTTTACGTCGATATCTGGCGTATAAGGGGAGTATTCCGCACCGGGATCAAGGTTAACTATTGCGGACTCGAACTGCTGGTTTTGCAGCCATGAATTCAGCGAATTACAGAATGTTGATTTTCCGGTGCCAGCCGGGCCAGTTACAAATAAACCTCCTCTCATGTTAAATCTCAAGCGTCCTGAACCCGGGTTCTTCCGGTTCACTTCCAAACGTATCATCTATCGTTCTCTTTATGTTGTCAATCCTCGCTTTCAGGTAATCTGGTACATTGTATTTTTCCGCGACTTTCACTGTTTCATCCAGGTACTTTACTATGCCACCCTTATGCACGGTGAGATTAATCTTTTCCGAACCGCATTTGAGGCATTTACCAGAAAGCGGGATCCTCCTGAACTTCTTGTTGCATTTTGTGCACCGGAAAGTCTGGGAGAAAAAACCCCTGAAATTACCGTAAATATCAGGCAGGAAATGCGAGTTCAGCACACGTGCTGCCACGTCGTCCTCATCTACCGCCCTAATGATTGTGGCCAGTGTAAGCTGCCTTTCTATCTTTTCTTCCATGGTTCCAATGGTCTTGTAGGATGATACCATGACCCCGGAATTTATGTCATCTGTCCTGTTGGTAAACCCAAGACCTGTAAATGACCCTGTCTCCTCAATCATCCTCTTCATCGGCTTCATGTATGATTCTATTTCAGCAGGCTTAGCCTCCCTTTCAGCTGCCTTGTAAAATTCCAGCGGGTATGACCATAGTGTATCAACATTCAACGCCTCCTTGTCCACTTCCTCAGGATTGAGAAACTCTGTCAGGACAAGAGGTGCATCCATTAACCCTCCGGTTGTGGCCGGGAGGAAATCCCTGGAGAAATTAAGAAGCCCATCCAGAAGGAGCATAAGGCTGTCCTCATCACCGTCACAGTTTCTCCTTTTCGATGCATGGAAGAAAGGATGTGCGTAAGCTCCAGAGGCACTGGTGAATCCAATGATCCTGCCTGCAATTCCACCTGAAGTGTGCGGTGCCAGTCCTATTATGGTTTTGCCGATGATGTCTTCCCTTGATTTGCAGGAATAGAAAGGTGGAAGCCGGTAATATCTGGTTAGCAGATCGTCGACCAGCCTGGAAACACTTAGGAGATAATCTCCTGCCCCGTATGGGACTATGATATCCTGGGGGAATATCTCATTCAACTTTCCTGGGACATATCCAAGCTCTTCCGCTTTCTTATCTGAAAGGCCGATCTCCAATGGATCAAAATGAGTTATCGGTATATCAGAAACATCATATCTGCAGGTCCCGTCCTTGTTAACCGACACTCCGTTCTTCGCTCTCAAAAGACCTTTCTCCAGAGGCTCGCAGGTCTTGTGGCTGGACATCAGTTTCTTTACGCCCTTCAGCAGCTTGACTTCTTCTATGGTTACGCCTGTGCGCTCTTCCGCCGCTTTAATCAGGTCAGAAATGTTCACATTGACTTTTGTCTTCCTTTCAGACTTGGCAGTCTTCCCGCCGCATTTCTCGCAGAGCGGTGTGATCGTCAGGTTACCGCAGGAAACGCATATTCTTTGTAAAGCTTCAGAGTCATAATCACCCTTGGATGAGAGGTTCGCATCTCCAATTGAACGCCGCGAACTTCCAAAATCCTCGACTGGGAAGAGGACATGCACAAGAGGCTTCATCTTCCTGGCTCCTGCTTTTTCGGGTCTTCCCATTCTTGCTCCAATCCTGGTGGGTGACTTCGGGATGATGGTCATCCCGGAAAGTTTGCGTATTGTATCCATTATGTTGCCAGCATCCTCCATGGCGGTTTCTGAAGACAAAATTTTGCCTGATATTGTGATTCCCAGTGTGGAGATTAAGGCGAAGTATTCCTCTATCTTTACTTCCTTCCCAGTCAGGGTAAATGTAATCCCCAGAGCTTTAAGGATATCTATTATTTCTTTCGTACCTTCAATTGTAATTGATTCGGTGCCAGCTTTCCCATTAAGAATGGCTAACCTCAGGCTGGTAAGTTGCTCGAAATCCAGGTCATGCCAGAAATAATCGAAGGCAGGATGCAATGGAATACCAAATTCCATTGAGATCTTCACAGCTTCAAACTGATCGGGATCTCTATCGAGGAATTCTTTTAGGTCTTCCTTTCCTTCAATGAACTTTAGCCACCATTCCCTGCAGAACGAGGGTTTCTCAAGCTTATGATTATTTTCCAGGAATTCGCCGTATCCGATCAGGATTTCTCCTATATCTGTGATCTCCACAACTTCTGATTTGACCTGCTTTGCCGTTTCCGCATCATTTACCCGAATGTGCCTGCCGTCCTTCAGTAAAACCATCGGGCCATCAATATATTCGCAAGGTGTGATTGCTGCAGCCTTTCCCGGCAACTCAACCTTGAGCTGGGATCCTACTGCTATGAATCCGCCAAGTATTTCCATGGTTGCAGGGCTTATTCCAGCCGCCGCCAGTCCTGTCACCCTGCTCCTTCCGTATCTTAGGCGAAATCCACCAGGTCTTCCGGGGTGGCTGAACACCGGCCGACCTGCAATGATGTCCTTCAGGAATTTTTCCTCCTTCTTCTCGGTTCCGTTGCTCTTTTCCGGATCTGAAATGCTTTCAAGGAATGCCCACCCCTTCAGTTTCATGGTAGAGGTGTACTTCAGCACTTTCTTGGATTTCTGGATCAACCCTTCGCAAAGAACAAGGCACATCCCCCCTCTTATCTTATTGGTGGAGATGCGTTCCATGTCCCTGTGTCCGGATATCTCCTCATCTTCGCTCCCTTCTCCGTCAATCATGACGGGTATGTTGGAAATTACCAGCCGAATTTCCTCCCTTGACGGAAGGTACTGAAGATGTTTCAGCCTGTTGTAACTCTGGACTTCTTCTATATATCTTTCAATCTCGGGTTCCGTGGCCTTATATTCGGATATTCCCAGATCCATCCTGACGATGTCTGCGATCAGGACGCTGAGAGCCTGGGCAGTTCCTCCCGCACCCCTGATAGGGCCGGAATAGATAACTGCAGCGTAGTTCTTACCAGAAAAATTCCGGATCTCAACCGATCTGATTCCTTCAAGCGGAGCTACAAGGATCCCTTCTGTGAGTATCGCCAGACCAACCCTTACGGCTATGTCAAGGGCATATTGTGCCCCCTTGTCTGAATTCTTCTTTGCAATAATCCTGGAAGCTTCAATGGCTACGTCTTCCCTGCTCTTGGTCGCGGACAGTTTTCTAATAATTTCCGCAAGTCCTTTCACTTCCAGCAAAGCTTCAATTCTCTCAGCCATGTCGGAAGCAAGAGGGACTTCGACTCTTTCAGTTACGTCCATTCCCAATTTTCTTGCTTCAATCGCAATAGCATAAATTTTGTCAATATCAGAGGAAAGTCTTTTTTTATATTGAACTATTTTTTCTTCGTCCAGTTTTTCAATTTCTTTAGGTTTGGGAATCACTTGAAAAGCTCTGTAAGGAAAAGCTTGTCGAAAAGCGATGCCTTAATCTTGATTTTCTTCTCCATGTAGGCGGCCATCGGGTCAATCTGCCTTGCGATAATCTTGTTGAATGTATCAGAATCTACTGCTATTTCTATATCCGAAGCCTGTTTTCCTTCAACAACTTCACCTACCTTGCCGCCAGAAATCTGGAAATTATAGAACTCCTTGTCATCGAACGCAACAAGAAAACTCTTCTTTATAGTGCTGAGCTTCTTTGCAAACTTCTCGTCATTCTTGATCCGTTCGTTCACGCGATTCTTGAGTTCGTCAAGTACTTCCTTCATTTTGTTCCACCAGTTTTCTCCAGGGCTTTTAGAACCAGGAATTCATGAACTCTGGATGGGTTCAGGGGCCTGGATTTGAATTCGCTATGGTACTGCGTGGCAATAAAGTTTTCCCTATCCCTGAGTTCGAGTATCTCCATTCTTATCCCTTCCCTGTCTTTTCCTGAAAAGTGCATTCCGGCTTTCTCGAACCGTTCAATGTATGCCGGGTTAACTTCATACCGGTGCCTGTGCCTTTCTGCTGCTTCAGTTCCTCCATATAACTTTCCCGCAATGCTGTTCTTTTCAAGCACAACAGGATAGCTTCCGAGACGCATGGTGCCTCCCAGGTTTGTTACTTCAAGCTGCTCGGGAAGGAGGGCTATGACCGGGTTTTTGGTTGAAGGGTCAAATTCAGTGCTGTTTGCGTTTTCCAGCCCCAGAACATTCCTTGCAAATTCAATCACCGCTGTTTGAAAACCAAGGCAGATTCCGAGATATGGGACATTATGCTCCCTGGCGTACCTGACTGCCTCAATTTTTCCCTCAACGCCTCTATAACCAAAACCTCCCGGAACGAGTATTCCGTCCAGATTGGAGAGTTGGGATTTATCCATCTTGAGATTATCCGAATTGATCCATTCAAGATCAACTTCTATTCCATGCTTGCCGGTGACATGGATAAATGCTTCCCTGTGGCTTATGTACGCATCTGTCAGATCAATGTATTTTCCCACAATCCCGATCCGCACTGAGGATTTTGGATGGGTAATATTCCTGCGAAACTCTTCCCACTTATCCTTGAACTGGAGTCCGCTGAGATTCATCTTTGTGAAAATATAGTCCAGGACGCCCTGCTGCCTCATGATCTCAGGGAGCAGATAAGGATTTTTCACGTCGCTGACGCTTATTATTCCCTCTTCCGGCACATCAGTGAATAGTGAAATCTTCTTTCTGGCATCGAGGGAGAGGTTGCCTTTCAACCTTGCAAATATCATGTCTGGCTGAATACCTATACTTCGCAGTGCAGACACGCTGTGCTGTGTTGGTTTTGTCTTTTGTTCCAAAGACGGCCCGATTTCAGGGACAAGTGTGACATGGCCAAAAAGGATGTGATCGCCATCCCTCTTCATCTCTCTCAAGGCTTCCAAAAAAGGCATTGATTCGATATCCCCTGCTGTACCACCAACTTCAATTAAGACAACGTCGGCTCCTGACTTCTTAGACACGCCCCTCAACCACTGTTTGATTTCGTTGGTGATATGAGGAATGATCTGGACTGTGCTGCCAAGATATTCCCCTTTCCTTTCCTTCTCTATTACATTCTTGTAGATCTTCCCGGTCGTGATGTTATTGTTTCCTGTAAGGTTAACATCGATGAATCTCTCATAATTTCCCAGGTCGAGGTCCACTTCACTGCCATCGTCCAGAACGAATACTTCTCCGTGCTGGTAAGGATTCATTGTGCCCGCATCAAAATTCAGGTATGGATCAATCTTCACTGCACTGATCTTGAGCCCCGAATTTACCAGAAGATGCGAAAGGCTGGAAGTAATGGTTCCCTTTCCGAGGCCAGAAATAACTCCCCCGGTTATGGCGATGAACTGCATTCTGGATAAGCGTGATTTATTTAATTAACCTTCTTCGGGGAAATATAGGGACTATTTCCCTCCAGTATTCTCGAAGGGAACGCCATTTTCTCTTGAAATCGGTTGCCTTGCAAAAACAATGTTTTTCATCAGTGCTGTGAAGATCACCGATGTCGTGAGGAATACCAATCCTATCAGGTAAATATTGTTGAACGCTTGCGCCGTTGGGTATACCTGGTATCCATACGGACTGAGTGCTACGACACTGAACTTGGTTTCAACCACTCCTGCTATGGCAGCCGCAAATGCAGACCCAATATTCCTGAAAACAACGTTCATTCCAGTTGAAGCGCCAGTTTCCGCTCTTGGAGAAGAGACAATGAGGATATTTATAACGCCAACGAAAATGAACGACATTCCCACGCCGAGCAGAGTTACGTCTTCCAGCACGTCAGTGGTTGTCTCCCTGCTGTAATACAGGGCCAGGAAGGCGGCGAATAGCAAAACTGTCCCAATGAGAATCGCGGTTTTTGGGCCATATTTTTTTGTAACCTTTGCGGAAACCGGAGCAAACGCCATGGAAATCAGAGCCATGGGAAGCATAAGCAGCCCTGACGATACCACTGATAGACCGAAACCTAGAGGTACCGGATCCTGCAGCAGGGCAGGGACTGAATAGAAGAGGAAGAACATACCGGAAAGGGCGAACATTCCCGTAAAGTTGGAAAGGAACACGTTTCTGATTGCGAGCAGTTTCATGCTTATGAAAGGCTGCTGTACTCTCAGCTCTACCAGTATGAAAAGCAGAATCAGGATTACAGACAGCGCAAATATTGTAAGGATCGATAAGGAATACCACCCCCAGAATTGCCCTTCCGAAATGCCCAGAATTAAGAGCAAAACACCAGACGAGAGCAGGAAGACTCCTGGGTAATCCACCTTTTCGTCTTTCCTAACCGAGGTATCTTTAAGGAATACAAAAGAGAAAACGGTAAGGCCAATGGCAACCGGAATCGCTGAGTGATAAGACCATTGCCAGCCATAATTCTGGGTAATCCAAGCGCCAAGTACCAGGCCGAGTGCCGCCCCTCCCATAAAAGTTGAACTGACAATTCCCTGAGCAAGTGGCAGTTCCTCCCTTGGAATCTGGTCATTCAACAGGGCGAAAGCTACAGGAAACATACCCATGCCAAGACCCTGAACTGCCCTTACCGCAATGAACTGCGGCAAAGTCTGGGCGAACCCGCCAAAGGCCACGGATATTGTATAAACCAGTGCAAGGATTACGAATATCCTTTTCTTTCCGTAAATATCAGCGACACGTCCAAATATTGCAGCGGATATTGTTCCTGAAATAACATACGCGGTGATTATCCACGACAGATAATCATAATTTGTATTGAAATCGTGCTGTAGAATCGGGATTGCTGGAATAACCATGGTTTCCACATACATTATGAGGATCCCCATGAAAGCCATAATCCCTATTGTAATGCCAGCATGTCTTGAGTATAAAAACATTATATCGAAAAACCGATATCGAATGAATATATGAACGTTCTGTAGGTGACTATTGATTAATAATCATTATTGATTCAGTCAGCTTAATCGCCGGCGGGGATTTTTATAGGAATCAACTCACCCTCTTTATACCGCAGAAATGCCGAAATTCCCATGGAGAGAACCATAAGCGCACCTCCAGCAATAGTAAAGATCGAAAGGACTTCATTTCCAATCACAACGGACGCTATTGCAGCAAACACTGGTTCCGCGACAAATATTATTCCTGCGAATCCAGGATCGATATACCTCAGTGCCATGTTCTGCGCATACATGGCAAAGGAACCCGCAAGAATAGCAGTAAATATGAGATTGAAGACCAGCGTGTAATTCCACCGGAGGAATTCCCCCGGATAAGCTGGAATCGCAGCGAAAGAGAATACTGAAACAAAAAGGAGCGTGTAAAACGTGAACGGCCAGATATCCGTTTTAGAAGAGTACTTGGAAACATAGACGATCTGCAACGCAAATGCGATTGCACAGATCACCGTGAGAATGTTGCCAACCTGTATGTTCAGCTGGTTGAGAGCAAATGCCGACATTATAATCAGGCCTGCAAGTGAAAGGAAAGACAATCCAAAGTCCCATTTCTTAACTGTAACCTTGAGGTAAACAACAGAAAAGAAAGGTATCAAAATAACATAGAGGCCAGTTATTATTCCTGAATCCGCAGCAGTTGTGAATACCAAGCCAACTGTCTGGAAGAAATATCCCAGGAAAAGGAGTAGGCCAGAAGAGAATCCGGTAACAAGGTTCCATCTTCTTTTGAGTCTGCCCGATCTAATGGCAAGCGGAAGCAATAAGATGGCTGAAATGAGGAATCTCAAAGCAAGGAAGATGACAGGTGTCGTAAAGTTCATTGACTGCTTTACAAGAGGGAAAGTTATCCCCCAGAACAACGTAACCAGCAGGAGCATCAGAATGAAGGGTACCTTGTTTATTTCCTTACCAGGAGATATTTCAGGATCTCCGGGTTCTTTGCTATTACTGATAAAACCACCTTCGAAGGATAATCGATGTCTCCGACCCTATTTATGACTGAGGTGACTTCAGGTCGGGAAATCACTCTATACAGGCGTTCAAAAGTGTTGTCCGAAAGAGATGCGAAAAGTTTCTGAACGAGTCCGTCAAACCACAGTTCCAGACCAAGCTTCCTTTTCCATTTCCTCTGGTACTGTGAGAGCGTTCTTCTGTTTACTGACTCATTCTCAAGAGCACTGGAGATCACCTGTGATCCGCACTGGGAAGAGATTATTCCCGTATAAATTCCACCGCCACTCAGCGGTTTCACGATGCCGGCAGCGTCTCCCACCAGGATAGACCGGTCACTGTAAGTTCTCTTTAGGTACGATATCGGAATTGCGCCTCCATTTATTCCCAGAATCCTGTCTTTTCCAAACCTGGAATTAAGGTTGTTGAAAAAATTCCTGGCTGTTGGATATAGCGATCCAGTCCCAATCTTCGTGAGGGGGCCTGCCGGCGTAGCCCATCCAAAAAATCCCCCGGATGTTTTTGATCCAAGATATACGTCAACGCTTTCCTGATCCTGCATCTCATAAGCGGCATCCACTTGATACGCAGATACAATCCTTTTAGGCCTGAATCCATAAATGTCCTTCCTTACTCTGCTATTGACACCATCAGCACCGACTATGACTTTTGCCTTCTCCTCAACGAGTTTTCCTGCCTTCCTGTATTTTACCTCGGTATAGTCAGCATGCTCCTTTACGCTTATTGCCCTGGAATCAATGCACAGGTCAGTTCCGGCGTCTATAGCCATTCTGGAAACGTCTTTATCAAATTGTTCCCTGTCCATTACTATGGTTTTTTCTGACTTGCTTACGTGGGTTATCTCCCCACCCGGGAAATGAATGTTGGCGCCACTCACTTTATTCACTCCCGCCTTAGTGTGCACAAGCTTCATCACTCTCTCAGAAACCAGGCCAGTACATTCCACAGGCCTTCCGACTTCTTTGTGTTCCTCAAGAAGAAGGACGTCAAAACCATGCCTGGAGAGATCATAGCCCATGTAGGAACCGGAAGGTCCGGCGCCAACTACTATGACATCTCTCATTATGGAAGATTCAAGATGCCGATAAAAACTTGACTAAATGTTGGACTGGAACCCGCAAAACATGAAAGGTTTCCAAGGCAAACAAAGAAAACCTAATAGCATTCTCTAAATCTGGAATCATGAACAGAAAGGATCTTCTCCAGAGAAAAGTGAATGACTTTCATGTCAACGGAAAAACCACTCTCAAGGAGCTGGTGGATTCTTTTGGTGAGTCCGGCGGGTTTTCCACTGAGAAGGTTTACAGCGGGACCAAGATCCTTTCCGAGATGTTTTCCGAAACAAACACAACTTTCCTCTCATTCCCTGCCGACATAATATCTACCGGCTTAAGAGGAGTTATCTCAGATATTATCTCGAAAGGGCTCGTAGATGTCGTTATCACAACATGCGGAACACTGGATCACGACATAGCAAGGGCCTATGGTGCTTATTACTGCGGAGAGTTTTCCATGAGCGACATAATGCTGAGGGAACAGGGAATCAACAGATTAGGAAACGTTCTTGTTCCCGACGAAAGCTATGGAACCCTCATCGAGAATAACGTGCAACCGTTCCTGGAAGAGAAATACAGAGAGAAAAAAGAGTGGGCTCCCGTAGACCTTATAATGGATTTCGGAAAGACCATGAAAGATACATCGTCAATACTGCATCAGGCTTCCGCAAAGAACATCCCAATTTTCGTGCCGGGAATCACGGACGGATCATTTGGTGCCCAGCTATGGTCTTTCTATGAAACGCACAGGGATTTTAAGATCAATATTCTG
Organism: Thermoplasmatales archaeon; assembly: GCA_014874365.1. Lineage (GTDB taxonomy): Archaea > Thermoplasmatota > Thermoplasmata > Thermoplasmatales > Thermoplasmataceae > JACWAH01. The sequence goes on from JACWAH010000013.1 coordinate 29,442, forward strand.
GAAGATGAGCACAGGCTTGCCGATATCATCTACGATTCAAAGAAATCTGGGGCACTCATGATTGGAGGAGGGATATCTAAACATCATACAATATGGTGGAACCAATTCAGGAACGGGTTGGATTCTGCCGTTTACCTGACTACAGCACAGGAATACGATGGTTCCCTGTCCGGTGCCAAACTTGAAGAAGCCATTTCATGGGGGAAACTCAAGCCAAAAGCCAGGTTCGTTAACATAACCGGTGAGGCAACTGTAATCCTGCCAATCCTTGTAGGCGGATTTCTTTGACTCAAAAGGTCTCAGATGAAATTCAGCCATAGCATTACCGGGTCGTCCTTTCCCTCCAGTTTAGTGGAAGTTTCTCCAAAGCTGCTTCTCGTAACGAACCTTGAGAAGAAAACCCGGTCGTCAATTAGAGTGCCGTACATTACGTGCTCCACTTCTTCACCGTTTGGCTTATGTGAATTTGCCTCCGGGAAATCAGGGGTAAAACGCAGCGTAACTTCGTTACCATTAACAATCAACGTATAAGAGTAATTGGAACCCGCAAGTTCCTTCAGCTTAGCTAATCCTGTGGAAGGCAGATCCGGCTGCACATTTCTGTTATTCAGGATCTATATTTATCTTTGACTGACCTGGCAGGCCAAAATTTACCATCTCCATCCCGTTGATGGCTTATTCCAGTATTGGAATTGCTGTGATTTCTAATGAAGATATGGAGTGGAAGTCTTTATCTGAAACCATATTCTGCAGAAACATGCACTTTATCAGCGAGCGCGAAGTGAGGGAAAACCTGCAATATGGGGAGCTGGTTTCTGAACTGGAAAAGGCCTTTCTTAAGGTTGCAAAGAACGAAGTTTCATTTTATCCCCGGATAAGGGCTTCAAATGGTGGCATTACTATGAACATGCTGCCTTCCATTTTTCCAGACCATGGGGTAGCTGGGCTGAAGGTATACCTCAATAACGGAAAATCAACTAATTTCCAGTATCTGCTTTTTGACACATCCCGCCCATCACCAATAGCACTCATGGAAGCGAATTATCTCGGGCAGATAAGGACTGGCGCTTTATCCGCGCTGGCCACAAAGTTACTTTTCCATTCTGGAAAGATGAAACTCCTCATCGTGGGGAGCGGTTTCCAGGCAGAATCACAGCTACTGGCGCATCATGGAATCTTTGAGCCTGAGGAGATATCAGTATTTTCAAGAAACAGGGATCATGCCTATACGTTTTCCAGGAAAATGGCAGGAATTACCGGGAAGGAAATAAAAGTGGAAGAAGATCTCGGGAAAGCAATAGAGAATTCCAATGTCATATGTTCTGCTACGAGTGCAAAAGAGCCAATTTTTAAGGCAGGTATGTTTCCGGACCAGTTCCACCTGAATCTGGTAGGATCGAACATATTGAGCAGGAGCGAGGCCGAATCCACAGTGTTCAAATCTGCGGATGATGTGTTCGTGGAAGATTTGGATCAGGCCAAACTGGAAAGTGCAGAAATAATCAACATTCTAAAAGAATCTCCGGGATTCAGAATTAACGAATTCAAGGAACTGGTAGAAAATCCCGGCAAGTACTCTTCGAGCCGGAAGACTGTCTTCAAATCTATGGGCAACGGGATAGAGGATCTGGTCGCAGCCAGCATTGTATGCCGGAACCTCGGTATTACTTCAGGCTAGCTTTTCGTAAATTTCTAGGAGTTTGTCTACGTGGTTTTCCACCGAATATCCTGAAGCTGTTGTCCCTGGGTCCAGATCTGTTCTGGAAAGCAGTAAGTCTACCAGTTCCGGAATTTCGTCTTCCTCGGTATATGCCCCCCCTGATCTACCATGGGCTATGTATTCATACTGTGAGGAATTCCTGGGAACAATGATCGGTGTTCCTGCCGCCATGGCCTCCACATCAACAGCGCTTTGATTCTCAAACAATGAAGGGTTAATGAAAACGTTAGCAGCCCTATAGTAAAGGGGTTTTTGTTCTTCAGGTATGAACCCCTTAAATTCTACTTTCGCTTTTATTTTCTCCGAGAAATTCTTCAGCTCTGGCAGATGGGGGCCACTGCCACAAATAATGACAGAAAATCCCCTTTCCGACAGCTTCTTAGTCAGTCTTACTAGAACTTCAAGATTCTTTTCTGCTCCAATCCTGCCCATGTAAAGAATAATTTTAGAAGATTTATGGATTCCAATTGCACTTCTTGCCTCATCCCGGGAAGGCAGATTCTTGAAGGCGGTCAGGTCTATTCCGTTGTCCTGCCTGACCACGTTATTGAAACCCAGATTTTCCAGGATTGACTTTGTAAATTCGGACGGTGCAACCACGAATTTGAACTTCCTGTAAAACTTCACCAGGTAAAGGTTAAACGCCTCGGAAATCTTGGAAGACAGTCTGACTCCAAGATGGGTGTATTTTGCAAGTGCGACCGGGTCATTTATGAAAGTATGGAATGTCGCCAGAGGATTTAACGAGATTCTGGTGGAAACCTTGCTCGCCAGATTGCCCATGGCTATTGGCGTATGAGAATGGATTATATCTGGATCAAATTTCATTGCAGCTTTATACGAAAAACGGGTGCTAATCGGTATTTTGTATTGTGGATACAGGGGAAAAGGCAGCCCCATCTGCCTTACCGTCTGAAAGCCATCAAAGTATTCCACTCCTGTCGAATTACCGGAGGCAAATACCCTGACTTCGAAACCTCTTTTCGAGAGTTCTGAAGCAACCTCTTTCACACGATAGGACACACCATCTACATTGGGATGAAATGAATCAGTAAAAAGGGCAATTTTGCTTTTTCTCAACAAGAGGTTAAAACAGGAAAATATTTTATCATTTAGGTAAAGCAGGAATTTCCATCCGGGAACCGGCATTATAATTTTACCCGGTTATTGAATATATTATGTTCGTGGATATATTAGAATCGACAGGAATCCTGTATAGACATAAATCCGGATTAATTTCAAAAAATGTAACGTTTATCTCATGTTTCCGTCGATTAGCATATATATCCCCATGAGCATGGTTTTGGTCAAATGAATAGAAGGGTTTTGCTCTTAGTAGTTTTGGCTATATCCTTTGCCATGATTTTTGGTGCTGTGCAATTTGGAATGCAGCACGTGGCGGGTAAGACCACAGAAACAAACGTGATTGATAACTCGGCAGCAGGCGTCATTACAAATCTGCCTCATGCTGGCGGTGTGAGCCATAATCTTAAGCTTACCGTAATGGTCACATTGAATTACAATAACCGGCTGATGCTGAATACCCTGCTTGGGGAATTACAGAATCCAAATTCTCCCATGTACCACCATTACCTCAGTTCACAGCAGTTTGATCAGTATTTTTCCCCGTCTTCAGGTGAGTATTACTCCTATGTCGCATATTTCCTCTCCAAGGGAATTTCAGTATCTACTTATTCCGACAGGGTCTCCATGACTTTGACGGGAACGGCGGCGCAGTTTGATTCGGTGTTTCACACAAGCATTTCTGATTTCAACATCGGTGGAAGGGAATTCTATGCACCTTCGACCCCTGTATCCCTTTCAGTTGGGCAGGCCGGAGACATATCCGGAATTGTTGGTCTGAGCGATCAGTTCCAGCCAAAGATCTCTCCACTCTTTACAGGTTCTGGTTCTTCAGAACTGCTGTACGGTGCAGACATGCAGGCAGCTTACCAGTTGAACAAGATCTACCAGGCCAATGGATACCCTACCAATGAAACCATAGCAACAATACTGTGGTCAGGTACGGATTCATCCGGAGCGAATGTCGCGCCATATGTGCCGTCAGATATTTCTTACTATTTTGCACATAATCTACCGGCGGGAGAACCAATTCCTACGGTATACGGTTACCCAATCAATGGAGCACCGGTTCCGGGTCCTTCAGCAGCTAACGACCAGTCACAGGCTGATTATGAAAGTACACTCGATCTTGAAATGGCCGGAAGCGCAGCTCCTGGAGCAACAGTGGTTGAGGTTTACGGACCTTCTGCAACTGAAGCCGAGCTTGACGGAGCATTCGCTGCAATCCTGAATCCAAGTTACAACACTTCTGTGAACAACGCACTTTCCCATGTTGTTGCCATATCAAATTCATGGGGAGGAACAGATTCGGTTGACAGCACTTGGAGTTCATATGAACAGCAGGCTGCAGCAAGGGGAATAACGGTTCTTGCCAGCACCGGTGATAATGGAAATACAGGCAGCGCGGCTCCAAGTTTCCCTGCTACTGTTGGATACAATTCCTATGGTACTCTGGCAGTTGGCGGTGCAGCAATGGTACTTACCGGCAGCACTTCGACCACTGGAACTGGAACCACCGGAATATCAACGCAATCGGTATGGTACAACACACCGAGTTCGGGAGATGGATCACAGGGAGGAGTCAGCTCCTCGTATTCTGAACCACTCTGGCAGACTTCAAGTTCGGATGCGAATTCAGTGATTACTGGTGCGTCATCGATTACCGGAGTTTCTTCTGGAAGGGGTACGCCTGATATCGCTGCCGACGGTGCTAACATGGAAATCTACATAACCTATAGCGGTTCCAGCAGCTACCAGGAACTCTGGGGAACAAGTGTCGCTTCTCCCTTAGCCGCTGGAGTAGTCGCGGTTATGGATCATTATTTGGGCCAGAATGAAGGATTCATGAATCCGCTCGTCTACAAACTTGCGCAGGCCGAATACAATGGTACATATGCAAATTCCAAGCCATTCTATTTCATAAGCAACGGGTCCAACGGTGATTTCAGCGCCAACAACGGATATTCACTTGCAGTAGGATGGGGATCCATAAACGCGTACAGTTTTGTTCTGGACCAATCATCGTCCAGCCCACCCCCGGCAAAGTACACAGTGACCTTTACGGAATCCGGGCTTGCTTCTGGAACAAGCTGGTCAGTCACACTGGGTGGTAGTACATCAAGCGGAACCGGGAGCATATCCTTCTCGGAACCTGATGGAACATACTCCTATTCAGTAGGGGCTGTAACCGGCTACACATCGTCGCCATCG
>JACWAH010000014.1 GCA_014874365.1 Thermoplasmatales archaeon
CATGGATGCCGTTGAGTTTGTATATTTCCATGAGTGTTTCGCCATAAAGTGTGCTCATACATTAACATGGCAGGTTCATGAATAAATCTTACTGTTACCGGTAAGGTGATCAGAGGGAGGTTTTTCGGAATTCTCATCTGTTTTGGAAGCAAACTAGATCTTAATATTCAGGGTATAAGGGACTGGCAGAGACCGATTGATTTTCATGGAACTTTTTAATTATCTTCATGTGTCCACGCATTGTGCATGGTCGGACAAGACCGATACGATCCTCAGAAAATAAGGGGCAGTTAAATGATGCCATAAAGCATATAACTGCAGTTCAATAATCGACTGAGGGCTGGCAGGTTGGAATAACGAGCAGAAATATATAAGGCAACTTATTTGACTGGATCATACGAGAATTTAATATGAGATTGTAGATTCTTAGACCATTGTCGATTAAAATAGGGGAAGGTTGTTATATTGCCCCCACAGCCGTAATAATAGGCGATGTTACAATAGGGGACAGGGTCATGATTTGCGATCATGCAGTTATCAGAGGAGATGTAAACAACATAACCATTTCGAGCGAGTCTAACATACAGGATTCGGTCACCGTGCACGCAGAAGCTGACAACCCGGTCTTCATAGGCTCAAAGGTTTCAGTTGGCCACAATTCTGTCATACACGGGTGCACGATTTCAGATAAGGTCTTGATTGGAATGGGGTCTGTGGTAATGACTGGTGCCGTTATTGACTCTGGAACAGTAGTAGGCGCAGGTTCCCTGATCACTGAAGGATTTAAAGGCGTACAGGATTCCCTGATACTGGGATCTCCGGCAAAGACCCTAAAGCGGGATTCGAAGTACAGGGTAATGGCAGAACTGAATTCTCTTGCATATGAAAAATTAAGGGAGAATTATCTCTCAGGAAAATATGATCGCATAACAGGCCAGGAGTATCTCAATGGAGAATGAGGAAGCCGCTGCTCTATGACAGACTTACAATCCAGGTTATCAAAGAAACTATCCGCTTCGATATCTGAAATACTTGTAAAAGGCAAGACTGCCGAAGGAGGATGCATTTCACTGGTAAATGATCTGGAGACCCTTATTCAGGATGAAAAGTACATCGACGAGTCCCTGATGGACACTCTTCAATCGCTGATGAATTCTTCTGCATTTTCTTCCGAATGCAAAGATAGTATAATCAAGAAGATAGAAGAAGTTCCTGCGGTAAATTTTGAGTCATCCGTATTAAAAGTTCATGAATTGATCTTCCAGAACAGGATAGAAGACGCCTTCAGTTTGATTGAGAAAGATAGCAGATTTGAGGGTAATGAAAAAACAATTAACATTCTGAAGTACATTGCGTTAAGATCAGGGCAGTACAAGGAATGCGCTCTCATTATGGCAAAACTCGGCTTACTGGTACCTGAAATTCTTCATTCATTTCTGGAATCAAAACCGGATATCCAGGAAATTAAGAAAATTGTATTACTTATGAAGGAGCATTCCAAAGCAACAGATTACACCACTTTTCTGGAGACGGTTTATGCTGGTCATGCCTTGGGCGAATTCAGGAATGAACTCATTTCCCTTTATCTAAAGTCTGCAAACAAGGAAAAACTATCTCAATTGATGAAAGGAATCTCGGAATCTAGCATAAGCGACGCAGACGAACTGTCCAGGTTGTCGGATATTTTCCTCTCAGGTGGAGACATGGAGATGGCAATGAGATTTTCCAAGAAGGCCATAGTTCTAGATCCCACACTCTTGGAGGCAAATCTTTCCTATTTAAAGGCTCTTACTTCTTCGGAAAGATATGAGGAGGCATATTCGCAGGCACAAAAGATTGGGAGTGAATCCCTGAGAAATGACCGGATTGCAATGCTGAAAGTCATTTCAGCATACAGAACAAACAGATTCAGGGAGTGCATTGAGACGGTTGAAGAACTCCAAAAGACCGGAAATAGTTCCAGGGAACTGCTTCTATACCTGATAAGGAGTTACATTGGCCTGTCTGATTACCATCGAGCATTGAAGATTATAGAAGAAAACGATGCTGCTTACGCAACGGATTCCGAAATTCTCAAAGAGAAATTTAAGCTTGAACAGATGTTCGAAAACAAAGGGCAAATATACCTGACGGCAGAAAAGATTCTTCTGATTGAGAATAACAACCAGGATGCGCTTAGATTTGTAATATTGAGGCTATACGAATCCGAGGAATACTCGAAGATTGTAGAAAGATTTTCATCAATTACATCCGACGACCCGGAAATTCTGGCTTTAGTCATTTCCAGTTACCTCAGAACGTCAACAGATATTGAAGGGATTAAATCTGTCCTCAGGAAATCTGGGCCCGTCCTTTTAGAAGCCCGTTTCATTGACACAATTTTTGAGATTGCTACTACAGATGCGTTCATCTCAATGCTGGCGCAAGAAATCCCTCTGGCGAGCGAACCAGCCTGGGGAATAATGACAATTCTGGATTTCCTGACCGGGAAAACCTTATCCGCCAACAAAAACGATCTTGACAAAGCTGTAAAACTGAAATCAGTTGGGCTGACCTGGTCGCTTGCAAAATCAAGATTCTACGCCAGTGACTGCGTAATCGAAGAAGAAATATATTCGATACTTTCAGGAAAGCCTTCAGATGTCATATTGAGCACGCTAACACGCCTCAAGGAAATCTTTGAAGGAAAGTCTCCAAAGAACGTTAGAGATTCGCCCTTCATGAAATACCCGGTAAGCGAGGCACTGGCACTAACCAACAAGAATAAAGAAGCAGAGACAACTCTGGAGGAATCAGTAAGGGACAAAAAAACAGATCCTTTTTACTGGTACGTTACTGCGCTTACGCAATACGTGGCCTCTGATTTTGCCTCATCCATGAAATCAATAAAAAGAGCGCTTCAGTCCTTTACCAATGTGGATTTTCTTATTTTGAAGTTGAAAGATGCAATAAAACAGGAGGACAAAGAGGAATTCAAGAATACACTCGAGAAACTTTTCACTTTGCAAGAAACTGGCAAGATTCCATTTTCCCAGATCAGAGAATTTGTGTCAGGCACAGGCGTTGACCTGCTTTCATGGGTAGCGCAGATACTAGAAAGAAATACACTGGATGACGAGGAAGCTTCAAGAATAATCCTGATGCAAAAGGAAAGAATGGGCGACCTTTCGAACGCATCAAAGGTCTCCAGAAGGATAATGAGCGGCAAGTACATGAAATCCGATCTGCTGAAGCACATTTCCTTATTGGAGAAAATGAACAACAGTGAAGACAGAATTAAGATCCTGAAGGAAGCGGAGACTAAATTCAAGGATCCGCAGATAGAGACCATGCTTGCCGAGTCACTGTATGAAGAACGAAACTATCAGGAAGCATACGACCATTTCCTTCATGCCATTGACCTGGGGGCAGATATTTCCTCAAACAGGGCTTTTGCGGAGACTCTGCTTGAAACGAAAAAGTACAAGGACGCAAATGAACTGATTGATAAGAATTCATTCTTTGCCCTTAAAATAAGGTATCTGGCCAGACAGCATTCATACAAAGAATTGATAGAAATCTTTCTTGAAATCAAGCCAGATACGTATGAGTGGAATGAATCGCTGGATTTTATTACTGGAAATCTTTGGAAGAATTCGGATATCAGGGAGATGCTTTTCAAGTTCTTTGACAAGAGCAGGAACAGGTCTCTTGGCGAACAAATTGCCAATGTACTGAGTACAGCTGGAGATAAAGTGGAGGCTATTGAAATAAGGAGAAAGCTGGTGAAAGCCTATCCGGAAGATGCTTTTAACATTTCAAAGCTGGCGATCCTTCAGGCAGAGGGCGGTTATGTTGCAGATTCCATCGCACTTCTGAAGAAGTCAATAGGAAAATTGAAGAGACCCGAGGCTGGACTGGAAATCATAGACACACTAATCAGAATATCATATCTTAACGGATACTTTGACGATGTGATTCAAGTGTACGAGGCGAATCCAACCTACATTAACCATAACAACATCGAAATGATCATCCGGTCCTATATTGAAAAAAGGGATTATGCCACTGCCGAGAAGATTGCCAGCCGGTATAACGGGGCAATTCTGGCCGACACTGCGTTCGATGAGATCATTAAGGAAATTAACGAATCCCGTCATTTTTTCAGTATTGCAGATCTCACAGCCCAGCTACTGGACGCTGAGTACAAAGCAGGCAGAATATTTGATCTCGAGGAGGCAGTCTACAAAGCTGGAATACCGGTTGCAAAAGCGGAAGAGATATTTCAGTTTCTTTCAGAAGAAGGGTATTATGCTGACATTAACAGACCAAAATATGAGGCCATTTCCAAAGAGATAATGCAGAAAGCAGTCAGGAAAGCGAGTCTTTCCAACATTGGCCAGTTAAGGATCAATGTTATATTCAACTGCATGGACAACAGGGACCTGATCCTTGCAAAAAACATATATATTTACATTAAGGAGAACCTGAACAAACAGAGGTACGCGGATGCGGATAACAGTTACAAAGAAAAGCTGGTCAAAGCAGCGCTGAGAGAGAGATTGAGAATTGAGCCTCTAAACATCGCATACAACCTCAATCTGGGAATAGATGATGCAATGGACGTGATTGTCCTCCTTAACCACATTCTTGACCTTAGCAGGGGAGGTGGAAGGTAAAAATGCAATTCATAAACACTTCAACGGAGGAAGTGAGGGATATTCTGGTCGCAGTGATCATTCTTACTGCCGCCTTTCTTTTGCTTGATGTTACCAACTATGGAAAACAAGCACTTATTTCAAATCTCCCGCTCTTTATCACGGCAGCCCTGATTTCAGTCCTTACAGCCTTTCTGATGCATGAGCTATCGCATAGATACGTGGCCAGAAAACATGGACAGTATGCCTACTTCAAGCTGTGGCCCATGGGCGCACTACTAGCTCTGGTCACTTCATTTTTGGGAATTATTTTTGCTGCACCTGGCGCGGTATATTATCACGGATACGGCGCTGACAGGGAACTTAATGGAAAAATTTCCCTTGCCGGTCCTGGAATGAATCTTGTGCTTGGAACAGCGCTTACCGCTGCAGGGGTGATATCCGGGAATTCTATTGCAACTGTCATCCTGCTTCAGGCTGGCCGGCTTAATTTCTGGTTCGCGTTTTTCAACCTGATCCCCTTCTGGCAGCTTGACGGAGCCAAGGTGTATGCGTGGAACAAGGAATTGTTCCTGGTTGTTATAGCGTTTGCACTGGTTGGAACAGTGTTGCTGAGCTACTGATTCTCAGTTGTGCGATAAATACAGCTTAAATAGGTCTGGGTAATTTGGCAAAATCTGAAGTGAAAATATGTCGAATGTAGATAACTGCACATCATGTGGAATTGGCCTTGTTGAAAAAGGATTCTCAATATTCGATTGTCCTGCCTGCGGAGAAGCAAGCATTGGCAGATGCGTTCAGTGCAAGGGGCATTCAACGCCATACACCTGTCCTAAATGCGGTTTTACCGGGCCATAGGTGAATTATATGGGAGATGTGCTGGCCTCGCTGAGAATACTACCAGATAGTCCTGAAACAGACATTGCTAAAGTGACTGAAGAAATTAAGCATGCACTTGCAAATCTCTGCACGATAAACAAGACCCTTGAGGAGGAAATTGGATTTGGGCTGAAGGCCCTTATCATTGAAGTTATAGTTCCCGACGAAGAGGGGAAGCTTTCTGTAATCGAGGAGAAACTTGCTGGAATAGAGGGTATTTCACAGGTGGATACTCAAAACGTCAGCCTGATCTAGAAGTGGCCATTCTCTTACTTATTTTAACCCTATTGTACTGGTTTTTTGTTATTTTCATTATACTTAGCGCTATCTTTTTCCTGGCAATTCAACTTACAAAGGAAAAAATACGGCCGCCAAGCGAACCGCCTAAAGGAAGAGTCCTGGTGATGATTCCGTGCAAAGGACTGGATCTCACTTTAGGCGAGACGCTTTCTTCAATTAAGCAACAGGAGTATGACGGATTCACTCCGTTGTGCATAGTAGATGACATAAATGATCCAGCTGTCACTGTAATCAAGAATTCTGGACTGAAGATGATTATCAGCGACGAAAAGTGCAAAGGCTGCAGTGGTAAAGTGAGGGCCCTTTGTTCCGCAATCAAGCAGTTTCCATACTTTGACTATTACGTAATTGCAGATTCAGACATTATTGCAAGGAAGAACTGGCTTAATAGCTTGATGACTGAACTTAGCGATAGAAGTGTAGGGCTCAGCACAACTTTCCCCATATTCGTTCCCAATGGAAGATTCTGGTCGCACGTTAAAGCTGTCTGGGGAATGGTCGGCCTATCAATGATGAAATCAAATCGCACGAGATTTGGCTGGGGAGGTTCTTTGGCTTTTTCCCGTTCTCTGGTAGATGGATATACCGATGTATTTTGCAGTTCTATCTCAGATGACATTGCTCTGTCAAAGATATGCAAGAAGAGGGGGCAGACCCTCAGTTTCAATGCAGAAGCAATTCCACTTATTCATGTAGATGAAAATCGGAAAACCTTCATGGAATGGGCAAACAGACAGGTCGCCTTATCTGTCTCATCCGGCGGAAGCGTGCTGTCCTTTGGGCTGGTGTATTTTCTGGGTCAATGCGTACTGATGATATCTTCGCTTATACTTGGATATTTTGTCTCCCACTTCTTCTTTTTGCTCCTGCTGCCATTCTTTACACAGTCCCTCCGTTACAGAAAAGCACATGGGAATCTACCAGCAGGTGTTGTATTGATAGAATTTATTTTGCCTTTCATATACTCTTACAACCTTCTCCATGCAGCAAAAGTGAAAGATATTGAATGGCGTGGCGGAAAATATACACTGCACACTTTTCACGACCTTTAATGCATAAGTAATTTTTAGTGAACTCGCTTTGAAGGGAAAGTAATATTAACGAGATGGTCTTATTTTGTCAGAAAGTCGTCAGCCATTCTTGGGTGTAATGAATGTCAGTTCCGTACAGAATAACAATAAGGGTGTCAGAAGGCACAATGAAGAAACTGGAACAATTAGTTGAAAGCTACCATTATGAAAGTGTTTCGGATGTAATCAGGAAAGCAATCGATGTATTGATAGAAAGGGATTACAAAGACCAGGGGATCGAGAAACTGAACGTTACCGTTTCCCGATCTCTTCTGGATGAACTGAATATCAAGATGGAGAGCGAGGAGACACTTCCTCTGGAAGACATAATAAAGGCAGCATTAAGAGAATATGCTTCAAGAGAGATGAAGAAAGAAATGAAAGCTCTCATGAAGGAACTCGACGGGAAAGATTCTTAGTCATCCGACGATAGAAGTATCGTAAATGGTAACGATAAGGCTTGCCAGGAAATCATTGACTGACAGGTATGGTGCCGATTCCGTTGATATGATAAAGAAATATGCCGATATCATAGGTTATTCGGTGGAGGATGGTGAGGATTTTTCTGTTGAGCTTAACCCGGACAGGCTTGATCTTGCTTCTTTTCCTACCCTTATAAGTAGCATAAGGGATTTTTACGACAGGAAAGAGTCCAAGGATAAAATTACCTTTTCCAATGAAAAAATTATAACCCTCGAAAACGACGCAGTAAAGATCAGGCCTTATCTGGTAACATTTACGGCAAAGGGTAATAAAATTGGAAACAACCTCGAAATTCTCATTCAATATCAGGAGAAGTTACACGAGACGATTGGGAAGGGTAGAACCAGGTCTTCAATCGGGATTCATGATCTCGATAACGTTACTCCTCCATTCAGTTTTAAATGTGAAAAGACTGATTTCGTGTTTGAAACCTATGATGGATTCAAGGGAACTATTGGCGAAATTTTAGCTGAACATCCTAAAGGAAAAGAATATTCAAGCCTGATTAATGCTTTTGGAACAGCACCTCTAATCACGGATTCCTCTAACAGAGTTCTGTCCATGCCGCCAATAATTAACGGAGCAGCATCAAAGCTTGTAGAGTCCACCAGGAATTTTTTCATTGATGTGGAAGGACTGGACTTGAGAGTAGTATCAGGAACCGCCTATCTAATGGCAAATGTTTTTTCGGCAATGGGTTATGAGATAGTTTTCTACGACGAAGCGACGGACTGGTTCCCGGAATTCACGAAATACAATGACAGGGTAGTGTCTCTTAACCAGGAAAGTGTCAAAACATATACTGACATCGAACCGAAGAATGTCCCAGCGTACCTGCTTAAGATGGGGTATAAAATTCGATCCCTGGGCGGGAAGCAGTTTGATGTGCTTGTCCCGGGATTCAGGGTGGACGTTATGGGTGAAGCCGATCTTATCGAAGACATTGCCAAAGCTGCAGGCTATGATTCTGTTAAAGAGAAACCGCTACAACTCGGTACACTTGGCAGGGGAGATCCGCTGAGGGAATTGTCCTCGGATATCAAGTCCATTTGTGCGTACATGGGTTTCCAGGAAACGATGAATTTCTTTGTAACTTCCCCAAATCTTTATAACAAAAAAAGAAACGAAAGTGGATTACACATTATTAACCCAAAATCCGAAGAAAGCTCCATTGTTAGGAGCAGCCTTTACCCTTCCATTTTGTGGACATTCCACCTTAACAAACGGAGACCAACCCCGCAGAAGGTGTTCGAGATCGGATCTGTTTTGGTAAAAGGAAAGCAGAACCTGCGCCTGTGCCTTGCGGAATATGGCTCAAAGGCATCCTTCAACGAATGCAGGAAGACACTTGATGCATTATGTTCCAGAACTCTTGGAGAATTACCCTTCATAAAAGCAACTGGAAACTCGGATATTATCCACGGGAGGGGTGGAAAAATCGAAATTGGAGAGAAAGAAATCGGTATAATGGGTGAGATATATCCGGAAACATTGATAGAATTTGACTTAAATCTACCCGTGACCATTATCGAGATTGACCTTGAAAAGTTCATAAAAACTGTTACTCAAGGCAATTGAGGATTGTTTCTTCTGCAATGGGTACATTCAATAGCTTCCTTAATTTTTCTAATGGTCCAAGTAAGATGCCTTTGTGCAATTTCAGGCCTTTTAGCGAATCTTTCAGCTCTTCCAGAGTAAAACCAGGGAACACTTTCAGGAGTTCTTTGACGAAGTTCTGATCAAGAAAACCTTCCTCTATTCTTTCGTTGCGAAGCCCCTCGTACTCTGTAACCGAAATTTCCAGAATCTCTCTGTTTGTTTTCAGGTAATTTCGATTAGCACTGAGAATGCAGCATGGAATTGAACCCAGGTGTTCCTCATATCCCGAGATTTTCACTGTTCCAGAGTCTTTCAGGTATCTGGAAAGGTATGGCTCCCATATCACTAAAAATCTGAATTTTCCAGACCTGAACTTTCTTGCAGCTTCCTCCTGGTTTTCAAAAATTGAGAATCTTTCGCTTTTTTCCCTGAAGTGAAGGTCTGCAAGTGCGTACATAGAGGAAGCGTTTGTAGTTGCCACCAGATTGCCTTTGGATTTCGTATTCTCAAGTATAGCGGAACCTCCGGACGCTATACCTGTGAGCATTTGTGTCCTGCCGGACGAGTAGCACGAGATCATGGCAGTCAGAGATGGCAAAAAACCGATATCTGCATAACCAACTGTCAGAGCCCTATTTATTTCATCCCCGGACTCAGCCACATGTATTATGACTTTATACCCGCGCTTCAAAAATACGCTGTAAAGCAAATATAACAATGGAATGTATTCCGATGCTCTTAGCATCCATATCCTGACAGCTTTAGGAATGGGGAAGGGGTAGTATTCAGTGGCCCAGATCTTTACCACTTTTTCTCCTTCCTTTAGTTTTACAATTTCCCCATGCTTTTCCATCAACTTCAGAGTATCTGAAATGTAGGACTTTGCAAATCCTAAAGAGTGATCGAGCTCAAACTGCCAGCTTCCGTCTGGACCGGGTTTTTCCAGAAAGGCCCTTATAGCCTTCTTGATGCCTGTTTCTCTGTTTGCCATTTCCTACCAACTGCACATTGACTTGGTACTTATTGCAAAGGATGATTTAGTTCATAATTTTGTCTGCTGAATGCATTACCCAGAAGAGGCGAGTACGTGCAAACAATTGCAGTACTCACATCAAATAAGCGCCTATTGGTACTAATTTTCTAATGTTATGGTGTCAGTGATGTTTTTTATACAGAAATTACATTAGCGTGAGCTAGGTAGTGCACCGATGACCGAATCTGACACGAGCAGTCTGCATAGACTGAAGACATTAATCACAAACAGTCCGGAAATAATGGCACTCGCCTTTCTTATGTTGTTGTATCTGTTTCTTGGCAACTACTTTGCATTTTACCAGACTCTTTACTTGCCTGGAGTACCAACATCTGGAGGAAGTGACCCCTATTACAATTTCAGGGTAATCCAGTATATTATCACCGACAAGCACTTCCTGGTATACGATGCAGCTCTGAACTATCCTTTAGGAGCCGGAAACCCCAGGAATCCCTTCTTCCATGAATTGATAGTATTAGTTGCCACTATCTTTTCACCAATATACGGTCAGATGAACGCTGCGCTAATAGCGTTCGAGGAATATGATGCGGTCTTTGGCGCATTGTTAATTATACCTGTATTTCTAATCGGCAACGAGATCTTTGGAAAAAAAGCCGGACTCATAGGTGCGTTTCTCTACACGTTAATGCCAAGCAACCTTTCAGCAGGCATTCTGTCAGATGGCAGGAATCACACGCCCGAGTTGATATGGGCTTTCTTTACGATTTACTTCTTCCTCAAGGCCGTCTCGCTTGCCAGAAAAACAACCATAATCGATTCGTTGACACAGGTAACCAAAATTCCAGGATCAATTATCCGATATTACAGGGAAAATAAGCTGAGTTCCATTTATGCGTTGCTGGCTGGGGCCTCCACTGGTGCATTGATGCTTTCTTGGCAGGGGTTTGCGTATATTGTTGCAATTATCCTGATTTATATCTTTGTGCAACTCATAGCAAATATTTTCATGAAGAAACCATCAGGGTATTTAGTCTTCCTCTCAACATTATATGTTTCTCTGGCTTTCTTCCTGGGAGCTTATTACTATATCTATATGCACGAGACATCACTTTGGTACGTTCCTCCTTTGCTTCTAAGCGTGGCGGTTCTGTTATTCGGGGTGTTTGTTGCTATTCTAAGGAACAGGCCCTGGATTATTATCATCCCTACTCTTATTTTGATTGTCCTTGCAATATTTGCCTATGCTTATACCTTTGACAAATCAATACTTAACATATTGTTAAGTGGGGATGGATATTTCATAAAGAACAGGGTTTATGATACAATTTCAGAAGCACAAGCCCCTCAACTGGGATCATACATCAGTGGCTTTGGCCCGGCCCAGTTTCTGTTGGGGATGAGCGGAATTGCATATGTTGTATACCTGTTCTTCAAGAAGCGAAGTGAATCGATTCTATTCCTGCTGGTTTTTGCGATAGTGTCAATATACATGAGCTTTGCAGCTGCCAGGTTCAACGTAACAGCAGCTCCTGCTTATGCAATACTAGGTGGAGTACTCTTAGTCTACTTCTGGGGAATTTTAAAGGAAGGAAAAGTAACTTCCTCGATCAGTCAAGATCAGAGCGGTAGAGTAAAAAGGCTGATGAAAGGAAATAAATCCTGGATGAGGACCGCATTTGTGCTTGTCCTGATAATAGTCCTTGTAATCCCGTCTGGATTCAGTTCCATAGCTGCCGCGGTACCTGCAAACGGAGCCTCGGAAATAAATCAGGCAATTTACAATGAGTTACCGTCTATACTCCAACCTGGTAATTTTTCTGCAGGCAACAGTCAATTTGTCGGAGGTACCGGCTTTGGAATAACAAATGATTCTACGCCCTTATCCAGTGCACTGAATTGGCTAGGCACCCAAGATACAAATCAATCGTTTAATCAGAGGCCAGGCTATGTGTCATGGTGGGACTACGGTTTCCAGGAACTCAGCCAGGGTAAGCATCCAACAGTAGCAGATGATTTCCAGAATGGGTATCAGGTTGGGGGTCAGGTTCTGCTGGCTCAGAACAACAGTCAAATTATCTCGCTTTTCATTGCGAGAATTCTGCAGGCTGAGTTTAAAGACAACGGTGGGAACCTTCCTTCGAACATAGTTTCTAACATGAATTTCTATCTTGGGAGCAAAATGACAACGCTTCTGGCGAACATATACTCCGATCCTCTCCAGTATGCATATCAAATTTACAGGGACCCCGCGCTTTATGGTCAATATATCCAGGGAATATCTTCACAAAACGCATATTTTGCTTTGTATACAGGTATTCTAACATCGCATTACAGCACCGATGTGCTAGTAAATCTGTACCTTTATCTGACTCGAACAACTGGATTCAATATTCAGTATGTTGGGATAGACAACGGGCTTTTCCCATTTTCAGGAACCAACCCGGGTATTTTCTATGCTCCAACTTACCTCACGGATCACGTTTCATACACGTATAACGGAGAAATCGTTCCTTACAGTTATTACAACATTGATTCAGTTACTGCTAACGCGACATATGCCCTTAACCAGACTCCAAGTGGTGCGGCAGTGACTGGATATGACATCTCTTATAATTCTGCGTTCTATAATTCCACTATTTACAGGTTCACGATAGGTTACCCACCCTCAGTGACAGGCAACACATCCGGAATCCCGGGGCTTACCTTTGGACAGACAAAGTACTTCATGATGCCGGCTTGGAACATGAGCAATTTCGAGGTTACCTATGCGGGGATACCTTGGAATCCTTATACTAACTTTTCTTCGCACCCGGATGCCTGGCAGATTATTCCGTTGCAGCAGGCTTACTATTATAAAGAAATAGGATACGGTACCTCAGAAATTTTTCCGCCCACTTACCAGCTAACAAACTCTCTTGATACTATAGTTTCCTACTACCCAGGGGCCATCATAACTGGAAGAGTTACCCTACCAAATGGACTTCCTGTGCCCGGTGTTCACGTGACAATCCTGGATCAATATGGAATTCCTCATTCTGAAATTAATACCAACATCAACGGGTACTACAATATTACTGCCGTTCCAGGTAATGACACATTGGTGTTTTCAAACGGTGTTATGAATAAGCAGTTCCTTATTGGTAACAACACACAATACTATAAGATACACGTCTCAAAGGACCAGGCGGAAAGAAATGCCGTTAACCTGAATACAACCACTGGCCTGCCTGATTATTACATAGTGCAAAACTACACTTTTCCTGTTTCTTCAGTGTCTGGAGTTGCGAACTTCGAATATATGTACAAACCATTCAACGCATCCAAGAAAATTCCCCAAACCTTCACGACAAGAATATCCAGCGGTACCGTACAACTCGTCAACTATGCAACCGGCACGATTCTGAATGCCACAATAACAAACGGGATTTTTAAATTCCCAGATATCCCGCCAATGTTCTACGATGTAAATCTAATCGTTGACGGAGTCCTATACAAGAATGTGTCCAGCACTACTGTTGTGGCTAAAGCTACCTTGCAAGAAACGTTCAATGTATTCTTTGATGCTCTATTCGTTCATGTTGCTCCGATCCCAGGTTCCAACACTACCCATGTGTCAGGGGTAAGAGTAACGGCATTCAACAATGTTACAAGCTACTCCAACTACACTAATTCAACGGGTGAAACCGTAATTTGGCTTAACCCTGGTTATTATAACGTTTCCGTAAACCAGACAGGTTCAATTGCCTCATCGTATCAACCGATTTCCTTTTTAAGCTATTCGGAAAACCAAACTCTGAATTTGACAGCTGAGCCAGGTTATGTATTAACCGGCACTTTATCGAACAACTGGGATGGATCCCAGCTGTCGCTATATCCTAATGCGCTTGTCTCATCCCCAATTACAATTTATCCAACAGCCTCCGGCTCGTTTTCAGTTCTCGCTCCGGGAGGACTGTATACGCTCTATGCTTATCATGACAACAATTCATTTATTCAGACAATTTACCTTGATAAGAACACATCTTTAACGGTAACTCTAGAGCAATCAAGTGTGCTTACACTGTCTGCGGTGACACCATCACTTTCGTCTCTGAGCGGAAATTATTTGATTAAGGAGGGGGCTTCTATTTTGGAAGTGCCCTTCCAGTATGGTGCAAGCCGTAATGTTAGCCTTCCTGATGGTTATGTTACTGCTGAAGTTGACGGTTTAGTGGTTGGGCAAATTTATACAGGCGAAAAAAGTTTCGAATTCACCCATAGTCAGAATGCGAGCATACCAGTGGCTCAATATAAGTATATCGAAATCTATCCTTATAATTCCGAGATCGGCTCATCTTTCAATTCTAAAACTGCCATATACAATGGATTGCTGGAACTCTACTCGTCAGGTACCCTGATATGGTTCACTACTATTACTTCAGTCGGGGCTGCAAGAGTTTCCACTTTAAATCTTTCAATGAGCGATCTTAGCTATGTTATTCAGGCATATCCTTTCTCGGAGTACGTTAGCAATTTGGTGTCCGGAACCACAATATATGCGCCTCTTGCAACTACAACTGATACCCTGAATCTGGTTCTCCAGCACAATGGCGTCAACACAAATTATAATGGCACGCTTAACCTGATAGGGGTTAATAACTACACGGTTCCAATTACGAACGGGCAGGGGACTGTCGCCGTGATTCCGGGAGTATACTCACTTGAACTTTCTTCTCAGTATGCCGCGTTAATACCGCAGACGGGATTTGTGCTTGCGAAAAATACAACTGTCCCAAACACTTTGTACATCAATGCATCTGTTATTCTTTCGGTCACTGTCAGCACTGCTAAGGGAGAGTACTTTTTCAATCAATATGGCAATAGCGTAAATGGAAGTACATTGACCCCTGGCAATTACACGATTTATGCGATTTCAGGAACCAATGCGAATATATCCTCAGTGTTTGTGAACTCTAATTTCACCTATAATCCTGGTTATTCTGCAGCAGGTTTGGTAACATTGACCAACAGTTATAACAGCTCCCTCGGGTCATACGATCTCGAATACAAAGGGATGAAGTTTTCGTTGTCTTCCGGATCATATGAACTTCCTTATGGCCAATACCAGGCGACGGTTAACTACACTAAACAGACATCAGGCGGATTATATCATCTTGTGGGCACCGAAACATTTAATGTAACCGGCGGCCCTGCGACGATTGTAGTTCCTGCCTCTTTGCAGAAAATAATGGTCACTGTCAGCGGGAAGACTTTATCCTCAAAATATGCCCCATACAGCACAATAGAATTCTTTAATTCCACAGGGACGCTGGTTGCGGCAACAAATGCGAATGCTTCAGGTAACTTCAGCATTAGTTTGTCGCCGGCAACTTACGGGGTATATGTCTATAACAATGCATCCCAGGTTGCTAACGTAACCGTATTTTACCTGTCTTTGACGAATACAACTTTGAACCCCAAACTTACGAGCGCGTACCAAGTTGTCTATGAAGTTACTCTTCAGTCTGTCGCACTGGCAAGACCCGTGAACATAAGCCAGGGGAATTTCCTGATGAAGGGTTATACTTCTAACAGTACACCCTCTAACGGGACAGTTCTCTTACCATCAGGAATATACAGATTTTCCTCTTCTTATTCCCTGGTGATGCCATTCGGAGCGCATAATGTCACGGTTTCCTATGTAGAAAATTATACGCTTAATATAAACGGAACCAGTTTCGTTGACATAATACTCCATAAAGTAGTACTTCCGGATTTCCATTTTAAAATACTTAGCTCCAGCGGCGGCCCAATTCAAAATGGCAGCTCAGAAAACTTTACTTTTGAGATAACCAATTTAGGAAATGTGGAGATGAATCTTACCCTGTCCACCGGTTATACACTCTGGAACATGACTTTCAACAACAGTGTCATCAAGGATCTTGAACCTTATGCTAATGCAACAAGAACGGTAGAAGTGCAGGCTCCGTACAAATTCATTATGAGCGGTTTGAATACGATACCGATTTCATTTTCTTACAACTATACCGGTAGTCCTTACAAGGCGAACCTGAATGTATCGATCATAAAGTATCTCAATCTTAACGTAACTCTTCCCACTTTTGCCATTCAGAATTCTACCCAGTACCTGTTTCCCTTCGTCTTGAATAACACTGGCAACAACCAGTTAAACGTAACTTTCACTACTGAATACCAGTATTTCAACGCTTTTGGATGGAACGCCTCATTCGTTTACGAGAACAAAGTTGCAGGTAAAGCTTCCATATTATTCAACCAGACAGCCACTGTGTATCTACAGCTTATACAGATATCTCCGAGCGCAAAAAGCATCTCAGACTTTTACGTAATCTTCCACTATTCCAATATCACTGAAAATTTAACTGTAAATAACCCGCATTATCCGGGAAGTTCGATAAACACAGGCTATCCAACGGGTCCAGGAATAATTTCCAATTATACCGGTGATCCAATAGTGCAGCTTTACATCGGAATAATAATAATTGCCATCGCAGTGGTAGCTGGCCTGGGAATCTCAGCATACAGGGGGAGAAAGTCCAGATGAAGAAACTAGCGATTGTGGTCCTGGCAGTATTCTTCTCAATGATATTTCTGCCAGTCATAACTTCAGATAACAGCAATGCTTCACTTCCAGCGATATTCCAGAACACAATCTCATCACCCCAATATGTGTATGAAGGAGAAAATTTCACGATATACATGAATACGACTTACGGATTCCAAAATTACACAGGGGTCATGTATTTTTACGGTGACAATTTATCGGGCCTGCATAATAGCACTACACAGTATTTTCCTTATCACTCATACAGCATGGAAGTCAATATTACTGCGCCCTACTACGAGGAGCAACTGAATATAATGGGGGAAGTATGGGATAATACCAGTTCCCAGTTATATTCAGCCAAGGCAATTGCGACAGTAAAGATTCTCCCTCCCTTGAATATTACTATACAGCTCAGAAATCCTGGCATGACCGCGATTTATAACCTTACCGCGAATTTCACTCTCGACGGTGCGTTTGTTGGTTCCAAAACCATTTCTGAGTTAGCGCCATATTCAACACTCACAGTTACACTGGAACTGGCGTATCCCCATCTTAACCAGGGTCTGCACACTTTTACCGTGACTGTGAATAAACCGACAGCATCAATTAACGGAGGCTTTAGTACCTATCAGGGCCAGTTTTATTATGGCAATCCCCCCAGTTATACCTGGATTTATTATATTGCGGCAGCCGTAATAGCCTTCATGGCCCTGCTTGTCCTGAGTTCTGGGAGACGAAATGCTCGTTTAAAGAAACCAAAATGGAAAAAATAACTTTAGATTGAATTTCTAATCGTTACGAACCTGGTGTCGATGAAATTTTCTCCTTTTGCAACAATCTTGGGGTCCTTGCTGCGAGCCATTGCTATCACAGCTGCAGCTATCGCATTATTCTGGGGCCTGTGTCGGAATATAGTCGTATTGCTTTCGTCAACTATGGAATAAAGCAGATGGTTACTGTCGAGTATTTCAACAATCTTCAGCCCGTTTGGTCTATCACCATCACCCATCCTGATTGTATAGTTCCTGTAACTGTAATCAGAGATAATCTTCAAAATATGTGATTCCAGGTCAGCTATATCCGGGACTTCAGTTGCCTCAGTCAATACATCATCGCAAACTACAGCTATTCCAGGTTTAGGACCAGGATCAATCCCTATTACCAGTTTCCTGAAATCCACCTGATCTATCAGCCTTGGGAGGGCCATCCTCACTGCCTTGTGCGGATCGTTTTCCCGGATCTGCCTGTCGTCTATGATGTGATCACTTTCAGTACTGAGTATAACGACTATGTCTGTAGGGATAGAACTTGATGGGTCAAGGCTGAAGTAAGGCAGTTGCCACTCTTTAGCAATGTCTATCACATTGTGATAGAAGCGAAAGTCGCTTGTAAATATGCCAATACGGCTCATTACCAATCTAAGAAGGATGTTATGGTACTAAAACTTCTCTATTGGCTGAGGCTTCCACATAAATCCCTTCAATGCTGTCAATTTAAGATGCAAAGCTTATTGGCAGCCAAAGTTTCCTATTTCTTCCTCGATAAGTGTATTTACCCTTGTCAAGAACTCTCTTTCTTTGCCTTTCGGAATTGAGCCTCCTGCAGCAATATCATGACCGCCTCCATGACCGCCAACAGAATCACAGGCAACCTTCATGACTGTTGATAAATTCAGTCCACTGCTTACCATCTTTGCAGTCCCCCTTGCGGATACCTTGGTTATATGGGAATCTCCAGAATTAAAACCAATGATGGGTATATTCTGTTTTGAATAGTACAGCATCAGAAGCCCAGCAATGGAACCTGCCATTTCGGAATCGGGGGCATAAAAGTACTGAACATTACTCAGTGCGAACATCTCTTTAGAAGCCTGTCTCGCAAACTCAATGAGCTTGCTTTTGAATTTCCTCCAGTTATCCATGCAAATCTGTTTTACCGACTCATCCCCAAGGAAGTACTGTACAACCATCCCATTTTGAGATATCTTGCTATTTCCATCAATTATTCCTGCGATTTCTTTTGAAGTTAGCCCGAGTCTATCGAAAACATACATGTCCGTTTCAAGATACTTCAACGCGTCCGAAGATATCTTCTGTTTAAGTAGTTCAATCACGAGTTTCTCTTCCAGTTTATGTTTCTCGTCTTCGGTAAGCTCCCTTGGCTTCTTTCCGTAATCAATATTAAGCGAACTCAGGAAACTCTTCGTGAATTCTCTGTTACCAGACAGAGTGCCGAAAAATGGGTCAACTGAATATGAAATTGCTTCAAGCAGGTCTTCTCCCGCAATGTTCATTGTCCTTATCTTTTTGAAAGTTTTCTCGAATTTTTCCACAAGAGCTTTGTTTAAGCCCACGAATCCTCTAATGTCCTGCTTATCAGCAATAGCTCCTGATATGAAAAATGGCATGAGGTCAACATTCTTTTCGTTTAAGGTCAAAGCGAATACAAATGCCATAGTAGCTCCACAGGCTCCTTTGGTACCATCAATTCCATGATCCCTGGCGTTGATATTTATGCCTTTTATATTGCCACCTGTGTAAAAATGGTGGTCTAGGATAATGATTTTCTCATTTTCGGAAATCAATGAACTTTGATCTGACCCTGCGTCAACAACAATAATTTGGTTATCGAGGTCTTCATCTATTCTTGCTTTAAGTGCTTCAGGGTTCAATTCCTTTATGTAACCAATATGAAATTTCTTTCCTTCCCTGAGGAGAGCTTTGGCCAGTATTATGGCTGAACTGGTCCCGTCACCATCATAATGTGCGATAATTTTGACGTAGTCAACCTTTCTAATCGAATCTGCTGCCTTTTGAAGAAGGCTTATCATGGGATCCGGAACGATTCCGGAAAGAATCATTTAAATCAGAGTACTTTTTCCAGACTCCAGTTATCAGGAATCTTGTTCTCTCTTCTATAATATTTCACTAGCCTGAGTATTTTGGCCATTATAAGACCACGTTTCCTGATATTTGCAAGATCTTTAGGACTAACCTTAGTGTGCTTGGTTGCGTTCTTATATCTTTCAATCAAGTTAGAAAGGTCAGCAGGGAAGTCCACCTTTGCGCCATTCTCTTCAAGTAATTTGGACAGTTTCTTTCCAAAGACATATTTTGTCCCAGGAACACCGTAATGGTCCCGCAGTCGGAGCCCAACCTCTGAGACAGAAACGTTCTCTTTTCTCATATTAAGGGCTGCTTCCAGCACTTCCTTTTGATCAATATAAGCGAATTTCGCAGGATCGTAAATTCCTGTTTTATGTGATCTTGATTTTCCTCTCTTTCTGGTATGCATTCTGGACATTGTTTACCTACCGATTTAAACCCAATGATAATGTTATTAATCTACTTTGCCAGCCAGTGTGCTATGATCAGGTATCAAACTCCTTAAGAATGTTCTTTATGAAGATTGAAGCTTACCCAATTCTACGACCCTTTATGGAAATGTGAGTAAAGATTTGTACAATGCGATAACAAGCATGATTGTGCATAAAGGAAAAAAAGGAGAAAAAAAAGGAGAAGCAAGATGTAACTTATGGGAACCGTACTAATTTAGTAAAGTAACAATCTTGGAAAAATACAGATGTATCCTCCGGAATTGTTGAACATGATACTAAAAAATTCTATAAACAAAGACGTAGAACATTTTATCGAACTTTGTATATTTATTAGCAATGTTTATATAGAAGGTACCGTTGAATTTCGTTAATGAACGAAAGTAAAAACGACGTTCTAACGAGAAAGATCATCGCAGGTCTTCTTTTATTAATCCCTGCGGCGGTCTTTTCCCTAACTCCGTTGTATAATTCTGCAAGCCCTAGTCTGGACCTATTGGGATTGACCTTCTTTTACTGGTTTCCAATAGCCTGGCTCTTTGTTTCTGCTCTGGCTTACGTTATAGCAGCAACAATTCTCAATAAGCTGGAAGCGGAGGGAAAGATATGAACAATACGGTGGTCATTGGAGTATTTCTGGTGCTTTTCGCCATCTTCATCGCTCTAGGATTCTGGGCATCGAGATTCAGGAAGGGTGACTTGAGCGAAATAGGAGAATGGGCGTTAGCCGGGAGAAGGCTCGGAGCCTATCTAGCCTGGTTCCTTGTAGGAGCAGACCTGTATACGGCGTACACATTTATCGCAATTCCTGAGTCTATATTTCTACACGGCGCGATCTACTATTTTGCCGTCCCTTACGTAGGAATTGCATTTGCAGTTGCCATTATTACAATGCCAAGGCTTTGGAAGATTTCGAAAGACAAAGACTACGTTACCGCCGTGGATATGGTTCACGACAAATTCAACAGCCAGACTCTCGCCATCCTGATAGCAATAACGGGAATCATCGCTGAATTGCCATATATCGCGTTGCAAATATACGGAATGCAGGCTGTATTGACAGTTATGATCGGCCAGGCCACTTCCTACGACGCTACATTGATAACCGAACTTTCTCTGGTACTAGCCTTCATAATTCTAGCCGCGTTTACCTTTACAAGCGGTTTGAGAGGGGCTACAATCACTGCTCTGATGAAGGATGGAATCATAATTGTTACGGTGGTTGTTGCAATAATCGCCATACCCATATACATTGGTGGTTTCGGCAATGCAATGACTGCCTTTGCAGCCGGTATAATTCATCCCGTACACGCGCCAGTCACAGGAACGGGCGACCTCAGCCCGCTTTTGTTCAACGGATTCATTAGCCTTTCGATTATGAGCGCACTGGCATTATATCTATATCCACACGCCATAAATGGGGTATATAGCGTTGACTCCACAAAGAAGTTGAGACTGAGCACGGCAATGCTTCCTATCTACGGCGTCGGTCTTGCACTCCTGGCTCTTCTGGGTATCCTGGCCTATTCTTCTCCATCTGCTATGGCGTTGATAAGCAAATATGGTGCGGTTACTGTAGTACCATCGTTGCTTTATGCAGAATTCCCAGACTGGTTCGTAGGAATCGCGTTCCTTGGAATCTTCATCGGCGGTTTAGTTCCAGCTTCAATAATGGCAATATCGCAAGCAAACCTCATGGTTCGAAACGTCATAAAGCCTTTCAGGCCCAAGATGGACGGAAAAACGGAAGCGCGAATGGCTAAATGGTTCTCTGTGATCTTTAAGTTTATCGCACTTGGATTCATATTCCTTATTCCTGCAACTTTTGCACTGGGATTACAGCTGGTTGGGGGTATAATCGTTCTACAGACACTACCTTCAATATACCTCGCAATGTACACGAAGAGATTGGAGAAGTGGTCCGTTGGTATCGGCTGGGCAATTGGCCTGGTGCTGGGTACGTATATGCTTTACGCAGCAAACTTTGTACAGCACACCTATGCATCTATTTCAACAGTTCTGTTCGACTTTACTGCACCATCCTGGGTAACCTTCCTGTATATCGGATTTGTTGCACTCCTCGCGAATGTGGTGATCAGTGTTGTTGGATCTTTGATAGTGAACGCTGTTCGGGGGCAATCTAAAACGGTAAAAGCTTAAAATTCCCTTTACTTCCATTTTTTTATCCTTTTTTATATCATTACCAAAAATTTCCATTTTTCATAATATTAAATTTCAGTTTTCCAATTGATGGTAGGTTGGCTGAGTTCAGGTAGGATAATTTCCTCGACGAGGATAAACCACCTGCTTCTTGCTTAAAAGTTCAGGTTAGTTCTGTTAACCTTTCATATTGGGAGATTATCATAGAAGCTACTGTCCATATTGTCAGCTCTTCCTGGAAAATTGAATACCGTTCTTTAATAAATTCAATGTTCGAAGTGAAATCACCGTTTGAGAAACCTCCAATTACAACAGTGCAAGAATCATCGGCTTTCAAGACCTGATCCACCCTTTGCGTTTTGCCATTGGGGTGAAGAAGTATTATTCTGCCTCCAAGTGAATGAAGAAACTGGTCAAGGGATTCCAGCTTTTCAATCTTCAATAACACATTACCGTCAGAACTAATCTCTCTCTTCTTAAAGAGATCTTCAATAAGACCCTGGAACCTATTAAATGATTTTGGAATCCTTGTTTCCGGGGAAATTGATATAAGCTCTGAATTTCTTGTGTGAATATATGTTCTCACTTTTCCTTTGAGATTAAGGATCGACGACTGGATTACGTTGAGCGCAATATAGAATATATCCGGCCTCCCCCTTCTGCTGGATTCACCAGGGAAACTTCTATCGATAACCCTATGAAGAATTGAACTGTCAAGGAGGATTTCTCGTGCTGGCTTCTTCCTTTTCTTTGCCAATATGGTGACTTCCCGGTCGTTGAGCAGTTTCTCCGGAATAGTTTCTAGCTCACTGTCAATAAACACAATATTCAGCATAGATTCCTCTCATTTTCGTAAATTGCACAGGCGATTATATCAATAAAAGGCTAATCCTTCTTGCTGTCCCTGATTTCCTTGAGTGCTTCCTTATCACGGGAATAAAGGTATGGTGCCAGATCAAGGTCATCAGGGCTCTTTCCAAGTTTCCTTCTGTAAACGTCCCTAAGATGCTTGTCTACTTCTTTGCAATAATCTTCCCACTTTACCCCAAGGGATTCAACGTACTCTTTCTCTATTTTTGTTGCAATTTCGTGGGCATAAGGATATTCAAATGCACTGTCAGCAAGCCACTTTTCTGGGATTTCATGGTGTCGGTCAATCGTGACTGTAGTGTCTATTTTCTTACCGTCGACTTCTATGATTTTTGGAAAATGCTCGTCAAGGAAAACAGTGTGTCCATCAACTGAGTAACCACCAGTATATTTTATATCATGAACAGTGTCGACTTTAATGGAGTCTCCGTCCTTGAAATCTATCACGGTACCAATTTCAGAGTTATTATAAAATACGTGGTCAGAACTGTCGATCTCTATCTTATCTCCTCTTTTCAACGCCTTCTTTGAAATCACTTTAACATAGGTTGGTTTCACATAATTTATTCCAGCAACAGCGTATTTTTCGGTGTATGAACTTTCTATTTTCTTATGGAATATTACTTCATATTGCATTCTATGCTTCGAACCCTGTTCCTTCATGGCTATTCATATCAAACCGGTATTCAAACTTCATCATTCATTTCAGCTAAAGCTCAGGGTCTCCAGTTCCTGAATAGATGCGATAAAGTGAGTTGAATATGCCATCCGAGGCGGACAATTCCTCAAATGCACCTTCTTCGACAATCTCACCTCCGTGGATCACGGTGATTCTGTCGACCAAGGAAATCAGAGAAAACCTGTGTGTGATCAGTACTAACGTTTTATCCCTTACATATAGTCTCAGCGATTTCATGATTACAGCTTCCGAAAAAGGATCTATCTGTGACGTGGGTTCGTCCATTAAGAGTATTTCAGGATTTCTCACGTATGCTCTCATTAGCGATACTGCCTGCTTTTGCCCCTCAGATAGGTTTGAACCCAATTCTCCAACCTGCGTGTCTATCCCTTCAGGAAGAGAATCAAAGATTGCGTCGAGTCCGTATTCTTTTGCAAGCCTGCTGGTTTCGTCTTTTGAGATTTCAGGTTTGCTAAACTGTATATTCTCATACACGGAACCCCTGAAAATAAATATGTCCTGAAGGACCGGCGCAATCAGATTCCTATACCGTACTAGATTCAGTTCCCTCAAGTTATCGCCGTCAACGATTATGTCGCCTTCTGTCGGTTCGTAAAATCCAAGAAGCAGGTTAGAGAATGTAGTTTTTCCAGCCCCGGTATGCCCAACTATTCCAATCTTTTCACCCTTTGCGATTGTAATGTTTATGTTCTTCAGCGCATAATCTGTGTCGTATTTGAACGAAACATCCCTGAATTGAATACTGTTTTTGAAATGGTCTGGTGACTGTGTTTTCAAGTTGTATATCTCGTCATCGCTGTCAATGATTGCATATATCCTTGCAATGCCGACCATCGCTGACTGATACGATGTATAGAGTTGCGACAACTGGGTCACCGGTTCAAAGAAATTCTGTACATACAAAATAAAAGCGACAAGAATACCAACTGAAATCAGTCCGGCAGAAAGTTCCAGCGCGCCCGCAAGTATAACTATTGCAATACCTGCCGCCTCTATCATGCGGATCGCAGAACCATAAATTGACGACAGGAACGCTGCTTTCATGTTTGCTTTATAATTATTAGTATTTAACGAAGAAAACCTTTTTTCGGTATAATTTTCAACACCATATGCTTTGGTTGCCCTAAAAGCACCTATGTTTTCACTCATGGAACCGGTAATAGCAGCAATAGTTTTTCTGGTTGCAAGGTAATTTCTCATTACTCTAGGTTGCAATATAAAAGTAAAGCCTACAAGCACAGGAATTACAATAAGTGCATAAAGGGCGAGAGTCCAGTCCAGGAAGAACATGATTGATATTGACAATATTACAGTGGAAATTCCAGAAATCACCGCAGGAAGTAGAAATGTCAGGAACTCGCTTAAGTTCTCGGCATCGTTAGTAATTCTACTAATCAAATAGCCCGTTTTAACTTTTCCGAAAAAAGACACGGGTACCCGTTGAAGGTTTCCGAATGCTCTTTCTCTGAGACTCTTGATCTCGGATTGAGCAAGTCTGGTGGATTCGACTGTTCTGATCCGGTTTGAGGCGAATGTTATCAAGAACAGGACAAGGAATATGCCTGCAAAGAACTCAAAGGAGGAATAATTTCTCTGAATGATGCCGTTAATGGAAAAACCAAGTGTTAAGGGGTACAAAGTCCCTGCTATGGCCGTGATTACAACCGAAAGAAAAACTTTCAATGACACCCGTCTCATAGATAACATTTCAGTTATGAGTCTTCTAAAAGCCTTTGAATTCTTCATTCTAACAAGGAAATCGTCCTCAGTTTCATCATAACTCTTCGGCATTATCTTCACCTCCGTCTTTTTTAGGTCCCTTGTCGTTATCGATAGATATCGCTTTCTCCAATGTAGATTCTACAACTTCACCATTCTCAAGAAGAAGCACTCTCTCAGCGAAACGAGCGACAGAAGGTCTGTGAGATACGATAATTATTGTTGTTCCATTCAATTCTCGGCGAATATTTCCCAGCATCTCCATTTCCGTTTGAGGGTCAACGCTGGAAGTCGCATCATCCAGTACCAGAATACCCGGTTTTCCAATAACTGCCCTGGCAACCAGCATCCTCTGCTTCTGTCCACCAGAAAGTGTAATTCCCCTCTCTCCAACCGCTGTGTTATACTCTTCAGCCAGTCCCTCGATAAATTCGGAAATTTCTGCGATTTTTGCAGCTTTCCTGACTTCATCAATGGTGAACGGCCTCCCAAAAGCAATATTGTCAAAGACAGTTCCAGAAAGCAGATTGGAGGATTGTGGCACTATTGCGACCAGTTTTCTCAAATCAGACAGCGTGTACTGTTCAATTGATTTTCCAGCTATCTCAATTTTCCCCTCTGAAGGTTCGTATAAACGCGGAATAAGGGAAATAAGAGTGGACTTTCCCGAACCTATCCTTCCCGTCAGGGATACGATTTCTCCCGGCTTTATGCTGACTTCTATCCTGTTCAGGATCCTCCTGTCACCCCTGATAAATGAAACACCCTGAAAGATGAGGTCGGCTCCCGGCAGTTTCATCTTCGATAAACTGTTGCCAGCGGATTCCTCTTCCCTGTCATTAATGATCTCCTTTATTCGAACTATGCTTGCCCTGGCGTTTTCCGAGAAAACAATTATTCTTCCCAGGAAGCTGATCGGAGAACTTACCATTATGAATATGTTCACTGCAGCAACCAAAGAACCCACAGAAGCGCCAGAAATAATGTCAATAAAGCCACCATAAAGGATGACTGCAGTTGCCGCTACCCCAACAGAAAGCGGCATCAGATTGTTGTATAGGCCTCTTAGATGAGCCACTTCCATGTATTCGTCATAATAATTTCCCGTAGTTTGATTGAATCTCTTGTCTTCTGACCTTGCTCCCTGGTATCCCCTGACAACTCTCTGTCCAACTATATTTTCCTGGAGTCTTTCATTCATGAGTCCGTAAATGCTTCTTATGTTACGCCAGTGTATTCTTTGTTTTCTCTGAAACACCATTCCAGTGTAAACTATAAATGGAACGCTGAGCGCAAAAAATAGCGCGTAAATGTAATTTAACGTAATAAGAAGGTACAGCCCTATGACTATGAGAAACATCGTAGAAATCAAAGTGGTGGTTGTGTTCAATATGAAATTTCTGGATGCCTCTATGTCCATAGTGGAGCGAGATAGCAAGTCTCCAGAAGTTTTATTTTCCATAAAACCAACCTTCTTTAACAGGAGTTTGTGAAGAAGGTGCGACCGCAAATTGAAAGCATAACTTTGTGAAACGAGTTGTGAGAGGTAATTTATAAAGAACTGTGAAAACGCAGTTATTGCTGATACCACCAGGATAAGGATTATGAAAGATTGAATTCTGTAGATTTCACCACTTTCCAGTGCTCCAACAGAATCACCAATATATATTGGAATCAGGAGTCGGGCTACCGCTGCGACGAATGCAAACGAAATAATAACCAGAATCAATTTGGATTTTTTCTGAATATAACCCAGGCTGAATCTTAATGGATCAAATACTCCTGAAATTTTCTTTAATACAGTGACTTCTTCTTTGATTTGCGGACCTCCGCAATTGTTCATTACCCGGTTGCACAGCCATAATCATACTCTGGCAAAATAATCTATGCGAAAACTAAGGGATTCGAAATAGCAAATATGCCATTAGCAAGCAATTATTTTGAGTTCAGAGAAGCTCATACTTATTGACCAGGTTTCTCCACTCTTCAGCAGGGATATTGAACTTTTCACAGATTTCAGGTACATCGACTCTTTTGTCAAGCAACTTCCTAATCTGCCTTACCTCTTTTTTGGATAATTCCTTCATAGGTACCAAATAAATATAATTCCTACTGTAAGATGAACATTACGTATATCTGACTGGCCATATTATATCAGCATTGGTTGACTCTACCCAAATGGTTTTTACCACGATTCAAGTGGATACCTGGATTATTAGAGTTTTAACTTAATCTTACCGACTGATAATTTGTTTTTTACTTTCTCCACTTTGGGCTGAATTACCAGCCTACAGTAACCTTTTTCTGGATTATTCTTGAAATAATTATGGTGGTAATCTTCTGCAGGGTAGAATTTGTCAAGTTTCTCGATCTGAGTTACAATCGGTTTTCTGTACTTCTTCTCTTCAATCAGATGATTTACGTAAGATTCAATGACTGGTAACTGTTCATCCTCAAGATAGAAAATTGCTGATCTATACTGAGTTCCGATATCTCCTCCCTGTTTATTCAACGAAGTGGGGTCATGCGAGGAGAAAAATACTTCAAGTATACCACTTAGATCAACTATGCTGTCGTCAAACTTGACCATGACAACTTCCGCGTGCCCGGTTTTATCAGTGCAGACATCTTCATAACTCGGATTCTGCAGATGACCACCAGAATAACCAGGCTCCACAGAAACAACTCCATCTACCAGTTGAAAAACTGCTTCCATACACCAGAAACAACCGCCACCTAGCACCACTCCCTTAACGCTCATTATTCATCAGCCTCAAATATCATTGCAATGGAGTTCACGCAATGTCTAGTATCTTTTGAGGTAAAGCCCTCTCCCAGGAAAACATGACCCAGGTGTGCACCGCAGGCGGCACACTGAATCTCAGTTCTCCTTCCATCAACATCAGGAATTCTTTTCACTGCTCCCGGAATTTCATCGTCAAAACTTGGCCATCCACATCCACTGTCAAACTTTGATTCTGATCTATATAGGCTGGTTCCGCACCTTTTGCACTTATACGTGCCCGTCCTGTGATTATTTTCATACTCACCTGTGAAAGGTGTTTCAGTGCCTTTGTTGACTATGACCCTTTCTTCTTCCCGGGTCAGCGTTCTGTATTCCATTCCAGTGAATAATCTAAGCAAATTACTTAAATCTCTCCAAACGTTATAATAGACATCTTGCTGTTTAAAATATGTAAAACAATCTACTCATATCGATTAAATCATCGGTGTGAACTGTGAACAGGTTTAGATTGGACTTGAGTTGAACTGCTGAATTATTGATGAAGTGGAACCAATATATCCTCTAAGATGCCCGAAAATAGAAAAGTCATTAATATACAGATACCAATTACCAAAAAAAGAGAGTTTCCATGGGAGCAATGAAAATATTCAGAGAGAAAGGAACCAAAGAATCAACCGGACACGTCCTCGGGCATATCACAGTGAAGAATCTCTTTAAATTCTTCGGACTTTTGTTGATTGTAATCCCACTTTCTTTCTATCTGGGTTGGTCTATTGCATACGATACCTGGACAGATGTAGGCCTTTACTCTTTTGTAGCCCCAACAGTGGTTTTTGGCATTTTGATAATCATGCTTGCTGACGAAAAATATAAAGAAAAATCAGCCTAGAATACGAACTTCGTCTGTGGAAGCAATAACCCTGATTCTTCTCACGCAGTCTCCTGAGTAAATGCATTCCGAAAAAGCTGAATTCTTGCCGCCAGGCAGAAGAGAGACATCCGGGATATCAATATCGTCACCTATGAGTGAATTTATGGACGCGTTACCTGTTTCCGAGTTTCTAAAAACAAACAGGTGCCGGGAATTACCGAGAATTGACCGATTTAATGACCCTTTAAGAAAATCCTCAAGGTTCTGCGAAGCCAGTATCACCGATGTGTTATAATGCCTGGAATGCCTGACCAGGTTATCCAGCATCTCTCTACCCGTAACAGTTTTGAGCATTAAGTGTGCCTCGTCGATCAGGACAATTTTTTTCTCTTTGGGCATGCTGGTCATCCAATCCTGAAACACCGTCCTGAAATTGGATAACCTGGATTTAGCATCGTCACTTTTTAGATTTCTAAGGATTGTGATGTTTGCAGAAATAGCATTTTCTATGCCTCCTGTTTCCGATAGCTTATTACTGTGTGAGAGCTGATTTTCACCACCGCCAAAGGAACTTGAGCCATTTAACCCGACGAAACTGATTTTCAGATTACCCGCGTTGTCAATATTCCTGAATAATTCCTCTTCATATTCATTCAGAGGATCAAAAATAATTATGCGGTTAACCATCTTCTTTTCAAGCATTCTCCGTACTATAAGCTTAATAAAGAATGATTTTCCGGATCCTGTCTGTCCCAGTACAGTCGCATTGTAGGATTCACCAGAAAATATATCAAGAAAGATGGGTTTTGAATTTGCTACGTCAATACCTATCATTATCCCATTGAACTCTTCCAGGTTTTCCGGGATGTGAATAAGATTGGCAGCGGATTCTGCATCAACCGGATATTCATGCGTTTCCTTGATCGATATTGAGCAACCGTGCCTGGACCGCCTGGAAATTCCGGTGGTGCTTAAACCGAGGGAAACCATGCTCCTCAGGATTGTGTCATCAGCACCTCTTAATTTTGCAGGGTGAGGTGAAAACGTTTCAATAATAACTTCATTTCCAAATATGGGACTTCCTGCGTTCATGGCAGATATCAGGCGATCAGAGTCCTTCTTAAGAGAAGAAAGTTCGGAGATTTTTCCACTTCTGCTTGAATTGAGTTTGATTCTAGCCCCGTATTCTGCAGTAGCCATCCTCAGAACTTTTCCAATCTGGTTTGTCTCTAATTTGGTTAAACTAGTTTTGATCCTGAAAGGAATGTTGAGGGAAGTCAGAAAAGCCCATAGATCGTTATCCACCTTTGTTAGGTTAAGAAATTTATGCGAGGTTGAAAATACCCTTCCCCGATTGGTAAAGTGTTTGTATTTCGGCCTGCCACGGGAATTCGCCCGTATTTCACCGCTTTCATGAGGGATGTTCATAACTAGGTCCTTAAGCTCTTCCGCCGCCAGTGGGGAAGAAACAAACCCGGAGGGATGGATGGCAGAGTATAGAGAATCAACTCCACTCATAGTTCCATTGTTTCTAACCAGTATGTATGATCGGAAATATACCGTATTCCCGAGGACAAACCTCTCAATACCTGATTTGTCATCAGTACTTTTAACGGGACTCGGTACAGCAGTCAGAATAAACATCGCGGTTCCATTAATCGATCTAAGGAGAGATGTAATTCTCCCAAGCATCATTTCCTTTTCTTGTTTTGACTCAATACCCTTATTCTGCGAAAGGAGCCTGGCAATCTGAAATCTTGAATTTCCAATGGAAAATGAGGTATTGTCTGAACCCACGAATATATTGGTTATTACGTCGGAAGTTCCCCTCCCCTCATTAGAATAATGATCAAATTTCTTTCTTAGCAAGAAAAGAGCAAGCAACCCAAAATAACATACGGCAAAAATCAAGGAATAGAAATAACCCGCCTTAAACAGAAGGAAGGTTATCACTCCCCCCATCAGGGCCAGGGAGTAGTAAAGGTACTTCCGGTCTTCATGCAATCCTGCGGTAATGTTTGAAGGCAGCGGGTGTGAAGAAGTCATACATGTTCACTGTAGGACTTCTGATATGCTTCGTTCCAGTCGATAGCGTACGAGTTTGGTTGAGATCCGTAGTTTGAGTTAACTGTGTTGGGCATTCCAAGTCTATTAAGTTCAGCAGCCGTTGAAGTATTCCCGATATCGGGTATCCGGTCAGTGAGAATCCCTGGAATCGAAGTTCTTTCGAATATGCTCTCGAACATTATGACGCTGCTGAGGCTACCAACCATGTTTCCAAAGATTCGCGCTCTCTCAACGAACAGAATTGGGATGCTCGAGCAGAGAAAGAGGGATCCAATCTGCACCATGGTATTTCCTTCTACGATGTACATTGGATATAGTGCCAGCAGCATGAATATGGGTAGGGCCGTAGACTCCACTACTGTTTTCCATAAAGTAATCGAGTATTTCTCCATATACGGGATTATAATAAGAAGCGATGCGAACGGCAGTACAAGGTAGGAAAAAATAATAAGGGATGTCCGTACAGCCAGCACGACATATATAGAAATCATTGGAACATCATACCCGGCAATAAATAATAGCCTAACAAGACCGTTCCCTGAAAATAATCCGGATTGGGTGGTTTGGGGTATTAAGGTTGGCCAGTTAACTCCAGAGTTCCATATTGGGTTATAGATGTACACTTCTGCAGACAGTATTCCCTGAATTATCTCGATTGAAAATATGGACAATAGAATGGCAAAAATAGGCTTAAAAAGTTTATGGGTTGCCTGTTTTTCACCAACCGAAGAACTGTATATAAAAAACAACGCGAAAACGGCAAGAACAGCGCCAGTGAGCTCCGGCATTGTGCTATTCAGGAACCTTTCATATCCACCGAAAAAGTTTACACCTGGATTCAGGACCAGCAGGTAACTTTGAGCTGGATCAAATCCCTGTGTGAGTAGTACGTTCCATAATACTACCGCAGATGCCTGAGCAACCAGCAGTATTGCAGAGAAAGCCTGGGAAATTATTAGGTTAATTTCTCCTTCTAAACCCAACAGATCACGTACCTGTGGCCACGTAGTACACTACAGCGTAAAGTGTACCAGTTATCGCCAATATGAATATGATTGTCCCAATAAATGCGTACTTGACGCGGACTTTTGCTTCCATTCTCTTTTTTTCATCTTCGCTGAAAAATCCGAAGGCTATTGGGAGCCA
Organism: Thermoplasmatales archaeon; assembly: GCA_014874365.1. Classification (GTDB taxonomy): domain Archaea; phylum Thermoplasmatota; class Thermoplasmata; order Thermoplasmatales; family Thermoplasmataceae; genus JACWAH01. The sequence goes on from JACWAH010000014.1 coordinate 32,141, forward strand.
TAATAAAGCGATTACAATCGCGGAAACGCCCAGTATAAGTGAAAAGAACCTGTTCACAACATCAGATACGCTAGAATAATATGCACTTTGTACCAAAAGTTCACTAATGTACATTATGCCGATATGTGCAGGATTTACTTAAATCTCCTATCAACGACCATCTGAAAATTCCATTTTTCAAAGTACTTGCGGAATGACCACCTCCTGATACATCGCAATACTCTCATTCCTGGGAAGTAGTCTTCCCGTTATTGGATACTTAGATCTTTGGCGGATGCTTTCTAATTTCCCGAAGTTGTGATTTCCTGTATTCGCTCCTCTTTGCACCCTCCTCCCATCTTATTCTGTCCTCTTCAGTGTCAATTCTCAATTCCGGTATTGGAACCGGTTTACCAGAATTATCGACTGCAACGTACGTCAGGAACGCCCTTGTTGTGAACTTCTTATCTCCAGTAATATGGTCTTCCGAAACAACATCAGACTCGACTTCCATAGTTTCCTTCGTCACGTAGTTTATCCTTGATTCGATAGTAACAATGTCCCCAATGCTGATTGGTGTGAGAAAATACAAAGAGTCTATGCTGCCAGTTACCACGTTTCTTCTGGAGTGCTTAAATGCCACTATTGAGGCTATGTTATCTATCCACTCCATTAGCCTGCCGCCGTAGAGGTTATTGAAAACGTTTGTGTCCGGTGGAAGGACGACTCTTTGCATAATGGCTGAGGAATCTTTCCAGCTTTTTGCTTCCATTATCGTGCATTAATAAAATTGTATTTAAGATATGAGAAGGCAAGAAAGCTAATAACGTAAGAAAAGAAATAAACCACAGGTTTATGCATCTTTATGCCCAATTTAGAGGAAGAGAAGCGCCAGGCCGCTATGGAAGCGGTGAAACTTGTTTCTGATGGAATGATTGTAGGACTGGGAACTGGATCTACCGTTAAATACTTCCTTGATGGGCTCGCGAAGAAAGTGCAGGAGGGACTTAAAATCACCGGAATCCCAACTTCACTGAGGACCGAAGAAATCGCCAGAAATAATCATATACTGCTTGACCTGGGCGTGGACAAAATTGACATCGACGTTGACGGAACAGATTTAGTGGGCGTGGACGGAACTCTAATAAAAGGTGGAGGTGGAGCGCTCTTTAGGGAAAAGGTTGTCGCCTATTCCAGCAGATACGTGGTAATAATCGCAGATTCAACAAAATACCGTAAGACCCTTGGAAAAGATTTAACAGTGCCGGTGGAAATCCTCTCTTTTATGCATGCTGCAACTTTAAGGAGACTTTCCGAACTCGGGAGTTCAGTTACACTGAGAAACAACGGAAAATTCATAACCGACAATGGAAACATGGTTGCCGATTGCCATTTCGATAATATCACCGACTTTGCAGAACTGGATTCTGCAATGAAAAGCATTGCAGGCGTAATTGAAACTGGAATATTTCCTGAAACCGCTGATTTGCTGATATATGTTGAAAATGGATTAGTAATGAAAAAGGAATTTTGAACTATTTCTTGAAGCTCTTAAGCGCTTCAATAGTTCCATTTATTTCACCAATCTTGACGGATAGATCTTGTATAATCTCCTCAAGTATTTCATTGAAACCCTTGGAAAGTTTGTAACCATGAATCGGTCTCCCCTTCCCTTCTTTTTTCATGTTACGTTTGTTAATCCATCCCTTTCTCCTGAGCCACTGCATAGCTATGGAAACCTCAGGCTGCCTAAGACCGGTTTCCCGCTCTATCTCTACACTGGTAATCTCGTTCTTGTCCCTAATATAAACCAGGGTGTATGCTACGCTTCTGGGTACATCCGATATAATTAAGAATTTAGCCAGTCTGTCAGACTCCTCACTTATTGGCATTGAAGTCATAATATATTAGGAATATAAATAAGTATCTATATATAATAATTCTGTCGGAATAGTCTTAACTTTTTGCAAGCGCTTCGAGTTTGCTTATTATTGTGTACAGAAAAGTTCTACCGACAGAGGGGACGTTTGGATCATTAGACAGGTCGTCCAATGTGGATATGACCTTTGCACACCTCAAATCAAGGCTCTCTTTCTGATTGTTCAGTTTCATTCTTGAATCCAACGCCACTTTTCTTACGTTCTTTGGAACTGACAAATCCTGATTCAATTCATCTAACAGCTGCATCACTTCATTGAATAATCCCTGATTCATTGTTTCCACCCCACCGGAGAAGTTCCGGAATCTTTCAGCGTAGATAAAACCATCATGGTTTTGGTCTCCCTCACGCCTGGCAATTTTATGAGCTCATCCACCAGGAATTCGTGCAGGTTCCAGAACTCAGGGAATCTAACCTTGATAATAATATCAAAGTCACCTGTCACAATAAAAACATCCTTTATACTTGGATTGCCAGCGAGAGTCTTAGATAATGAATCTACGCGATCCATCTCGGATTTGATTCCTACTATGGCGCTAACCGTTTTCCCATCATAATACTTTACAAGGGAACCCTCAATATCGTCGGACTCCATAGTTCCACTCAGGGGGTATATTGAGCATGATAAAAAAGTGTACGATGAGCTTTGCACGGCATTATTATCAGTGATAAACTGGTAAAACAGCGCCATTATCAGTAACAAAACTGCTCAATTGAATACAACTTTACACCTACTGGAGCCTTCATAAGAATTTTATATATCACGGTTATAAAGCAGAACCCGGCTTAGCTCAGTTGGTAGAGCGGCGGACTGTAGAGGAAAATCCAGTATTGGAATGCCGCCGTAATCCGCAGGTCTCTGGTTCAAATCCGGAAGCCGGGACATTCAACATGGTTAAGTTCCTACCTTTGTGTGGGAATGAAAGCCATGATCAACATACATACTGAAAGTCAAAAGCCCTCAAACTGGTCGTATCGACTGATTTGATACCCTGCTGGTTTGCTTTCGGGGTACAAATCAGGCTGGAGTATGATTGTTCCTTAAGACGCAACGCTGCAATCATCAATGGCCCTTAAAACTGGCAATTAGTGAAGGCGGAACAGTCCGGATCGCGAGAAATGAAACGAAAGAGAGGCAATAGTGAGTGCCTTCGATGCTTTGTTGAGGAGGGTATGCAAGTTAAGACTAGCGACCCGAGGCCCATCTTTATTTTCGGACACTTACAGAAATGAATCCCGTATGCCCTATAATCTGATTGTCAGGCCTTGTGTGACCCTTTCTTACAAGCAGGTCTCGTTTGATAATCTCTGTAGACTCAATGTGTATAAACCCATATTTTCCCAATTCAGTTACTGTATTTTCTACCTGGTTGAAATTAGGGCAGTAGGTGATAAGAGTACCACCACGGGTGATGCTTTTTGAAAGATTACCCAGCGCGTTCCAGGGATCTGGGATGTCCACGAAAGCAGCGTCGAAGCTTCCTTCAAGCGGAAAATTGCGAATATCTGCCTGGATAATTTCCCACTGTCTATCTTCAAAAAAGGGCTGAACGTTGGACCTAGCAAGACTTATGTTTTCAGCGCTCAAATCAAGGCTGGTCAATGATCCTTCTTTTATGATCCACAGTATTCCAGCTGAGAGTGCGCCAGTGCCAACCCCAGCTTCCAGCACCCTGGAATTGTATTTAATGCCAGATCTGAAAATCATGTATGCAAAGTCACTTGGATGTATGATCTGAGGTCCCCTCTTGAACAGTTGCGGGAAATAAGTGGGGTTGGGGAAAAGGACATCAAAATCCTCACCTTCAAACGAAAAATGATCTCCAGGCGTAAATATCCTGTTTTCAAGGAATGGTTTGGTTTTTCCGGAGATTGTAATTTCAGATTTAGTGGAGTCGTAAAAACCCGTCTTTTTATCTGATTTTATTAGATAGAGTGCCATTTGAAGCGCAGATCCTATTCTGAGTATTCCACATCAAGACCGGAGAGGTGCCATTTTACCATCCCACCTTCCACGTTCATTGTGTTCTTGATCCCCAGTTCATTGAGGTATGCGCAAGCATAATAACTTCTTTCGCCGCTATGACAGACAAGCGCAACGCCTCTCTTCGAAGACATCTCCTTTATTTTTTCCAGATGGTCCGGGATTTCCTGCATTGGAATGTTTATTGACCCCTTGATGTGGCCAAGGTCCCCAAAATATTCGAAAGGTTCCCTGACGTCTATGACTGCTAAATTCTCTCCATCCTCAACTTTCATAGCAAGTTCGTGCGGTTTGATTTCCTCAACCTTTCTTTGTAACTCCATCTTCTACTTGGTATGCTTATCCGGTGACTATATTAAACAGTTATTCACGATTAAAGCTAATTTTTCTCAATGGATTTGATGTGTTCAGTGTCCGTATAGCTTGCCTTGAACCCTCTTTTGTTGAGCAGGCTTGCCCCCCTCGCACTTAATAGCCCTTTTGTGCAATAAAGAATAAACGTTTCATTCCTGTTCCTGCTCTCCACAAAAGCTGTGAGAGAATTGAGGTCCATGTTCAATGCACCCGGATAATGCCATTTGTCATATTTTTCCTTAGTTCTCAAGTCAATGACTACAGCATCATTCGCAAATTCCATATTTTCACTTTCCTTCACCAACGCATTCATTTCTTGCCCGACAGGCATGTCGCTATTCCTGTCAAATACAATACTCTCTGAAAGCATTTTTTCGAGTGTTTCATCCGGAACTGATTCATTGGATAGTTCGTCAATTGAAATTCTTGTAATTGGATTGGCAGCAAAAAGAGAACAGAATTCTCCAAGGTTCTTATTAGGGAGCAGGTCCTTTGCCTTTCCTTCTTCAACTATCTCCTCCTTATCTTTTCCGATGAGTGGTCTATATACCGGGTAACTAATGGAGAGTGAAAGGGCAAACAGGTTATCCGAAGTTTGAGATGATACCTGTCCAAGGGATTCACCAGTTATTATTCCAATTGCCCCGATTTTTTTGGAAAGTTTCTCGGCGATTAGATATAAGGACTTCTTGAACGTGACATTGGGGTACTTCCATAACCCTCCTTCCTTTCCCATTTCAAGCAGCGGAGAACCGTCAATCACGTATAATCTCGAATTAAAACCGCTTCCCCACGTTGAAACCAGCCGGATGAATTGATCGACTGTGATCTCCGTATCATAAGGGTCCGCCAGGGAGACGAATGCAAAGTCCACCATCACACCGCGCTTCATCATATACCAAGCTGCAAGAGGGGAATCCATCCCGCCGGAGAGAAGTGAAACCATCCTCCCCTGAGAGCCAAGCGGGAGGCCACCCGGTCCTCTAATAATATCCGAGAAAAAGTACGCCTTCTGCCCCCTGATTTCAATTTGAACTTCCGATTCAGGTGCAGTAAGATTCACGCCATTTGAAATAGGCTTTAGTTTATCACCCAGTTTTATTTCAAGGTCAAGCGATCGGAATTCATGTGCTCCCTGCCTCCTTGCCCTGATTGCGAAGGTTTTTCCAGCTACAGAATGCTGGAAGAAAATGAAGGCTTTTTCAGTGAGGTCATCGAGATCGGTAAATTCAAACGATTCCACCCAGGAAGTGGATCTGAGCCCAAATACTGAAGAAATTATCTTTTCTGCCTTAGCCGTTCTCTGGCAGTCAATGAAAAGTCTGCCGTTTTCCCTGATGCTATTTCCTGTTATATCGTTGCTTGACAACGCAGCAAGCAGGTTTTTCAGGAGAAGTTTCTCCATCATGGCCCTTGTTCTTTCACCCTTAAGGCCGATCTCAGAGTATCGAATGAGATACACATTGATGTATGTGAACTGCGTAATTTACCTTAGCTGTTTGCATTGCTAAAATAGAGATAATCCGCAAATTCCAAACACTATGTTCCGAGAGTACCGGGTTGTAGCATTTTTAGATGGTAAAGGATTATTATCCAAATGCAATTCCGGCTTGATTTTATGCAGGAACTGATATGCAATATAGAATTTGACCAGGACGGGGATACGTTCATAGCAAAACTCAGAACTGAAATAGGTGGTTTGCGAGAACTCAACGGTTCTTCCTTCGATAGTGTTCTCAACCAGGTAATGCTTGAACTCGAAGAAGAGTTCCTTTAAGGCTTGTTTATAACTATTTTACTGAATTGTACCTGACATCTCTCTCCTTGACCTCACCAATAAACCTCTTGCAGGTGTCAAGCTTCAGTCGATAGTTGACTTGCAGTCATAAGATCCCCATTTTTAAAAACTCCACAGATTCCAGTACCCGTATTTTATTCTCTGAGGATCGAGTCAGTATTGGGAAATCCCTGTCTGAAGTTACCATACAAGGACATGCAAAGATAATTGAAAATATGTAATGAAAATCAACCGGAATTTTACGATAATCGAGCAAGAAAGCTCCGACCTTCAGCGAGGAGAGCATGTCAGAAACCAATTGTACCACAAACAGTTAATTATCACAAGTTATACGATACAAGTTGATAATCCAGGTTCTATCCGTGGCAGCAATCTTGCTACTCGTTGTGCCCTCTGTTAGCGCTGCTGATGGAGATAACCAAATGGTAATGCAGCTGGATAGGTCTCCAGGACTGTCGTTCAATATTGCCCCTAATGTTTCAATCTCTCTGAAAGATGTTGGCCTGGGGTTTATAGGACCAGGTGGACAAATATATGGTGCAGGTTTTGCAAATTCAGACTGGGCAGTATCAAAAGTATCGACGAATCAGGTGACTTATAAGACAGATTTGGACATGAAAGTTTTGAACAAGACACTTCTCGAGAATTTATCTCAATATTTACCTGTAAATCTATCAAACATCAGTTCGCTAGAAAATTTACTCCCAGGGTTAAGCAATATAGTTGGCTCCAACACTGTAAAGCCAATGGCCGATTCCATTGAAGTCATTGTATATATTAACGTGACCAGGATTTCAGCGGCGTCGAATAACAACGTTTCAATTTATCAAAACAATTCAAGCGTCATAAACTATACCAACGGGAATTTTTCCCTTATAGAGCTTAATTATTCATTTCAATTTCCAGAATTCTCGCCTCCTGGATTTCTCTTCATGATCCAGTATGTGCATGGGATATCCGACTACCAGTATGCGCATTTTGGAAAGGTATCCGTCAAGGCGACTTATGAAAGAGCACTTCGCGACGGAATAAGACTTGATTTTGGCTCACATTCGAATTATTCCGCATATTACTGGTGGAACAACAGCTATCTTAACAACGGTGGATCCACGGGCTATTACAACTTCAGTTATAATGTGGGATTTGGAAAGCAGTCCGTGGTATTCTTCTATAACCTCACCTCACAGACGCAGTCCGTAAATGAAGATCCAGTGTTCATGGTTCCGGCTGTTTCCATAACCACGATCTCCCTTCCGCCAGCGATAGGCCATGCGGTAAGCTACCTTGCCAGGCATCTCTTCTTCATTGGAATTGGGATGGCTGCTGCAGGAGTGTTTTTACTGGGTGGATACGGCGTTTATAGAAAAAGAAAGATACTCTAATTTTTGTCAAGCAGATTGATAAGCGATGATGCCAGGCTATCCAGAAACTTCTCCCTGTTTTGCACTAGAAAATTTATGATTTGTTTGTAATCGGTGAATTCCACGGTAATCTTGTTTCCCTGGTCCTCACAGGAAACAATTGAGTCGGCAGTCATGCTTTCCAGGGTTTCCCTTCGCTTATCATCAGAATTCCATAAGAGAGTTAACTTCCCCTTGTTCCGAATTAACTCCATAATTAGTATCCTGGAATTCCTGCTCCTCAGGTAGAATGCCAGATTCCTCTCGATAATGTTCCCGCTTACGTTTGAGAAATACCGTAATAATCGGCCATCCCTTCTGGAAACTATGGTTTTATCCCTTTCCATTCTGTATAAGTGATATTCCAGCTGGCCAATGGCAAGACCAGACCTCCTCTGTAATTCCCTGAAGTGCAGGCCAGGATTCTTCTCGATGATATCGAGCAGGATCTCTCTGGAATTCCCCTTATCCATCTAGTTGCTCAGCCCTGTCAATAAGTACAGATAGATAATCAGCATCGAAAAGAACATAAAAATTAAGATTGTATCGTAGTAAGGGAATGCAACAATACCTAACAGGGATAATGAAATGAGAATCGAGGTCAGAAACGAAATTATGAAAATTAGCAGAAGCGGTCTCAAGATCTTTATCCTGGATTTTCTGTAGGCCCTTGCTGCTATAATTATAAGAAGAAGTGAGAGCGCAATTGTGAGGCCAGAAATTAAGTAATCGATATCCTCAGTGCCCATAGAATATGCCATCCAATATTTATACAAATAGCGGCTATAAATGTTTAGATCACAGTGTATGGCAACTCAAGCGTATTGGCAACCGCCAAATATAATATAGAGGAAGAGAAATTCCGATACAGTAATATAATGTGTGAACGATGTAAAGTTGAGGCCATTCTTTTTGGCTCCAACACTCCGCTTTCTCTTAGGGAAATTGCTTCTCTGCTGCATTTGACATCGCAGGAATGCTCAAAATACTTAAGGGGGCTCATCAAAGATTACAGCAGGCGGGAAACTTCCCTGGAGATTAGAAAAATTGGCAACAGGTACCGGATAGAACTCAAGAAAGAATTTGTTCAATATGTATACCCCGTCGCGGAAAAGGAATTTTCCCAATCCGATTTGAAAGCTTTGGGTTTAATTTTCAAGTCTGGGGGGCTATCGCGAACACAGATGAGAGAGAATTTCGGCGAAAGATACAACGAGATAATCACGAAGCTGAAGGACAGGAAACTTATTTCGGCAAAAAAGGTTGGAAGGGCAGAAGTTTTCAGAATAACCAGCAATTTCTTCAAGTATTTTGGCGTTAGGCCCGAGGATATTCCCATGGGACAGGAGGAATCGAAAGAATGATCAAGGTCTTACTTGTGGGTGGAGGAGCCAGGGAAGATGCTATTTGCAGGAAATTGGTTGAAGATGGAGCATCAATTTGTTCTGCTGCTTCAAACATGAACCCATCGATTTCCGCTTTATCAAGAGGTATCCTTGTCACGAAGGAAACCGATGAGAACTCGATTTTTGATTTTGCAGTAAGAAACGAGGTAGATCTTGCTTTTGTTAGCCCGGACTCAGCTCTGGACACGAATCTGGTGGATCGTTTCATGGAAAGAGGGATCAGGGTAGCTTCCCCGGGACGCAGTGCAGCAAAGATAGAAACCTCAAAAGCGTTCATGCGTGACCTTGTTGACAAACATCAAATTCCTGGGCAGATTGACCACAGACTCTTTACCTCAGAAAATGGATTACTGGACTATTTCCAGGAGCTTGATGGATCATATGTAATAAAACCGATAGGCCTCACTGGAGGCAAGGGGGTAAAGGTTAAGGGGGACCATTTCAGGACAGACAGGGAGGGCCTGGAAATTGCATCCAAGATTCTGAGGTCTGATTCGAGCGTCTTGATCGAGAGAAAGGCAACCGGAGAGGAATTTTCACTTCAGGCTTTCTGTGATGGCTCACATCTTTCCTTCATGCCGGTAGCTCAGGATTACAAAAGAGCCTTTGAGAATGATGAGGGGCCAAATACCGGAGGGATGGGTTCAATAACGTCATATGACCACAGCCTGCCTTTCCTGAGCCCTGGCTGTGTGGAAAAAGCGAAAAGCATCCTCAAGCAGATAGCCGGAGCATTGCAAAAGGATGGACATGAATTCCATGGAATACTGTACGGCCAGTTCATGGATACCGGCTCCGATACTGTAATCATTGAGGTTAACGCCAGGTTTGCTGACCCAGAGGGTATAAACGCTATCTTCCTCATGGAAGGTTCTCTGCTGGAAACCCTGTTTGGAATTGCCGATGGATCATTGCAGAACCAGATGAAGTTCACCAATATGTCCACAGTTTTGAAGTACGTTGTACCTACCGGTTATGGCAGCTCACCAAAGGCTACTGAACTGCATGTGGATTATGCTAAGTTCCCTGGAAATCCAAGAGTTTATTACGCCTCTGTAAACGGTTCTCTTTCAAATGTAAAGACCACAAGTTCGCGGGCACTGGCAGTTATAGCAATGTCTGCAAAAATTTGGGATGCATCAGAGAAAGCTGAAAGTTCACTCTCCGCCATCAAAGGAGATTATTCCCACAGGAGGGATATTGGAACGAAGGAATCTATAGAGAGAAAGACCAAATTTATGGAGACTTTGAGGAGTTGAAGCTCGCAATAATTCTCGGTGTTAATGACTGTGAGCAAATCACGCCTTTCCCATCTAACATATATATGGGTGAATCCAGGGAAATGTCGCCTTTTTCCATGGTTCCCCTCTGATATCTCATAGTCGACGCAAAGAAGACCTCACCCTGGTCCGGGGGTGGATTCTTTTGAGCAGGATGTTTGGCAATAGAGCCCTTAAGCAATTTTTCCGAGTCGATCTCAGTGTCACTTAGAACCATTCCTCTCTCCAATTCATCAGTGTCAATCCCCTTGAGTGAAAGGCCAACTCTCGTTCCCTCTTCCGCCTCAGGGACATCCTCATCCTGTACCTGTATTGACCTGACCTGTATACTTTTCTTAGCCAGTGAAAGGAAAAGATCCTGATGTTTTTCCACTTTCCCTGAAGTCACGAAACCCAAAGCAACAGTCCCCACGCTCCTGACTGTGAAAAAGTGATCAATCAATATTTTTGTTCCCCTGCCTTGAGTTCTGTGATCAAATCTTCCGGCCTTTTCAACTACGCTCGCCCCATTATCGGTTAATACTGGATAATTTTTCAGGGAGGTGTTTGATAAAATCGACTTAATTCTATCAGCGTTTTCCTCTGAGGTGTAGACCAGCCCTGTGGATATTCCGGACAGGTCCAGGGCCATTATGACCTCGCCAAGGTTCTTGTCAATAGTTTCAACCTGTAGTATTGCAGCATCCACCGGAGCAATGCAGTCCGTAAGCGACGATAGCTTATCGGGAAACAGCGAAGGGTTGAGAATGGTGAAAACGTAATCATCAGTTTTTCTCGAGTAAAGCGTAATGTCGCTCTGCGTGCCTTTCTTGCCAATCTCTCTTATGAAATCCTGGCTACCATAATAAAACAAATTCAAATTTTTCATTTATTTTCCCCCCTTGTTGAAATTATCTTTGCCAACAGTCTCTTCATCTCTTCTGTATGGTTCGGTAATCCCGTTCTTAGATATTTGAGTCCCCTCCTCCTTATTTCCCCGCCTACAATTAAATCCAGATCATAAAGTATCTCAAGATGGTCATAGCAGAAACCTATGGGAACAGTAACAACAGTGGTTATTTCCGGTCCAATATCTTCCAAGGTTGACAGGATATTCGGCTGTGACCAGTTCTTCCCATATTTTCCCTGGCTTTGAAATCCACCCAGGTAATTCTTAAGTTTGAGCTCCGTCGAAATAGTTTTCACTGAATCCATGAAACTATCAACGTATTCTGATTCAGTTTCAGAATTCGGCAAACCATGGGCACTGAAAAGAAACAGCGTATTCGGGTCTGAGGTCAACCCGGTTTTAAAGATGAGGGATTTCCACAATACGGTGAATTCCCGGAAAGTGTGGAATCCGTTCACGAATTCTGATCTCCCTTCTATTCCATACTGTAATCGCAGGCGTTCAAACTGTGTCTTGTAGGATTCTTCGACATTCTTCGATGGGAATGGAAAAAGAGGGATTGCAAGCAATTCGAAGAAATTGCCGGGGTCAAGGCTCTTGAGGACATCGGAAATTGACGGAATCCAGTGTTTATACCCTAGAAAAACCTGATACTCTCCGTTGGAATAGTCAATAAGCTGGTTCCTGAGAGTTTCGAGGATATGTGTGGAGGGAGATGAACCTCCAAACATCCTGTATTTGGCCATGTTCTCTTCAATGGCGTATTGAGGGACCGGCCTTCCATCGTATATTCCGGAAAGATATTCACCGACATCGGAAAGTCGTTCCGGACTCCCGTAACCCATTAGAATTACCCCCAGTTTGCGCGTATTATCTCTTGAAGGCATGCACCGCCTCCGTAATCTTTGCCACAGTTTCTAATTTTGCGTCGGGAGGAACTCCATGGCCCAGATTGAAGATATAATCATTCCGTCCTTTAAGTCCATTTAAAATCCTGGCTATCTCCTTTGCGCTGGCCTCTGGTCCCACCCTCGTTAATGCCGGGTCCAGGTTACCCTGCACTCCTATGTTTGATGCTGTGTCAATAGCAAATCGTGGCAAGTCATGCCTCCAGTCAACGCTGATAAAATCAAATCCCATTTTTACCAGACGATCATCCAGATGGCTGCTTCCTGCGGAGAAATAAATCAAGGGGACCCTGCCTCTGAGCTCTGAGACTATCTCCACGAGATATTTTTCGTAAAAATCAATAAACATATACTTTGGCAGGTTGCCAATCCAACTATCGAATATTTGTAAAGCTGTGATCCCAGCCTCAATTTGAGCCTTAGAAAATGCAATAACCATGTCTGTAAGCATTTTCAGTATCTTCTTTGCCTCCAATGGATGAGTATAAAGAAAGTCCCTTGTAAGGCTAAGATCGGGGTCCCTTTTGTTCATAACTATATATGAGAGCAAGGTCAGGGGACCGCCAACAAATCCTATCAATGGAGTAGCCCTATTACTGGACAGGAATAGCTTGATGGATTCCCCAAGCGGGTAAGGATCGATTGATTGTGCATAATCAATGAGCCCCGTGCCTGCCATCATCCCCATCAGTGTCTTATCAGATACCGGCCCCTTGCCTTCCAGATACTGAAAATTAAAACCCATTCCTTCCAGCGGAAGAACAAGATCATGAAATATTATTGCCGCATCCAGGCCGAATTTATTTACCGGAGTAATAGAAATCTCAGCTACTGTTTTCGGAGTTTTGCATATCTCCTTAATTCCATTGCTTCCACGCATTTTCCTGAACTCTGGAAGATATCTTCCTGCCTGTCTCATGAACCAGACGGGAATCGATTCATGTTCCTCCCCTCTAAGCGCAAGCTCAAAGTCTTTGAAACTCATGGTCTCATGGCTTTGTTCTTCTGATAGTTCTGGGGAATGGGATAGAATCTCTAATTGTTTTGAGTCCGGCAATCCAGGTGACGAGCCTGTCCAGCCCAAGGCCAAAACCAGAGTGTGGAATGCTACCGTATTTTCGGAGGTCCAGATACCAGTAATAATCGTCTTCGGGCATTCCAAAGTCTTTCAGTTTTTGCTTTAAGACATCCAGCTCCCAAATTCTTTCTCCTCCTCCTATGATTTCTCCATACCCCTCAGGCGCCAAAAGATCATGGCAAAGTACAGTTTCCGGGTGATCAGGGTCTGGCCTGTGGTAAAAACTCTTCAGGGAAACAGGAAAATCTGTTACAAACACCGGCTTATCAAAGTGGTTGGTGATGGTTCTCTCCTCATCGGCTCCAAGATCCATCCCGTATTCAAGCTTCAGGCCCAGTTCATTGCCAATTTCGATAATCCTGCGGTATGGTATCCGCAGGAAAGGTGAGTTCATATTTTTGAGTTTATTTATATCTCTTCCAACGCGTTCAAGATCCTCCACATTGTGTTTCAAGACTTCTGAAATAATGTAGTCCATCATCTTCTCTTCTTCTTTCATCATATCTTCGTTGCCATACCATGCGACCTCCCCCTCTGCATGCCAGTATTCGGTAAGGTGCCTCCACGTTCTGGACTTCTCAGCCCTGAAGCTTGGCGCTATAGTGAATACCTTTTCCAGGCTGAATATCATTGTTTCGAGGTAAAATTGCGAACTCTGCGTAAGGTTAACCTCCTGGCCGAAAAACGGAACCTTGAAGAGGGTTGAGCCTCCTTCTGTGGCTGTGGAAACCATCATCGGCGCTTGCACCTGGTAGTAACCCTGTGAGTAAAAGTAATCGTTGAAGCTTTTGAAAACGGTATTTCTGATTTTGAGTACGGAAGTGAACTCCCTGCTCCTTACCCAGAGATGTCTGATATCCAGCAGGAACTCTTCACCTTTGTCCTTTGTGACAGGAAAATTATCATTGCGGCAATAAACCTTCAAGGAATTCATGACCAGCTCCCTTTCCCCAGGGGCTCGTTTATCTTCCTTCAGTATACCACTTATCTCAATACTGCTCTCGACAGTCAGGGAGGAAGCAATCTTGAACTCGTCTGCTGAAAGAGCAGGCTCCTCCCCTACAGCCTGGATTATTCCGGAAGAATCCCTTAGGACAACAAATGCTTTTTTGCCAACGCTTCTTGCCCGGTATACCCAACCTCTAAGCGTTACGTTTTTGCCAACGTACTTTTCAGACAATGCTTCAGATACAGAAATCATCCAATCACTCTGTAATTAAAAGCCCTTTAAATAACTTCTATGGCAGAAGCTGTCTTACCGCCAGAGAATTAACTCTCAACGGATATGAATAATGTTCAGGTGCGATATCTTGTTTGACACCTTCAGGGAATTTCTGGGCAACCAATTTAATGGCTTTGCTGTACATCTTCAAAGCAACTTCCCGCTGATTCATCTGTTCCTTTACCTGGGATGCGCACAGCAGTATGAGACCCCGGAAGAAATTCCTCTTGAGCAAGTCCTCTTCATGTTTCCAAATAGCCTCAAGCAAAACATGGGCTCTCCAGAATTCACCACTGTTGATGAGGTAAAGAGCCTCGTCCAGTATCCGTTCACTTTTGATTAAATCTGTGGTGGGTGCAACTTCTTCTATTAAGGTCAAATAAAAACTACTATTTTCTTTTACAAGTCCTTTGATTATTTCCTCAGTCGCTCTGGCAGTCTGGAAGTCGTATTCAATGTGCGAAATATGATGTCTGGAAATTAAATCTCTTACTTCTATATTTTTCAATATCTCTAAATATTTTTCAGAATGTGCATCACGAACCTGCAGGGTGTATCTATTGAATTCCTTCATTTCTTAGCCGACATCCATTAAATACGTGTTAGCTTTTTCCATTGAGTCCAAGTATGGATAGGTGGCAGAGTGGTTATGCGCGGGACTGCAGATCCCGTCTATTAGGGTTCAAATCCCTACCTATCCTCTTATTAATATATAATATTTTAAATATGTATACTGACGAGGGATTTAACTGAGGTTTAGTAGATATGGAGTTTTGATAAGGTGGGTTATTTATTGAACTCAAACAAGCAACCCGACTCATTGTGTCAAGTTGGGTGGTCTCCTTTGCAACCCTCTCTCTTTATTGCTCTCTATGTGGTAGTATATTTACCTTAAGTCAGGCTTGCCTGTAAGGTTTGACGAGAAACACTATTCGATTGAAATACCTAAGAATGCATCAAAAATGGGTTTCAATTTCAATTTCATTTTAGCATTACTTAGCTCTACTAACTCAAGACAGATTGGCTCAGAGTTTTGCTGCACAAACCCCCATTTAACGTTACAGAGCATTTTGTATATCCACTTAGAGGCGTCGTCTGGTTTTCCATTTAAGTCTACTTCACAAAATGACGTATAGATCGATAGACTACCCTTAGGGATGTTATTGGAAGGCTCATCCGAATATCCTGACCAAGGGGACAGTCGACTGGCAGAATAGAATGGAACTTTTTGCGTATTGTTCTTGTCATTGTCAATCACAGGATCTTGAACATTGCCACTCGTGTCCACCTCTTCGTATGTCTGCAAGAATGCCCAATCTGATGAGTTACCTTTAACTATGTTCACGCTTGCACATAGACCACATGGGTGGCCTGATGTTAAGGTAGGCTTGTAGGGTTTAAGCCTCAACTCAAATCTGGAAAATGTTTTCACAATCACCAATTTATCACACTCATTTGTGAGAGATCAAACAGAGACATGCCGTGTGAAAAAATCCATCACTCGTAGACACCACTTCGATGTTCAAACCGCAATAAAACTAGGCTATTGCCATTTATTGAATAGATCAACCTAAAAGGCGGTATTCTAACGGTTCTCTCTCCCTTTAAGGTATAGCTGAGTGGTTTTCCAATTTCTGGATTTTCCATTATCTTGCTAATGTTCTTTTCCAATCTTTCTTTGACCTTCTTGTCTACCACCTTCTTTACCTCGTGTTCAAATTTAGAAGTGTAGACGATTCTATCTATACGTGTTACCATTCTCTGAACTCTTTGAAGAAGTCTTCTTTTGAGCGGACTTTGTAATTTCCTTTATCAATGTCCTTCCATGCTTCCTCAATGAGTTTTAATGTTTTCATATCTGCAGGTGATATCTTTGAGCTAATTTTCTTCAAAACAATCAAATCGTCTTGTGCAGTAACAGCGAGAAGGGTTCCGTCGCCAATGTTGAGTTTTTTGCGTATGCTTGAAGGGATCACTATTTGTCCTTTTGAGCTTGTTTTGGTGAATTCTGTTTCGAAAGTCTCGCTACCCATTATGTAAGAATTTCTTACTTATACTTAAATCTATTCTTCCCAAACATGCTGCAGTCAATAAACTACGGTTGTCTTTTCAATTTGTTTACAGTGTATTTTGGGTGATATCTTGGTATCCACTTAATTATTTAAGTGACTCCCTACCTATCCACTTTCATCTGACTTAGGATTCAACTGAGATTTCCCTGGCAAAAACTTTTATGATATTCAGACACATATAGAAACTAAGAATAATGGATACACAGGTATTGTTGAGAAAGCCAAGAGAGGAAGACATCGAAAAAATGTTTGAAATCCTAGAAAATTCGTTGAGCCAATATCTGAGAGTCAATGATGTTGCCTCCGAGAATAATCAATTAATCATCAACAGAGACATTGTTCAGGAATACGTGGAAAACGACGATTATCTGTGCATTGTTGCTTTGGTTGATTCGGAAATCGCAGGATGGATTGCTGGAAGCGAAAAAAGTAACATCCTCATGGAGCATGGGTGCTCATTATGTGAATTTTATATTGAAGAGATAGTAGTCGATTTTAGTTACAGAAGAAGAGG
>JACWAH010000015.1 GCA_014874365.1 Thermoplasmatales archaeon
AAATCAAGGAAATTCGGGAATAAATGAGAAGAAAACACTGTTAATGTGTGTATTTGCCCACGGTTCATCATTTATTGATCAAAAACCAGAGAATTCTGAAAGTTAATCGGAATCCTCTACTGATCATAGCAAAGATGTAATTATCCATGATACCATTGTAGACCGGCAGGTATGTTTGAAATAGAACTCATGACAAAGAATACAATGGTCTTTTCCAGTCTTTCTTCCAGGTTTCCCCGCATAAAATTCTACAGGTGGTGCAACTCAGCTGTTGACTACCTGGAATTCTACGGCAAACGGCCTGACCTGGACGAGTTAAGGAAGAAACTTCCCGGAATCGCAAGAGAACTTGGTTCGGGCATTGTGCATGAAGCTGTAGAAAAAGACCGCATTACGGCGATGCTGTCATGCAGGTGTTCAATCCACAATTCGGCCATAAGGATAGTAGAGGCGAACAATTGCCTCTTGCAGCCGCCCGTCACCTATGAGAATGGTGCCGAAACGGTGGACGCAGTTTCATTCAGTGAGGATGACCTGAAACTGCTGAGCTCCGAGCTGGCTAAGGTGGGAGACCTTGAAATCAGGAAAAAAGTGAAAATGGATCCGGAATCTCTGCATAACGTATTCCTGGTACCCATGTCGACACTGTTTGGCAGGTTGACAGACAGGCAGCTGACCAGCCTGAGAGACGCCATAAAAAGGGGTTATTTTTCTTCTCCGAAACAGGTCAGCCTAGAAGAACTGGCCCAGTCTCAGCTGATCTCGGAATCAACCATGCAGGAACACCTCAGCAAAGGCCTTGACAAGCTTCTGGTTTCAATTGAATCATACCTTAACCTGATGATCGGGTATAGGAGCAGATCCGCCAGTCAATGACCAGGATGGGCGATCCCAGCGGAAGTTTCAGATTCACCAATTTCACGCAATTACATGCAGAACCGATTCTCCAGCCTATTCCACGGCGCGGGAGTTGCAGGTGCGTTCATTGTTGCTGCCCGGCTGGAACGCCCAGTGCCGTGTGCGACAGGAGTATCTGTTTTCCTCGTAACTTGCCCAGCGCATGGACGGTAAGCGAAAATTCAGCGTCAGGAAGAGTGGAGGGCGTTGATTTTGGATAGGGAAGCATATATTTTTTTCCGTAAAAAAAGGAGCATTGGCCTGTTGAAACTGGACAACCGAACTGAAAGCGAAGTAATTATTTACTTTGCGGATTTACTTCGAGAAGGAATATGCCCGATAGCGAGAGCGACAGTAAGTTCGATGAACTTATCGACAATACTATACTGGACGTAAAAGCCGTTATGTTATTGATGGAAAAGAAATCAGATTTTTATAACCAGATCAGGAAAAAATTCAGTGAATCCGGGGATAAAGATGTCAGGTTATTTCAGCAGATAATTTCAGAAAGGAGGAAGTCGAGGCAATTACGCGGTATAATTATCTCCATCGCAGAGCTCATTCTGGCATTCTTCCTGATCCTCTTCGGTATCTCAACAGTATCCCCTTCCCTCATGGGGATAGACAGTTTCTCCGCACTCATCTCTTTCTACACTTCTTTCGAGAAAGAACTTCATGGAGTTCTGCCGCTGTCGATGATACTGCTTATTGACCTATTTATCTCCATAATGCTGTTGCTTGCCGCATTTTACATAATAAGAGATTCTGCAATAAGCATCAGGGAGGCTGGATTGAGGGAGAGAAAGTTCTGAAGATCTATGAATATCCATGATCTTATTCTACGAATCGCTTCTACCAGGTACTGGCAGTATGTGCTCTCAAGAAAAGTCAAGATAGCAAAGTGGTCTAAATTCCTGTTCACAGCAATAGGCGGATTATTCCTGTTATTGTCACTGGGAGAAATTATCGGCCTGCTTGCAAATACCGGGTCAGGGCAGAAAGGGAGCCTGGCGATAATGTTTGTGTTCCTTTCAATGTTAATACTGCTGGCTTGCGGATACGTATTGCTAATGCAATTTCCTGCCTCCTGGAAGGTGAAATTCCTCCAGAGGAAGGTAAAGGATTCGAAACAGGTGGTGTTCGGATTCTGGAGCCTGATTGCAGTTGGAGTCGGAACCACCCTTGGATCGCCACTTTTTGTTCTGATCCCCGTCAACATCATACAATATGGTTTTGTAACCATAATTTCCCTGATTCTGGCAACGTTTTTTTCATTGGGGCTTTCACTCGTTTATTCAAAATCAACTGCAATAATGAGGAAAATAGGAATTGAGGTGGTGGGTGGATCAAGCTTTGTATCTGGTTCGATTGGGATCAGAAACATCAGGTATTTTCTCTCCCGGTTTTCCGCAGCTCTTGCAAACACGGCACTTGCGGCTTATTCTGCAGTTTTGTTTGCGAATTTTGATCTTCAACTGCTTCCCCAATTCCTTGGTGATTCAGGCATTACTGGAACGGAAAGCACCCTGATTGTGATAATCGTCTTTTTGTTGCTCGCCGGCTGGCTGGTGGTGAACCTGTTCTTCTCAAACCGCTTCCTGAAGAAAATTGTACTGATTCAGTCGGCGCTGGTACTAATCATGGGTCTTGCTTTGACTGCCCAGATAATTGTATTCTTCGGGCACAGTTCACCGACATTCATTTTTCCCTCGCTCCAGCTGAACACGATTGAGCAGATTTTCCTGGACACCGGATACCTGTATATAATCTACTTCGGTTTCCAGGAAATCCTTGTAGTAGCGAGGGAAAGCAGGGAAGAAGACTATATTATCAGTTTTCGGAAATTCAGGAAATTCAGAATTACCAATGATATCTACGTGCCTGCGGCCATGGCAATAACAGTTGTTACTTCGGCATCTTTTAACATATTATTCGCTTTATCGGTGCTGTACCTCTCTCCATCTGCATCCATAACCCAGGTCAGCATTCCTGCAATATATCTTGCCAATGAATTCGGCGGGTCCGCCTGGGAGGTAATCCTGTCCATCACATTCCTGATTGCTTCGGTCACGACCCTGGTTCCAGCATTCCTGGCAGCATCGAGGCACATAGGATCCATGTCAAGAGACGGTTTCCTTCCCGTCAGGGTTTCCAGGGGCTCTTATCTTATAGTGCTGGTATTGATCCTTGTCCTTTATTTCCAGTCGTCCGCATTTCTCATCGGGATAACAGATTTCATGATACTGGTAAGTCTCGGGATAAATTCCTTTGGTCTTTACTGGCTTTTAAAACTGACCCGCACCAGAAACACAATCTGGAAAATAGCTTCTGTGATAGTTGGAGGATCCTGCATTGCCCTTGGATTTTCCGTATACTTTATTACAAGATCAGTCGTCGAATCCGGTATTATAGCGGTGTTCATAACCTACCTGTTGTATGATGCCCTGGAATTGGGCTCCATCGGTTCGCAGTTATTTCTCGTTATCGGATCTGCAATCCTCGCGATGGTCACTTTTTCATTCCCGATGGACTTTGGCAATTCCATCCTGCCACAGTTGAGTGTGTTCAACTCGATACTGAATTCCGGCAGCCTGCCAATTTACCTGTCCTTTGCCGCGTTCCTGCTCATCCTGAACATCTTCATAGATACATTCCTGATCAGGAAATACGATATCTTGCCAACTGTATGATCCCAGTTGGTACGTGATTACCTGCTTGTTTTCAAATGATGGATTTCTCCAGATTTGCTGTTTTCTTCAAGATTTTTCAGGAATGTTTCTTCAACCGGGCTTTCTTTGCTGGAATTCATGAATGAATTATGCCTGACCCCGGCAGGCTCCTTCAAGAACATTGAGAATGCAAGAGTTACTCGCCCCAATGTGCGGGAACGTCATTTTCTTAAAAGTGGAATACGATGAGTTGTATATTCCCAGTAAGGTTCTCAGGAAGTTACAATAAATTATTTTAGGAAAGCCTAATCTGCAAAGCGGAATGGAAGCCGCACTCCCACTTGAAATTCTACTCGCAGCGTCTATGGCAACAGTCATGCTGTATTCCATTCACTTGATCAAATCTGGAAAGGGAACTGTGTTTCCAATCTACATTGCAGGGATGATGTTCTTCATGAACCTGCTTGGATATTCTATTGTGACTGGTTTATACGTGTTGCCACTGGCGATCTCCAGTGCGGCATTCATGTCCTTCGGGCTTGTTCCGGTGATGTTGAGGCTGGATATTCCAGGAAACAGGGGAATTGAAATTTTCACGGTTTTCATGATTTCAGGAGAAATCGCAATGGGCGCATTTTTTGTTTCCCTGATCAATGGTCATCCTGCAGGTCTGGAGCAGTCAATTGAGAACCCGTGGTTTGCATACGTCATGATCACCGAAATGGCATTCAGTGCACTGTACACTGTCCGGGAAGCGGGGAAAAGATACTTTACAGCAAGCCGAACCTACCTTTTTTCTATGCTTCTGGTCATGGCTTTCATGCCCATCACTTTCCCCAGAATCCAGTGGTACGTGAATCTCTCCATCTGGGAGTCAGCAGTAGTAATGATAATTTCCACAGTGATAGTTTACGAAACACTGTACAGGCAGAGATTGAGGAAAACACAGGACACCACAATCTCGCTTGAAATAATGGCTGTCTACTTTCTGATGATGATGGGTGAATTTGTCTATCTCATATTCAAAGAATTTTGGGTCTTTGACTTTGCAGTCATAGCAGCGATGTTCTGGTTTCTGTTTATTTCCCTGGAAAATCGGCAAAGCAAGAATGATGTCAATTACACAAAGAACGGAAAGTGGACTTTTACATTCCTGATGCTTACATTCATGATGGAGTGGTTTATGGGAGCAGTACTTTCAATTTCAGCCGGGTACTTTGGATCGGGGTTATCCGGATTTGAGGGAAGCCTCTCATTACCATGGCAAACCGGGGCAGCCTATGCAGGTTTTGTGAACGCTTTCAATGTGGTAATTTCAGTCACAGCATCCCCATGGTTCCTTATTATGATGGGGACGGAGATGGGAATGCTTGCGTTTTCCAAGTTGATTTCTTCGAGGAACAGGGAGAATAAGGTAAGGATTGCGCTCATGATCGGCGCATTTTTCATCTACAGCATTTATATCCCGTCTTTTTCCCCTCTTCTTTCCAATGCTAAATTCATCCCGTATATGTGGACAATGGGTCTTGGATCACTGGGGGCAACCACTTCTGCCGTGCTCCTTACCGGAATTGTCGGTACATATGTGGTTTCGGGCATACTTTCAATCCTGTTTGGTTCCAGGCAGTTGTGTTCCGTTACATGTACAGCGCCATTGATGTACCAGGGGACTTTCTACGATTCCCTTAAAAAATTCAACAGGACATCAACTCTGGGAAAGAAAACGCTTACTTCGAGGATAAAGCCATGGTTCACGGCAACGGTGCTTGGCACCTCGATGTTCGTTGTGGCTTCTGCCGTTATCTCCTACATGAATTCTGATGGCCTGATCTCATTTTCTATCTTCGGCAGGGATTTATCATCGCTCATATACATGACCTGGTTCGATCTCTTGTGGTATGTCGTATTTGTCTCCATCCCTTTCATGGGAACATACGGATGTGTTAACCAGGGATGGTGCTATTGGGGAACGTTCAATCAGGCAGTAAGTTACCTTGGGTTTTTCAGGCTGAAAGTCCGGGATCCCCTGACCTGCGTTAACTGTAAAACGGTAGATTGTGCATTTGCATGCCCCGTTGGATTAACGGACATGAGGGCTGGCTTCATAGAAAAAGGCCAATTTAAGGCTTTCAAGTGCGTGGGCGTAGGCGATTGCGTGGAAGCCTGCCCGTATGACAACATATACATGCACGATGTGCGGCATGCAATAAAGGATCACTTTGCCGGAAGGACCAGGCGCGAATAGATTGCCCAAAGACAACGCTGGCAGGAAAAATTATTTTAATTTGCTGATATGGCGAACGGGCAGCGTGCTTAAAGATATAATACAGAAAGAATCGCATAATTTATTGACGACCCGTACCAAAGAACTGGAAGCGTGAAATCAAGATGCAGTATATTGCTGAAATTGCGGGAATAGAAGTAGCAATGACCATTTTTATCATCTGGGTCCTGCATTATGTCATTTCCAGGAGGGAAGTGTTTAACCTTCGAACGCTGGCGATATCATCCTTCCTCCTGACCATGATGGCAGGAATGTTCAATGCCATGGCATACTATCTTCTCTATCCGGGCGGGTTCATCGGGACAGTTATTGCAGTGAATATAGCCATGTTTGAAATGACCGTTCTGATTGTAATCCTGTTATTTATCGAGGATAAAGGCAGGGGGATGAGCAATTTGGCCGGAATTTCCCTTTCAGTCCTATTTATCTTCAACGAAGTGTCGATGGGAATTTTCCTTTACATACTGGGAAATCTTTCAGCTTTAGGCAACTCATTATCGGTTGTTGACGCCCTTGGATTTGCAATGAACAATTACCTCCTGATAATCCCGATGGTCACTGAAATGCTATTCCTCGTATTTTACCTGAAACCTGGCGCATTTTATATGACTGTGTTCATTTTTCTTATCCTTATGTCAGCAACTGATCCGCTGGTCACGGGAACTCTTTCCAGCACTGGATATGGAATAATCTTGAATTTCGTGATGATGGCATCTGCAATGATTGTGATAACGATGAAACTCATTGGGGAGAATACTACTTTGAGGAGGATGGATATCTCAGTTGTTTCCATCCTCTTTGCGCTGTTTGCGCTGCTTTCAGGGGGGATGCTCACTGGTGCATACCTTGGCGCTGGGAATGCTTCTTACTGGCTCCCCTATGGGGTAATATCCGCTTTTATCATGATTTCCTTCTACGTAATTGCCACTTTAAGGCTGGATAAGTCAGAATCTCCTGCGACAAAGGTTTCAACCAGAACGGTCATTATTCTTGTAGGCCTGATATTCGTATCTTCTGTTCTTTCTGTATTATCTATAGTTGTATATTTCGTTCCCGGGTCAGTTTAAGAGTCAAGTTACGCAGGAGTTAATTTGCATCATAAGATTGATATAGGAAAGGATTAAGAGCATAATTTTATTACCATGCGACATGAAGAAAGGAGTTACAGCTGCAATATCAATTGTAGTTGTCCTGATAATAGTGGTCGCCGCATTGTTCGCATCTGGAATAATTTCATTGAACTCAAATACGGTTACTAAAGGTGTAACTGGCGCAAATAACGTTGTGAGCGCTTCTGATGTCGGCAATTCTTTGGGCGGAACGTGGACTGCGAATGCTGGTACGTCTGGAGAAATTACCAGCAGTACCGGCCTGCAACAAGTCGTCAATATCAGTACCGGGGCCTCAATAGCAAACGCTGGCAGTTCAAACGCTGTTTCCAAGAACATATTAATCGGGTCGCTTGCTGCCAATGGATACCCGGCGGTGGAACAGGCTTCTCAGTATGGGAACTATAGCGGTGGCATTGTGGGATTTGAGCTGGGCATATTTTCCCCTGCTTCCAGCCAGTTTTCCTTTGCTACAGTAGGTTTCTTACAGTATAACAATGCTGCAACGCCCACATCTGCCTTCGCAAACATTTACGGCAATTTTTCCAACTATTCAGCATATAATATCAGTGGTAGCTTTTACCTATCCGAAAAAGGGACCTCTGATTTGAACCACCAATATGTATTTGCATCCGTATATGCACCTTCTTCCAGTACTGGCACTTATAACTATACCACCAATACATTCAATTACAATTATAACTATTCGAAGTCTGTAAATGAGAGCGTTCTTATTGGATCGGATGGAAATTTCCTGATATTTATCATCGGCTTTACCCAGGCAAACCTTACTGTGAGCAGTTACCTGACGTTGTTTGACGACCAGGTTAAAGTGGCGGCTTCGATGTCCACATCACTGGTATCTACATTTGTCAGTACAAGCACACTGAGCACTGAAACCGCAACTACATGGAGCCAGGATATCGCCGCCGGAATTTACCTGAACAACCCGTCCAAGATAATAAATGAATATCTTGATGCGCAGGTTGGAGCAGCCAATATTTCTTCGGGGGACAACCTGTTGATTAACGAAACACTAGGTAATCTTACGAATGTCGGGGTATCCATGTATTCATCTCCTGCTACCGGGACTCCGACGAACATTGGTGTGGTAGGATATTTCCAGTTTTCATCTGCCAATTCGGTTAATGTAATTGCAACACTCATTGAAGCGTCCGCTGGATCCGAACCAGGTTTGCATTTCGCCAATTTAAGCGGCAATTTGGGAATAAACTTCTCTGCATCGTACCTTAACTCGACTACAGGTGTCACCACCTACGAGAACGGGTACGTTCTGCTTGAGGGCCATTTCATTGTGTTCGACTTCTTCTTTGGAACTACAAACTTCAACCTAGTCCAATTGAAGGCCGTAGCATCTTCTGAAATCTCGGTTGCTTAATCTTTTTTTGATTTTTTTTCAATTTCCCTTTCTTTTATTTTCTTTTTATCTGTAAGCAAGATCAGGGATGGCTCCAACAAAAGTTTAAGGAAGGAGTGGAAACAGACCTGATAAACACGTGCTGCTGTCTAAGGTATATATGATTATATAAATCAACATTATAAGTGGGCAAATCTATGTCATCCACAACCCGCAAGATCCTCACAGTTGTCGTAGTAACTGTGGTTGCAGTCGCTTCAATATCATATTTCTACAGCCAGTTGCCGCAGAATAACAGTAACCAGCTTCCGATTAAAGGCGTTTCGATGATAACAATACAGGAAATAAACCAGTCAATAGGGGGTTCCTGGACTACACTTATTTCCGGGGAAGGTGGAAATACCTTTACGACGAATTTCCTTAATCTATTAGGAGTATTTGGCTACCAGAACCTGACCATTGCAAATTTCACTTTTGCCATTTCCAGCCTGGAATCCATCATACCTGCTGCTACAGATGCGGGATCCACTACCTTCGAGGAAAATGGAACTGGGTCCACTTTAGTGGGGGCTTACGTTTACATCAAGAATGTGACTCTGGAACAGGAACTATATTTAAACCTGAGTTCAATTGCTAAAACGAATCTTACCGGTTATACTAATGGAACTCCATCAGGCAGTGCCTATTTTATGGGCTGGTATAACCAGACTATAAATGGTACTTTAAACAGGATTTTTCTCGAAGCAGGCATGGATGGGAATTACCTTGTGCTTTTCACGCTGGATTCAACTCACCTCTCAAGTTCAGTGACAAACGCTGGAATGCTCCGGATACTGGTTGATGAATTTGGAACTCTTCCATCAAGCTCAATAATCTATCCCCCCTACATGATTACGACTGGCCAGATCACTTCGGACATGGGGTTGAGCCTTGACACATATGGATTCATGGCGTTCAATGTTACGAACCTGGGTAGCATAATTGAAAATCTTGACAGTCTTGCGAATAACTCGCTACTGTCTACGCTTGATAACGTGTCAGGATACAATCTGTCATTATACCTGAATTCATCATCAGTTGGATACCTGAATTATCTCAGCTCAATCAGTTTAGTGGAGGGTACGAACATTTCCACCAACCTGAGCATTGCTGTTGGAAGCGTTGGAACCCTCGACTTAACTTCAAGTTTAATATGGATCGGTTTAAACTACGAATTCACTCATAATTCCAACCTAAGTTCCAATTTTACTACTAAAAGCATAAACAAGACAATTTTTGAAATTACGTATATCCATGAAAACATCAGTTTTGCAGTGGCTCTCGACGGAGGATTTATTGTCTTTGTTTACCTGGCAGGTCCGGGATTAGCGGGAGTTAGCCAAACAGAGATAGTATCTCTTGTGTCTTCAGAGGAATCTTCCCTTCAGTAGATAAGGGAACAGTAACGGAAGTTTCTCGGACGCCCTGAAGAGTGCGTTAGAAGGAATAGGATTACTTAAAAATGATGAACCATGAAGATTTAAGCCGGAGGTTATACATGTAGATCATGGCCACAAAATGCCTGGTAATTATCAGTCCTGGAACAGAGAATAGGGAAAAAGCAATAATTGGATTTCACTATGCACTTAACGTTAAACGTAACAATCTGCTGGAAGATGTAAAGGTAATCCTTTTTGGGCCGTCTGAAAAAGCGCTGGCATCCGGAGACATGGAATTTTTAAAACTGACCAGAAAGTTGATGGAGTTAAGCATAATACCTATTGCTTGTAGTGGAGTGGCCAAAGCCGAGGATATTACATCACAACTTGAAAATCAAGGCTTAATGATAGACGACGTTGGGCCGGTAATATCCAACTACATAAAGGAAGGATACGAAGTTATAACTTTTTAATGAACAGGACTGGGCTTAGAATTATTTCCACTGAGAAATAACGCTATCGATCGAAATGTTATATCTGCATAGCGAATCACTGTACCCGCGCAATGTCTGATGAGAAAAAGCCATTTGGAATAACGGTGGTAATTACGGCTTTTAACCGTGATCGGTACATCCCAGAAGCCATCGATTCGGTGAAGAGGTCGATAGAGGTTAATGGTAGCCAGATCGACTGCCAAATAATAGTTGTAAAAGATGTTATTTCGGCAGACCTGGAACTGATCCTTAAGAATAAAAACGTTCAGTATTATAGCGTTCCCGGAGAGAATAATGGCCCACGGGTATTCAAGGGGATTAAAGAGTCCTCCTTTGACATAATCACTTTTCTTGAAGATGATGATCTTTTTTATCCGGATAAAATTGGATACCTAAGGAACTTTTTTACTTCAAACAGGGAGGTGGCATATTTTGAAAACGGTATGACGCTGATAGATTCAGACAGCAACCCCATCAATGGGAGGGAGTGGATAATTGAGAAAAGAAAGGTACTCTCACATGGAAGAGATTATATTATAAAAAAGGACCATGGCAACGGTCCTTTGTTGCAGGATCTTATCGATGCCTGGATTGGAAGGAACTTAAGTTGTATCACTATAAGGAAGAGCTTATATGGTAACAACCTTGATTGCTTGCAAAATATTGCGTTATCTGTGGACATGATGCTTTTCTGGCTTTCGCAAAAGCTCAATCTTCCTGTCGCACTGGGTGCATTGCCCCTAACAAAGTATAGGTTACATTCCAATCAAGCAAGTACAGTCTCAGCAGATAAAGGTTCATTTAAGTTGTTCAAAAAACAACTTCTTCCAGTTCAGACAAAATTCCTATTGGATCGCTACGAGATATCAAAAATCCTTCAAGAAGACCTGCAAAAAGCGAAATTTATATTGCTTATCGCGAAACTGAAAAACAAGAATCTGGCCCTCCAGGGTCGTCGCCCCTTATTTAGTAATTTTGTTACTGTCGTTGGACTCTTACCAAAATATGACAAACACCGGCTGCTTAGCTTATTATGGCAAACGCTTACATTCGCAGTTCCCCAACTCTCATTATTCATTGAGTTCCTTGTCACAATGAGGCACATAAATCTGGAGGTATAAACCAACTTGCCATGTGAAAATTGTCACTATTCTGCTGGGCGAAAATTGATAATCCCTATGATTGAATTGAATCCACAGATCACTTATCATGTTCATTCCTCAAAGCGATTCACCATTGCAGCTACAATAATCAAAGACATGATAATACATGGTATGAGGGAACCTATCTTGCAAAAGAATACCCATGCGATCTCTCTTCCTAGAGGATATCCATTTTCTTGGACGATATTAGGATGAGCAGCAAACCTGGCAGGTTCTTCTCCGCCTTCGCACCGCACATGAAGGCAGTATCATCCCTCCTGTACGATATGACAACGATTGCATCCTATTCCCGAAGCTATTTGATGGAATGCTTAAGAGAGCAGGATAGCCCTAAGTCCCAATACGAGGAGCTCACCTACCGCCAGAACGGAAGACATACGTAAGGACAAACAGGACCTGGATAATGGGCGTATCTAAAGAGCTTAGAGAAATAGGGGATTTTGCCTCAAGAATTCCCCACAAAGCGCATCAGGCTGAAAGCGCATACTATGAATAATAGTGGCCTGCTTTCAGTTTCAACACGGAGCTAGTTTCTTTTCATTATATGAATATTTGATCTGGAACTTAATTGCGTAATCCTTCATCGAGATCACCCTACCACTATCTCGGCAGTATTCCCCCAGCTAATGGTCTCATTTACTGATCACTTCTCCAATTATTCTCCTGTCAATATTACCCCACTTCGCGGGGTTCATGAATCCGGTTATCAGTTTAAGGTAATATATCGGAGAATAGAGGAAGTTCTTCGTGCTCTTGCTGTTAAGATGTATCATAGACACTACAAATATTGCGTTGATAAGCTGCCTGAAATGCCTTGAGGGAGTCAACCTTATCTGTGCCCCCTGCCACTCTGGCCAGTATCTGTATTTCCTGTATGTAGACCTGTGGATCATTGCATCCCTTACGTAACGTATTTTAAGGGAAGCATCTGAAATGACTTTCTCGAAAAAGAACGTTTCCCTTCCCTGGATGTTATCCGGCATGCCAATCTTCCTTGCTAACTGTAGAGGCATCATGGTCAGGCTCAGTGGAATGCCATAGAGAAAATTGTGTCCAAACGCGCACCCGACAACCGCTCCGGTCTTCAGATCCTTGAATTTTTCCAGAGCATCCGCGAAAAAGGTACTTTTTATAATAGAAACATCCCCGTCCACGAACAGGACGTACTTGGTTTCAGCCTTCGAAATCAAAAGCTTAGTTGCATAGCCGAGTCCAGTTTCCTCCTGAAAAAGTGCAGCGCCAAACTTTGCGGCAATGCCCTGGGTACCGTCTGTGCTGTTATGATCTGCTACCAGTATCCTCCTGACAGGTACATTTTTGGCAATGGATCCAAGGCAACTTTCCAGGGTTTGCGCTGAATTGAATGTCCTTATGAGTACATCAACGCTTTCCAGTTCATGATTTTGCTTGACCATGTTAACAGAGTCCTCTGAGGGATTTCTTCTTTGCCAATGCAGAGATGTTTAATCTGCGTGTCTCTGACCATGGCGTATCTTTTTCTACTATCCTGATGAAGTTCTGAATTGCTTTTCCTTTTTAAGAATTATGCGTTGTCGAAGTCTGCGTTGATAGTCTCCAAGCACAATAATAACTTAATACTGAATTCCATTCCATCCCGATTGCATATTGACTGAAACGGGAAAGAAAGACGGAGCCCTGACTGGAATAATATACCAGTTTCTTGCCACCTACTCATCATTCGTGGCCGGGTCACTGTTCTATATTTATCTAGCTAAATTTTACTCAACTACAGAAGTCGGAAATGTAGCATTGATGCTTGCTACAGTTGGGATATTCATGACTATATTCTCGCTTGGATTGTCGCAGGCTTCCATGCATTTTATCTCCTACCATATGGGGCTAAAACAGAACGATAGGATCAGGGCTTTCACAAGAAAGACGCTGATATATGGATTCATATCTTCCATACTCGCATTCATCTCTTTAATGATTCTATCACCATTTATTTCCAGTGTATTCTTCCACAATTCCTCCTACGGTACGGTCGTAAACCTGCTAGGCCTGTATCTACTGGTTTATCTTCTTTTCACGATCCTGACCGGCGTTTTGTATGGTTTCCAAAACTTCAAAATGGCCGGAAAAATATCAATGACAACCTCACTGGTCTCCTATTCCTTAGCAGCTTTCCTGCTTTATAATTTTGCTACTCCAGAATCAATAGTGGTGGGATGGTTCATTGGTTATGCTATCGGCACCCTGATACTCGGGATCGTCGTTTATAGAAAATTACAGGGTTATGAAACGAGGCAGGAAAAATATGCTTACAAGCCGGTATTCGCTTACTCCGTTCCGATCATTTTTTCAGGCATAATAGGCACCGCTGCCACATATATAGATCAGTTCTTGGTTGCATTTTTTATAAACGTATCCACCCTGGGAATATACAACCTTGCCTTGCTCATTGTTAGCGCTCTTGGTCTTTTTTTAGCTCCTTTGTTCAACGTTTTGATGCCTAAACTTTCTGAACTGTTCTCTCTTGGGGACAGAGCTTCTATACTTGCAGGACTCAGGGTTACCACCACTCTTGTTTCATTGATTTACGTCCCGGCTGCACTTGGAATTGCTGCGCTTTCAGGCAGGGTTCTATTGGCGCTGTCAACCAACCAATATTTGCCGGCTACAGTGCCTGCAATAATATTCCTTGTACTTTATGCCTTGTTTGTCAGCCGTTATGTGTTTGTTCAGGCTGTCTATTCAGTTAAGAAAACAAGGATATTGGTTTTAACTGCCAGCGGTACGCTGGTATCTAACGTGGCGCTTTCTTTTTACCTGATTCCCATCTACGGCATTACTGGAGCCGCAGTCGCGAACTCATCTGTTGCAATCGTCTCTTTCGCCATACTCTTTTGGTATACGAGATTGCAGGGCTACCTGAGTATCGACGTTATGGCAACAATCAAGGTTTGGGCTGCTGCTGGCGTTATGGCTATAACTATTTACTTCTTGTCTGGAGTAGTAGCTGTTGGTATTTTCTATTTGATACTTCTGGTTGTAATAGGTGTTTTGTTGTATTTTATATTTATAAAGTTATTAAGAGTCATGAACATCACTGATAAAGCATGGTTGTTCACACTCTTTACAGGAAGATACCAGATGTTTGTGAAGATCCTGAATAAATTACTCTGAACCAGTGAGTGAAAAGAATATTTTAGAGCGATGATTTATGTGATAATATAAGCATGCCACGAAGATTGCGCTGGCATTCAAAGTATCTGTGGGCTGTTAAATTAAAGATAAAAGGAGAACCATCTTAGTATGAAATCACGACAAAAAGGTTACAAAACGCTTTGGCCTGGTGTTGGACAAGGCAGCTGGTAGAGTTTTTAAGATACCCCGGTGGTCGAACCATCTCCAGATGTATCTTGTTACGTTTACAATGATAGTTTTCCTTCTTGCAATTTCATCAATATAATCGAACTTGCCGTCATCGTGCATTACTAATTAGTGGGAGGAGATTACTATTACAGCTATAGAATTTGCGGCTGGATACTTAACTCCATACTTTCTACTCAAGGCATCTTCCATAGTAGTTTCAATCCAAAATTTAATCGACTTATTCGCTTTAAATAATATATTTTTGAAAAATGAAGATTTGCCTTTTCATTTTTAATAATATTATCAATTTCAGGATTATAACCGAGCGGAACAGTAATCAAAGCCTCGCCATTTTCAGATAGCAAATTGATAACTTTTTCTATCGCTTTAAAGGCCTTTCCGGGATCTTTGATTTGCTCATCAAATCCAACATGTTCTATCGTTGAAATTGATATTATTGCATTGTATTTTTCGTGAGGGTTGAATTCTGTAATGTCTATATTAGTAACTCCCTTTCCAGTTTCATATTTATCTACAATTTTATGGTCAAAATTATCATAATGGGATAAAACATTTCCAATTTCCAACACTTTTTCACTTTTGTGTTTTTTTGCAAATTCTAAAGCTATTGGTATCTCTACAACTCTTTCATTATCTACGGCATTGTACCAGTTAAGATAATACTTGTATTCTTTTTTATTCACACTAAAATATATAGTAAAAGTGGAATAATTAACTCGATAAATTGAATAAGCAATTATTTTCTTTAATAAAATTCTTATTCCTTCCTCTTCATACGTTTTAATTACCTTATCGAATGATGAATGGGGCTCCTCACGATTATATCCTTGGTAATATTCATTTTTTTGTGGACTCATTACATCTTCACCACCGTCCTATTAAAATTCTTAATAGGCTTTTCCTTTTTAATCTTCTTTTGCTGATTCCATAATGCTGACCTGTTCTTCCCAAAAGATTTCCTTTCCTCATAGTCTGTGGAAATTATTCATTCCTTGATTGCACTGTTATCGTACCTTGACGTACTGAGTCCAGGAATCTTGAAGTCAGGTGATTTTGTTTTGCCCAGTATGAATTTGCTGAATTCCCTGATATTCTCAACTACAATCTTCTCAAGCGTATGCTGTTTATTCCCGAATTCATATCGTTTATTGAGGTTTACCTGAATTTTTTCAGTCAATTTCTTAGCCGTTTCATTTCCCAATCGAATGTAGTAATTCTCAGTCGTTATAAAATCTGATTGTTTCAATCCCGACTCAAGCATCGGGATAACAGAATAATCAACAACATACTGAACAATTCCTGTAAATCGTAAAGAAAGGATGCTTTGACGGTGCAATCTCATACAGAAATCTAATAGATGAGTCAAGACCTATTGAATTGACATCTTTCCTGATCAAAGATTCAAGAATAACATATCCATAATTCAGCATTGCAGTTACAGGGTCATATGCATTCATATTCCATGAGTATGATAGATTTTCCCGCTATTGAAAATTAAATCCGGTGCTAATTCATGGGGCTCATCAGCTTATTGTGGGTAAACTGAGACCTCCTGCCACCAGGTATATGATCGTGTCCCTGTATTTCTGGGCCTTGAATCCATAAGAACGCCTGAATGCTGTCCGGATCTTATTGTTTAGTCCCTCAACAACAGCGGAATTTATTCCAGATTTTATTGCCTCCATGATACCAGCACTTCTTCTGCCTGATCGAAATCTATTGAAGTGTCGTACCATGGCGGGTCTGAAAGGTTAAGGGCCATATGATAAATCTTCTTTTCATCCATGTGGTAGGAAATAAAATAATCGATTTAAATTACCCATTATGGACTGCGGAGAATCCTATTATTTAAGTTATTGGTAGCGTTATACTTTATAACATGGAAGATACCAGAGTAGAAGAGCCTTGGGTAGGGGCAATTGTTGACTGTAAAAGTGAAATTCTGCAAGTTAAAATGGTAAAGGAACCTGTAATATCTACTCTGGCTCTCGAACATAAAATTTCGATTGTTATCCCGGCATATAACGAGGAGGCCAGAATTACCCCATTTCTTGAATCTTTATTAGAGATTTCTCCTCCTGCTACTGAATTGATAGTAGTTTCGGATGGGAATGATAGGACTTCTGATATTGTAAAGTCCTTTGGCGAAAGCATAAAGCTTCTGCATTTTGACTCTCGCTTGGGAAAAGGAGGCGCGATACTGGAGGGATTCCGTGCTGCTAAGGGAGAAGTAATTGGATTTGTTGACGCTGATGGATCCATACCTGCTAATGAAGTTTTCAGGCTTGCGTCAATGGTTACATTAGACAATGCCTGCGTAGTTGGATCAAGGTGGTGTAAGGATTCCAAAATTATCTATCCGGAACCAATTTTAAATGCAATAGCTGGCCGATTCTTTCATTACCTCACCTTTCTTATACTTGGGATCAAAGCGAAAGACACCCAGTGCGGATTAAAGTTTTTTCATAAGAACATTTTACAAGTCATTGCAAAACGCATAACAGTGAAAAGTAGAATGATAGATGTTGCTCTCTTGTATCACACAAAACTGCTCAAGAAAAAGATAAATGAAGTAGGCATTATATGGGCACATAAAGATGGAACAAGATTGCCAATAATGAAATCAATTCCGTTAATGTTCGCTACCCTAATTGGTTTAAAAGTCATACATTCCTCTAAAAGAATAACTATGCAAGGTTTGGTAAACAGGGTCTCTAAAGATATAAGATTTTATTAG
>JACWAH010000016.1 GCA_014874365.1 Thermoplasmatales archaeon
ATAAATAATGGTGCAAAGGAGGCATTGAGAATTAAAAATACAGGATAACAGATCAAGAAAGCAATAAATTATCAAGAATCAATGGAAACAGTAGGGTATGGGAGTTATTTGTTCAACAGAGCAGCCAGGGTCGGAAATTAATAATATAAGTGGGGATGAGCTTAAGGGAGTCAATGAGATTCAGGGATACGCTTTCCGGCGAAGTGAAAGAATTTACTCCAATTGCAGAAGGGAGAGTAAATATTTTCGTATGCGGCCCGACCGTTTACGACTACATCCAGCTGGGAAATGCAAGAACATTTGTTTTCTTCGACATGTTTGTGAAGTATCTCAGGGCGATTGGTTACGAAGTGTTTTATCTGCAGAATATAACCGACCTTGATGATAAAACCCTTACCAGAGCAAAAGAGGAGAAGAAGGAATGGGATGAAGTTTCAAACTTCTATTACAAGGCGTATCTGGACGACTGCAAATCCCTGGATATAGATTCAGTCAGTCATCACGCCAGAGCCACTCTTTACCTTGAAGAAATTAAGTCTCAGATATTAAGGCTCATAAAACTTGGTTATGCTTACGCGTCATCCGACGGGGTGTATTTCGATACTTCCAAGTTCAGGGATTATGGAAAACTATCAAAGCAGAACCTGGATCAAATAATCATGGGGGCCAGAGTGGAGATCAGGGCGAGCAAGAAGAATCCGCAGGATTTTGTACTGTGGAAACTGGCTGACGACAAACCGAACTGGAATTCTCCTTGGGGAAGTGGCAGGCCTGGATGGCACATTGAGGATACCGCAATTACAGAGCACTTCTTTGGGCCAGAGTATGACGTACATGGCGGTGGAACCGACTTGATTTTTCCACACCATGAAGCGGAAATCGCACAGATGAGATCAATCTCTGGTTCAAAGTTCCTCTCAAAATACTGGATACATGGGGCCTTCCTTAATTTTAAGGGTGAAAAGATGTCCAAATCCACCGGAAATGTGGTAAAGGTACGAGACCTGGTTAAATCCAGTCCAGGTTCAGCTGTCAGGTATTTTCTCCTGAATTCCAACTACTCTTCCGAGATGCTTTACACAGACGAGGTTTTCCAATCATCGGTTGAAGGCTGGAAAAGGCTCCAGAAGGCTTTTTCCATAGCCAACTCATTCCACAAATGCACAGAGGAGTGCAGGATTGAGAAAGACTCCGCCGACATAATTGCCTTCATGGATGACGACCTGAAAACCAGGGAAATCATAGCCAGCCTGCATGATATTGCATCGGAAATCTTCAAGGGAAAAGTTGCAGAAAAGCAGATGATCACATATGTCCATAAGTTTAGGTTTGCGAACAAATTCCTTGGAATCTTCTCTGAACAGGCAACAAATCTTGGCCAGATTATGGGTCCGCTGCTGCAAGTCAGGAAGGAACTCAGGGAAATGGGATTATATAAGGAGTCGGACATGATACGCTCAAAACTTAAGGATGCCGGAATTGTAATCGAGGACAAGAGCGGAGAGACAACGTGGAGTATTGGGGGATAACGTCATGAAAGGAAATTCTGCAATCATTGTTGTGGATCTGGTCCATGATTTCGTGGATGGCAAATTCGGATCGGAAGAAGCAAAGAGCGTTGTCAAGAGAACCAGGGATCTCCTCTCCAAAAGGAGGGAATTGCCACTGATCGTTACCAGGGATTATCACATGCCAAACGATCCTGAATTTGCAATATGGGGAGAACACTGTCTACAGGGGACTGTTGGTTCTGAACTTGTTCCAGAAATCGCTGAATTTGAGAGTCATGTGATAACGAAAAGGCACTATGATGCGTTTTATGACTCAGACCTGGATGGGTATCTCAGTGCGATTGGAGCCAATGATATTTACATCTGTGGTATCAGCACAGATATCTGTGTACGGCACACAGTGGCTGGAGCTTTCTTCAGGAACTACTCTATTTCAGTAATAGAAGACCTCTGTGCAGCTATAGATCCGAATCACCATGCTGCTGCAATTAAAGAAATGAAGTCCCTGTACGGTGTAAAGCTGGTAAAGTCAGGAGAATTGAAACAATGAAAAAATTTAATATTGCAAGTGAGCAGGATATCCTTGACGGACTGACATCAGACGTATATTTCGAAAGAAGCCAATCACTGGTCAAAGCATTTCCTGATGTCGAAGTAACTGCTGAAATTACGGTTTCAGGAACTCCCTTCCCCTGGATCGTCTTTTCGGGTTTAGACGAAGTCGTTTCCTTATTGAAGGGAAAGAACATCTCCTTGAAGTCGGTGCCGGAAGGAACTGTAATCAAGCACAGGGACCCTGATGGAATACCGGTTCCATTCGTGACAATCACCGGAACTTATAGAGAATTTGCCAGGCTTGAAACCATAATACTGGGATTCCTCTGCCAGTCGTCGGGTATATCCACCTACTCATCCATGGTAAGAATGTCCTGCGGTGATTCACCTTTCTATTCCTTTGGAATAAGAAGGATGCACCCGGCAATCTCACCAATGATTGACAGGGCTGCATTTATTGGTGGCGCGGATGGAGTGTCAGGGATTATGGGCGCAAAGCTCATCGGCCAGAATCCGGTTGGTACGGTTCCTCATGCCATCAGCCTGATTTATGGAGACGATTCTGTGTGGAAAGCCATCGCAGGAGCAAGTCCTTCCGATGGAGTCAAGGTGGCCCTTATTGACACGTTCTATGATGAACGGATGGGAGCGATAAAGGCAGCCGAGATGATTCCTGATCTAAATTACGTCAGGTTGGACACGCCATCTTCAAGGAGGGGAAACTTTCCTGCTATCGTGAGAGAAGTAAGATGGGAACTTGACCTTAGAGGATTCCGGAACGTCAAGATAATGGTATCAGGAGGGCTGGAAGCTGAAGACATTCCTGAACTGAAGAGGGCAGGTGCAGATGCATTTGGCGTCGGTACATCTATTGCGTCCGGTAAGACAGTGGACTTTTCCCTTGACATTGTTGAAGTGAGAGGAAAGAAAGTCGCCAAGAAGGGAAAATTCTCCGGAGCTAAAACACTGCTGAGATGTCCATCCTGCCATGCTATCAAAAGTTCTCTGGATTCGGGAATTGTGAAATGTGAATGCGGTGAGACAATGTCGGACTTACAGAAGAATTATATCATTGGAGGAAAAGCGCTATCTGAACCCGAACATCCCGGTGACATCCGGAATCGAGCCATAGCTGAACTTCAATACTTCGCTCAAAAAGAATCGACTCAGTGATCCAAATGTCAGACAAAACAGGCGCAATATTATTATAATAATGTAATATATTCATTTAAGTGAAGGCCTCAAACCTCATCGGGTTGCTGTCGACAATTGCGATTTCCTTCATGCTCACGTTTTCTGCAGCATATAGTTACAATGAAGTCTACGGATCAGGATCTAGCGTGGCCTTTGGGAATCCGAGCGCAAATTATAGTTTCAATAACATCACTGTTTCAATCGAAGCCAGCGTTTCAAACGGAGGCCTCATCCCACTCGGTGTTTCATTGGTCGGCCAATCGGCAGAAGTTGCTGCTGGTGCAATCGGCAATCTATTTCTCTATAAGGTTATCAATTTCTCTGCGATCTCCGTTCTAGGTTATCCAACCTTTCCTGTCAAAATCCCTCTGAACCTTTCCGGCAGTTTATCTTCCATGTTTTTTGATAAATTACTGAATTTCAGTGTCGGAACTATTCTGTTACAGGTTCCATTTAAGAATTTCCTCCTTAATGTTACAGGGCAGTCAAATGGAGTATCAAGTTTTTCAGGTTTAACCCAATACATGTGGAGTTTTGCATTCACAACAATCACCGGTTATATCCTTAATGACGGGATTAAAGCTGGAAGCGTGACTATAACTGATCTCCCCGGCAGCTATTGCAGTATTGCCGGAAATGCAAACCTGACCGGCAATCAGCTCAACCTGGCTGTCGGGAACCTGGAGATACCCTTATCAGTAAATGGCAACAATCAACTGATCCTTTCCAATCCATGACAACTTAGGAAGATATTATTTCTATAAGCCGTGGAACCTCGGCTAATTGATCAATATAGTAATCTGCGTATTCACTTGTAAGTTTACGACCATGCCTTATCAGCGCAGAAACTGAACCAATTTTTCTTGCAGGTATCATGTCGTTTTCAGAATCACCAATAACCAACACATTTTCCGGAGGCAGAACCATCTCTTTTAATGCTTTAGTGTACGGTTCTGTACCGGGTTTGCCTGACGTCACGTCGTCAATCGTTATCACCGTAAGGCGGGGGAGATTCAACATGTTTACCAGTTCCCTCCTTGAAGAGGTTACTATGATTGTTTTTATATCATTACTGTTCATCTTTTTGATTACAGGCAAAGCATCAGGAAAAAGTGCCACGCTCCCAAGCAATTGCTTGAAATTCTTTTCCTCCTC
Organism: Thermoplasmatales archaeon; assembly: GCA_014874365.1. Taxonomy (GTDB): domain Archaea; phylum Thermoplasmatota; class Thermoplasmata; order Thermoplasmatales; family Thermoplasmataceae; genus JACWAH01. The sequence goes on from JACWAH010000016.1 coordinate 4,416, forward strand.
CATCTCTATTTCCATTGATCTGTCACTGTAAATTGACGCAAGAAATTCTCCAGGAAGACCGATAAGCGGTCTTAATTCTTCTCTGGATAAATTAATGTTAAATTTCTCGAATGCTTCCTTCCAGGCAGTCACTCTCAGTTCCAAAGTGTCCATCAGGGTGCCGTCCAGATCAAAAATTACCCCTTTTATGCGCCTTTTCACGAAGGGGTATTATCTCAAAGTAATTCAATGATTACTGGAGAAGGAAATTAATTCAACACAGGAACCTGAAACCGGCAAGGAGTAATTTATAGCAATGAAACATGGTGAAGAGATGAGAGCCTCTTTTCTGGAAAAACTGAATGAATTTCCCGTAGTCAAGGAAACAGCGTTGCCAAATACAGCACCAGACGAGGTGCTGATCAGGCAGAATATTACCGGAATTTGTTACAGGGATGTACTCACAATGGAGGGGTTCTTTCCAAGAGTGAAGTTACCCATCATCCCTGGACACGAAATCACAGGGATCATCGAAAGCGTGGGATCTGAAGTCCAGGGTTTCAAGGTTGGCGACAGGGTTGCAAGCCTTATCTATTCCCCTTGTGGAGAATGCGCGTACTGCAGGTCAGGAAGGACTAATCTATGTCTTAACAAGAGGACTTATGGCGAGACTCTTAATGGATCCTATGCCGAATACATATCTGTAAACGTTAGAAGTTTGGTCAAGGTTCCAGAAACCGTTGACGAGGAATCTGCAGCGATCTCTGCCTGCGTCACGGGAATGGTCTACCACGCACTTGTGAAGGTTGGCAGAATCATGAAGGGAGAGACCCTGCTGGTCACAGGAGCCGGAGGTGGCGTTGGCATACATGCAGTGCAAATCGGCAAGGCGCTCGGAGCGAGAGTTATCGCAGAGTCATCTTCAGAGTGGAAAAATGAATTGATCACGAAATACGGTGCTGAGGCAATAGTCAGGCCGGAAAACATGGATCAGGAGATCAAGCGGCTCTATGGTGGAGTAGACATAATCCTGGAAACGGTAGGCATTCCTACCTTCGAGAAGTCATTCAAGTCACTTTCTCCAGGGGGGAGAATCGTTGTAATTGGCAATGTTTCGCCGTCCGCTTTTCCATTGCCCCTGGGAGTGATGATACTGAAAGGAACTGGCATTTACGGGAGCATTAGTTCGACGACAGACGACATGATCAAAGTAATGGGACTCGTGACGCAGGGAAAGATCAGGGCAGTGGAACATGAAAAGGTTTTTCTCGAAGACATTCCCAAGGCATACAAAGAGATGAAATCTAGGAATAACCTTGGAAAAATATTTGTGAAAATTCATTGAGCAAAATCACTGGCGGATCCCCACAAGTATCGGGGTCTCGAGATTGATCCATTTCCGTGCCTCGGCTTCCCTTAATTTTGCAGTTACATGAGACCATGAAGTGAGGCTATCAGTCTCATAAATGACAACAAATTCCTGGTCAGAGATACCAAAAGAATATGTTGTGTATGATCGGACATCTTTGTTTTCTTTATGTGAAACAGCCATTCCTATGTGTTCAGCCATTATCTTCTTCCTTGCATCGTAAGGCAATAAATACCAATCATTTGTTTTTGTCATCGGGTAAGCTATAAGATATCGCAATGATGGTCTTTTCAAAGTATCTTCAAGGGAAGTCCCTTCTTTTGTGTATGGTGAATCCTCATAAAGCGAGAGGTAATAATGAGGGAATCCTGCAACCAGCCCGGTTTCCAGGATCCCTTCCTTAACTCTTGGAATAACGCCTGGATCATGGAATGAAAACCAGAGAAGGAGGTCACAGTCGAATCTCAAAGAAGTGAAAATCTTTAAATGAATAATCTCCGGGGAGAGTTTTTTCATTGCCTTTTCAATCATTCCTCTCGCGTATCCGATTCCATTCTCTCCAACTGAATAACCTTCCTTGGAAACAGAGATGGTTAAAATCGCAGAAAAAATAGGCTCATTCACCAGTCAATATGAATCACTATTACCTAAAATTTACTGACCTGTGGACAGGAGTTTTCCCTCCTGTCATTTAATTTAGTGCGTTCAAGTTGTAAAGGATTCTCTCACTCCAGATGGAAATTCCGGGGAATGTTTTACAAATCTATATGCGAAAGGTTTGGAAGCGATAGCACATTTTCAGATGAAGGAAAGCTACTAAAATATATTATTGAGCTAAAACTTAAAGGCTAAGTTGACTGGATCAGAATTTGACGCAGTTATAATAGGTGCAGGCACTGCAGGACTTTCAGCAGGTGCGATTCTGGAGAAATCCGGGTTATCTTACATCATACTGGACAAGAAGAAAGAGATAGGCGTTCCGGTTAGATCTACTGGCGCAGTATCGATCGATTGGGTCAGGAGAATCGGCATGCCGACCGATCAAAGCATTGTATCTGCCGAAATAAATTCCATGAGTTTCAGGACTGATACAGGGAACAAGATTTCATTGAGTTATGACAGGACGGTGGGGATAGTTTACGATTTCACGAAATATGAGAAGTTCCTTGCACAGAAAATGGCCGGTAAACTCAATACCAGGCTAGAAACAAGGGTCCTGTCCGTCAAAGGCAATCAAATTGAAACCGAGTCCGGTACTATAACCGGCAAGAAAGTTATATTTGCAGCTGGTCCGCAATCAAGTTTTGGGAAGAAACTTCAAAAGAATGAGGTGCTTGTCGCCTACGAAGAAATCAGGAAAGCTGAGCCAAGGAAAGATTACCAGATGGTTTTATGGTTCAGCGATAAGGCTCCGGGTGGTTATTTTTGGGATTTTGCCGAGTCAATGGATACGCGGAAAGTAGGGGTGTGTTACTATCCTGTTACCGGGAGGCAACCTAAGGATGTTCTTCACGAATTCGACGAAAGTTTTCCAGAAATAAGAGGAGAATGCATTTCAACTATGGCGCACCAGATTCCGCTTGGAAGTCCAGCTGAAAAGGTCGTTGCCGGGGATTATCTTTATACCGGCGACATGGTAAACGCGGTACTCAACACAACTGCAGGGGGGCTGCAGGGAGCATTCTGGACTGGAAAGGCTGCGGGCGAGGCAGTTGTGAAAGGAGATGCTGGATTATATCAGATCAAATGGGACAGCGAAATAAGACCCTGGCTGATGAAACACCATAACCTCCATAGAAGAATGCACCGAAAAGGGGTAAAATCCATAAGCAGGTTGATGACTCTTGCTAAATTTATGCCTATGTCTGTTAAGAAAAAAGTATTTGGCGGATTATAAAAATTTAGGGAAAATCTGCATAAGAAGAATAGAATATTTTCAAGTTTAAGTACAAAGATAATTGCAATTAACAAATATTAAATATTAGAAATTTACTAGTGGTTCCTATGGCGGAGAATGATTTGTCCAGTTCTTCCAAATCCAGAAGAATGCCTGGCGCTCGTGGAATGGGGGGTTTGCTCATCGTCGGATTCCTCGTTATTGTTACTATTTTGGTAACAGATAAGAACCTGATGAACGATTTTGGAACATTTACTGGAAGCGGGTATTACACATATTTTATCCACTGGTATGGCTTGCTTGCAGTGGGCATTGTCGACGTGATTGGAGGGCTGATACTTATCGCAAGACCATCCAGGCTTAACCTCGGGCTCGGATTTGCCTGGTCAGTCTTTATGGTCGCATTCTTGCTTGGTGACACCCTTCTCTACAGTCAGGTTGGATTTTCCTCTATGTCACAATTCTCGACTTACCTATTTGGCCTGAGTAAATACCCCGGATCTGAGAGCTACTATCCTGGCCTTTACGACGTTCTGGTGGGCATATTTGCACTGGGAATACTCTATTCCGGCATCGATCTGGCCCTTCACAGGAGAAAGAAAGCACAGTGATCCGCTGCATTGAAAGTTAATCATCCGCGGTGGACAGATTAGTGACGTGAAGTGATAATAGAGAACCAGATATCTGAAGTTTTGCCTTTAAAGCAAGACGGGGAGATTTCAAATATAAAAAATGAAAAAATAAATTACGCCCTTAATTTTAGTAAATCTCTACCGAAGAAAGGAGTCCTATTCATTGGAATCTCCGGTTCAGTTTCCTATGATCCAGGAAGGTTTGACGACGTTGACTTATTCGTCATTACCAGAAATGGGAGTCTATGGGCGGTCCTCCTCACCTTTCTGATTAAGAGAAGGATCCTGGGTTTCAAGGACATATGCCTCTCCCTCAATCTGGACAATGCGAATGCAAAACGTATGTATATGGAAGAATTGACACCCCTTCGAAGAAGTGATGCATTTCATGTAATTCCCATTTTTGGCGAGGAATATTACAACAGTCTGTTAGAATTATCCTATTTGAACGGTAAGACAAAAGATAAACGTGAATCAAGTAATTTGCTGATGGATAAAGAAACAAGACTTTCCGGAAGAGCTGGTAATTTGCTGCTCTTTTTTTTGCTATCCCCTTTGCTGTATCTTAAGGCATTGTTTGTTTCGCACAGAGAACAAAAGGGGAATTTGGCTGATATACGGTTTGATTCCAGACTCTCGTCCGGTTATTTTTACTTTGACTCCCAGAAATACAGACAGTTGTCCCTGAAGATAGAGGAGGAAAACATTGGAAACCTATTCAGTGGTAATATTCTCAAATAATGACCTGGATTCTCTTAAGAGGATTTCGGAGCAAATTTCGGCCGCACCTTGTCCGCAAGTGATTTGGGCGGTTGAGGGCGACAGCGAAGTCAGGGATTTTCTAAATGCACTCGATCCCGGTACTAATCGAATACTTTTTTCCAGCACCAGACTGGGAAAGGCTGCCGCTTACAACAGGTCTCATGAATACATATCAGGGAGCATTGTATTCCTCGTTTCTGCAGACATAGAGTTTGATCCAGAGATATTCAAGGATGTTTTAGATCTAATGTCAAAAACCGATGCAGATTTAGTAATACCGAGAATTGAGGTGAAACAGGTACTGTCATTCGCAGAAAGAATTGGCAGTGTGCTTTGGGAGTTGAGAGACAAAGAACTTGAATACTTGAACTCCCGCGGAAAGTTGATTCACGGTGGTGAATTTATCGCAGTAAGGAGAAAATTTCTTTCCAGGATTCCGGATGTTGTGAATGAAGATTCTCTTCAATGCATAATAGCCCAGGCCAATGGGGCGAAAGCAATTTACACAAGGGAGCTGACTGCATTCAATTCCGTGCCAATAAGCCTTGCAGGACTGGTAAACCAGCGAAGAAGAATTGACTATGGTTACATCCAGCTACGAAGAATGGGTTTTTCCATCAATGTGCTTTCGTTTATGGTTTCCAGGGACCTGAGAATTTTGTTCAAAATACTTGGTTTATACATAAAATGCAATCCATCGAAAGCCATTCTCTTGCCATTTCTGTTCTTCATAGAAACAGTAGGTGCAGCTTTAGGCAGGTCAGATTATAGACATGGAAGAAGTCATAAACTCTGGGATGTAATTGAGACTCACAAAACAAAATCTTAGTATGGCCATGAGAATAATATTACCCGGGGTTTCCGAAAAACCTCCCCTGATCATATTGCCGGTAACAAGATGCAGAAAACTTGATGAAATATGCATTCACAGATTACAACACTGTCAGGCCGCATTCATCCATAAATTATTTACCAACTGAGGAGTTCGAGAAGAGATGGAATGAAGACTGGGATTTCAGGAAAGAATTCCTGGAAAACAGGAAAAGAAAGGATGAAAGAAGAGTGAATAACAGAAATGAAAAGAAAAGGAGGTTGAGGGAAATATCTCATTGGATAACGGAATCTCTGTCCAGAATTAAGGGGGCAGATCAATTCTTATCTGAGTTACTGTTCTATCCCTATGAATAACCCATATAATGATCCGTACGCCAATCCAGAGGAGTATCTGGTAAATCATATAACAGCTTACGAGGAACTGACAATTTTGTCATATACACCTTCTTTTCTTATTCGTAAAGATGCTTCTACCGAAATTAAGAAGAGATATGCTACAGAGGTGCTCAAGAGGATCAAGGATAAAGGGAACAACCCGAAACAGTCCGAAGATCCAAAAACTACAACAGTATATATAGCAGAATCCGGGCTGAAAGAAATTTCAAAGATTTCCATGAAAGAGAAAGAAGAACTTTTTGAAACTTGGGATGAGGTCATAGCTTTGAGTAAAAAATATCCGGAACAACTTAAGGTGTACGTTATTCCAGACTCAGATTTGCCTTCCATGAGTTTCATCCTGGGCAAAGTTTCTGGAACCTGGGGGAATAGGGCACCTTGGGACCTTCTCATAGAATACCGGATAGGAGTGACCAAGGATAACCTGTTCTCGATGGCTACCAGTGAAAATAAAGCAAAATGGTTTTTAAACATGCCACTCCCGCAACTTCCTAAGGAAATTAAATGGGTTTTGAATAAACTCCAGAGAGAATCGACAATTATAGAATTTGAGGAATGGGTTACAAAAATAGATATTAAATCATCTCTCCCGCCACCAGAAGTGGCAATACTTTCCGCAATGCCAAATGAAATTGTTTTTTATCAAAAAAAATTCGGTGGGCCTTACAAAAATTACCCATCAGGCATTAATCGTGGTAGGTTCGATTTTAGCGATAACGAGCATTTAGAACTAATTTTTCCCAACACTGGATATGGTAGATATAACACACACAAATCTGTTACCAAACTGGTCTTGGAACATCCCAACATAAACTCTTTCTATCTTACTGGGGTAGCAGGGGGTTCCGAACTCATGAAAGTGGAAATCTACGATGTTGTAGTATCCAGTGAGATTGTGGAGTTGGTATATGAAAAAATAATACCAACTGTCGTGCAAGAACAGCTGAAACTGGGAAGAAAGAATCTTTCACTGAATGATGATATTTCCTTCGTTTTTGGCGTTGAAAAGCACTCCATTGATGATTCTTTAAAGCGGCAAGCTCAGAGGCTCAAGGAATTGAGTGTTTCAGATCCCGGGAAATGGGAAGGTCTTCTTCAGTATTACACGAAAGATATCTCAAATTCCGAATATAAAGAGAAGGTATTCTCCAGGAACAGGTTACCTGTGATTCACTTTGGACCCATATTTTCATCTGATCACAACGTCAATTACAAAAAATTCAGAGATATGATCTCCAACGAATATGGCGTTTTTGGATTCGAGATGGAAGGTGGTGGTCTTGCAGAATCTTGCAAATCGTTTGGTAAAAAATTCCTGGATATAAGAGGAATTTCCGATCTTTGCGATAGCTCTGATAATCAAAGAGAAAAAGATCCCATTCTTCAGCCTATCGCCTCGGCAATCGCGAGCGCGGCTCTTGATTGGTTATTAGAGATCAGGGTTAAGATGGAATCCAGCGACAATGTTTCTCAATAGTTGACTGAAAAAGACTGGCGCTGTGATGAAAGAGGGCTCTTCTCGATGTTGGATAGATGTATATAGGCGGTTCAATCAATTCACCCTCTCATGAATATTGGACATGTGAGTTTTCTAGCAACATGGGGTAACATTGTATCTCTGTATTCAGTATTCTTGAAATTATATGATTGCTTGAATGCCGTTCTGATCTTGTTACCTATTGCCTCTGCACCTTGATACATAGAAGGGGCATATCTCCCGTATTTTCGTGAAGTAAATCCATAGCTACAGACGTAAGTATTTAATTATATATAGATAGAAAATTTTTTTCCTGTAGCTTTACGGTACGGTTGGTCCCAGCAAATCATCCTTTGCTCGGTCCAGCTTCCCCTTAAAGATTGAGTTCCGGAGAACCCATAGAAAATTTTGCCGGCTTACGATACTTATCAAAAGTCATGCTCATCACATTGAAGACTACAAATCCCCATTATGTCCATGAGACATTAACGAGTCTATGACATCTTCCCTCGTGGACTTGTTTTTCAGGTAAAAACCGAATATCTCGTCCTTGACCTCCCTGGGAGCAGTTAAATGGTCCCGTAGTAGAAGAGTCATATTTCGCCGTGTGGATTTTCGAAAGCAGCCAATCTTTCTGCGTCTCGTTTACCTGCACCCGTATGACTTTCATTCCTCCCAGTAGGTCTCCCGTTAAACCCGAAAGGCCCGCTTCCTTCAGCTTCTCAAATCTCTGTTCGTTGATCCATATACTGATCGGTATGCGCCTGTTCACACAATCACCTCTTTCCGTGGTTCCCTGAGTTAGAACACACTTTTCTGTTTGCTTGATAACCGTCCGTTACGAACGGAGATCCGAATCCATATGCTTCATTCGCAGTCTGTACGACCTTAAATACCTCGGGTCGCATCACTCGCTTCGTCGGCTGGACTTCATCGATCAACATGCTTCGGATCAGGGTGCCACTGAAATTCTGCGCCGTAACAGCATGGTCGCACAACCCTGACCTTGTTACTTCATCGCATATCGGGCAAAACCAGTTCTCTTTCATGAAAACAGGCTTAATCGTCAGCCTGTCCTTGATCTGTTTCAGAAGGGTGTGAGCATCATACAGTTTGTAGAAATTATCAACTCCTGCATGATCCCTCCCGAACACGTGATATGTGCATCCAAGGTTCGCTCTCATTATGGCGTGATGTACTGCTCCCTTGGCCCAGCATATCACTTGTCTCATAGCGTGATAGTAACTGCAAACGTATCTTTCCTTAAATAACCAGCATTCGCAAGTTCTGCCTGGCTAAGAATAATTGCCTCGTCAATGTAGTCGCACTCCCCTCTTTTCGCCAATTATGGCATTTACCAGAACACCTGTATTAGACTTGTCAACCGGCAGATCCTCATTTGCTGCAAACCAGCAATATTTCATGAGCCACTCGTGTGCATTATGCGGTACATTACGGGTCTGATGCGCTACCACGTGATCTCCCTGCTTTTCCCTGTAAAGAGCAAAATGGTTTCTTGGCGTCACCCAGAACCTGTCGAAGGGGGTTGAAATTCAGGCTTGCTCACAAGTGTAACTTCTCCGGAGATAGATTTTCCTTTTCTGGAAACTGTTCTCCTGACATCCGGATGCCTGGAGTCGGTGGTACCATATACCATACCGGCAACCCTTCCGGTATCCAGTTGAAACAACTCTCCTATTTTCAGGATTGCAAGCGATTCACAATGGTAGGTGAGAAGTATCTCCCCCCCTTCCCTGAAATTACCTTTCTGAGAGGTTTCGCCGCCAATTTCCATTGTGATGGGGATGCTCCATAATGTCCTGCCCGGGAGAGACATGTCTTTGCACACGGACTCAACCTCATCACTTCCCATGAATCCCTCAATCGGAGAAAAGAATCCGTAGCAGATATCTATACATTCATGTGCGTACCGGGTATCCACCGCAAGTTCAGGCATATCACGAATCCTGTCAACCACCTTATCTTCAGTGAGAATTTTTTCCTTAATCTCCTTCTGCCAAGTTCAGCCAGTCTCATTATTGCATCCCCCTATGGAGCAGCATCTCCGGTTTTTCCTTTCACGATTTACCTGACAGGATAGGGACCCCTCAGAGCCATGCATCCAAATTGGCAGCATCGGGAATTCTGAAAGTTAATCGAAATCCTCACTTGAAGAAACAAAATTCAAGCAATTTAACCTGACTTTGACTTTTCTCTTTCATAATCTATCGAGTTTACGATCTGGTGGATTTCATAATCGTTGTTTTCCACCACCTTGTCTCCTACCGGTCTTCTCCTGATAAGTATCCCTCTTTTGCTCACTAAAAAAAGAAAAGATGCTCTTTTAGTGTCGACACCAAGGCAGATACCCTGGTTAGAAAAGAGGTACTTCAGCGGGAGTCTTTCAGAATAGACCTTCACAATACGAAATCCACAATCTCAAAGATAAAGCTTTCATTATTCTCTTGCTCAATGGACGATAGGGCAAACTTTACTGAAATTAAAAAATGCTTTGAAAGTCAACCAGGATTAGACACCGGTAAGAGGTCATTTGGCGAGGCCTGGGAGATGGTCCGGTGCTCCTACTAGAGCCCACATCCTGAAGAGCATCAATGCAATAATGGATTGGGCTGTGAGGAATTATAAACTGTCCTTTGAGTCTGCATGAAGAAACCTCAGGATCTCACGGGAACAGCCCCAGGGAGAATATTCTTATGCCGTATTCGGGAGGGTTTTCCACCTCCCCCGTGTCATGGTGACGGTAGTGCGTATGGCCAGGGAAAAGTTCATGTTCGCAAGCTTAGCTAACAATCTTTATGCAGTTAAAATCATACAGCGATAGCGCAAAAATGGAAATTTCCCTCAGAAATAAGTGAAATTAAGGAATAAATGAAAAGGGAACGCCGTTAATGCATGTATTCTCCAACGATTATTCGTTTATTGAACAAATATCACAGGATTCAAGAAGTTAATCGGAATCCTAACTGCATAATGTTAAGACCTTCTCTCATAAGGCATTTGATTATCGTCTTGTCGTTTATCATTTCAATTCTGTTCAGCCTGTACCTAACTCTGACCTACTCAATTATCGGCGGAATCCTGCTCGAAACCTTTTCCATACTTGCAATTTATACCTTTGACCGGTTAGAATTCTTTCACGTCACGGTTAAAAACGCAAAGATCGAGAAGGATGGGTTCATATGCAAAGACGTTTCCGAGTTAGAGCATATAACCGAAATAGAAAAATTAACTTCTGAGCCAGGAGATGCTTTTCTCTCTTACAAAGGGCACAAAACTGCAGCTGTGGAACTCTTCCCTGCCTGGAAAAAACCACAATTCAGGATTGATGAATGTACTTATCCTCTTGAAGAGAACGAATACACACTGAGGTTTCGCAATAATAACGAAAATGGGAATCATGGTTTTACGTCGAAAGACCTGCTCAATTATGGTAGGGCTACCGAGGCACGGTTAAGCAATGACATGGGTTTCTGGATCACCAGATTCAGGGTGTCAAGGGCCCGAGATTCGATTGAGATTGGATTTGTAAACGCGGAATATTTCAAGAGATGGTGCCTGAACTGGCATTTGGTTTGCAAGTTTAATGAAGAGAAGGATTTTCCTTCGAAAATCGTGATGAACGCTGTTGCAGGTTTCCTGAATAACAGGAGAGAAGCCCTGGATCTTTCTGTAATACCTGCTACGCTGGGGACAGAGTGTCTTGTCATAACCAAGGACGACTTTGTCGTATTGGCGAAGCGCTCGCATAGCGAGGCGACCGACCGACTCAAATATACGCTGTCGTCATCTGGTGCATTAGATCCTGAAGACTTTCTAACGAATACTGGAGGGGAAAAGAAGCAGTTTAATGAAGCAGTCAACGATGGAGCCAGGAGGGAACTCAACCTGGAGACAGGACTGGGCAATCTGCCAGCCAGCAATTTCAGGCTAATCTCTGTGGTTGATTTTACACTGCAGAATGCCATAAGTTTTGTTTTCCTGGTCAGGATTGATTTGAATTGGAGTGAAATCAGAACCATGGTGGAGAGCAAGAATAACCCAGAGGGCTGGGAGATATCCAGGATCAAGGTGTTTCCAAAGGAGGAGATCTTGAAGTTCAATGGAAATTGGAAGAAATTTTTCGAAAAGAATAGGGCGAGGATGACTTCGAGGCTCATGTCTGCCTTAGCAATCCTTCAAAATATGAACTGACTACCAATTCCAAAGGCATTGCCACATTATACTGCTGGGCTGCAAACAACTTGAAGGTAAACCAGTTTTCGGTAAAGGCTTTCATCAGCCAAACAGGAATGAAATAAAGTGAAACACCACCTGAATACTAAGACGCATTCTTGGAGCTTAGTATTGACGTGCGCCTGATTATAACCTCCAATTTCAGGCGGCTTGAAGGACAACAGCACTGGATTTTGTAAATCTGTTAGCATAATCAGCGAAAATCCTTATCATGGATCGGAAACAGAGCGCAGGATATTCCTGGAGAATAGAGATGAACTTGGTTTTCTATTTGGCTGCTCCAGGTGAAGCTACGACAAATGGATGGGCCTGTTTTATCCAAAACAATTGACACCTAAAAGTGGTTGGTGGAAAGTCAGCTTACAAATTGCCATAATATTTGAACGAGTAGTTATTGCTTGACCTGGTGACAACCAGCAGAAATAGAGAATACCTGATACTTCAACTGGGCAGGGAGTCTGTAAGACTGGCCTATGTTGACCTGGATGATAGTACATATGTTGTATCGTCCGATTTCAACTCAAGGTGGCCATCCAATCTAATGCGAAGGGGAGAAGCCACTTTAATAATCGGGGAAATAAAAAAAATAGTTCATCCCGTAATGATGAAGGATGCAGGGATTAAATCTTCAATACTCTCAGCCCTGAAACAAAAATACGGGCAAGACAGCTTTGAAAAATGGTTCCCGAATCCCACCAGATTTGTCAAATTATCCGATACTCCTGTGGAGAAGTCTAAAGACAAAAATGAACGATATTTCAACTGGCTTGAAGATGAGTTTGACTCTATTTCCTCCCAATATGACAGGCACATTTTTGGCAACAGCATTAACGTATATCTGAGAGACAGGTCGGTGAGCACACTAACAAAAGCGTTTAAGGGGAACTCATTCCTTCTCGAAATTGGACCTGGATCCGGTACGGAAACAGTTGAAATGCTAAAACTTGGAAATGAAGTTGTGGCTGCTGATATCTCCGGAAAAATGCTCGAAGTTCTCAACGAGAAGGCCCGCGCACTTGGACTGCAGAAATCGCTCACCACTGTCAGGATCAGGGCATCGAAAATTAGTGACCTATACAAGGACTATCGGAACTCATTCGATGGAATATATTCCACATATGGGGCAATCAACTGTGAGCCCGACATAATGATGCTTCCGGAGAATTTTTCAAATCTTACAACGCGCAAATCGAAGGTACTTCTCGGGGTCTACAACAAGTTATGTGTATCTGAACCATTGCTGCACGCCATAGGCATCAAGCCTCAAAGGATTCTAGAGAGAATGTTCAACCCTATCCCGGAAGGGAAATCAAGATTTTGTATTGACGTCTATGCTTACACCCCATCATTTATCCAGTCTATTTTTAAAAGCGAGTTTAGTAAGGTGTCCCTTGAAGGCGTTCCCGTTTTTCTTCCGCCTTCTAATTATGATAAAATGGCAGCAGGGATTAAGGAAAAACACAAATATCTGACAAGAATCGATACTGTTTTATCTCGACATTTTCCCTTCAATATCCTTGGAGATCATTTCCTTATCCTTATGGAGAAAAATAGTTCTGTTGATAAACGGTTATCAAAAGCCTGAGTGTGCCCGATTTAACAAGTATCAATCTGCAGAGTGCGTACCGGACAATAGTTAATAATTACCCGACAGTTTCTCAACGAATGAAACCCCTGTTAAAATGGGCAGGAGGCAAGCGCCAGATTATACAGCATATCGTTAAGCTTTTGCCTGCCTCGTGGAATAGGTATTATGAGCCATTTGCAGGAGGCCTTGCATTGTTGTCTGAACTTGGGAATCGTGGGCTGGTTAGTTCAGCAATCATCTCCGATACCAATCCTGAGCTGATCAATTTATATCGTCAGGTCAAGGATTCGGCCGAAGCCTTAATTAAAACAGTATCTGAGTACGGTTTTGAGAATGAAAAGGATTACTACTACCAGACCAGATCAAAATTCAATGAAATAATAGGGAAAAACGACAGGAAATTGGAAAGGGCGGCAATCATGCTCTATCTCAACCGTTTTGGGTATAACGGGTTATGGAGGGTCAACTCTAAAGGTAGTTTTAACGTACCTTTCGGAAAATATGTCAATTCCCATTTGCCATCCAGGGATCAAATATTGCAATTCAGCGAACTATTGAAGAAAGTAGACATAGCCCTTGAGGACTTCCAGACTATCGCTCTTTCTGCTAAAAAAGGGGATTTAGTTTATTTTGATCCCCCTTATTTCCCGGTTTCGCACACTGCCTATTTCACTGATTATACCGCAGGCGGGTTCAGCATGAAAGATCAAAGAAGACTTTACGAAACTTGCCAGGAATTGAACAAAGAGGGGGTCAATTTCATTCTTAGCAACTCACACTCCCAGGAGTTGCTGGATATGTACAGGGAATTTCAGTGCTTTAAAATTGAAAGCAGGAGAAATATCAACAGCGCTTCAAATAAAAGGAAAGGGCATTTCGATCTCCTTGTCGCCAATCAGGATTGATCCTGCCAGTAGGAAGTGAAGGATCAGACCCAGTTCCATATGTCCGGCTGGTAAGCCCTGACCCCCAGGAGACGAAACTTAGCCTCGGGATAATTGCTGGCCATATCGTAAAGAATGGAAATCTGGCTATCCATCATTGACAATGGAAGGAAAATAAACGTTCTGTAAGTCCCTTTTTCAAACTTAGTTAGAATAGCCGCTCTTGGCAATCTCACTTTGGAAGAATGTTTCCACAGGGTATCTAGAAATGGAGATTTTACGTACCTGAGATTAATCCCATTACCCAGCGTCTTGGTATTTTCCGAATCGTATTCTCCATCATTGTAAATAACCACCTTCAACCCCATACCCTGTATCGGTGTTGACATATATTCAATCAAATAATCGGTACTTTTACCATCGGGCAATCCGGTCGATTGAGGCATTTCTGATTGGTATGCCACAACGCCCAGATGAATGCGTGAATTAACTTCGTCGAATTTTGATATGCCACCGCTACAGGGGCCAAGGTCTTCAATTCTCAGGCTGTTTTTCATATCTGAAATTTTCTTGCCAACGTTAGATATCATCTCCAGATCTGTATGATGAAATCTATATTCTGCATAAATTCTCCTGCCCTTCAGGTAAAACCCTACTCTTAGTGCAGACGGAATTTCGCTCAACCGGTTGATAATGTCAGAGGCCATTTCCATTTCCTCTGCACGAATTCTTACGATAAGGCATTCTCCCATCTTCTCAGGTTTAAATGGAAACAAGCTGCCCTCCATCCGTATACCGGTTTCACCACATATGAAGAGGTCTATAAATGACCCTTCCTCCGTTTTTAGTGTATCAAGCGGGATTATCGACATTTCCCTTTGAAGCAACGGTATTATTGGATGAGTTTGTTCCATTGAAATGGTCAACTGCATATCCAGCCTGCTGTCAACTTCACGATACAGCATTGAATTCACCCTGCTTAGATCGTTTTGGAACCTCATTTATCATAATAACCCGGCTAATTAAATCAAAATCATGAAAGTCATTAGATAGGGAAATTTGAGTGCTTCCGGGAGTCATATTCCAAGTCCTCGAGAATAAGCCGAAGAATTCCCCACAAAATCCCGCCTGCAATTTATCTCACATCTTCCAGATACTCTGGTTATCTAGTCTAAAGCCAATCGGTTATAATAGTTATCCCCGTACGCTCATATATTGGGCAGGAAAAAACGGAACATCGAGGTCTACTGCGAGCCTGAACCCGAATTAATCCCGGCTTTTGGAAACGCGAGGAGGGGGATTCGAACCCCCGCTCTCATAGAGAAACAGCTTAGCAGGCTGCCGCCGTACCGCTGGGCCATCCTCGCTCAAAAATTAAGCGCCGTATCTTTCCTGAAGATCGTTTGCCACCTGTTCAAGAACTTCTTCGAAGTCTTCATTTTCAAGAGTAACAACTTCCCCAGTGGGGAGGGTAATCCTGGCAAAGTAGACTTCGCCATCCTTTGATATTTCAACTTCAGCCATTTTATCCATTTGCAGCACCAGCTTTTGGGTGTATGTATCTCTTTTTAAGATACTTTGCTTTCGCCATGTCTTTCAGGCGCACCCCCAAAGCGTTTTATGGCAGATTAGTTATCGTATCTGGAAAATGGTATCCGGAACATTGGGAAATTTACAGTCCTATTTTAACAGTATCCCGCTTGCCTATCCATTATACACTTTACTTGCGATTATTGGATTGATGTACCTTTTTCGAATAGGAAGAGCGATTCGCGGAGAGAAATTCTCTGAAACAAGAGTATTCATGACTCCTGTCATTTATTCGGTTTTTGTGGCATTCACTTTTATAAATGGAACTGAGAATGAACTTATTGCCGCACTGATTGATAGTGTAATAGGAATCGCTATCGGCATTCTTCTCAGCGGAAAAATAGGGATATTCACAAGGAAAGGCAGGCTTTATTATAAAAGGTCAATAGGCGTTGCTACATTGTTTACAACTTTTTTTACCCTTAAAATAATGGCACTGCTGTATTATCCCATTCTGGACGCATTGTTTGTCTCCTCGATACTGCTTACGCTTGTAACCGGCATGATCATCGGTGAAGCTGTTCGAATATTCATTAAATTCAGGAAATACGATAAAGGATCCCCAGTCCAGGGCGTTGAATGAATTTATTTTTCGGAGACCTCAAGAGAAATTGAGCTGAGAACTTTAGACAGAGAATCAACAGGTTTCCTGCATTCTTTCAATGTGCACAGGGAATATTCCACCTTCGGCGATTGTGTTGAATCGAGATACATATATGCCAGCGGTGAAAATTCAATTCCTGTCGTGTAATTTTTCCTGTACGCTTCATTATCGACTCCTGACGACTTGATAAAGTATGCGTGCTTCAACAACGAATAAGCTGACTGGATTAACACTGCGAAATACTGGGGGGATTCTGATGCAACTCCAGCGAAGAAATTGATCTCCTTTTGGGCGATTTCCAGGTATTCAGGTTTCTCTTTCAAATATGAAAGTATCACCAGGTTTTGCAATTCAATCGAATTGCCGGACGGAAGCGGGGCATCATAAGCTTCCTTGACCCTAACCGGAATGTCGTCCTTCAAGGGTGAAGTGTAAAATCCTCCTTCTTTATCAATGAAAACATCCAGCAATTTTGCATTGACCTTTGAGGCAATATCCAAGTATCTTTCCTCCGGAGCAACAGAATATAGCTCAAGGAGGGCACTAACCAGGTA
Source organism: Thermoplasmatales archaeon (assembly GCA_014874365.1). Classification (GTDB taxonomy): domain Archaea; phylum Thermoplasmatota; class Thermoplasmata; order Thermoplasmatales; family Thermoplasmataceae; genus JACWAH01. Next base: position 21,236 of record JACWAH010000016.1, read on the forward strand.
GGCGTAGTCGTTGAGCATTCCATCACCAAAAGTTGATCCTTTTATCATCTCGTGAAGTAATTCTCCATTTTCTTTTACCAGGTTTTTTAGGATGAAGTCAACGGTTTCAACTGCGGTTCGAAGATATTCCTCCTGTCCAGTTGCCTTGTATGCTTTGGCGAGAGAGATTATCAATAGTGAGTTGAGTTCCGTCACCACCTTTTTATCTATTCCTGGCGCTTCCCTGTTTTTTCTCGCAGAAAGCAGTTTGAGCCTTGAATCGTTCATTCTTTTTTCAACAGACTCCTGATCAATTGACAGGATGGTTGAATATTCAGAAAACGGTTTTCCGGAATAGAGAATATTCAGGTGGTTGCTTCTGCCAGTGACCTCGTCCACGAAATTGCCTTTGGATGAACAATTATATATTTCCGAGAATAGTTCGGCATCCTGGCCAAGAATGGAAATTAGTTCCGCATAAGACCAGAGATAGTACCTCCCTTCACCAGCTCCGCTGTCCGCATCCATAGCGGAGTAAAAACCACCTCCCAGGTCCTTCATTTCTCTTGTCAGGAAAGAGTGAATTTCTGCTATTACTTTAGAGAAGAACCTGTCTCCAGTAATCTGGTAAGCTTCAGCATAAGACCAGATTGCCATGGCTTGATCGTACAGCATTTTTTCGAAGTGAGGAACAGTCCACTGTGGATCCGTAGAGTACCTGTGTAAACCAAAGCCTATCTGGTCATAAACTCCGCCATACCTTATCTTCCTCAGGGTCATGGTAACCATATCGAGAGCTTCCTTCTCTCTGCTCACGTAGTGATATCGCATAAGGAAATTCAGGTACGGGAAATTTGGGAATTTCGGCCTGAAGCCGAAGCCTCCATTTTCCGGGTCATAAATTTTCTTTAATTCGGAATAGGTTTTTTCCCATGCAGGGTCGATATCAAATTCGCCCTTCCTTATCCTTCCCATATTTTTTACTGCATTGACTACTTTATCAGCCTGATCTTTCAATTCACTTCTCTTTTCTTTCCAAAGCTCAGAAATTTGTGAAGTCAAATCTATGAGGCCAACCTGGCCGCCCCTGGACTCCTTAGGTATATATGTAAAGGCAAAAAATGGTCTCTTGTCTGAGTCCAGTACAAGGTTTAGTGGCCATCCCCCGGATCCGGTCATCATCTGGCAGACGCTCATATAAAATTGATCAATATCGGGTCTTTCTTCCCTGTCTACCTTTATGCTGACAAACGCGTCGTTCATCGCTTTTGCCACTGTTGCGTCCTCAAAACTCTCCTTCTCCATCACATGGCACCAGTGGCATGTTGAATATCCTATACTCAGGAAAACCGGCTTATCATCCCGTTTAGCTTTTGCGAAGGTCTCCTCAGACCAGGGATGCCAGTCTACGGGGTTGTACACATGCTGGATGAGGTATGGGCTCTTCTGGCCATCGAGATGATTCTTCTTGATTGTCATTTCCAGCCAATTCACAGGTGAGTGAAAAAACTATGTTAATTATCCAGATGACAATCTGGTGCCGATATAAACGGGAGTAACGAATCTCGCCTTTCTGGAAAGTTCTGGGATTTTCGCGTTTACTCTCCTGCTGGTTATCAAGAAGCCAAAAGGAATTGGGATTGGTTTTTCTGCAATTCTTGGAGGGCTCATTACAATCGTGTTCGGCCTGATTACACTGCAGGACCTGGAAACCATATGGACAATCACCTGGAACTCCACCTTTACGTTCGTTGCAATCATCATTTTCTCGCTCGTACTCGAGGAAGCCGGATTCTTCAGGTTTCTTGGGTTCAGGATCGCGCAGAATTCCAGGTCGAGCAGGAAGGTCCTATTCATTTACATATCATTTTTTACAGCTCTTGTATCCGCCCTCTTTGCAAATGATGGAGCAATTCTGGTAATGACTCCGGTTACATTCCTGCTATTGAGGGAACTTGGCTTTGATCCAAGAGAAATGATCCCATACCTGATTTCAGTTGCGTTCATTTCAGACATTGCCTCCACCCCTTTCGTGATAAGCAACCTTGTAAACATTATTGCTGCATCGTATTTCAGCCTGGATTTCATTACATATGCAGAAGTTATGTTCATTCCAAATCTTGTTGCGGTGCTAACCTCCATCGCAATTCTTTACCTTATTTTCAGGAAAGAACTGTCAGGAACGTTTGCACTGAATCACAAATTTGACGGCAGTTCCATGATTCAGGACAACCTGATTTTTAATCTTGCGGCCCCAATGACCATCGCCCTGATGATCACGTATGCCCTGACCGGGTTATACGGAATACCGGTGGCATTTGTTGCCGTGCCTTCCATCTCTGCCTTCTTTGCCATTGCATCCCTCAGGGGAAAAGTCGATTCAAGAAAGATACTCAGGGAAGCCCCCTGGCAGGTTGTACTGTTTTCTCTTGGAATGTTCATCGTCGTTTTTGCACTCGGGAATAGCGGACTCACATCGTTTATGGCTTCCTCTCTTTCCTGGATTGGCGACCATACCGGTGTCTTTTCTATTACCGTGTCGGGACTGTTCATCGTCCCTTTCACCTCTTTCCTTAACAACCTCCCTGCAACAATGTTAACGGGACTGGCTGTCCATTCCTTGGGTTCTTCTGGAGGTATGATTTATGAATTAATCATTGCAAACGATATAGGGACCAAGATTTCACCCATCGGGTCTCTGGCCACCCTCCTTTGGCTGCATGATCTTTCCGTAAAGAGGAATATCAGGATACCTGCGGCTGAATACGTGAAGTACGGCGTACTGGTCACGATTCCCGCACTGATACTTTCATCGCTGGCTCTTACTGTATTTGTGTACTGAGTCTGAAGTTATATTTGTTGCAGTAATCCTGTCACAGATGGCTACAATTTTCCTTATCAGGCATGGCGAAAGCGAAGCGAATGTTAAGGAGGTTCTTTCTGACAGTCTTGAGGGTTATCCATTGACTGAAAAGGGTAAGGATGAAATCAGGCGCATTTCATTGCAGCTAAAAGGAATAAAGTTTGACAAAATTATTTCGAGTCCAGTCCTCAGGGCCAGAGAATCAGCGGATATAATATCAAAGGTAACCGGCATCAGGATTGAGGTGGATGAAAGGCTGAGAGAGTCGTCTATGGGTGTGTACAACAATAAGCATTATTTCGAGCTTCCGGAAGGAGGGAGGGAAGCTAAGGGCCTTGAGTCCTGGGACTCAATAAGTACAAGGATGGTGGATTTTTCCAGGAATCAGGGAGGAACAATAATTGCGGTCAGCCACCAGATTACTATCAGGGTGTTGTTAGCACATTTTCTTCAGCTGGGTGAATTGGAATCCTATGGTCTGGACATCTCTAAGGGTACATTGTCTGTGATTGATTCGGCCTCGGGGAAAGTTAGTGCCATCGGTTCAATGAGATTGAGCGAACGCCTCAAATCAAGAATGGGAGGTGACTGAGGTGAAGTATGCAATATTTATCAGGCATGGCGAAAGCGAATCAAACGTGCTCACAATTCTCGCTTCCAGGAATGAGTCTTACCACCTGACAAATAAAGGAATAAGCCAGGTAAAAAGGACCGCGTCCCAACTTCATGACCTGGACATCAAAAGCATGTACACAAGCCCGGTAACAAGGGCGAGAGATACAGGTGACATAATTGCAAAAGAATTGAACCTGAAACCAGAGGTCAGGGAGGAGATTAGGGAAACAGACTTTGGCAAGAGTGAAGGCAAACTCTTTCCAGGCAAGATTTCCGAACTGACGGATGAGGAGAGAGGGGATATGGGAATTGAAAGCTGGTCATCACACGTGAACAGAATGCGCTCTTTCTTTTCAGGCCTTAGGGAAAATTCGGTAATCGTATCACACGGTTTCCTGATTAAGGCCTTCGTTTCAGATCTTCTGCAATTGAACAGCGACGAATCCTATGGACTCACAATCAGGTTTGCATCAATTACGATTGTTACCATACCGGATGGCAAATTGCTGACCATAGGATCGGTAGTGCTTTCAAAAGAACTTAAGGAGATTCTTGGAAATAAATCAGGAAAACACACTGGCGACTTCTAGGTTTCATGTGTTGTCCTAATTCCTGATCACTTTAGAAATAATTCCTGCAACTTCATCAAGAAATGTTTCATCGCTCTTTGAAAAAGCATCTTTTTTGTCTGAGTCTATGTCGATTTCTCCGATAACTGTACCATTTACGCGGATTGGAACCACGATCTCGGAGTTCGTCGATGGGAAACAGGCCAGGTATGTATTGTTGCCCTTGACATCTGGTTCATTCACGATCTGATCTCTGACAACAGCAAGGCTGCACAATCCTTCACCAAGGGTGATGACTTCATGTTCTGTTTTCTCCCCGGCATAAGTATCCAGATGCAATTTTCCATCGGCTAGAAGATAGATGCCAACCCAATTGTAATCAGGAAACCGGTTCTTAAGTTCATCGCAAATCCACTGATTGATTGCAGTTCCTGACCGAATTCTATTTTTAAGCTCTTCCAGGAAGGACTTGGCAGTATCATTATCCATTTTTCCTCAATGGATTGATCTGGCATAATTCTTTTCAAACTATATCATGGTGTTACTGCTGCAACTTTTTTAACTATTCTCCAGGACAAGGAATTTTCTAACGGTCTCCCTTGATCTATTCCAGGTTTTGCTTCTCTTTTCCAGTAACCTGAGTTCTGGTTTCCCAATTCTCAATTTGATTTCTCTTTCAGGAGGGACATAGTTTAAGAAATCCGTAAAAACGATGGATTCCAAAATCGATTCCATGAATTGAACGTAACCTGCGTGATCCCGGAAATGACCTGTTTCCGGTTCCGGCCTTGGAGGTCTTCCGAGAAGAGTCTTAAAGTAAGTGTTAATTTTTTTCCGAAGTCTGAAGTCTTTCACCATAGCCAGGATGTCACTATTATTCAAGTTGGCACTGCGTTTCAAGAGGCTAAGGTCCCTGACGGAGATCCTGTCACCCTGAACCAGGTCGGATGAAAAGAGTGAATCTGGAGAGCCTGGCTCGAAGAAACTTAACGATCTGTTATTCGTAGTGCATGAAATAATCCAGCCGATTGCAGCTATTCTTCCGTAAAACTCCATTATGGAATATTTGCCGAGGTTTTTCATCCCTCCGGTGGTCACCAGGAGCGATCTGGGGAATATTGAAATGTCTGATAAAAGAAGCCTGTTCTCTTTCCTGGCAAAGTATTCTGAAATAATATCGGCTATCCATAAATCCGTGGGAAGCGTAGAGGAGAAAAAGGAAATGTATGGGGTGCTGGAAAGTTCAGTAAGGAACGCCAGTGCTCCATTTCTGCTTCCAACGGGATATATGCTTATTCTTTCATCGTATCTTTCTAAGGAAACTTTCAGTGAATCCTGCTCTCCGCGGACTGAGGGTAACAGGATCTCAAAGCTCAGGTCAGCTTCTTCGGCTATTCTGATAATGGGATCTACAATTTTTTTAAAATTAGACGCCAGCACGGGAGAATCTGGAATAAAGGTGACCGAGTTAGGGTATTCCCTCAGTACCGTCATCAATCGGCTTTCAAGGACTGTTTCAGGGTAGCTCAACAATATAGTATTTACATATGAGTATTTGAGCTTGACCAATCCTTAAATTAAATTTAACATGTAAACTGATAACAAAAACATAGCAATTCTTTAAGTTCGGCTATATTTCCCTTCGGAGAAGATCATTTCTGAAAATCAACTGGGTATTCTGGTATTACTTTATTGGATTCTATAGATCGAGGAGTTTCTACTTCATGCTTTTCATTGTATCCCTTGCGGGGACATTGCTTACATACCTGACAATGAGGTATTTCCTGCATTACAGTGGGAGTACCATATTTAACGTTCCTTCCTCACTACTGAGTGAAAATGCACTTCTGGGTTACATCTGGACCTATATCGGGTCATACATCCCAGTTTTTGCTGCTGTTTTTTTCGGTTCCTCTGCTATCTCCGGTGAAATAGAATCGAAATCAGCCTATTCGGTTTTCCCATTGCCCGTTTCCAGGACCACTCTGATATGTGGCAAGTATCTTGCCTCCCTTCTGGTGGGTTTGCTGATAGTTTTGTACTATTATGCTTTCTTTGCAGTGAACTCTGTATTAGTGCTGCACACGGTGGATCTGCAGCCATTCCTCCTTTCTCTTGGGCTATCTGCACTTTTCCTGAGTGCAATCCTTTCAATGGCATTTCTAGTTAGTTCAATATTCAACAGGGCAACTTATTCCTACGTGACTGTTTTCCTGGTTTATTTTCTGATTTTTAGTGCTCTTAACTATGTCATACAGTTGTTGTACAAGTATTTCCCATTTTACCTGCTGGACAATACTTCAACCATTATTTCAAGGGTATTTTTTAACTTCAATTTTAGCAACCTGACTTTTAACCTTAGCATTAACCCGTTAAGCGCAGACGAAATCCTCCTTTATGCCGCAGTAATGCTTGCCTATTCCATCATCAGTCTGCTGATTGCAATTTTCATATTCCAGGAAAAGGAGGTGAAGTGAATGCTAATTAAAACGGCGTCGCTACGCAGGAAGTACGGGCCAGTGATTGCCCTGAAAGGCCTTGACCTCTCTATTGAAACACCGGGAGTCTATGTAATTCTGGGGCCTAACGGGGCTGGAAAAACAACATTCCTGAAAATTCTTTCCGGCCTGGTCAAGCCTTCTTCAGGAACTGCCACAATCAATGGAATGGACGCGTGGGAAAAGCATCCCGAGGTTGCTGCAAAAATGGGTACACTGATCGAGCAACCAGAGTTCCATCCATACATGACTGCCAGGGAAATTCTTACCTTCCACGCCCGCCTTAAGGGGATAGCGGATATTGAACCGGAAATTAGAAAAGTCTCACTTATGACTGAGATCACAGGATATCTGGACCGCAAAAGTGGGGGTTTTTCCCGGGGCATGAAACAGAGGCTTGCGCTCGCAAGTGCACTGCTCAACGACCCTGAGATACTGCTACTGGATGAACCAACCTTTGGACTGGATCCTCTTGGAATGATCCTGATTAGGAATGTAATAAAGAAACTCAATACGGAATACGGGAAAACAGTAATCCTCAGCACACACCTGATAAATGAAGCATCTGAATTGGCTGACAGGATACTGATCTTTTCGAAGGGCGAACTTGTTTACGACCGTCCAGCAGACAGCGAGCAAAAGCTTTCAGTTACTTTAAAAGGGGATGTTTCACTGATCAGCAATCTTAAACCAACAGTCAACGGAAATGTAGTTTATTTTGACCTTGCGGGGAAACGAACAATAAACAATATCCTAGCTGAAATTCTTAAGAAAGGTTTGGACATCGTATCCATCAGGGTCATGGATAACCTTGAACAAATCTATGTCAAAATGCAGGGGGGTAATCAGCCTGAATAGATCAATTTTAAAAGGAGTGTGCAAATGGGAATTTTAGATACGATTAAAGATCCCTCCACCTTCAATATAGTCTTTTTAAATCCGCTTACTGAAAACTTCAGGCTGTGTTTCAGCAAACTTGAGACTATAACCGCCCTGGAGTACGTGCTTTCCAACCACGAAAAATTTCATATTTATCCTGTTGTGAAGGACTGGACCTCTGGTAATGACTTCCAGAAAGTGAAAGTTGCAAGAACGAAGAATTCGGAGCATGAATCCAGGGGAATGGAATTTGTAGAAAAATTTCAAGACCTCAGTAAACTTCTACCTGTAGCGGTGACTCAGAATTTCAACGAAGACCCACAAGATTTCCTGATTGATAAAAAGAAGAGCAGCAATATGATTTTCATAGGGGGTTTCAATACGGAATTCGACGTGATGATGTATGCCGCTCAGCTTTTCCTGAAAGGATATTTGCCGGTAGTCATAAGCGACCTTTGTTCTTCCACAAGTGAAAGAGCGCATTTCTCATCTCTGGAAGCACTCTCAAGGTTTGCAGAAATAATTGATACAAGAGATTTTCAGAGGGCTGATAATTTTGGAAAATGAAAAATTCATTTTTATCATAGGGGGGGTACCGGGAGTAGGCAAAACCAGCATGGCGGGAAAACTCGCCTCGGATCTCCATATCGATGTTGTCCTCTCGGGGGATTACCTCCGTGAATTCCTGAGGCCTTACGATACTGCTGGCAAAATAACGACGTCAGTATATGACTCCTGGAAGAACCATGGGGTGATGAACACCGATACCATTGTAAAGGGATATCTTGATCAGGCCAGTTATCTCTCTAAAGGAATGCAGCGAATTCTTAAACGATCTGAGAGAGACGGTGAAAAAATCCTGCTGGAAACACTCTATTTTATACCGGAAATGTGGGAGGGAGTGAAACCTGATTCAATCTCCATGGCGTATTTATACGTGAAGGACGAGTTACAGCACAGGCAAAAACTTCTTCAGAGAACGGAATTTACACATTTTAAGGAATCAGGGGAAAGACTTGCAGATCATTTGAAGGAGTACAGGACTATAATGGATTATACCCTGAACTTGTGCGATAGATTTTCTGTCCCCAAAATAGAAACCTCAAATTATAAAGAAGCTTACGATCGGCTGCTAAGGGTGATGATGAATTAACGACTTGGAGGTCAAGGTATTCAGGAATAGAGGAGAGAAACTGAGAAAGACCCTGTCTAAGTCAGGGATAATTGATAAAATATACATCCCTGATGACCCGGAAGTTACTGGGAAAGTTGGATTTGGCGAAGGTTATCCATCTAAAGCTATCTATAAGTTTCTCGGATATTATGAAAGAGAGACGAACATTGCCTATAACCCATCTTTCTCCCTTAACGTGGATATTTCTGTCTGCAAGGCATATTGCCACGTCAATTCCGGTAACAAGGATAGAGTCTGGTTTAATAGCGAAACAAGCCAGAAGTATACGGACAGAGCAGAGAAAGCCTTGAATGCATTCAGGCGTCTTCTTGGCGTGAAGCACTATTTCGACTTTGCAATCTTTATAGACCGAAAATATGGCAGGGCGAAAGGGTTGAGCGAATCCTCAGCCATAGCAGGCGCATCCGCATGGGCACTTGCCAGGACCCTATATCGAAACGAGGATATCTCTCCAGAGTTTGTTTCGATTCTTGCCAGACTGGTATCTGGTTCCGGTTCCAGGACAGTTTACAGTGAACCGGCATTATGGATTTCATATCCGGGCATTGATCCCTTGGATTCATTTGCCGTAAAGGTTGGAATTGAAAGACCAACATTTCACTTCCTGACCTTCCCAGAAGATAGTGCAATTTCCACCTCAGATGCACACTCTTCAGTGCCTGATTCACTTTTCTTTGGGCCATGGATATCAAATAAGTATGATTGGCTTGAAAGCGATTCACAGAACGGGTTCAGGTTTACAACAATGCTTGAAAGGGCAACTGCCGAATCACTGTATTTGCACTCACTTCTCTATTCAGTAGGATTAATCACTAACAACACAGGTAGCATACAGATCCTGCAGAAATTCATTGAATTCAGGAAGAAAAACAAGCGGATATACCTTCTGCAGGACACCGGGCCATCAATTGTGCTAGCGTCACCGGAAAGAGGAATTTTGGCTGAATTTGCTGAGTTTTCAGGGAGGCAGGGAATAAGTACGCATGCTGCACCCGAACTCAGCGCGACTCCGGACAACGAACTCCTTAAGCGATCGCTTGAACTATTCGACTCTGGATGATTAGAGAAAACCCGTTAAAGAATGTCGCAAGAGTCCCGCTTTCATCTCTAAAGAAGGCAGAGAAGATTACAGGCCTGGCGCCTGTAAAAGATTTTGATCCAAGAGGGAAAGCAGCAATGGATGACGAAAGGATCTCCTGGGTCCGGATTTCCGAAGCCGTCCTGATTAGGGATGATTATAAATGCCGGGTCTGTTCCAAGTCGGACATTGTTTCTATGGACAGCTCTAACTCAAAAGTGCATATGTCAGTTGAAGTCCACCATATTTTGCCAAGGTCCAGGAAGGGAGGCGACGTCTTTGAAAACCTCATCACTCTTTGCGTGAATTGCCACCACCTGACTTTTGGAAACGACTATTCAGGCATACCATTAAAAAATTCAATGAATCTTGACAATTTCCCTTTTATCAGGAACATCGCTCTCCCTTCAACCTTCACATTTCAGGATAAAAGAACCGGGAAAATTGTTTTTTTAAAAGACTACGCCAGAAAGGAGGGCATTGATGAAAGTTGTAGCATCACGGAATCACAGGGGTCGGAGATTGAAGCATCACTTTTCGAAGTTTCAGATTCTGATTATACAAAACTTGTGAGATATCTGGAGGATGAGTTCCAGGTGGACGATTACCGGACGCTGATATTCAGGTATGGGGTCAATTCCTTGCCTGCTCGCGTGTTTGAATCTTCCGGCCAATTGTTCCTGTAATCAAAGTATAATCTTCTCTACTGGAATGGTTCTGCCCTCTATCCCAAGAATAGAGGAATCCATCCTGGTTCCACCATGAAGTACAACTTCTTTCTTCTGCCCGTACACGGAAGCAACATACCTCCCGATGCTGTCTCCTTTCAGTATACCACTGCCGCTGGTTCCGTCGGCAACAGTAACATTCATTGACCTGAAAATGTATGGCGCTTTATCAATTGTGTTATAACAGTAATATCCTGCCCACATTGAGGTAAGATTTGTCTTATCATAATTTTTCCAGTATGCCTCAAGTACTTGTCTCAGGTTCGTCTGGTAATATTCCTCATGCGCCTCCGGCTGTTCCTCAAAAGAAAAGTCCCTTCCAATGTCATCTGCCACTCCGATCCATAATGAGTTTTCCTTTGGTGCGGGTCTCAGGTAAACGCCGTAGTGAGGCATTATGGTAAACGGCAGGAGTGAATCGCTGTTGAATCCCTGGGTATGCAAAATTTTTTGGGCAGGCTCCCCGGATACCTGGAAAACCTCTCTTTTCTTTGGCCTAATGTGAGAATCCAGCCCCGTTGGATCTGTCAGTGCATTTGTCCACACATCGGTGGCGAGCAGATACTGGTCGGCATAAAGATCTCCTTTGCTGGTGGAGAGACCTCCTATTTTCTTTTTTTGCCAGAGGAAAGGTTCCCCCGGGTAATTAAGCGGGTTTTCAGGCTCCAGTTTAAGGGCAAGAACTTCTGTCGAGAATGAGAATTCCACATTCATGGATTTGAGCTCGTTATAGTAGTAGGAGCATACAAGATCAGGCTCAATTATTCCACAGTTTTCCCCCAGAATAGCATGATCGATCCTTTCAAGAGACATTATTTCAGCGACTTCCTTGGATGGGTCGAGGTTCAGCGATTCTATCCTGGAAAGCTCCTCCGACTCGATTACCCTGAATTTTGTCTTGGATTTTAACTGCATAATCTGTTCGTCCAGGTGATTCTTTTTTGCCAGGAGGAAGAGGTAACCAACAAATTTCATTCCCAGGTCGAATCCAATTTCCTGCTGCACATGCTTATAAAACTCGACTGTGGAATGTGAAAGATTGAAATTGATTGGCGAACTGAACAAATCCCTGAAGCCTGCTGCACTTCTTGCAGTATTTCCCTGTCCAAAGGTATTAGCTTTATCGATGACCAATATCGAAAGACCCGGGTCATTCTTCTTTATGTAATAAGCTGAAGTTAGACCGACAATGCCGGATCCAACTATGATCAGATCATACTTGAGCACCGGTAGTAATTATGAATGCGTATATCTATTGTGGGTTTGGCTCCTGAGCCTATGCAGAGGCTATCGCCCTGTATTTTCTATATAGACGATCTGATTCGCCTATAATCATCCCTGTTTCAAATGAAAGCAGGCCCTGTACTATCAAAACAGCGTCAAGGTTTCCCGGGAACAGGAACTCGATTGCCAGCCTGCCCACCAGGGAAGCTCCCCATAAGGCCAGAATGATTACGGAACGTTTGTACATCAACTGGTCGTTTGCATAATATAAAGTCGCCCCTTCTCCCCACCTTACACCAGGGAGTATGCCCGCAGCCAGAAGCACCACAAAGTAAATGTAATAATTTATTGGAATAGTGATGAGTGATAATATGGTGATTAACGCAAACATGGCTGGTAAGGTAAACACCCTTCTGAGGCTGAATCTTCTTCCAGTGCTATATCTAAAGAGCCTAATGAGAACGATTACCACTATAAGAATCAAATAAGGGAGGCTGGAGTAAAGAGAAGTACCTGAAGAGGTGGAGGTTGCCAGTGCAAAAGTGATGGGATTCAATAAAGGGGAATATAGAATAAAATATAATAATTTTTAAAAATCAAAGCGCTTTTTGATTAATGCAGCTCTTTCCGAGAACCTGACGATCACGTGCTCGATGTCCCTGTTAATCTTGGAGTTCATTGCTTCGAAATCAACAAAAGATACATCTGTACTCATTACTTTGTCCTGCACGATGTACTTGTCGTTATCGTAAATGCGCACGTTTCCAACTTCTGCATCCAGGCCAATTGCACCTTTAATTGCCTTTTGTCTTCTTTCCTTGTCGAATCTTGAAGGAATTATGACCAGATTCATAACTTGAAAGTCCCTGTTCATCAGCATTTTGGCCATTGTTCTGTGGAGTCTTTCTGCAAATTCTCCTCCGAATGCGCTTATCAAAACGTATGACATAGACTTTGGAACAGAACTCAGTATCTGTTCACAAATATACTCAAGAGGCTGCTCAAGGTGATCTCTCTTGACCACGAACTGTTTAATTTTGAACATTACACTGAGAGCCATTCCATTGCTGAGATTTGCAGTGTTAGACTGCTCATCAAGCTCAACTTCATAGATCCCAAGTTTCTGTTTTTTCTTCCCTTTGACATGAGTTCCCTGAGGAAGTGCGCTCAGCCCTCTCCCTCCAACCTCGGGTACAATAGATGTAAAAGTGACCGAATCAAGGTTGCTTGAGATATATCCCTTGATGACTTTGGAGGCAGCTCTACCTATTGCAAACACCGACGTATCATCCCTGTCAATGAAGTCGTTTACTATCCTGCTTAAGTTCCTTGTCAAAACCCTCTCATCTGGCATGCTTTCAAATTGCTGTTCCATTTTTATCTATACTCCTTTCTTTCTTCTTCAGTTGCATTCCTTCCCGATATGAACCTGGGCCGACGGGCAAAATCGTCCAAAAGTTGCTCCAGATTCTTCTGTTCTTCTATTCTCTTCTTTACCAGCGTGTAAACATATTTTTCCGTATAGCTGTATTTTAGGATTTCCTCGATTGCGTCCTCGTAGGCAGTGAATACTCCGCTGCTGATTGCTGCCATTATTGTGTCCTTGAGTCCTGTAGGAATCGATATACTGATGTTTTCCTTGTTGCCTTTGCTGGTATTTACTGCGGTGTAGTAGTATTTGCTTGTCCTGCCAGTTTTTACTGAGATAAAGTCGAATAGGACTCCTCTGATAAACTCAGATCTGCTTCCATATTCGGTATGCTCTTCAAGAAACTGATCTATAGTTAAAAGATCCTCTTCCGAGATTCTAATAGTCAGCTTCTCTTCTTTCTCCGTATTACCCACCGTGTATGGACAGAATTGCCATTGCCCTATATAAATGTATGTCCAAATGGGTGTACATGCCAGACAAATGTATTAAATTGGCAGACAATTGTCAAACTGACTTAAGATTAGACCCCAATTAACGTATATATCGAATAATGACTATATTAAGATATCGAAAAGAATGCTCGAATGAGTTTATAATCAGTTCACAATACTGAAGTGTGTCGGAATACGATTATGAAGAACTCCTGAAGAAAGCTGAAGGAACATTTTCCAAATCAGATAAACGGGAGATGCGGTTAAAGATACCGGATCCTGAAGTGCTTTACGAGGGAAAAACCACAATTGTCAGGAATTTTGGCGATATTATTGAAGTCATAAGCAGGGACAGCAACCAGGTTACCAAGTTCCTTACAAAGGAATTCGGAATAGGCGCGAGTATAAGCGGTAAGCGGTTGATGATCAACAAGAAAGTAACCCAGGATGAGGTCATTTCTAAAATCAACAAATACATTGAAATCTATGTCAAGTGTTATGAATGCGGATCGCCGGACACCGAAATAAAAAGGGAAGGAAGGGTCGACCTTCTCATTTGTAAGGCCTGCGGCAGCCAGAATCCAATCAAGCTCTCACGAGACATAAAGACCTCTGAAGCTGATATGGAGGAAGGTAAAGAGTACACAGTCACAGTAAGTGAAATTGGGCATTCTGGAGAAGGAAAGGCCTCATACAAGGGATACACGGTGATAGTTCCGGGTGGAAAGAAAGGAGAAACTGTCAGGGTGTTAATTAAGAAAATGCGCCGTGGAGTGGCCATAGCAGAAGTCCTAAAAAAGTGAGATTGTGCAGACAAATTGTGCACTGGCTGACACCAACGTGTTAATCTATTCCGTTCAAAAGAAGGTCAACCTTAAAATGGAGGTCTCAAGATTGCCAGAACTTGGCAAGGTGTTTCTCCCTTCTTCCGTTTTCAGTGAACTCGAAGGACTTGCAAGAACCAACAGAGATGCAAATATTGCAATGAAGTTATGCGCAGGATTCGACATGGTTAAAGCTACTAAAAATGGAGATGACGGTGTCATCGAGGCTGCAATTTCAACCGGTTGTTCAATAATTACCAATGACAATGATCTTATCAACCGGGCCAAGACCCTTGGGATACGCACATTCAGTATGAGAAGCTCTGGATTGATAGAGGCTATCTGATGGACGAGATCAGCAGCACTGAGTTCAAGGTTCTGAAATGTCTCAGGAAACTTACCACAAATACCGGGAAGGTGAACGTATCCACAGAAGAAATTGCCAGGATGACTTCTCTCAGCCAGCAAACTGCATCCAGGGCAATAATTTCCCTATCTAAAGAAGGATTGATATCAAGAGTCCCTGAAAGCAGAAAGCAAACACTTTCTATTACTGCAACCGGGTTATCATATCTTAAGCAGCAATTAGCGGAATTATCGCTCATACTTGGAAACATTAATGCAATTTCATTTACTGGAACAGTAGAAAGTGGCCTGGGAGAAGGAAAATATTACATTTCAAGAAAGAACTATATCGTCCAGTTTCAACAGAAGCTGGGCTTTATTCCCTATTTGGGTACCCTAAACGTAAGACTCTCAGAAGGCCAGGAAGCTAACGCATTGATTCTTAAGGATTCCAGCGGAATTTATATCGAGGGTTTCAAGACTGAAGACAGGACATTTGGGCCAGTCAAGGCCTTCAGGGTCGAATTGAATGGTACTGAGTGTGCCCTTATAATGCCGGAAAGAACGGTTCACGTAAATACGGTTGAGCTAATCTCCCCGCATTTCCTCAGGGAAAAGCTGTCTTTAGAAGATGGGCAGAAGGTCGATATAAAAGTCGATCTGCTTTCAAAGTGAAACGCTCAGCCGTCCTTCTTTTATATCACTAACCAGGGAATTGAACCTTTCTTCGATTTCGCTTTCCTTCAGTGAACACTCATAATATTCCTTGTAAATCTCGAATATTTCCTCTGCATCTTTCTGGGATGAAAGATAAACATGAGAGAATCCGCAGATTTTCTCTGCATCGAAATTGAGCCTGTACTCAAGTTCCACAATTACATTCATTTCAGGGATTTCGACCCTATTTTTGTAGAGATCCCTTTTCTGTGTATTATCTGGAATCATATTGCTTTGCCCTGGTAAGCCTTGCCTGCAGGTGTCTGTCCATTGCGTCAAGGGATCGCAGGAACGTGGACTGAACTTCTTCTATAAGATTCAGTTCCTTTGCATATTTCTCAATAAGGTCGAGTGCCTCCATTGAATACTCGTGGCTCGGGTCTGTAACGAATTTCAGGTACTGCTTAACTGAGTCCGGTATCCACTCATTATCCAGGACGTTGGGAGCAAAAAATGGAAGTTTGGCACCATAATCTTTTAGCTGTGGGCAAAAAAATAGATCCATAGTGTTTATTGCCGCCACTGTTTCAATCCAATGGTCGTTCTCAGCGATAGCGTTCCAAATCTTTATTGAATATATAGTTGGTGGAAGGGGCATGCTATTCTTGACAGAGTCAATTCCAAGCCCAAGCCCTTCATACATTTTGAACAGCATCGCAATTTCGGCAG
The DNA here is from genome assembly GCA_014874365.1 of Thermoplasmatales archaeon. Classification (GTDB taxonomy): domain Archaea; phylum Thermoplasmatota; class Thermoplasmata; order Thermoplasmatales; family Thermoplasmataceae; genus JACWAH01. The sequence goes on from JACWAH010000016.1 coordinate 37,282, forward strand.
CATTATCCTTCATGTTGTAGTTTATGTTGGGGGATATTATTGTTGATTCAAGCTTCTGGATATCCTCTTTATCTGTTTTAGCAATCACGTATGCAAGTGACTTTATTTTCTGCTTCAGGAAAAAGTAATTCTCTACGCCGTAACCCATAAAAATTGACTTCTTCGGTTTCTGCATAGCTTCAATGAAAGGATGCGGTTTTTCTGAATAGAACTTCTTGGTGAATGTTGTGGCTATCCAGCTTTTCAAGCTTCCGTCGGAAATTTTAAAGAACTCCTTTAAATTATTAATGAATTCTGGACTCCCATAATTCGGCATGGGAACGTAATCCTGCAGCCACGCTGTATGGAACGGGTCATTTTTGTCGGATGCCAATGATAAATGCTTCGATAAGCTTTGATAGTCACCTTTCTGAAATACTTGGGAACACACTGGACATTTAGTCATCGTTTACCTCTCCGCAACTATGTCAACAAAATTTAGGGTAAAACGCGTGGTTTTACGATTAAATATTTTCATAGATGCTTTTAGCGTAATCTATATAACGACTTAATACTTTTCTATTTATATTGTAAAAGTCAATATTATTAAATCATGGTTGTCTGCTATTCCTCTTAACCGGCGGAGCTCCCTTTGCTCTTATAATCTCAAAAACTTCAGAAATGGTCAGGACGCAAAAAACCATCCCACTCAGCAGGCTTATGAAAAAGAATATCTGGATGTCCAGAAAGAACGGTACTCCCTGGAATGAAAAGACCCCACTTTCAGGAATTATCCCTTGTGTAAAGTCCAGTATCATGAGCATTATCCCAGTAAGAATCGTGAAAAGGAAAAGCCTGTTGATCTGCGAAAATATAGGCATCCTGAGGCTCTCGCCTGTGAAATTAGGTATAAGTGCAACTAATACGGCATATGACGCAAGCAGCAGGCCAATCATGTTTGCATAAACTGATAGCGTGTCAGATGCCTGAAAAAAGAGGGTAAACTTACCCAAAAATAAGTCTGTTCCAAAACTCCTGAGGTATTGAGCAGTTATAAGGAATGTCAAAATGAATGCTACAATCAAGATTGTTTTAACTTTGTAAGAAGCCTCTACTCGTTCAACGAGCCTGATATTTCGCACGGAGTTTCATAATTAGCCCGTATTTAATGGATTCCTCGGCCAAATCGTCACCAGAATTGGGATTTCAGTCCTTGTACTTCGTTTCTGATCTATTAACCCGCTTATTCTTTGCGTGCAAATTACTCATGGCATTTGTATAGAAGGCGATAACCCTGAAAGGCCTGGGGGTGTCCCTAGACCTGCCGCTTTCATTTCTGAAGGCTTTCGTGTAGGTTGGCTTGCCAAAAATTTCAATAAGCTTCCTGCTGTCAGCATTGAAGCTAAGTAAGTAGTCGCCCTTGATTTTCCTTAACATTGATTTCAAGTCCTGGAAATCCTGCTGAGTAAAATCATTGTTATACCAATTTTTCTCCAAATACGGGGGATCAAAATAAAAGAATGAAGATTCATCATTGTACTTTTCAAAGAGATCGCGAAAGTCAAGGTTCTCAATCTGCCATCTTCTTACATTGGACATAATCTCCGGGTAGTCGATCAGCGTCTTTTCAACATAGCGTCCAATTGATTTCTCAGCATTTGTCGCATATGTGGACCCCATTCCCCCAAAAGAGAATGTTAACCGGAAAAGAGTTGACGCTGCATTTTCCTGCTCAGCAGTGTTCTTGGCATTCCTGGTCTTCGCTATTCTTGCGAGCACCATGCGTGAAGCGGTTTCCTTTTCAAACATTTCTCCTGCTTCGAGTAAATCCGCAAGGTTTGCAAGGGCTATCTCAATAAACGAGGGATTCTGTTTTATTATTTCGAAAAGACCGGTAAGTTCGCGGGCAACATCATTATAAACCGGGACAGGCGAGGGTATGTTAAGTGAAACGATCCCTGAACCGCCAAAAACATCTATGAGTTTATCTTTATTTGAAAGCAAAAATACTCTCCTGATTTCCGGAATAAGTGCCCCTTTTGCTCCAGGATATTTCATGATTCTAAGTACGTTCAATGTTATCACCCTGAGATATCCAATTTTTGGCAAATACACCGATTTGCCCCTTCAGATGAGTTTGAATCATGCCTACCGGTTTCCTGATACTGAATGAGCTTTAACCATTTCCTGAGTTTGTGACTGATTCATAACCGCATAAATTAAAATTGATCACTAAAAGCTCCCCGGAAATCTATTTAAAAGGACTTAAAATCCCTTGAGGATTTGAATGAAGCGAACTGCAATAGTTACCGGTGGATTTGGAGGAATTGGTCTTGCAATAATTAGACAGTTTCTCATCGATGGATACGAGGTCATAGCAGCCGATATTAGGGAACCTGCTTCCCTGCCCGGTGAATATGCAGACATTTCCGGGAAGTTTCACTCTGTTAAGGTGGATGTTTCAAGCTTTGATTCCTGCATGAAAATGAAAGACGAACTGGGTGAAAGGGGATTTGAAGCAATAGATATCATAGTCAACAATGCCGGAATTACGCGTGATTCCCTCATTGCAAAAATGGGTTTTGATCAGTGGGATTCCGTGATAAAGGTCGACCTATACAGCATGTTCAACGTGACCAAGCAGTTTGTCAACGGCATGATCGAGAGAAAATTTGGGCGAATCATAAATACTTCATCAATCAGTCGCGAAGGAAACATAGGGCAGTGTAACTATTCGGCAGCAAAGGCCGGGGTCGTGGGATTCACGAAAGCTCTTGCCCGTGAGCTGGCAAGATATGGGATCACTTCAAACGCAGTTTCTCCTGGCCTGGTGAACACGGAGATCCTCAGTTCAATACCGCAAAACATAATGGAGGCCCTGATCAAAAAGATCCCGGCTGGAAGGCTTGCAAGACCTGACGAAGTGGCTTCGCTGGTTTCCTTCCTTGCGTCTGAAAATGCTGCATACATTTCAGGCGAGGTAATCAATATCAATGGAGATTTCATGTTCTGAGGTTAACGATGAGGGTACTTATAGCGAGTGATATCCATGCCAATCTGAATGCGCTGAAGAAACTTATTTCCACTGAATGGTACGATTTTGGAATATTCCTTGGTGACATTGTAGACTATGGAACCAGGCCGGTAGAAAGCATCGATATTGTTAAGGAAAATTTCGACGTCATTGTTAGAGGAAACCATGATTTTGCCGCTGCATCAGGAATAGACTGTCAATGCTCTGCAGAGAATCATGATCTGTCGGTTTATTCAAGAGAAACATTGACAAACAAACTTTTAGGTGAAAGCGACAGGGACTTCCTGAGGAAATTACCGGTTCACAAGGATTTTGAGGTCGATGGAATACCGGTGCATGCCAGCCATGGTTCTCCCGATGATCCTGTTTACGGATATTTCTATCCATGGGATGCAACCAGGGAGAAGCTTGCTTCACTGTCAGCAGACTATAGCAGCCAGGTATTCCTGATGGGACACACCCACTATGCGATGTTCTCTCAATATAAGGGCAAGCTTTTCATAAATCCAGGCTCATCAGGCCAACCACGCGATTACTCGTCAATGCCGTCATATTGCATATGGGACCCGGGCAGTTCGGAGTTCAGCCTTAAAAGATTCAAGTATGATAGCATCCCCCTGAAGAACGAGATCATTTCCGGATATCCGGACAGGAATATGGCACTCAGGCTCATCAGGCTGTTCAGGATTGCTGATTAAAGGATAGATCGCAGCATATTCCATAAGCTCATTCCTACACCAAACGACCTGAAGTTCCTCAGCACGGTACGAATTTTAGGAATATTTGAAACCCTGAGCATAGACCCTTTCCTCGCTCCTTCAAGCAGCTCAAATAACTTGACATAATCTCCAAATTCATCAGTCAGGCGAGATGGATAAATATCCAGGAATTCCCTCAGGCCTGTATTTTCCAGCATCTGTGAAATGAGAAATGCATTCTTCATTGATGGTACAATGCCTTCTCCTGTTATTGGTGAAACTGTCCCTGCACTTTCCCCAACTGCAACTATATTATCTAGAACAGATTGATCAAATAATGGCCTCAGCCTGATATTTCTTCCTGTTATTCTGATTCGGTCCGGCTCAGACAGAATATATGAATTCAGGTCGTCTTCATCTGACCCGGATCCAATGTGACTGTTTTTTCCCAATGGAAAAATCCAGCCATACCCTCTTCCTCCGGCATAATAGGTGAATTCAAAATTGGTTCCGTTATTCTTATTAGAGACTGCCTCCACCGCTTTCATTGTGAAGTCATTTTTGGCTGGGCCGATATAAGCTCTTGAAATGCCCGTGCAATCGAAAACAAGATCGTAGTCTTCGGGTACCAGTCTCCTCCTGGATATTGCAATCCCTTCAGCCATATCCTCTAGAAATCTCTTCTTATCGATTGTGCACAAACCTGTCGAAGGAAAACTAATGGATCTCTTCGAATTCCTGAATATGATTTTTGATGCCCTCGATAGCAGGTAAACGGAACCATCGATGCCTATCCTGGAAAGCAGGGAGTTGAACTCATGCTCATTGACTGCCCAACCGCATGGCGGGTAAAAGTCCATCCTCTTTGGGTCAAAGCACTCGATTTCATTAACAGAATTATCAAGCGACCTGGCAAGGGTAGATCCTGCAACTCCCATTCCAGCAATAGCAATTCTCATTTCCAGTTTCTCTTTTCAGGATTGAAATTAATGATTAACTTAGCCGGGTCAGTTCACTCTTCATGTACAGTCCTGCCTTCGCCGATCACCAGTTCTGGAAATCCCTCCATGGAAAAAGGATCGCCTTTCCATACAACCAGGGAAGCTGCATATCCCTTTGCAACTGAACCAATATCCCTGGCCTCCAGTATCTCGGCACTTCTTGAGGTCAAGTGTGAAATCGCGTCTGCCTTTGACATCCCAAACCGCATGAAGTGCCTGAGAGTCAGGAAAAGGTTACGCTGCAATATCACTGGATGGTCGCTCATCATGCAGAAGTTTACTCCGGATTTCATAACAAACTGCGAATTTCTCCAGCTCTCATGCTTAAGTTCAACCTTGTAAGGATGCGAGTCCAATGGACCGTATACCAGTGAGATACCTCTCCTCTTCATTTCCTCGAATGGTTCTGCACGATATATGTCGAGTCCATGATTTACAACCGCCCTGAAACCAAATTCATCTATAAGGGAGAACAGTACCATTAGATCGTCTTCCCTGTGCAAATGAACCATCATTTTCGTTTTTTTCCTGATCAGATCGACGAAAACTCCGGTAACGGGCGTCATTTCTTCAGCGATTTTCTTGTTCTTTTCAACCTGGGATACAAAATTCCTGGCTCGTATGAAGTGATCCCTCAATAGTCCAACCGCACCCATCCTCGTCGTCGGTCTTTTCCCTTTCCAGTCTTTTACGCTTCTGGGATTGTATCCCAATGCAGCTTTAATGCCAACGTCCATGACGTAGGAATCCGCTATGTTCCTGCCAAAGTTCCTGACCAAAATGCCCTTGCCGGCAATGGGATTGCCGCTTCCCGGGAGAACGGTGGAATATAAAATTCCGTTTTCAACCGATTCCGAAAAGGCCCGATCGTCCATGTATACGCTGTGCAAGGCATTTACAATCGGATAAACGGAATCCATTGTTTCATTAGCTTCATCCTCAGCCGATGGCTCTCCTGCTCTTGCCATGCCAATGTGACTGTGCCCGTCTATGAAAGCAGGGGTGACTATCCCTTCTCCGATAACCTCTCCTTCGGGTCTTTTTTCGCCCACATATTCTATTTTTTCGTTAAAGCCAACGTATACATTTTTTCTTTCAGACTTGCCGTCATACAGGGTGGTCGCTTTAATTACCTTCATAAGAGGCTAACTTTTGTATTGTATTTATGATTTTTTGTCGTAAGTTTTATGATCGTGATTGCCGGCTTATCCTTTCATATTCCCCGTCAGGGGGAAGTTTTACGCGAATTAAGCCTGGGCTGGACCATCCCGATTCAAACAAATTCATTAATCTGTGGGAGCAGGTGCGTTCTCACTGAGTTCCTGCCACTCTGGATCGCAGTCATTATGTCATATTGTCGTTCCGGTATCAGGGAAATGTCCGGTTTTTCAATCTCCTTTACAAAAACTATTCCAGCAGACTCCGCAATTTTGCGATACATAATCTGCCTGTCCCTGTCAAGGCTCGAAAGGCTTCTTTCAGTCATTGTCACACGGGTAGAACCTGATAATCTCAACGCTTCGTCATGGTATTTGTAGATGGTGGAATCAATTCCGATCTCTGCTGCAGGTTTGAGTTCCGGGTAAGCAACATCAGGAAGGCAGTAAACACCATTCCCGCCTCCGTTTGTATTGAGTTCCACCGTAACCCCATGTTCTTTCAGGACTGTTGCGTAAAATTCCCTTAACTTCGCAACCTCAGCCTTCTTGTAAGGATCGGAAAACTGGTTTAACTGGCCGCCAAGAGAATCTTCCCTTTCGATAAGGGTAACTTTCAATCCAAGCTTAGCTGAATATAACGCAGCCTCCATGCCCTTTACGCCTCCACCATATATCTCAATCTCGCCAGAAAGAGGACCCTTCAATACGTCTGTAAAAATTTCAAATCCTGTATCAGTATTCACGGTGCATCTCACTTCGCCGTAAGAGAGGTTTCTGCATCCCTGGTTGCATCTTATGCATGGCCTGATGTTTCCAGTTTTGCTTGAGTACTTTGCAGGAAAGAAGGGATCGGCAAGCAGTGCCCTTCCCAAGGAGACAAAATCTGCCTTTGAGAGCACGTTATCCACATCTTCTGGAGTAGTCACTGATCCAACTACCATGGTCGGGTGTATTGATTTCTTCGGCAGCCTTGATGCTATATGTGCATGGGAATGATAGAATGATGCTGTAGAACCAGGACTGGCGAATCTTCCGGCAGAAAAGTGAACGTAGTCGATATTGGCCAGTGTATCTGCTACCTTCAACCCATAATCCGGGCCATATCCGCCTGAATCGTCTTCATACAGGCTCAGCCTGATTCCAAGATTTGTATCAATTTCGGATCTTATGGATTCAATAATTTCCTGAGGAAACCTTATCCTATTTTCTATGGAGCCTCCATACCTGTCTTCCCTCTTGTTAAGGGAAGGAGAAATGAACTCCTGGATCAGGTATCCATGGGCGCCATGAAGTTCAATTCCGTCGAACCCGGATTTTTTGGCAAGAATTGATGCTTTGACGAATCTTTCTTCAGCTTCAGCGATATCATATTGGGTCATTTCCCTGGGGGTGATTCCATTGTATTCCACAGAGGAAGGGGCAAAGTTTTTTTCAGCATTAAGGGACTGCAATGCTTTTCCTCCCGAGTGCACAAGCTGGACAAACACCGGGGTCCCGAAACTGTGAATTCTCTCCGTAAGCCTGCTGAGCTTTGGAAGGAACATTTCCGAATGCATTCCCATCTCGTTTCTTGATCCCCTGCTGTTCAACCCGTCAATATAGGTGTACTCAGTAAGTATTAAGCCAATTCCGCCCAGCGCACGTCTTGCAAGGTACTCAATGTGGGCTTCGTTCGTCGAACCATCGGGATTTGCCAGATTTGAAATCATTGGGGCCATTACAAGCCGGTTTCGCAGGGTCAGGTTTCCTATACGCGGCATTTCCATTTTGCTTTCCTTCTGATATTAAATATTACGATTATTCGGTAGTGATCCTGATGAGCATGGGGCCTCTTGGTCTTTCCCTGTTCATTGAACATCTAATGTTGAGTATCACCGTCTTCTGGGCAGGGACCTCTAAAGGAATTGCAGGCGAAAGGCCTGTAATAGAGACCAGACCTTCCTCTGCCGTTACGTTAGTTACAGTATGATCGGAAAAACTCTCTGAGTTCTTGAGCCTAATCTTTTCGTCAAAAACAATTGATTCCCTGTTCTTGGATATTATGCTCCTCTTGGCGGTAACCACCCCTATTTTTGTAATTCCTTCCCTGGATACGCCTCTGGTTATGAGGTTCCTTAATGGTCGGAATAACACGTCTGGAACAAATTCAAGCGGTGGCCTCCTCCCGTCCGAAGAGATCATCTCGTATCTGACTGCACTGACCCGGTTTATTTTCACGTCGCTGTTAATCTTGATGCCCAGTCCCAGGTTAGCGGCAATGCAAAAGATAATAAAAATATAGAAGAGGATTGGAAAAAGGCCATTGATGACTAAATTCAGGAAGAAGAGTATGAATGCAGAGAATATTATTGCAACTGCCGCAGACAATATCTTGGCTGAATCGAGGCCAAGGAAGGTATGCATAACTCTTGCATTTTCCGGTGTCTTGATCTGGGTTATATCATCCTCCACATTGAGTTTCCTCAACTCTTTACCGCCATAAACGGTATGGACTGTGGACAGAATCAGTGTAATGGTCAGGGAAACAGTATAGATCAGTGTACCTATCACCAGGAATTGATTGGAAAGCACGAGAGAATATCATGCATGAGTAAAAAAACCTAATGCAGCCTGATCCGTATCAGGCAAGCTGCATCCTTTCCTGTTTTTTACTTTCGCTTCATAAGACCGGTATACCGTTGTTATAGGGATCATTTATATTGTTCTTTAAATAACAAATTTAGATTCCGAAGTTGCCATGAGTTTGAGGAGAGAACAGATACTTTCTCTGGAATCCAAAGCTGGAATTTCCAAAATTGTAATCCAGGATGCACTTACAAAATACCTCAGGCCCGCCATAGTGTTAGATGGCAGCAAAGAAGGTATTGCGGTGACACACCTTGTTAAGAGCGTTGTGGAGTCCATCGCCAGAAAAATGCCCCCCGCCATATTCGTGGATCACGGAGATCACTTCCCGGAGACTCCAGGATTTTTGGGGAAAATAGCGAAAGACTGGAATTTCAATCTCATAACAGCAAGAAACGATAATGCACTTGACAATGCGAAAAACGACATAATTTTTGTTTCATCACTCAACAAAGAAAACAGGAAGGAAATCCATCTTCTTGGATTTTCAGGCGAATTCTTCCAGAGTTCATCGGAATCAGATGTGCGAAATCATCTCCTCAAAAGGGTAGCGTTGATTTCCGCCATAAAGAGGTACAGATTTGATTCCATTATTACAGGGATCAGGTGGGATTCCGGGCCAGAGGCTGGCGACGAGCTTTTTATTTCAGACAAGGGGACCCATGTTCAGGTATCCCCAATTCTCCCCTTCCTGGAAAGCGATGTATGGCAATATACGTTGCAGCTTAACCTTCCAATACATCCAAGGTATGCGCAGGGGTATCCTTCTATTGAGGGAATTCATTCGTCCCAGAAAGTCTCGGACATCCCTGCCTGGGAGCAGAAAACCGGGTCAGCGGGCAAGAGTGACATGCAAACCCAGAACAGGGAAGCTATGGCGGAAAAACTCAGGGCTCTGGGGTATTCGTGAACGAAACACCAAATTTTATGGTCATCGTAATCGATACCTTGAGAGCAGATACCCTGATGAATAACCTGGAAAAATTGCCAAGCTTCCAGTACCTCTTAAAAGAATCCACCTTATTCCAGAATGCTATTTCGCCATCCTCGTGGACTTTGCCGTCACATGCCTCCATCTTCTCTGGGTTGTATCCCTCTGAACATGGCATGCATTTCAGGTACGACGATGATGAATATTTCAGGGCAATATCGAGTTTCCCAACAGGAACGCAACCAATACAGGAAAAACTCAAGCTTCAGGGGTACGACACCGTTGCAGTTGGCGGTAACCCATTACTCAGTAGCGGCACTGCATTTGAGAGGGGTTTTCGTCACAATGAGGTTGTTGGTCCATGGGCAATTCTGGAATATTATGAGAAGAAGATTAAGGCAGCTGCCGGGAATGTGCAGGATCTTCCATGGGATGACATATACTATTCATCGAGGGGCCAGTTCCTGAAGAGGCTGTTGCTTTTTGGAAAGGAAATTGGTCCCAGGAGGACTGCCGAAATCATTGGTCTTCTCTCAAGGCTAAGGAAAACGCTGGGTTCGCTTGGCTTTCCGGTACTCAAGGGATCGGAGCAGGTCATCAACATGTTCTCATCCATGAAGTTGAAAGCCCCATTCTTCGCATTCCTGAACATGATGGAAATACACGAGCCTTACGGAATACTTCCAAACGAGTTTCCGTTTCTGGAACGGGACTCCCTCAAGAGCATCGCTTCTGGCCAGTCCTACTTTCAGGAGAGATACGATTCAATCCTCAGGAAATTCCGGATGCAATTGGTAAGTGAACTTACCATTTTAGATGGATATCTGGGTAGCATCATAAAGCACCTGAAAAAAATTGATGCCTATAATAAGACAACGATTGTTGTCACCTCAGATCACGGGCAGTCTCTGGGCGAGGACGGTTTTGTTGGACATAAATACCTCCTGAACGATGCATTGGTTCATGTTCCACTCATTATAAAAGACGGAAAAGCGTCTCAGGGAACTGAGAATAAGCTGGTTAGCCTTGTTGACATAAACGAGTACCTAAATTCACAGGCTTTGGGAGAATCCACGCAATTCCCAGGCAGGGAGTACGTTTTCGCTGAAGCCTTTGGGCTCAACAATTCCTTGTGGAAATCAATCATGGGAGAACTTTCCACCAAATTTATGCCAGAAATAAGGAAGAGAATCTGGTCACGCGACGGTTTCAGCCTCACCCTGAACGGAACCAGCGGCAGGATTGAGGAATTCGCAAATGGCAGCAAAAAGCTGGATGCCCAGAGCAACAGCTCAATAAGGGATCAAATGCTCAGGGAAATGGAGATTTTCGTTGGGAATGGGCAATTCAAGGGCCCTTCCAGGTCCTGAGCTCCACGATCTTGAAATCAGGATAACCCATGTCCAGTGAGAATTCCAGAATTAAAGGCTTTATATCCTGAGAACATCGGTTATCAATGCCAATATACCAAGTGGGAGAACATGAACTGCTGGCCGAGTCTTCCAGCATGATAACTGGAATTGATGAGCAATTAGAGGGTAAACTCTTCCTCACCGACAAGAGATTAATTTTTGAGAAGCATGGAAAAAAGAGTCTTCTTAGGGCGTCCCCCGGGCAAACGGTGATCGATCTCTATCTCTATGAAATAAAAAACGTATACGGGGCTGTTCCCAAGTTGAGGATTTTTACGACCAAAACTCTCACGGTGGAATATCTTAGTGAAGGTGAAATCCAGAGTGTCAAGTTTGCACTAAGAAACCCGGATGAATGGGAATCTGACATCAGGAAATTTGCCTCGGATCTCAAGAAACTGCATGAAGATGAACAGAGGAGGACTGATGAAGACATGCACAGGAGGAGTGTTGAAATGGCAAGAGCCAAGGCAGGCACCACAAACGTTGGCGTAATGAACGTTCGCCCCGAAGGGACGACAATGAAGAAAAAAGAAACGGTCGTTGATGCCGAGGGTGCTGAAACACTATTACCACAAAGAGCTCCAACCACCGACGTAGTGGAATATGATGGCAACTGCATTGAATGTGGAGGGCCACTTCCTTTTGGATCTAAATTCTGCCCTTCCTGCGGATTAAAGGTCACAAAGAAGTAACATGGCCACCATATCTATTCTTTCAATAGGTAATGAATTGCTGAAAGGCAGTACGGTAAACACCAATATGGCGTTCATTGCCAAGGAGGCCACGTCGAGAGGGCACAAGGTTGTCATGGCGATGGAAGTGCTGGACAGGGCTGATGAAATTTGCCAGGCATTGAACTATTCACTATCTAAAACTGAGTGTGTTATCACAACCGGCGGCCTGGGGCCAACATTTGACGATATGACCACCAGATCGATAGCTGGTTGTTTTGGTCTTTCTTATGGAATAAATGATGAGGCGCTTGCCCTGGTAAAGAGCAAATTGCCAATGAACATGGAACTCTCAGAATCCAGGTTGAAGATGGCTTATCTTCCCGAAACATCCACCCCAATACAGAACCCGGTTGGAACTGCTCCGGGCATGTTCCTGAAGCGGGGAAACAAAGTAATACTGAGTTTTCCGGGAGTTCCAAGAGAGATGGAATCAATGGTGGTGTCCTCCTTTGATCTCATTCCAAAGTCCAACCATTCATATTACCAGAAGAGTGTTTATATTTCCGGTGTTTACGAGAGCCTCTTCTCCCCTGTTGTAGATAGATTGATGAAGTATTATTCCGGAAAAATATACATTAAGAGCCATCCACGAGGAAACGGAAAAATAAGCATGCTTGAACTAGATGTCTCCTCGTATTCAGAATCTCCGCAGGAGGCATCCTCCCTCGTCGAAAAGGCCATAAGTGATATCAAGGAAATTGCAGTCCAGATGGGGGCAGAAGTCCTCTCTGATCAGGAAATCCCCAGGAGCTCGGAGTAGTCATCCGCATCTTTTCCCAGCATCTGTAATCTCTCTTTTATGTAGTCCTTTGTGACGTCAATTGGCGGTGATCCTGAATTCCTGGTTCCATCTCCCTTCACATGCATACAATGATAGATTGAGGCGCACGCTTTAAGGAAAGTCGGGGCGTCCAGAGTAGCAATAATATCTGTTTCCAGTGCAACAAGAGATACCAGCCTGGCTTTGTAGGTGACAAGCATCCTCAGCGAGTCTGTTATAATCTTTGATATTTCCTTAAGCGACGCGGCGTCCACGTTATTAGCCAGTACGGAATTTGCCATCAAGTCAATTTCCTGGGCCTCATCCTTGTAGGTCAACCCAAGGACAGAACTCTCGGAATTGTCAGAGTAAGAAATAATAAAGTCAGATTTAGTCTCGTCTATTGAAAGAGTTATTTTTGCATTGCTGTCGCGCATCTCCACCGACGATACGTAATACTTATCCATCTTTTCGAAATTAATAACCGCCTCCTTGGAAGCCCATCCTACAGCACTGCCTATCGGTAATTTCAGCCCCTTTTTCAGGTCCCCCGAGCGCAGTATCTTGGCGAAGAGTTCAACGGCGGAAGTCTTGAGTGAAAACTCAAAATTTACTGATGCATCATCTCTGCCCAGCATCTTCCAAAGCATGCGGGCACCCTTCTCGCAAATTTTGCGATCTATGTGCCCTTCATAAATAGCCCTGCCCTCGTAATGCCCTTCATTCCATTTCAGGGAAATTCTTGTAAGGCTGAACAGGTCTGGATCTAGAGCCAGGTATGATTCTATTGCTTTTATCAGCGATTCCTTCTCAAGCTGGATGGTCTTTTCTGCTTCAATCAGCCTGTTGCCAATCTCTTCACTTTTCCTTTTTTTATATTGGTCCAGGATAGTCTTTGTAAAATCGAGTAGCCTGGCTTGCGTATCCTTGAAATCACTTCTCGATCCATCTTTCGAGAAATCGGAAAGCACTCCATTGATCCTGTCAAAGAGAGTATCCACAACTAAATTTCCCGCTGCGATTCCTGTTTGTATCTTTTCCAGGTTAGAGGCAAGTTCCTTGAGCTTAACCGATGAATACGAGGCGGCTACAGGCAGGTTAAGTATCATCTTCAGTGCCGAAGGACCTCCTGCTTTTGGACCAGGTTCGACCATTGTGGATGGGATAGCTCAATCACTATTTATTGGCAGCGGATCGATTATCGTCAAAAAAAAAATGGGTTTTAAAGGGATCTGGAGCGATTAAAATATCTTTTTCGTTTCAAGTATCCGATTCTTGGTTGGAGGATTTACTTTGTCCAGCAGACCCTTGAGTTCGCCGACGCTTGGGCATTCCCAGTTGCAGACCGCTCTTCTCTCGCCATTTATAACGTTGACTGACTTCAGGGAAAACCCGCTGGGCAATTTGCCGCCTTTTTGCATATCGACAATGCTGCCTACTACAGAAAACACTTTCTCCTGGTCTCTTTCTTTCCATTCATGTTCCACTATTGCGTTTACCATTCTTGTGACCTCTACTGAGAATTCCGAAAAACCTCCCTCTGATCACCTTACCGGTAACAGTAAGATTTATTCATGAACCTGCCATGTTAATGTATGAGCACACTTTATGGCGAAACACTCAGGGAAATATACAAGCTCAACGGCATCCATGATCCA
>JACWAH010000017.1 GCA_014874365.1 Thermoplasmatales archaeon
ACAGAGGGGCAACGTTCAGGACTGGAGCGACCCCGAAACTCGGTAATGGGTTCTCACAAAACCGTCCGGACCGTGAGGGATGAAAACGAAATAAAAGCAAAAGTGAGAACCTCCGAAGCTTTAGCGAGGAGAGTATGTCAGAATGTGCATGCCAGCATCCGTAAGCCAGATGGTTGAGTGTAGAGGAAAAGGTATCTCATGCCGGGGAAGGAAAATTCTAGCCAGCAGAGGCTCCGTCTGCAACACGGAAGCAGACAGTGGAGATCGCAATTATTGCGGTTGGACTGTTCTTGTATGTATTCCGTACGGAACATAAGGCTGGCCAGTGCTACTGACATCGTTCAATAGCCCATATTTCATGCACCTGCATGGATCCGTGTACAGGTTTTACTTTCGAGCAATAATCAGGAAGGAACATGGTGAAACAAAGCAACGCCATGAAGATTCAAAGACATATTTATATTGTGTTAGGCTGTGCTGATCATATGAAAAGCATTGATGAGCTATACAAGAAGGCTCTGGAATTAAAGAACAAAGGTATTTCCGACAAGGAGATATCAACCGAATTACATCTTTCAGTGAATACCGTTACCTGGCTGCTCAGCCAGGAGTTCCTCAAGGGTTCAAAAGTCGAGGATGTACGGGTAGGATGGAGATCAATAGGCGTATATGGGAACCGTATTGCAAGTGTGTCACAGGTAATGGCGGATATCATTGAAGAAGAGACGACCAAGGATGGTGGAAAGATGATAGATTCCATACTGGGGATTACAATAAACGGTATTCCATTCGCAACAATGGTATCGTATCTGATGGAGAAGGAACTCATTGTGTACAGGCCACATCACTCAAGACAGGAAGGTTTCTTCAGCAGCAACTTCGCGTCTGTAAAATCCAAGAACGTTGTTATAATAGATGACGTTGCAAGTACCGGAGAAACGTTAAGGCGAACAATAACCGATATCAGGAATGAGGGTGGCAACATACTTCTCGTTATGGTTCTTGCTTCAAAGCTTCATTCTGACGAGATTTCCGGCGTGCGCATTAGGTCAATTATCAGGACAAATATAATCGGTAACTCTGAATGATTGGATATGCACTGGGCTGAAGCGTTTTTTACCGATGACTCGGAAGAGATTATAGCGACCGGGATTTCCCCATCCGGTCCCATACATGTGGGAAACATGAGGGAAATCCTTACTGGTGACATACTCTTTAAGGCGTCTTTAAGGAAAAAGAAAAAGTCCAGATTCATTTACTTGGGCGATGATGCTGATCCGCTCAGAAAAGTCTACCCGTTCCTTCCTCAGAGTTATACTGAATATATTGGCAAACCGCTATACAAAATACCAGCGCCTGATGGCTCTTTTCCTTATTCGGAGTATTATCTTACGCCATTCATAGAGACCCTTGGAAAACTGAACGTCAAAGTCGAGATAATCAGGTCATCGGAACTTTATAAAAACGGGGTCTTTGCGGAAGCCACAAAGATCCTGTTCGAGAATATTGAAAAGGTTAGCAGGATACTTGAAGAAATTTCCAAAAGAGAACTTGGAGAAAATTGGGCACCATACAACCCGGAATGCAGTAAGTGCGGAAAGATAACAACGACCACTGTAACGGAACTCTCATTTCCAATATTGAAGTACCAGTGTTCCTGTGGCAACAGCGGTGAATGCGACGTCCGCACCGATAAAGGCAAACTACCATGGAGACTGGAATGGCCGGCAAAATGGTTTTCCCTTGGAGTCACAACAGAACCATTTGGCAAGGATCATGGGGCATCTGGAGGGTCATACGATACCGGTAAGAAAATTGCAGAAGAAATATTTCATATCAGGGCACCTAAACCACTCATGTTCGAAAGGATCCTGCTCAAGGGAAAAGGGGTCATGCACTCTTCGACCGGGATCAATATTGCAGCCCATTCTTTCATAGAGAACGCTCCGCCGGAATCCCTCAGGTTTATACTTTCGAAGAACCAGCCTTCCAGGCACATTTCCTTTGATCCAGGATTAGGACTGTTGAATATAATGGATGAAATGGAAAAATACAGGAAGGCTTTCTTTGGCCTTGATAAAGTATCCGATGAAAATCTTGAAAGCATCCTGTTCTTTAGCTCACTTACCGGAAAGATTGAGAAACCTCTTCCAATCAGTTTTCGGCATCTTCTCACGCTGGTTCAGATTTATAAGGACGAGGCATCCATTGTTAGGCTCGGAAATCTCGGGGACGAGAATAAAAGCGTCATTCACGAAGAGATAGAAATTGCAAAAAGATGGCTTGATACCTATGGGCCGGATGATATAAAGTTCAAACTCCTGAATGAAGACGCCAGGGTGAAACTCACTCCGGAAGAAAGCAAATTTATTTCCAATTTCCTGGGTGAAATGAAAGACATGGACTGGAGTCCGGAAAGTATCCATAACGTCATTCACGAGAGCATAAAATCCTCAGGCATTGACCAGCAGGAAGGATTTTGCACATTCTACAGAGTTCTTATCGGAAAAGACAAAGGGCCAAGGTTGGGATATTTCCTTTTCGGGCTTGGAAAGGACTATGTCATCAAGAGGCTGCAACTGAATGCCTGAAACAATTCACGAAAAGCATCGTAACAGGACGATTTACCTCGAAAATTATGGCTGTACTCTTTCAAAGTCAGAAGCAGGACTGTACGTAAACAGTATTATGGAGGAAGGAGACCAGTTAGTCAGGGATCCCGATAATGCTGATCTGAGGGTCATCAACACCTGTGTCGTGATTTCCCAGACTGAGAAGAGAATGATAAAGAGAATTCAGGAGCTTTCTGCGCTGGGAGAGGTTGAAGTCACTGGTTGTTTGCCAACCATCTCCGCGCATGCACTGGAACAACCTGGGATAAAATTGATTTCCTCCGAAACTTTCAGGAATTTCTATCGGGGGGCGCTGGACGGCATTGAGATCAGGGAACCTTCTATTTTCGATGGAATACCTATCAACCAGGGGTGTACAGGAAGCTGCAACTTTTGTATTTCCAGAATCTCCAGGGGGAAGCTGCTTTCCCGGCCACCAGAGAAGATCGTTTCTCAGGTAAAGATGCAACTTGAGAGGGGCATAAAGGAGGTAAGAATCTCCTCCCTGGACAGTGCAGCTTACGGAAAAGATTCATCGGTCAGGCTGCCAGGACTGATTGACAGAATCACTGAAATTGATGAAGATTTTCTCCTGAGGGTGGGAATGATGGAACCAAAGAACACCGGGGAAATCCTGCCAGCATTGCTTAACAGTTATCGAAACGGGAAAGTGTTCAAGTTCCTTCACATCCCGGTTCAGAGCGGTAGCGATTACATACTGGAGAAAATGAACCGGGAATACACATCTTCCGACTTTGTGAGAATTGCATGGAAATACAGGACAGCTTTCCCAGGTGCAACAATTTCCACGGATGTTATCACAGGATACCCGGGAGAAGGAGAGAAAGAGTTCTTGGAAACTCTTGAAATCATAGAAAAAACCAGGCCAAACATCATAAACGTTACAAGATTCTCACCGCGGCAATTCACAAAGGATTTCATGTCTTTACCGGAACCATCCAATATTACTAAGGAAAGGGATAAGGAAATTGTCGAACTGCATCGAAGAATTTCCGGGGAAGAATTTGAAAAAAGCGTTGGATCGGAACTGTCCGTTATGATTACCGAAAAAGGGAAGGGAAATACTTCCGTAGGCAGGGATATATTTTACAGGCCTGTTGCAGTTCCCGGGATTTATGATCGTTTCAGCAAGGTCCATTTGGATATAATTGGTTCCGGTCCCACTTATCTGGTTGGCCAGGTGAGCAGATAACCTGTTTTATTGAAATCAGTTAATTACTGAAATAAACAGATCGACTAACAGGATTATGAGTCATGATATCTGAATTAATCGGCTTGAAGAAGACACAATGAAGCAATATCGGGATTTAAAGCAAACAGAAGTTCAGGCGATCGAATCCACGGTGACGATCTCGTCCATTACGTATCCCTTGGTCTTCTTGAAACCAAACAGGTTTTCAAATTCAACCGGGGTGAGCACCGGGAATGGAAATCTATCGTAATCATCTATGGAAACCCTTGGACATCCCGTAAAAATGACAGCTTCCGATCCAGAATTCACAATATCGTCAGGATTAAATCCGTCTGAATACATCATGATATAATCCTTACCAAGTGAAGCAAGCTGCGTAGCCATCACGTCGGCAAGACGTTTTCTATATTGCCCAATCTTAGTATCGAGTACGATTGCGAATTTCTTCGCGTTCAGAGAAAGCGATATCTTGGCGTATCTTTTTCTCAGGAATTTATCCACTTCAGCCTTCATGCTGCTGATCTTTCTTTCGTTAAGATCAAGAATGAAGGACTCCTTATCGCTAGCAAGCTGGGCACCTATTGCATGGAATCTCCCCGTACTGACCACAAGATAACAATCAACTACAGAAGATACAGAATGGGCAGCGCTGAAGTTGCATCCCAGTACCTGCCCAGGATACTTCATCCTCGAATCCTGTCTTCCAACAACTGGTTTATACCCAAGGCGGGACAGATGCGTTTTGACATCCTCCATAACATCGATGTACTGAATGGAGGCCAGCAATCCAATATTTGAGTAGCCTGAATTTTTTATGGGATCATAAACAGTATCGGGAAGGTCGTATTTGTACCCGGTTCTGTATTCTTCAAAAATCACGGGTTTTGGGTAATCGAGGTTCGGGATCTCTGAGTGACCAAACTGCACTATCGCGTCTACTTCTCTATAAAGATCCGTATTGCCTATGTCGCATGCTCCGTAAAAAGCATCAGAGCTTATGATAACGGAAAACTCAGCACTTAGTTGGTTGAAAATGTCATAGACCTTAGGCTTAAGTCCATCAGGAAGCATTAGCATAATTTTTCTGGCGCCCAAGCTGTGTAACTTTTCGGAGAGTGTTGAAGTCATTCTGGCACTCACTCCGGTGGATTTCCCACAATGATTTATAGTCATTCAATTTATGCAAGAATTTGACTCATAGGGAGCCTGCGTAGATAACCCATTTATTTCTTTTTCAATGGATAACATACAAACATGGAATATCGTGCAGGTAGAATGTACTCCATTCTCCGGATCCTATCTAATCCAGCCTACAGCAGAAAACAATGGAAAAGTGAGGGTTGCATAGACAACAAATTACGGCCTTCCAGGATGAGAAGTATTCGCGATGGTGTTCGTCACCATAAGTGATGACTTTGTTTCTCCAGTAGAAAAGGTATCCACAAACTATGGCAACCTTGGTATGGGGTGGAGATACCATTGGAGTTACAATCATTGATGGAAATAAAGTTGGCATCATCTGGGAGAGGGTATTTCTGCCAGCAGCTACTCAGAAATATGTTTCCCATCAAAGTAATTTTACAATTTGAAGTTCAATGGGTCTGGTCTTCATACGGGTGCTTAATTGTCTGTGATTCTGAATTCTACAAACATACCTTCAAATTCAAGCGGGATTTCTTTTGGCCTTCCAAATGGCACGTATTCTTATTCAGCAGGCAGCTTTGCCGCTGTTCTTCAAACCTTTCGTCTGTTATCTCGCATAACGTTGTGGTCAACGGGAAAAACCTTTCCCAATCTATTTACTTTTGCACAAACAAATCAGGGGGCAACGCCGACTGGCACACTTTTCGTTACAAGACCCTCGTCGTGCTTGGAATAACATTAATGCTTGCCGTTATTGTAACAACCAGGGTAATCATGAAGCGTAGGCGGACATAAATTTAAGAGAGAACTGTCAATCATCAATCATTCCCAAATAAAGGCTAATAGACCATACTTTTAATAAAAATCTGGGCACGGCTATAAATAATCTTAAACACGCAACTTCTTAAATATTTCCTTAGGCTTTCATTAGATATGGCAAAGCCCGGGTTGAAGGGTCTAATCGCGTTTTCAGTGACATTTGCTGTTCTCATGATGCCCCTGAGTTCTTCATTAAATTCAAACAATGCCGGCGCCCCCATCCCTGGATTTTCTTTTGAAATTAACGCCCCCATTCAACTGGCGGCATTCTCAAGTTATGATCAACCATGGAAGGCTTACACTTCCTGTGCTTTGTATTCATCAGGGCCAGCTAATTCAAGCGACACGATAATGAACGTGGTGGTCGGGCTTGAACCTGCAAATTTATCGGAATTGAATTATTTTCTGGCTGAATTGAGCAATTCAGTTTCGGGAATGTACCACCATTACCTTACACTAAAAGAGTTCATTGCTGGATATTCCCCGCCGGCAGCAGTTTACGACTATCTGGTAAAATATTACCGGGAAGCGGGAATTAACACTGTAACGACCTTTTCTGACAGAATGATTATTTCACTTTCCGGAACGCCAAATGAAATAGGCAGGGCTTTCAACACGACAATCCTGGATTATCAGTCAGGAAAGTATGTTTTCTATGGCCCTTCATCCACGCCATACATGCCTTCTGCTGTTTTGAAATATGTTTCCCAGGTATCCGGGCTCTCAGATTTTTCAAAGTACATCATAGGGACTGAAATGGGGGCTGTTAAGTCATCCGGAGGGTACTCAACTGCCGGGTCTTATGACGGTTATCCAAGCCCGGCGACGTACAATGGAATACAGCTTATCTATGGATCGGAATTACAGGTCGCCTATCAGGAACAATCACTATTCGCTCAGTATGGATATCCAACTGATCAGCAGGAGGCAACCATCCTCTGGAGCGGAGTTTACAGTGGCTCCAGCACTATTAATTCACCCTACGGTTCAATAACACCTGGCGAGCAGGTTGGGCCTTTTGTCCCAAGCGATATCTACGCATATTATAATGAAACGCTCCCGGTCGGAGAACCTCATAGCACGATCATTCCTGTCCCATTGAACGGAGCACCGCTTCCAGGTCCAAAGGCAGCTTACTGCACTTCAGCAAGCCTGGAGAATACGCTCGACCTCGAAATGCTCGGTACATCCGCACCGGGATCTACTATTTACAATGTTTACAGCGGAACACCTAGCCTTGCTGGCCTGGATCAAGCTTTTTCATATATCCTCAACAACCTCGCAAATGTGAAGGTAATCTCAAATTCCTGGGGCTCAAAGGAGCAAAACGACTCGACATGGTACAATGACCTTATGGAAGCCCAGGCACTTGGAGTGAGCGTACTGGTGGCTAGCGGTGATTCAGGGGATAGTCCCCAAAGCCCCAAATATGTGGGTTCGGAGTTATGGTATCCAGCTTCAATGGCATATAACAGCTTTGGCGACATAGCAGTTGGCGGAACAACACTCAAATTAACCAGTGCATTGAGCATTGAAAACCAGACAAACTGGTACATAGCTGCAACTGCATCGTCAGGGCCATACGGAACTACGTCCGGCATCAGCACACTTTTCAGGGAACCATCATGGCAGTTAAGCTCTTCAGCCAATGCACTCATATCAGGAAGTGGCAGGGGAGTTCCCGACATTTCTGCTATTGGGAACAATACCCTGATCACAATTTCGATTGGAGATCAATCCGGTTATGCCACTTACTATGCTACCAACGCCTCCAGCGGAGATCCGTTTTATTACGTATTCGGTACGAGTGTTTCATCCCCGGTGGATGCAGGTATTTTTGCGGCAATAAACCATGTTTTGCTTAAGGAGAGGAGGGGGACGCTCGGATTTGCAGATCCACAGATATATTCTTTGGGAACGCAGGAATATTCCAGTAAACCTGCTCAGGGTATCCTTCCATTCACACCCATTCTATACGGGCATAACAACTATTATTCCGACGGATATGGCTACACACTCTTGAATGGGTGGGGCACCCTGAATGCTTATAACTTTACCACATTCTTTTTGCAAACGTACACCGTTACATTTACAGAAAGTGGATTAAGCAGGGGCACTGAGTGGACAGTTACAATCAATGGTGAAAGCTACCACTCGACAGCTACCAATCTTACCATTGAGTTTACAAACGGGACATATACGTTTTCAGCGAGCGCATCCGGTTATACTGAAAGCAGCAACAGTTCGTCTTTCATTGTTAATGGAAGTAATGTGACGGTAAACGAGATTACGTTTAAAGCGATACAACAATCATCATTGCCTGTTGCGTTCATTGTAGTGGGAGTGATTGTTCTTGCCATAGTGCTGATACTGGCGTACATGGTGATTGGCGGAAAATCTAGCGGGAAATCTCCCTGAATACTTCGTATACCTTGTCCCGGGGGCAGTGGACGTTTTTAGCAACTTCCCCTCTCCTCTCTTTTCCAATTTCATCCGCGTTTCGTGTTGCTCGCATTATACAGAAGTAAATACCCTTGTTATTCCTTATAAATATCAGATCCCCGGATCGAATTCGTTCGTCAAAAGAAGTAATTCCACCCGCAAACAGGTTAGCTCCATTAGTCAGGTGAGGTACCGCTCCATCATCAACCTCCACCCAGTTTTTTTCGGGTTTGTATGAGTTCAAAGCATTCAACGAGGGAAAGAAGCTCTCCCCTTTGTATGCAAAGGGTCTGCCGTCAAGGAGATAATATTCAGCGTCTTTTCTGGATTCAATCTCGATGTTTGCACCGCTTCCGACGCCTATTCCCAGTTCTGCCACAAGCTTGATTATGGCAGCACCTTCTTTTTTGGATACAAAGTGTCTTGACATTTTATCACTTAGATGTACATTTTCAATTCGTTGAAGCGTTCTTTGAACTGAAGCATATCTGAAACAAGCAACTTATCTATGAGGGGGCGAATCTTCTCGCCAAGGTCGATCGCAGTTTTGTCAAACATCCATTCTCTGCCTTTAATTGCGCCTGTGGATGAAAGGAAAGCATAGCAGACGGAACTCGATTTCTGGGAATTTTTCATGGAAAAAAGGGCATCTTTTACAGCAATCTCCTTTCCATCTGCCTTGAATGTTTTTATCAACTTGAGCAGCAGTGAAGATTCTTCTGACCAGGTTACCGACTCTAAATCCGCTTTGACGGTGTCCCCTTCAATCTTATGTTGAATGGCCTCTATCTGTTTCAACGGACTGCCTTTGAGATCGCCGGGAACTGAACCCGGGTATAGGAGTTCAATGATATCCTTCGAATATTGTGGCCAAAGGATTTCCAGCAGCTTACCCATGCTCGGCACATCCAGTTTTACGGAACCCTTTTCATTCAATACCGGAAGCAACTTTTGCGGGTCGAACGGAGATTCTGTAAATTCAGAAAGGAAGCTGCCTGCTTCACTGAAAATGCGGTGGCCAATAATATAAGAACCACTCTTCAGCGAGACATCCAGGTGTTTATCCTTAGCATTTTTAAGCAATTCCCTGTCAGTTATTTTCCCTGCTAGATAGTCTGAGAGGAACCTCTCCTTCGATATATCTATTTTATCGGAGAAGGAAAAAACCAGGGAGAAATCCTTAAGGGGGTTCTTGGATAGAATGTGTTTTAAAATTCCTTTAAGAGTGTTATCAGACGAACTTTCGTATATTCTTAGAATTTTTCTTCCAAGGTAACTGACCTCAAAATAGGTATCGCCGCTTCCCACTTCTATTATGCCTGAATCCTTGTAATGGATCTTTTCGTCATTCAGGCAATCCTGAAAAAACTCCCTGTCTGGTGAAGTTCCCTTGCAGGAAGCAAGGTAGTAATTTGTGGAGGAAAATATGCGTACATCCCTGTTATATACAAGGGAATAGAAAGCAAGCATTCTCCACATCGGATTAGAAGAATGCTGAATTCCGGCTAATACAGATGGATCAGTATCAGATCGTTTCGCATATTCCACGCTTCCATATGCTGTGGTGAAAATTCCCACTATCGGAACTGAGTTTGACTCCAGAACTTCTTCAGTTTCAGAAAGTCCCCGCAGGAACTGATCCGCTGATCTGGAAAATTTATTGTAGTCTTCCAAGGACTCTATTGTACTGATCTTCTTGCTGTAAGATGAAAACGGACAGAACATTCCTCCATCAAGGCATTCAGGAATAAGCTTTGACGGCTCGCTTAGAGCCGCTTCAATCCGTTCAAGTAATTCAGTCTGCCCTTTCTTCGACTTAGATTTAAGTTTCATTCACTTCAGCGTCTGTCCAGTACTCTGAGGGCTTCCGCTCTCACGGTTACTGGGATTGGTATCATGGATTCCACGAGCTGCACTGTTACTTCTTCTTTTGCTTTATCTATGGACATTATTTTTGCCTTCTCGCCCTTAAACGGGCCATCGATAAGTTCCACAAAAGACCCGAGTTCCAGGCCACTCACTGCCGGTTTCGGCGTAAGGTAATGGGATATCTCCTCGAACTTTATGTCTCCATCAACCAATCCCTTGAAGCCCTTAATTCCTTTCGCAATGAATCCTACTCTATCCGGATGCATGGTTTCCACGAAAACGTATCCTCTCAAATCCTTGGGAGATACAATGCTCATGATCTCATTCTCGGGATTTTCGATTCCTTCAATTCTCTTTTCGTCAACATCCTTGTAGCTCTTGTTGGACAAGTCCAGAGACACCTGGAGTTCATTGCCAACAGTTGTTTTGAGCGCAATGAATACTGGCATCAGGGTTATTGAAATTGTACCTTTATCAGCGTTCAGACCATCCTTTGATTCAACGAAATAGGTAAGTTTCAGGGAATCGCCCTTGAACCCGCCTCTTGGGGTTTTGATTACCAGGGGAATGGTAGTCAGGTTGTCTCCCTTAACGAAAAACTCAGTTTCCAGGTTCTTCGGATCAACTCCAGATGAGGTGATTTCGATTGTCCTTTTCCCCTCCAAGGATATTATCCACTCTATCATTCCTTCTTTCTGCTGGAATGATGTGGATATGGAAATCTTGAATTCTCTTTCCTTTGAATGAGTATTTTTAACTGCCACTGGGATAGTTAAGGTTCTACCGCATCCAGTTACCAACGAGTTTGATCCGACATTTAACCAATCATTTGTCACGCTTTCCATAAATCAGCACCTACTGGAGGCCAGTATACAGGGTAATTAAATAGATGACGAAGCCAAGAGCGCCAAGAAAAATTATACCCATCCCGGTTATGAACAGTATCCTTACATATTCATCGCTGGTGGGCTTCCTTGCCATCCTGAGTATTCTAGCATATTTGCCTTTTCCTATGTTGGAGAATCTCCTTTCTATCTTCTTTTGAACGTCAAGAAGAGAATCTTCTATTGCCATCTTTTCCAATCTACATTATAATCCATTATAACACTTTTCCTGATCTGTTGGAACAACCGGACCACGATTTATCCTCGAAATCGTTAAATACGCCGCTCCTATTGTGTGACTTACGCATCTCTCGATGTGTAAAAACCCAGCACTACGGCAGAAAGGGGACTGGTCTAATGACCTGTATGAACCCGGATTTCCTGCGCTGGAAGAAATGGGGTTTTGAGGAACTGTGACTCAGAACCGACTGGAAGTAAAAGGTGCAAATTGTGGCTCGCCAATTTCTAATTTAAAGGCAGATTAATCTGTTAACTCCGGTTGATCCTGCCGGCGGCCACTGCTATCAGGTTTCGACTAAGCCATGCGAGTCGAAGGATCGTAAGATACTGGCATACTGCTCAGTAACACGCGGACAATCTACCCCCAGATGGAGTATAACCTCGGGAAACTGAGGCTAATCCTCCATAGTCATCGTATGATGGAAGGCTTCGATGATGAAAGCTCCGGCGTCTGAGGATGAGTCTGCGGCCTATCAGGTTGTATGTGGTGTAAAGGACCACATAGCCTAAGACGGGTACGGGCCCTGAAAGGGGTAGCCCGGAGATGGACTCTGAGACACCAGTCCAGGCCCTACGGGGCGCAGCAGGCGCGAAAACTGTGCAATGCGCGAAAGCGCGACACGGGAAACCTGAGTGCTCTGACTTTGTCAGAGCTTTTCCTAAGTCTAAAACGCTTAGGGAATAAGAGCTGGGCAAGACGGGTGCCAGCCGCCGCGGTAACACCCGCAGCTCGAGTGGTGGTCACTTTTATTGAGCCTAAAGCGTTCGTAGCCGGTTTCGTAAATCTCCAGGAAAATTCTCCTGCTTAACAGAAGATCTTCTGGAGAGACTGCGGAACTAGGGACCGGGTGAGGTTGAAGGTACTTTCTGGGTAGGGGTAAAATCCTGTAATCCTGAAAGGACGACCGGTGGCGAAGGCGTTCAACTAGAACGGATCCGACGGTGAGGAACGAGGGCTAGGGGAGCAAACCGGATTAGATACCCGGGTAGTCCTAGCTGTAAACACTGCCCATTTGGTGTTGCATCTCCTTTAAGGGGGTGCAGTGCCGTAGCGAAGGTG
>JACWAH010000018.1 GCA_014874365.1 Thermoplasmatales archaeon
TCATGGATGCCGTTGAGCTTGTATATTTCCCTGAGTGTTTCGCCATAAAGTGTGCTCATACATTAACATGGCAGGTTCATGAATAAATCTTACTGTTACCGGTAAGGTGATCAGAGGGAGGTTTTTCGGAATTCTCTTATGAACATTGTTAAGCGAAAACTATTTAAAGTCATTAAATTCGGGGCTTATATGGTAATTATCCAACATTCCTGATATTTCTTTTATTCCAGTCTTTCTGAATCGGGCTCAGAGAAGTAGGGCAGTGCACATAGTGCAGGCAGAAGGCATTAATGTACCGGCCAGCGGATCATTACAAATTTTATGGGAAACGACCGCAGATAGTAGCTGTTTCCTGGGACTCTCGGCATACCGATTGACCAGTAACCGCCTGCCTGGTGGCAGGCCAGGCTGATAGTCGAATCTCAGGCATAGAACCTGCACAATTTTGAAATTTCAAATGAACACTAAATGCCAGACAGGACCATTTGTCTTGAGCCTTAAAGAATTAAGGCAGCTTCGATCAAGGGTATGGCAAAACTTAGTAAAGCTTGAAACCCTTATGAACGCTGAAGAAAGTATTGAATAACTGGGAATAAGGCTAGCCTTTAAATATTGATAAGATTAAGTGATGAGTAGATGGAGCAGGAAAGAACAAAGGAACTTATTGTGGCTATGCGTGCAGTTGCGGAAGAGATCAGGAAGTCAAATGAAAACCTGGCAGCATCTGTCCTTAAATTGCAGAAACTTGCAGAACAACTTGTCAATACTGGCCCAAGAAAGCAGGACCAGATCAGCAAGATACTTGCTGAAATAGAAGAACCAAACGTTACTGCGAGTGTTGACGATCCCTTCACGTCTGTTGTTCCACCAAAGGTTTCAACCGGCAATGAGAAAGTTGACGAGCTTCTTATGGGTGGACTCCAGACGGGATCAAACTGCCTCTTGATTGGTCCGCCCTACTCCGGTAAATACGTTCTTGCCTGGAACTTTGTTGCAAAATCACTGAAGGAGGAAGTGCCTGTCCTTATCATCACCACTGACAAAGACATCAAGGACATCCTTTACGAAATTTCAAAGATATATCCTGGTGTGGAGAAGGCTGAACAGGAAGGCTATCTCAAATTCATTGACATATATTCAAGGACTATCCAGGGGAAGAGTTCTTCCCGTCATGCTGTGGTGATAGACAATATTTCCAACATAAGCTCCATGATGAAGAACGTTGACAACATAACTTCTGTAATGAGAGCCAAGAAAGGATACTACAGGTTGCTCTTCTCATCACTAACTTCCTATATAACCGAACTTGACGAGAAGTTACTGCTAAAGTTTATACAGCAGTTCATCCAGAAAAGGAGAGGAGAGAACGGAACTGCATTCTACCTGCTTGAAGGCGGATTATTTGATCAGAAGATAACGGAAGGGGTCTCGTATACAATGGACGGTTCAATAGAATTCAAGAACGAAGGATCAAAACTCTTCCTTAAAGTATCAGGATTGGGTAATGCAAGATCAAGAGACTGGGTGGAGATATTCCTTGACGAGAATTCTTTCGACCTAGGATCATTCACGCTTGAAAAAATCAGATAACAATTTATATAGTTTACTTATGCAAATGCGTGGAAATATGATCCTAGGGACCTTAGACTATGACGAAGCAACAGTGCTTTCAGGTAACTGCAATTTTTTTGGATTTGAGGCAATCGAATATGAAAAAAAATGGAGGTCGTATGGAAGATGATGCCCGGCAAGTTCAATTCCAGGGAAATGAGGCGCATGATGGCACAGATGGGCATAAAAGCCACCGAACTCACAGACGTAAAGAGAGTAATAATGGAAGGTGACCTGAAAGACTACATAATAGAGATGCCCCAGGTTACCAGGATAGATGCGCAGGGAGAGATGAGCCTGCAAATCACTGGAAAACTTAAGGAAGTACCAAAGAAATCTTCTACACCCAAAGAGCCAAGTTTCCCTGAAGAAGACGTAGCGCTTGTAATGGAACAGGCCGGCGTAACAAGAGAAAAGGCCCTGGACGCATTGAAGAAATCAGGAGGAGAACCGGCAACGGCAATCATCGATCTGACTTCATGAATATAGACGAATTTGTAAAGGAAAGAAGTCCAGAAAGGGACGAGATTTCTCTTTATTCCCTTGCATTTGATCAATTATCTTCCAAGCTGAGGGAGGAAATCTCCAAGAATGATATTGATGCTGAGCCTGTTCTTGTTGGTTCCGTTGCAAAAGGGACCAATCTAAAAGGATCAGATCTTGACATATTCATTGCGTTCTCCAGGAAGTACTCCGAAAAGGAAATAGAAAAGACAGGTCTTTTGCTGGCAAGAAAAGCAGTTCCCTCAGGAAAGGCGAGATACGCAGAGCATCCGTATATCACTGGAAATTATCTCGGAATTAAGACAGATATAGTTCCATGCTACATGATCAAGCCCGGCGAGATCAAGGTGAGTTCAGTCGATAGAACGCTGCTCCACACAAAATACGTGAACGAAAATCTTTCTGATACTGAAAAGAACGAGGTCCGTAAACTCAAGTTATTCATGAAGGCTGCAGGCATATATGGTGCGGACGTAATGACATCCGGGTTTTCCGGGTACATTTGCGAGCTGCTCATAATTAACAAGAAGAGTTTTGATTCTGTGATAAAGGATCTTTCTAACCTGAAAGGTCGTCTCCGGATTCCTGAACACGCTGATCTGGCCGAATTTGGAAACAGCACCGCAATAGTAATCGATCCAACCGATCCAAAGAGGAACGCCGCCGCTGCAGTGAGCCTGGAATCTCTCTCGAAATTCAAGATCGCCTCAAAACTTTATCTAAATAACGGGTTTAATGCGGTGTTTAATAGAAAAGGGCGATCTCCGGAGCTGAATAAGAGAGGGACAGTATTCAGGTTGATATCGATTCGAAGACCGGATAGAACGGAAGATGTTTTGTATCCACAGGCTGCCAGGGTCCTGAAGAAGATCGAGAAAACCAGCTTTGAAACTGGATTCAGGACAATAGGTTCCCTGGTGCAGCTAACGGAAAAGGAAATAAGAATTCTGATCGAATTTAACAGGGAGGTAATTCCGTCCGTGATCATTCACGAAGGTCCCCCTGTCGATAACGGAAAGTCACTGGAGTTCCTTGAAAAATGGGATTCCAGGCCAATCTTAAGAGGGCCGTATGTCATGGGCGACAGGCTTTACGTGGAAATAGAAAGTGATGTGATCAATCTGGACAGATTCCTCATATCGGTAATGGAAGGTTTCAGTCTTGGGGGCACACTGGAAAGCGAACGTCAATCACTTAAAATAATCAACCCCACAGGATTAGGGGAATACAAAAAAATGATGAAGGAATACCTCTCAAAAGGGTTATTCAATTAGTTGCCAGGTTGAGTTATTGTCCAGAATTTTAGAAACGCGAAGCATGGCCTATCTTTAAAATCCTCCGTGAAACCGCCCTATGTAAATGGATAAAGCTGGGATCTGTTCAGTTCTTCGTGCCTTGGTTGTACTTTCACTTCGCTTATATAATTGTCATAAATATGGCGTCTGTTCTTATGTACTATTCATTGCCAGGTTTAGACTTTATCAGGGTGACAACAGTATGCAGATGATCAAGGCAGAGAATCTCACCAAGAAGTTCAACTCCTCGGCCGCTGTTGACAACATCTCATTTCACATAGACAGAGGGGAAGTTTTCGGGTTGCTGGGACCAAATGGGGCAGGCAAGACCACAACCATCAGAATGATTTGTTGCCTGATATCAAGTACAAGCGGTACTGCCACTGTTGGGGACTATGACATTTCAGACAGGAACAATGCCGATAAGATCCGAAAGATGATAGGGCTGGTTCCTGACAATGTTGGTTTATACGATTCCCTTAGTGCATATGCAAATCTCCAGTTTTACGGGCGCATGTACGAATTTCCGGAAGACCAGATAAAGGTGAACATAGAGAAGTACCTCAAGCTGCTTGATCTCTGGGACAGGAAAGATCAGGCTGTAGGAACTTACTCAAAGGGAATGAAGCAAAAGGTGGCAATAGCCAGAGCACTAATACATGATCCGGAAGTATTGCTAATGGACGAGCCCACTGCAAGCCTTGATCCGGAAGCATCCAAAGTAATCAGGGATATCATCCTGGATCTCAAGAAGGAGAACAGGACTATCCTGCTCAACACTCATAACCTGTATGAAGCACAGCTTATGTGCGACAGGATCGGGGTTCTAAAGACGAAACTTTTAGCTGTCGATACTCCGGAAAATCTTGAGAAAACGGCATCTGCAAGAAAGACTGAAATTATACTGGAAGAGATGAACGATAAGATTCTGTCTGCTGTGAAAGCAACTGGCCCAAAAAGCGTTGCAGTCGAGGGGAACAGCCTTCTGGTTGAGCTTGCTGACCCTGAAAAGGAAACCTCAGTTGTAGTAAACGCAATAGTTGCAGCAGGCGGGAGGGTTAAGTATGTCAACGAAAAAGGGGCCTCACTTGAAGATGTGTACATTAAACTGGTAAGGGAGTGAAATAATGCGATTATGGAAGTCGTGGATACTGGCAAAGAAAGACCTGGCCGTTTTGCGGAAAAGGAGGAGTTTAATGATAGGAGTTTTCATCCTGCCTCTGGTTTTGGGGGTTGGTCTTCCGTTACTTGATAACCTAGTTATCCTAAGGAAAGTGCAGGCAATTACAACCATTGAATCACTCCTTGGTGCCTTTGGGTTCTTCTTCATGATAATAGCGGCACTGCTTCCGCTATATATTTCTTCCAACAGCATCATAGGTGAAAAAGTGGAAAAGAGCCTTGAACCGTTACTGGCTACTCCCACCACCGATGGCGAGATTCTTCTGGGAAAAGACATCAGTGGGTTTATTCCCGTGATATTATCGATTTACCTGGGTGGTCTTGTATACATGATACTGATTGATGTTTTCACCGGAAGCAAACTTGGTTACCTGTTTTACCCGAACTGGACATTTGCAATCGTACTCTTTATCGGAGCTCCGTTAGCGTGCATATACGGCGTTAGTTTTGGAGTTTTCGTATCCGCAAAGGTTACCAGTGTACAGGGGTCTTACCAGATAGGGGTGCTTTCAATATCCCCTCTTTTCATACTCTATGTACTGAGTGAGGCGGGCGTAGTGAATCTTAACAGCAGCACCAATCTTCTGCTTGTATCAGCCGGCCTGCTCGTAGCGGTGGTCGTTCTTTATTTTCTAAGTAAGGCTACCTTCAACCGGGAGAAGATACTGACTCAATGGAAATAAGTCAGGGGGTTTTCCAGGCTGCATTATCATCAATAATTATAAATCCGTTGCCGGATTCACTGCCCCACGGGTCAAATCTGATCCATGGGAGTGTGGGGTAGTCAGGCATCCTAGCGGGCTCCAGTCAGGGCGTGATTTTCTATGGGTCAACTGATGTAATGATGATTGACTGGAACAATGATCCGGAAGAAACCCGTAGATCTGGGTTCAAATCCCAGTACTCCCA
>JACWAH010000019.1 GCA_014874365.1 Thermoplasmatales archaeon
GATCATGGATGCCGTTGAGCTTGTATATTTCCCTGAGTGTTTCGCCATAAAGTGTGCTCATACATTAACATGGCAGGTTCATGAATAAATCTTACTGTTACCGGTAAGGTGATCAGAGGGAGGTTTTTCGGAATTCTCAAAAATTATAACTCATGTGCGCGTTCAAGTAGAAGCTGCCCGAGTGGGGTAACATGGATATCCTTGAGGCCTGCGGAGCCTCTGATCCGGGTTCAAATCCCGGCTCGGGCGTAAAGAACTGCTGTTATATATCTTAAACAATGTTTTACACTGTTTAAACATAACATAGATCAGTAAATGTGCTAAACCTTGCATTTTCCAGGGCAGATGAAACACATTTAATATACCATCAAAATGATACTTTACAATGTCAAAATTTGACGGGAAAGTCGCTCTGGTAAGTGCAGCCAGTTCTGGTATCGGAAAGGCAATTGCCAAAGTAATGGCAGGAGATGGATGCAAAGTCCACATATTCTCAAAATCCCAGGAAAGAATAAGCGCTGCCGCGGAGGAATTGCACAAAGTCACCGGTTCAGAAATAAATTACAGTGCAGGAGACATGACCAATCTCTCAAACATGAACAGGGTAATAGCAGAAGTAAAGAAAAGATCCGGGAAGGTTGATTTCCTAATCATTAATTACGGGGACCCGAAAATCGCGCCTTTTTTAGAGTTAACCGAGGAAGACTGGGACTCTGCAATCAACATGTTCATTAAATCTTCAGTTAAGATGATTAAAGCTTTTCTGCCTTCAATGCTTAACAATAAAGGAAGGATAATCTTTGTAACGTCTATGACAACAAAACAACCAATGGATAATTTTGCCCTGTCAGCTTCGTTAAGATCTGCGATAGTTAGTCTTTCTAAAGTGATTTCGCTTGAGTATTCCAGTAATGGAATAACTTCAAATTCAATTTCACAGGGATTCTTTGCAACGCCAAGACTGGAGAATGTAGCTAAAGGAAATGCCATGAGAGATGGCAATACGGTTGAAGAATCGTATGAAAGGATGAAGAATAGTATTCCGGCTCGCAGGTTTGGTAAACCGGAAGAAATTGGATACCTGGTTTCTTTTCTGTGTTCAGAAGAGGGATCATATATCAATGGAGCTAACATACAGATCGATGGTGGAATTGTTAAATTCCCGTTTTAACTCGTTCTAAGAAATTTTAAAGCCCCTCAAACGTGCCGGAAAATACGAAAAAAATATTAAGAGTGATTTTGTCTATTTAATTATGTCAACAGGGAGATGCAGGAACTGTAACCAGATCAGTAACTGTCCAGTCTGCAATGTCGAATTAAACGGTTTTCATCACGTTGGAGTGAGGAGTTCGGGTCTTACAAATTCCTCAATATGGCATTATGCGGATCCTTGCGGCCATAAACTGGAAAAGAGCAGCCTTGGTGCCTCAACTGTGACTGCGAATCCACAGGCCGTCTATAATGGTGGGCCCGTATGGAAAACCGGATACCAGTGGTTTAATGTCTTTTGGGGATCATTTTGGGTAGCAAACGCACTGGTTCCCATGGTCAACAAGGCAGTAGAGGACATCGAAAAAAACACAAGCTATTCTGGAGAATTGAAGCAGTACGGAGTTGGAATCGGCACTTTAAACGGTTACAGGGTCATTAGCCAGAATCCTCCGCAATCTGTGAGTTCTAAAGACATTTCGACCGTACTTATTGACTGGATAAAAACTCAGAATATACCGGATTTTGGTGGAAAAGGAGCATATAACATATTTCTTCCCAAAGGAGTTATGGCAACATTATCCGGAGATCAATCTTGCGTGAAATTTTGTGATTACCACGATACCGCAGACGGAAATCAGGGTCCATTCTTCACATGCGAACCCTATCCATGCACTTCCGGTTGCAATCAGTGTAGCACCAGTTCGTTCGACACACTTACACAGGGATTGTCTGAGGAAATGGTAGAACTCAAGACAGACATGAATCCCGGAACCGGGTGGGTTATTGGAAACGAAGAGATATGTGACTATTGTGATACAAATTTCGTATGCAACCGCATTTCCAGCGGAGAGTACGTCAATGCGTGGTACAGCAATTCGTTAAATGGATGCTGGACACCGTCCCGCTAATTTAAAGAGGGCTTGTGAATTTTCCAATGTTTTATCCACTTAATATCTTTGTGAAGCAAGATACGTTGGGGCGAAAACAGCCCATCAGGTAAAATTCTGGCGAAAGTTAAGATATGAGTTTACCGATAACGAACGATGTCTAAGGTATTGCTACAGACAAACCATGGGACCATAACCATTGAAATGTTTGACCAGGAAATGCCAATCACCACCGGAAATTTCCGGAAACTAGCTGCAAAGGGATTCTATGATGGAGTAATCTTTCACCGGGTAATCAAGGACTTTATGATCCAGGGTGGAGATCCTAAAGGCACAGGAACCGGTGGACCTGGATACAATATCAAGGACGAATTTACAAAGAACAACAGGAATGACAGAGGAACGATCTCAATGGCAAACGCAGGTCCAAATACTGGTGGATCACAGTTCTTCATAAATCTGGTGAATAACAACTACCTGGACAAGAAGCATCCCGTGTTCGGTAAAGTTATAGGAGGAATGGAGGTAGTGGATACCATAGGCAAGGTGAAGACTGGTAGGGACGACAGGCCGGTTGATAAGGTGTATATAGTTAAAGCCACAGTGGTCGATTAATCAAAAGTTACGCCCACAAAACAACTATGAAAATTCGACGCCATGGCAGGAATGAAAGATCATGAACCAGAAATCTAAGTAGTTGCCCGGGGATGGATCGAAACATCTTTCTGCTTTCCCTCAGCAGGTTCCTGAGATCATTTGTGCTTCTTGTCCTTTCTGTATCAGCACCTTACTACCTGCTTCATTTCAACCTGAGCTACCTTGACATTGGTCTCGTTCTTTTCGCAGCCTCTGCAGCTTCCACAATGGCAATTTATTTTTATCCAAGACTGGGCCTGGGAGGAAGAGAGATAGTATTCATTTATAGTGGAATATTTGCGATTGCCATATTTGTAATGCTTGTTTTCCAAAATCTAGCGGCATTCATCCTGGCCTTGATTTTTGGCGGAATTTCGCTTTCAGGTAAGGATTCTACGCCAAATCAACCACTGGAACAGTTTTCCATAGGTCATTCAATCGAGGATCAGCAAAAGAAGAACAAGGCTTACGTATTTTACAATTTTATGTCGTACGCTGGCAACATGGGAGGCGCCCTTTTCCTATTGCTCGAGTCCAGCGTGAACTTTAGCTTAATCTTCGAGGTATGTTTTACAGTAGCCATACTGGCAATGGTACCGTACTTTTTTGCGTTCTTCCCGGAGATGAGAAAGAAAACGCAACCAATGACACTGGAACCGGAAACCAGGAAAATTACAAGGGAATTATCAGTTCTTTTCGGTATGGATGCCTTTGCTGGTGGATTAGTTGCGACATCAATTCTCTCCCTATGGTTCAATATTGAGTATTCTACTACTCTGGCATACAATGGGTTGATATTCTTCCTGGTATCGATTATCAGCGCAGTTTCAATATTCTATTCCGGTTCAATATCAGCAAAAATTGGGTTGGTTAAGACGATGGTATTTACCCATCTTATAAGTAATGGATTCTTGATTTTGATCCCGGTTATCCATTCATTGCTTTACAGTGAGGCATTTCTGTTTATGAGACAGGCAACCAGTCAGATGGACGTTTCCCCAAGGGACAGTTTCATCAACACAGTGATTAACAGAGATGCAAGGGTCAAGACCAATTCTATATTCCTGGCATCCAGGAATTCAGCAATGATCCCTTCACCTGCCGCTGGAGGAGCATTGATTGACATTGCTCCGGCTTCTCTCCTTTACACCGCCGGGATTATCAAGGCTGCTTACGATATTGCTTTCTATCTGCGTTTTAAGAAATACAGGTTTTAGGATGGGACACATAACAAACAGAAGGACTGCGATAGATTAATCTTAACCAGATAATCAGGGACGGAGCGGGAATAGTGTAGCGGTATCACAGGAGCTTCCCAAGCTCTTAACCCGGGTTCGAATCCCGGTTCCCGCATTCATGTCCAAGAAGTATGGTTCATGGGAATTTTACTAATCCATCTTTGTCAATTTTCCATCCAGGATTATAGACTACTTCCCACAGGTAACCATCCGGGTCGGAGAAATAAGCGCCATAACCTCCCCAGCTTGTTCTGTGAGGTTCTACCACTATCTTGGCTCCTATCCGTCTCAGGTCAACTATCAGGCTATCGACCTCGCTTTCGCTCGATACATTGTGTGATAGCGTTATTCCCGAAAAACCGCTTCCACCTGCAGGAATGTTTGCATCCTTTGCCAGGTCATCTTTTGGATATAACGCAAGTCTTGTGCCATTTAACTCAAAGAATGCTATGGAATCGGTTTCTGTGGCCTTAGTTGGCCAGCCAAGTCCATTTTTATAGAAGTTCAAAGACCTCTTAAAATCTTTTACGCCCAAAGTTATCACAGTTATTCCCGGTTTCATAATAATCAAACTTAACGGTTTTACGTTACCTCCATTTCATCTTTAACATGGAATTTCCTGTTTCAACGCGCGCAGTTGTGTCCTCCTTGGAACTGCATTCCTTCCGATCCGAAGTTACATTGTCCTGCATGCTTGGCCACCTGACTTAACGGGCACGGGTATGCATGGAGCCACACGCAGCTTGACCTTCTTCTATTCTGCCTGTGAGCGAACAGTTTATGTATCTTGGCTCTGTACAAAATGTTTCTTTTTCAGCTATATCTTACCATTTGGGGTTTTCCCTCACAGTGGTTAAAAATTGCTTCAAAACCTTTGCTTCCCATATTTTAGGGATTAGAACTTTCGATCAACCTATTTTATCCCCTGCTATCTCTATGCTGCAGCAAAGAGTTTTGCTAGCTTATAATCCCTATAGGGATTGGTGGAAGACTGGGTCAGGAAAATAGTGGATGAGAAGAGGGGGAAAGGAACGTTCCGATGGAGGCAAAGCGAACGATAAATCATACCTTGGTGACGATGGTCCCCCCAGGGAGGGTATTCCTTCGTATCTTTCCTTTCATTGTATCTGTATTGGAGCATATTTGTGCTGGTCAGTGCTGCTGATCTCACCAGTAAATTGTAAGTAAAGGATGCCTTGCCGAAGTTCTCGAAGGTAAACACGATGGTCAG
Organism: Thermoplasmatales archaeon; assembly: GCA_014874365.1. Taxonomy (GTDB): domain Archaea; phylum Thermoplasmatota; class Thermoplasmata; order Thermoplasmatales; family Thermoplasmataceae; genus JACWAH01. The sequence continues at coordinate 5,205 of JACWAH010000019.1, forward strand.
AGAAAATAAGGAAACACTGAGCAAAATACCCTCAAGTATTGAAAAGATAGATAAGAACCTCGAAGCTAATATGTACACTAAAAATTTGCGGAGTTAAGGTTCAAAAAGGATTGGTTTTACAGAAAATAGTGGATACAATTCCAGAAAACAGATGGATATTACTCTTGGAATAGCAAGCTATACCTCACGCCATCTGGTTAGATATCTGGCAAGTACGAAAAACAGGACTGTTTCACTCAACAGAATTACGATCATTATCGGGTACATAGGTGAAAGCGAGAATATCCCCTGGGCAAGTATTGCCGTGGGAGTGGTGGGAGATAAAGAAAGTGCCCAAATACCCCAATTTGGAAGGAAAGTGTAAGGATAGGAAGTTGGAGGAAGAACAGTCATTACAATTGAAAGTATTCCAGCTATACCCCAAACGTTTCTAACATGTTTAATGAGCCCGGAAATTATAAAGGAAAATGATGCAGTTGCAATTACGAGGATTACAAGCAACCCTGTTAGTTCCAGTGAATTAATAATGGTGAATAGGTGCAGATAAGCTCCAAACACCGCATAAATAGCTATTCCTGGCAAAGAGAAAACCAGATAAGCCAAGGTCAATCCAAGCATATAATCGGTGGGCCCTACTTCAGTCGCGACAAGAAGGTCCTGGAATCTCAACTGCAGTCGTAAAAAGGCAGCATCCCCTGCACTAGAGAGCGAAATTGTCGAGATCAATGCGGTGAAGCCCCCTACTACTGCGTAAGAAACGAACGCTCCATGCGAAAGGATATACACCAGAAACAGGAGCGTCAGCGGAGTGCTCAGAGAAGCTACTAGATACGATGGACCCCTGAGAATTGTGTTGAACCCGTAGTACCATGCAAGCAGGAAAATGAATTTAAGATTCAAGGCTGACACCATGTTTTATGAACACGTCGTCAAGCGTGATCCCTTTAATGTTAAACCCACTATGCAGAAATTCCTCGGCTTCTGAACTTTTGATGTACCTAATGTAAATTCCTCCGATCCTGGTGGTACCCGGTTTTGGTGTATAGGATTCGGCCCTTACCAGTCCTGCAAACCTCGATAACAAGACATCGACCGTCCCTCTTTCTATCACCCTCCCGGAATCCACAAGTATTACGTCTTGAGAAAGTTCCTTCGCTTCTTCCATATAATGCGTTGTCAGGATAATGTTGCCTGTCAGCATTCTAAGAGCAGACCAGACTTCCAATCTTGAAATGGGATCCAGTCCGGTAGTGGGTTCGTCCATAAAAATCGTTGAAGCATTGGCAGCCAGGGCCATGCAAACAAAGATTTTCCTCTTGGTGCCACCAGAAAGTGTGTCTGTGGGCTTGTCCTTAAATTCTCTTAACTGCAATGCATCCAAAGCCTTCAGGGCAGTTTCATGAGAGTCCTTGAATGACATCCCCCTTGCAATCAGATACATCTTTACGAGTTCCAAAGGAGTGAGCACTCCAATAGGCATGGCTTCCTGTGGAATGCTTGCTATTTCCCTTCTGGCTTTTCTGGGTTCCCTGATAAGGTCTATGTCGTCCAAAAAGGCTTTTCCGGAAGTTGGCAATAGCTGCGTAGACAATATTCTAACAAAAGTGGTCTTTCCTGCCCCGTTTCTGCCAATTATTGCAGTAAAGCGCTTGTCTATATTTACTGTCACCCCCTTTAATGCTACAGTACCGTCAGAATATTCTTTCCTGATATCTTCGGTTCTGATCATGAAGGTTCTCTTTCAAGTACAGCCAGGTTTTCCAGATATCCAAGACCCTGGATTTCAGTTCTTATTTTATCTCCATCCTTCAGGAACGGCTTTCCCGAGTAATAGGCTACCCCTGACGGGGTGCCTGTGGAAATCAGGTCGCCTGGCAGCAAAGTAATCCCTTTGCTTGCGTTTTCTATGAGCGACGGAATATCAAATATCATATCGCTTGAATTACCCTCCTGCATCTTGTCACCATTCACGTATAATTTTATTGCCAGATTTCCCGGGTCAGGTATTTCGTCTTGAGTGACTATGAAAGGACCAAGGGGAAATGACCGATCAAACGATTTGCCTATGTACCAGTGTGATCCCATTCCCTGCCCTTTCATTGCCTCCATCTGCTGTTCCCTCCAGGAGAAATCATTCGATATTGAATATCCTGCCACGTAATCCAGTGCATTCTTTCTGGAGATGTACTTCCCCTTTTTTCCTATGATTACGGATAGCTCGGCTTCCCAATCGACTTTAACTGAGTTAAATGGCAGCAAGAGTTCATCATATGGCCCAATAAGGGAATTACGGAACCTGCTGAAAAAATAAGGGGATGTTAATTCTTGCCTTTTGTTCTCCCTGCTGTGTGATCTATAATTTACCGCTGCGCAGACTATTTTTTCAGGAGCAATCACAGAAGGGCGATAATGCACTAATCCGGTGTTCTCAATGTCAGTTGCATCAATATCGGTAAAATCTAGATTGGAAAGCCCGAATTCCAATAATTCATCAGTCTTGGTGAATTCATTGTCGCCTATGCTCTTAAGGGAAAGTAATTTACCTCCCTTATTAACAACAACAGATGGTTTGCCTTCTATAATAACGTTGGCGAGCCTCATAACTGTTGATTGAGTCTAAGAATAAACGTTTAACTGTATGCACAATCATTGCTTTGCCAAGGAAAAGGCAAATCATTATTTGTTTTGATAAGCTATCGGATAGTATGGCGGATCACGGTTCAAGGGAAGTTATCCTCAAGATAGACCGGACCGACTGTTCCGTCGCAAACATACTTTCTGACTCAGGTATTTCTTTCCATATTAAGGGACAGAATGTGGGATCAGAGTTTACAAAGCATCTGGTTCAGCTTGATGAATACAACGACAACGCTGCATGGGAACTGAGAGTGAAGACAAATGGAACTGCGAGAGCTGGAAAAGACCTTCTTTATATCGACTCTCCAAGCTGCAGCGCGTGTAAAGTTCTTGCTGCAGGCCAATGCATAGTTCTGAATGTCGAAGAATCTAGTTCAAAATGGGTAAGGCTCAGGCTACTTGTCCCGGGCAATTATGGCCTGAAAAAACTGGTTAACCTCTTTAATGAAAGTGGAGTCAACGCCGTGGTAATAAAGGACCAGACATTTGAGTTTGAAGATCTTACTGAAAGACAGAACGAAATTCTGACAATTGCGTATAATGAGGGTTACTTTGACCTGGAGAGAAAAGCTTCTCTCACAGAAATCGCAAAAAGGATAGGCATCAGTACTCCCACCATGGAAGAAATCATTCGAAGGGCACTAAAAAAATTGGTCGAAAGGTACGTACGGGAATAAGCACAATTCCAACCGAAATGCCTTAGATGTAAGGCAAATCAGTTATGTCTCTGTGTATATTCATAAATTCCATGCAGAGTTCAAAGAAGTACGCCATCGAGATACATGATGATCAAATTCCAAAACTGATTGAACTACTGCCAAAACTCTCAACTGGTGACATAATAAACATTCATTCCAACATCAGCCCGAAGGACATTTATGAAATTATAGAAGCTGAGTCCAACGGAAATAAATATGATTTCCTCTCAATAAAAAATGAAGAGAGAAAATGGACAATAATATTGAGGAAAAGATAACTCGAAATATCTATCCCCAGATATAATAAAGCATTAAAATTATTTCTTCAGAGCCTCTGCTGAAGGGACGAAATAGACATCAGTCGGGGAGAAGCTCTGCAGGCGTTTGAATTTTGCAACTATCGGCATTCCGATGTAAAGATCTTCAGTATCTGCACCTATCAACCTTGCGAGAAATACTGAATCGATTCCCTCAAATTCCACAAGTACGAGGTGGAATGGGGTCTCCTTCAGGAAAGCTTCGCTTCCAAAATAACATGTGGTGTATGAGTGAATCTTTCCTTTTCCGGGGAGTTCAATCCATTCTGTTTCGGATCCACAGATCATGCAGTGCATTCTGGGCGTAGCGTATGAATAACCGCAATTCGGGTTCTTGCACCTGGTTCCCATAAGCTTCTTCTTGCCAAGACTGGTGAAGAAACGGGAGTCCTGCGCGTAACTGTGGATATAGTCTATTTCATAGTGTGACTTCACAATTAACGGGTCAATATTGTAGACTTCCGTCCCATCCTGGGACTCTTCCATTTTTGCGTTTGGGTTTATCGTCATTTCACCGCCTCCATAATTGAAACTGTAACGTATGTACCTGTTCCTGCGTGGCTATGTATTAGCCCCCTTTTTGCTCCATTGACCTGAAGTTTATCATTTCCGAAGTGTTTTTTCAGCGAATGCTGGAGTTGCCAGAACATGAAGACTGCCTGCATTATTCCAGTCGCTCCAACCGGATGACCGCAGGCGAGTAACCCACCAGACGGGTTTACTGCCACTTTACCATTTAATGCAGACTTCCCTTCTTCAATAAAACTTCCTCCTTCTCCATATTTGCATAATCCAAGGTCCTCGTAAGTCTGAACCTCAGAAGAAGTATAGGCATCGTGGAGTTCAACTACATCTATCTCATCGAGTGGATCAGTTATTCCTGCAGCCTCATATGCCTCCTTTGCTGCAGTTCTCCCGGCCCTGAATGAGTGGATTCCGGGATATTTAAGATTCCTGTAATCGGATTCCTTTTCATTCGGCAGCAGCGGCACTTTCAGGAATGGTCTGTCAGAGAGCCTCATTGTGTCTGTGCCCGTTCCGATGGACTTTACCAATACGGGGTTGTCACTCATTTCGAAAGCCTTCTCCTCGTCCGCAAGTATGGCTACAGCAGCTCCATCTGACATTGTGCAGACGTCCAGCCTGGTCAGTGGATATGACACCATTGGCGAATTCCTTACGTCTTCCACTGTCAATTTCATCGGGCTCTGTGAATATGGGTTATGAATTGCATTTCCATGATTTTTTATCGAGACTTTTGCAAGCTGTTCCACTGTAGTTCCAAACTCGTGCATGTGCCTGACAGCCATCAGGGCATAATACCCGGTGTAAAAGCCTCCTACCGGGTAATCAAAGTTTGTGTCGCTCGCCAGTGCAATGAACTCGTTTCCCTTCCAGGTATTGACGTGTGACATGCTTTCGAAACCATATACTGCGCAGGTGTCCATCCTTCCCGAGGATACCTCTTCGAAGCCTGTTTGAAAAGCAAGTCCGCCGGTTGCGCCGCCTCCCTCAATCCTTTTGCTTGGTTTCGGAGTCAGGCCGAGATAATCCTGTGCCATTATACCGGACATCAACTGCCTCTGGAAATGATCGGCAAAATAGGAAGCAACCGATCCATCTATATCCTTAAGGCTGATTCCTGCATCATTGAGAGCATAGTCGAATGCCTTCTTTGTCCGCAACCTGAAATCCATGTCCGGGGTCGCTTTTGCGAATTTAGTTACTCCCCCTGAAACCATGTAGACTTTTCTTCCCTGTGACCTCATAAACTTCAGACCTGCATTAGCTAAAGATTTTAAAAATTTGCCTTACTTTTGGGTTTGTGAATTACGGTATTACAATAATTGCGGGATAAATATTTTATTGCCATCGACATCCCGCTGCATGAAGACTCTAGTAATAGGTGGTTCCGGTTTCGTAGGTTCTTCAATTGTCAGGAATCTTAAATCTGATGAAATATCGTACCTATCAAGAAACGAGTCCGCGGAACTCGCCTCTCTGGGTTATAAATGGATCAAGGGGAACATCCTTAACGCCGCGGAAATGTCCGAAACGATCGGGAAATTTGACACCATAATCAATTCAGCAGGGATATATGACGAAAGGGAACAGAAATTCAAGGATGTTCACCTTCAGGGAATAAAAAATATTGTCGCCCCCATAAAGGCTGCAGACACCAACCAGAGATTGATTTCCATTTCCTGCATTAATGTGGATTTCGCACCTATGGAATTTTTCCACTCCAGAAGGTTAACAGAAGGAAACGTCAGCACAGTAAAGAACAGCCTGATCGTAAGGACTTCCATTCTTTTTGGCAGGGGTGACAAAGTTACTCCACTCGTTACTAAACTTGCATCTTCCAGTATAGGCAAATTGCCTGAGGCTGGAAACCTGGCCCCGGTGCACATTGAAGATCTGGTGGAGGTTATTTCTAAAACACCGGACTCAAAAGGGTCCATATTTGTATGCTCCAGGGAAAAGTTGAGCTTGAAAGATTCAATTAACGTCATTAGAAAAAAGATTGGAAAAAGCCCGCTGGGTTACGTAAAACCAAAGGATACAAAGATCACGAAATTCTATGACAAAATGGAAGATGGTGGAATATTGGACAAGGACACTCTTTCAATTTATTCGCTTAATTACTACAGGGAAAACACATCGTTGTACAGATACGTGGAAAAACCGAGGTCATACCAGAATTACCTGGAAAGTATTGAATTAAAGTAGAACGTGGCCTATCGCCTCTCTATAGAGCGCAACTGAGAACTTATACATATAATTGAGGAGATAGTCTGTTACATAGGTGTTGAATTTCTCGTCCTTCCGTAATTCTGCAAGCATCGCAACAGCCAGTTTTACGAAGGAGTGTGCTGACAATAGATACGCAGGCCTTACCTCTCCTCCGGAAAAATTGCTCTTCAGATCCAGCCAGACTTCCTCTTCATGATTCAGCCTCTTCCTAATTGGATCGGGGAGCTTTTCTTCAGGGTTTGAGAAGTTGTTTAACAGGGTGTCCATCGTTTCAAGCAGCTCCCTGGTTTCTGAAAGCCTCACGCCGCACGATATTGCGAGACCAATGTTTGCCATTGCGAGCCTGCCGTAGGACTCAAACTGAAAATAGGGATGGTTGGCCGGGATATACTCATCTATCAGATCGCAGAAAACAGTTCCTGGGTCTTTTTCATCTTCCAGCAAATTCACCCTTTCAAATAGCCCCGGGCAGATTCGAACTGCCGTCGACGGGTCCAGAGCCCGTAATGCTTGGCCACTACACCACAGGGCTGCAAGGGGATATTAAGGGCTCAGAATTAATAGTTTCTGTATGGTGTGATTTTCTGGAAAAAACTGCATGGTAATTAAATATGTAGTAATTTTGCTCTATGGTGAAAAACTGGAGCGTCCACTTCAAATTCGATTCGAAATTTCAGTGGAAGAAACTTGAAAAGGCATTCCCTGTATTGTGGGAATTCATGTCCGCCGAATCGAAACTCAACCAGGAAGAGCAATCGTATGATACTGCATCGCTGGAGCTTAACATGAGGGAGATCAAGGCAAACAGGAAACCCATGGGTTATATCAGGGATGGGGCAAAATTCAGGCTCATATTTCCTCTAGACGAGAATGAAATGATCCTTTACAGAGGGTTTCCGGTTGAGAATTTAAGGGAAACAGGTGACGCAGTTGCTAAAATACTTAAGGATAAAGGAATAAAATTCACTACAGAATATGACAAAATGCTGCTTCAGGAGATAAAGAGCCGGAAAAAGTGAATGCAAAATATTCAGATTAAGTGATAATTTAAATCTAATTCAGCTATACGGGGTGGCATGGTTGTAAGAATTAAAGTCGTCAATGACGTTGGCGAACTCGTCTCTATTTTTCACGCTGCAGATTCAGAGATAAAGAGAAAACTCCTGACTGACCTTTCCAGTGACTGGGTCACGATGGATAAGATTGAAAAAGAATACGGCCAGAAGGGAAAAAGGGCACTGACATACCTTGACAAGATCAAAATGATAGAGAGCCAGTGGATAACCGGCCCAAATGGCCCAGAAAAGGCGTTCCACACCTACTATACTAACGTGCAGATTAACATAATGGGAACCATGTCTGAACTTTCTGACATAATTTATGCGACAACTATCTCCGAAGAAACACTTGAGGAATACGAAAACACAATCACCGGAATGATGACCGAAGAAGGTGTATTCCTAGGAGACGCAGCTGACAAACTCGGCATTTCACAAATCCTTTTGAAGGGGATTGTCAGGCGATCCAACATCCTGCACATAAAGGGATATAAGATTGAAAAGGCACTGGACGCTTAATTTCCAGGTTTTCACTATTGTCCACTATTGAAGTTCTTCGCGTGGGGCATAGGCCATTCCGCGATAAGAGAATTACCACTCACGTCGCACTTGTTGCTAGAGCGTTCGGGGCATCCGGCATTTATATCGATTCCAAGGACGTCGCACTCGAGGAGACCCTGTCTAAAATCGTAAGCAAATTTGGCGGTAATTTCAGGATTGAGTCAGGAGTTGACTGGAAAAAGAAGTTCAGGGAATTCAAAGGGGTAAAGATTCATCTTACGATGTATGGTGAATCTATTGAATCATTGAAGGACAAGCTCAAGTCAGAACTGATCAGCAAAGACTCGATTATTCTCGTCGGTGCGTCCAAGGTTCCTCCTGATGCATATGAGATATCGGATTACAACGTAAGTGTAACCAATCAGCCGCATAGCGAAGTCTCGGCTCTGGCAATAACTCTGGATAGGTTGCTGGAAGGGAAAGAATTTGATTCGGAGGTGCGGACTGGAATTAATGTTATTCCGAATCCAAGAGGAAAAACAGTGGAATACATACCTTCTGAAGAAGATATCAGCCGAATTTATGCAGAAGCTAAGCTGCCCCAGAATATTGCAGACCACTCCAGAGCAGTAGCAGGTCTTGCGACAAGAATTGCTGAGCTGTGCGGTGCAAATATAGACGTTGTCCGGGCAGCCTCACTTCTTCATGATATCGGAAGAAGTGAATCCAATGGAATAGATCATGGAATTGTTGGTTCCAGGATACTTAAGCTATACGGAGTATCGGAAAGAATATTACAGATCGTTAAAAGACATGTAGGAGCTGGTATTTCCCAGGATGAAGCTGTTAAACTTGGGCTGCCGGATCATGACTTAATGCCCAGGACAATCGAGGAAAAGATAGTTGCTCAAGCTGACAACCTGTTTCGAGGAACTTTCAGGCTTAAGATGCAGCAGGTAACAGAGATTTACGAGAAGAGAAATTTACACGAAGCTTCGGAACGGATAAAGAACCTTCACAAGGAACTCTCATTATTAGCGGGTCAGGACCTTGATCTAATTACAACTGAATGACCGTTGCCAACCTGGAAATACCGGGCAAGATAAGGTAAGAATGTCAATGACATATGAACTGACCCTCCCGAAACAATTAAGAGGCTTATTATGTTCAGCGTCCCTAGCAGTTGCCGCCGTAGCTTAGTTGGTAGAGCACCCGGCTGTTAACCGGGCGGTCGTCGGTTCAAACCCGACCAGCGGCGCTCCATCCAATACCTTTTATTTTTTAACGAAATGTGGTAACCTGGCCTTTCCCCCCCGCAGAAGTTGCAAAACTAAATAACCCCAGAGCTTTTATTTGATCTGTGCTGAAAGACGAACTCTCCAGAATCCTGGATGAAATGGGTGACATTGAAGAAATTGAGGGGAAAAGGTGGGAGGCCCTGGCTTACAGAAAAGCGTCAGCATCTATTGCGGCAACTGGAAAGGACATACGGGAACTTTACAGAAACGGTACATTGAGGGAGATAGAGGGAGTTGGAGAAGCAATAGAGAAGAAAATCAGGCAGTACATTGAAATCGGTAAGATAGACAAGTATGAGGAGATGAAGAAAAAATACCCTATAGATTTTATCACACTGAGGAAACTGCAGGGTCTTGGGCCAAAGAAAATTCTCAGTCTCTATGAAAAACTTGGGATCACCGATATTGAGAGCCTGAAGAAGGCAGTCTATGAGCGTAAGATTTCGTCTCTTGCAGGTTTCGGCCCGAAGAGTGAAGAATCACTGAAGAAGTCGATCGAAACCTATGAGAAATACGGTGCAAACCGAAAGTTCCTGGCGAGAGTTTATCCAGAGATAATCCAGCTCAGGGATAAGCTGACCGGCTCGAACTTGTTTACAAAAGTGGAGATTGCAGGGTCTTTCAGAAGGATGAGGGAAACTTTGGGTGATGTTGACATTCTGGCAGTTTCACCAGATCCCGTGAAGGCTGTTGAATTTTTCACCGACATGGCTGAGGTAGAGGATTTGATTTCCTCCGGTTCAGCTAAGACCACAGTCAGATTGACTTCCGGCCTTACCTGCGACTTCAGAATTTTCGACAATTCATCCATCGGTGCCGCGCTTCAATATTTCACAGGCAGCAAGGATCATAATGTCGTACTGAGGGAAATAGCGATTTCCAAAGGCCTGAAATTGAACGAATACGGGCTTTACAGGGGAGATACGGTTGTTGCAGGTTCGGATGAAGGTGAAATTTATGCATCCTTGGGATTGCAGTGGATCGAACCGGAGTTGAGGGAGAATCTTGGCGAGATAGAAGCAGCGAAGAAAGGGGCTCTTCCAAATCTAATCAGGTACGATGAAGTCAGGGGGGATCTTCATTCGCACACTGCCGAAACGGATGGTAAAAACACTCTGGAAGAGATGGTGCAAGCAGCAGACAAGAATGGAATGGACTATATTGCCATAACAAATCATAGCAAGAGCCTGAGAGTCGCCAATGGGATGGATGAAAGAGCCTTCGAGGAATTTGGAAAGAGAGTTGAACACCTGAATGAGTCCGGCAGGATCAAAGTGTTAAAAGGCGTGGAGCTTGAGATCCTGAAAGACGGCAGTCTTGATCTTAAAAGAGAGTACCTTGAGGATCTGGACTTTGTCATCGCTTCACTTCATCAGAATGTGAGCACCGATATTCATGATAATACGAACAGGGTTCTGGCCGCAATCAACAGTGGGACTGTGAATGCAATTGCTCATCCAACGGGAAGGCTGATAGGAAGCAGGGATGGATACGCTCTTGACATGGATTCGATTTTTGATGCATGCAGGGACAACAGAGTTTTCATCGAAATAAACGGCTATCCGGAGAGATCGGATCTGCCTTTTGACATGGTTCGAAAAGCCAAAGCGCGCGGAGTTAGCTTCTGTTTGGGAAGCGATGCGCATAACCTGCTTGATCTGGGAAACATCAGGTTCGCAACTGCAATTGCCAGGAGAGGGTGGTTAACCGCTGCAGATGTCGTGAACACGCTTTCGTTTGAAAAATTTAAACATGCTATTTACCGAACATAGCAGGAGAATTTGTTCATAGTTGAAAGCTAAGAATTGCAAGAAAACCTTAAAGATAAGAAGGGTAATACGGAAAACCAGAAGCTTCTGGGGCTGTAGCTTAGCCCGGTAGAGTGCCTGGCTCATAACCAGGTGGTCGTCGGTTCAAACCCGACCAGCCCCATTTTGACTTTTCAACACGATCCTTACAAATTTGCTTTGAGAAGGTATGAATAAATATACGCTTTTAAAATGCTAAAGGAAGAATTTCCTTCTTAATTGTAGTTGATGAATGGGCAGAGCCTATTAAGTAGAAATAAGCAAATCATGACGTCTCACATTAATTAATTAAAATACATGGGTTTTTTCCACCGACCTTCCCGTTTTAGGTGACTTATAGCTCCCTTTAAGCTTCCTGGCTTGCCTTTCTATTCCAAGAGACCCTAATAACATTAAATCGCTTCTAACCAACTCTGAATGGCATCCCTGCCTGTTAATTTGTGCCCTTTCATTCAGGACAAAGGCCAGCTTCCTATTACCATATTACAAAATAAGCAGGCCCGGTTGTTTTCAGTCATTGTGCACGGAAAATGAAGGAAATTATCGGAAGGCTAGAGTTTTACCTCCGAAAGATTGGTACCTTTAGTCTCCTTTGATAACAGTGCAGAAACAAGTATGAACAACTCTCCAATGATGACGAAAATTCCCCACCATGCATAGAACGATGCTGCTGCAAAACCAACTATGAGCAACAGGAAAACTGTGCTCCAATTCCCTAGAATGAAACCTCCATTGAAACCAAGCCCAGTTCCTGTGCTCCTGACCTCGGTCGGATACTTTTCACTGAGAAAGGCTGGAATCACCCCGTATATTCCAGTGGTCAGAAACGCTATAACGCTGGCAAATATCAGTGACCCTGTAAAACCCAGGTCGTGCGTCATAATTAGGAATGTCATTGGTATTGCAGTGATTATGGCAAGTAAAGAGAATATTATCATAATCTTACGCCGACCAATAAAGTCGCTTAGATACCCAGATAATATGTAACCAATAAGGGAAACCAGGATGGCCGTGATCACCACATATATGAAATACGGAAACTTCAGGAAATTGCCAACTGAGAGTACTGTAGGAAAGAATCCAAGCGTAAGGCCATAAACCCAAGCTATTCCGGTCATGGCAAGAATGCCCATGAAGATCTCATACATGAGTCTCCGGTTCTCGAGCAGAGTCCTTAACCTGACCTGTTTGGCTTTGTTCCTGGTTTCAAGCCACATAGCCGATTCAGGCATTTTTAAACGGATTAGGAGCCCTATGACCGCAGGCACAATGCCAATCCAGAACATCCAGCGCCATCCCGTAATGGTAAAGCCCGTTCCAGGAAAAACATAATGGAGGTACAGGAAAATGACTGCGGCAAGGGTATATCCCAGAGGATATCCACTCTGAATTGCAGCGCCCCAAAGGCCGCGTTTACTTCCCTTTACTGATTCCATCAGGATTGACGAACCGTTTCCGTATTCTCCCCCTGCAAATATCCCAGTAATTATCCTGAATAAGAACAGCAGCAGCGGTGCGGCTATTCCAATAATGGCATAAACGGGCAAAAAACCAGTGGCAAATGTTATAAGACCAAGACCAAGAAGCGTGATTGTCATTGTATTTTTCCGGCCTATCCGATCACCAAGCCTGCCAAATATCAGGCCCCCAACTGGCCTGAAAATAAAAGTTGTCGTATATATGCTCCATGTACCTATTATTGCAAGTCCATAATTCGCAGGGAAGAACTGTTCTGCAATTACCGGTACCAGAAGGAACATCATGCTGAGATTAAATGCATCCATGACCCACCCAGCTATGGCGCCGGGGTATACTGACCATGGATTGATCCTAGCCAGCGACCGATCTGAAACTTCCATGGAAATGAAACTTTACCACATATTAAAGCACTTCTATTTCCTGTAAAAGCTCAACAATCTGAAGTTATCCCAGGTCATATTCAAAGTATCAAGAAATCAAGTGATACCTAGCGCAGATTGAATTTGAGTTGATAAGCTTCATTTTCTGCCTTTTTTCTTCTCAAAAAGGCCATCCCAACATGCACAACTGAAGCGTATTGAGGGATTGTGAGAAATAAGTTTCAAAGGTATCAAATTCCTGTTGACTTTTTTCGTTCGTTTTAATTATCTTCTTATATCCACGCACTGTGCATTTATAAATTCACAAAGCAGCATCGTTCCCACTGCCCTGCCGCCGCTAATCTCATTCAAAAGCCATACGATTTGATCAATTTTTAAGTTAACATTGCCATTGAGAATTGTAGAGACAGCGTTCTTCATAGAAAAAGCAGACAGGAAGTTATTAAGGCACCATGCCAAACAATTATGATGTTATTTCACTGGTGTGAACATTCATTCTGCAGTCTTATTAACATTAGATTTCTTACAGATCAAATAATTGTTTTCATGTTTTAAAATGTAAACCGTGTCTCCAGATTCTGCACCAGAATTTAATTTCCTCACCAGAGGGTAATATTCTTCAGGTGGAACATTGAACCTGGGAATAACTTTTCTTGCACCGAGATTTGATATCGCGGTTAGCAGACCATCATAATTAGACTCAAAGATAATTTCGAAATGCTCTCCTGGAACCTCAGGCATGCCAGTTTCCGAGGATAAGACCAATCTTCTATCATCCCTGCTCACGATCCTTGCATCCTCATCCTGAAGGAATAGGTGCAGCAAACCCGATTTGACCAGAGCAGGATCGGGTATACAAAGTGCAACCGATAGACCGGGTTCAAGTTCAATGGGCTTTGGTTCTCCTGTCACAGATACGCCCTGCGGAAGAATCAACGCAGATCTAGTCCCTTTGGCTAGGGTCTGTGAATAGAATGTGAGCCTTGATACCGCCCCTGCAACACTAATGAATTCAAGTTCTCCAGGAAACTCTATAGATTCCGGCCGCATCATTATCGGAAGATCAAAAGCTATCCCCTTCACCTTTTGGATCAAGTGGTGATAGATTACTCTTGGATCAGGTGTCAGGGTGGATAAATCTGACTTCTTTCCTTCTCCTCTGAGCGGATCAGAAAATATTACGGTATTTTTGTCCAGAACCAGGTTATCCTCGTTACCAGGGTAGGTGAAATTCATGAAACTTACTTTGGAATCTTCGTAGGAAATTCTGTTGATCATAGAGAGAAGATATCTTTGTTTAACGGCTTCAACGCCCACAGTATCCGAGTGCATTCCAAAGAAAATTGACTGCATTCCTGCACCGGATCCAATATCAACAATTTTGCTTTCTTTCAATCTTTCACTTCTGTATTTTGAGATAATCTCCGGAGTGGAATACCTGGAAGAATACTGATCCAGCCACAATCTTTCCGGGTTTGTGAATCTCCTGGAGGCTGAAATCCTCCCCTTGGCAAGTTCAATTTTGAATTGACCTATTGAAGAATTATCCTTCATAAATGCCAGTATTTTTCGGGGTTCCCACCCGGCTCTCAGTTCTGACGAAATGACATCTATCTCTTTGGAGACCTCTTCCCTATAGCTGTCGTTTTTTAGAATCCTCTCCAGGAAATCGGTCTCAATACTCATCGATCTATATCAATGGTAAATATAATCTGTTATCGCGCTCTTTCGGATCATGGAGGAAGGCACGCTTATAATAAAGGGAAAAGTGAAAGATGTCTACGATCTTGGAGATAGACTCCTTTTCAAGTTCAGTGACAGAATATCTGTCTTTGACAAAATTATTCCCAGCCGGGTCCCCGATAAAGGAAAGGCACTTTGCCGTACCTCAGCTTTCTGGTTCGAGAAGCTCAGGGCCAGATCGATCAAGAATCACCTTATAAAAGCTACGGAACAGGAAATGGAAGTGATCAAGTTCAATGTTGTCGAACATGTTGACCAAAAAATACACGCAGGCTATTTGCTTCCATTGGAATTCGTGGTAAGGTATTATGTGGCGGGGTCACTCCATGATAAGCTGAAAGCTGGAAAACTGGATTTCAAGTCCCTTGGATTCAGTAAATTCCCGGATTATGGCGAAAAACTTCCCGATCCATTCCTTGAAGTCACTACGAAGTTCGAGAAATTTGACAGGTATCTGCAATTCGAGGAAGCTCGCGAAATTGCGGGATTACACAGATACGAGTTGGACGAAATAATGGAGTTGTGCATGAAGATAGATCGGATTATAGACAACCAGGTCAGCAAAAGCGGGTTGATTCACGCGGATGGGAAAAAGGAGTTCGCGCTAGGATACGAGAGAGAACCAATAGTTGTTGATACATTCGGCACCCTGGACGAGGACAGGTTCTGGGAGAAAGAAAAGCTGGACAAAGGGGAAATCAAGGAGCTTTCAAAGGAGTTTGTAAGGCAGTATTACCGTTCTTCAGGCTATCATGAGGAACTATATTCAAAACGGTCAAAGGGAGAAAAGGAACCAGATATAGCGCCTCTTCCTGAAAGCATTGTGAATGATGTTTCCTCATTATACAGGAGTATGTACGAGAGGCTGACAGGTCAAAAATGGTCTGGCGGCAATTGACTGGTAGCAGTTCATATTAATTTTCGGTTGTGAAACCGGTAATATACCTGGTAACAGGATGGTTTTAGCAGTTGGTTCCATATGAAACCATAGGGACGATTAGAATGACAAAGGTGTTGAAAGGAGAAAAGAGGAACGGAAAAACATACTATAGGCTATACGACCAGAAGCGTGTTAACGGAAAGGTGAGATCCAAGTACATAGGATATATTGGCAAGGATCCGAAGGCAAAATCTGAGGTAACATATTCCGTTGTTATCAAGTACGTGGACAGGCTGATGAGTGCAGAGATCCCCGACTCAGAAGTACATGAAATGCTGAAGGAGATAGGCATAGATGCCCATATCACGCCAATAACGAAGATCGTGCTTGAGAATTACCGCAACAGGCAGAAGATATTCCTGAGGGTAGCTTGAAGCGGCACTTCAAGACATCGCTGAAGAAATCCCTTTCAAGCTCATTGGACCTTCAACCATACAGGACCTATGAGAGAGCGGTAAGATCCGTGGAGCATAGTAAGTTCACGGCAGTACACCATGAGATGCACTGCCCTGAACATGGAAAGTTCAGGGTGGAAGGTCTTGTGAACATAGTTGCGAGAGGATGCACCTATGTCAATGACGTCATGGTGGAAGCAGCGAAGCTCAGATTCCTGAATGGAAGGAGCAGCCCCGAAATATCCGGAGATCTTGAAGTAGGTATATCCGATCGACACGTAACTAACGTGAGCAACCTGGCACTCTCCATATTCAGGGAGATACATGCCGATCATGAAGGAGCTATCGGGAAGCGGATGTCCTCTTACATCCTGCAGATTGATAGCACAGTTGATTCTGAATCCGCCATGAAAGCAGCCATAGAGGATGTTTTCCCGAAAGTACCAGGGGCAGTGTGCAGGTTCCACCTCCTCCGGGATCTGGGGAAGGACATGATGGAATCCATGCACATATCGCTTGGGAAGATCATCTCCGATTCCAGGATAAGGTCTAAGCTCAGGGAGAGCATGGAATCCTTCTCCGATTGGAGCGATTCCATGGCATCCGAGATTGGAAGCGGATTCTGAAGCGACAGGTCAGAATTTATTGAGATATCCGCTTCCTCGATCGTATCGGATCTGCTGGGACAGTGATTCAGTTCCGGCTACGGTTTCCCCCTCTCACTGAGGCACCTGGAGTTCGTTGAGGGGGAATATAATTGATCCTCAAGGACAAGATGCCAGAGACCCCCTACACAGATGAACTGTGGGACCCCATTAAGAGATCAAACGCAAGTCAACTCACACAGCTTTTAGGGCATAATTCTGACAGCCGATTTCCGCCATAGACCTTCCATGAGAGTAGCTGCATGAATGAAGAAATCCTTGTTTTGGAGGAGGAGAAAAAAAGGTTCGCTGGCGGTGGGAGCACTGGGAACCGATCGCCTTTTGAACACGATCCACCTCCCCGAAGCTCGTTTCTTAAGAAGCAATTCAATGTTGGTAGCCGTCGCTTTGTACTATTGTATGCCGTAATACATACAAAAGTATGTTTTATTATATACGGATGTATTCTATCTATGTGAAGAGAGAAGAGTTCATCGATTACCTTAGGGCCAATAAGATCCGGGTTTTCAACATTCACACCGCAGCAAGAATCTCAGGTAAACCTGAAAAATACATGTCTATGCGATTATCAACCATGCCACACGTGAGACGTGCGACAAGGGGTATCTACTATCTGGATGATGCGACTATACAGGAAATAGTGTCAAATATAGTCTCTCCGTGTTACATAAGTCTCTTGTCATCCTTTTTCATCCATGGAGTCACGACCCAATTACCCATAGAGATTCAGGTCATGACATCAGTGCAGCACAAGTCTGTAGAAGTAGAGGGATACAGCATCAGATTTATCAAGCTGAATCAGAGTAGGTTATTCGGTTATTCGAAAATTGACGGATCGATGGTGGCGGATTTGGAAAAAGGAATTGTCGATTCTCTATATCTGAATACATACTCAGATGAAACGCTTGACGTGATTCGTAATAATCTCGATCTTATAGACAAGGGGAGACTTGTAAAATACGGCATTCGAATGCAATCTAGATCGACTGCCAGCAGACTTGGCTTTGCAATGGAGAGATGCGGCATAAGTGCATCGAAACTGGAATCAATGAAATCGGTAAGGTACGTCAAGCTCGGGGCAGGCGGAGAAATGAAAGACAAGAAATGGAGAGTGTCATATGCAGAATAAGAGTGATCTTCTATCTGCCCCGGTTGATTTTAATCTCTATCAGAAGGAGAAGGACTACCTACAACACCTGATCTTGTCCAGAATATATTCCAGAGTTGGGAATGAGTTGACTTTTAAGGGTGGTACTGCTCTTCAGAAATGCTATGGCCTGAACAGATTTTCAGAAGACCTAGACTTCACCCAGTCTGGTCACATGAGATTTGAAAAAGTGGAGGGCTCGCTGAAAGATGTTGCGAGATTCTATCCCAGTTCTTTTGCAAAGGAAGCTGGAAAAAACGCTGTCGGCTACAAAGTGAAAGTTGAGGGCCCACTTTTCCGTGGTCCAATAACCTTGCAGACCGTAAGAATTGAGATCAGTACGCGAGAACAACCAGCTCTACCTGCAATAAATCGCATTGTAAACCCTGTCTATACAGATTTACAACCTTATTCGGTCTTGGTCATGGACCTCAGGGAAATCCTGTCTGAGAAAATCAGAGCCTTGATGACGAGAACCAAGGCAAGGGATCTCTACGATTTCCATTTCCTTCTCAAGAAGCAGATCGTTCTGGATCCTTCACTGGCTGATAAAAAACTCCAATTCTATAACAAGAAATATGATCCTGGAGCTCTTCTTTCTAAGGTGGAGCATCTCAAACCTCAATGGGAAGAAGTTCTGCCCAGCCTTTTGAAGACTGTTCCAGATTTCGATACCGTTATTTCTGACCTGAAGAAATATCTGGAATGACTCGATCGTGCCTTTCAGGCCAGGGATCGCCTTGAGGGAGATACGTGGCTGTTCGAAACATCCTATGAGATTGGATTTGCAGGTCGAGCTGCATGAACTGTATAAACTGATTCGACAAACCTATTTTCTACAAGGTGAGGATGCAATCGCCACATAACTGAAGAAATCTTAGTTTCAGAAATCGGAGAAAAGCTTCACCTAACGTGGGAGCACCGCGAGCAGAATCTGGTTCTGTATTCGTTACGTAAACGGAATCTAAATAGTTGGTCAAATTGTTAGTCTATTAATGACACCAGTAGTGTAAGATGATGAGGGAGAGCCTGGATTCCTAAAAGATCTGTACAATAGCGATGCGTTCTTAACACCCGCTTCACATTTTGAGGTCATCAGAGGTCAAATCGCAGGGCGTGATTATTTATTGGGTCACTTTAGCTCCACTACTTGCAGGCCAGCACCCACTGCAGCTTTCGCCTGTACGCGATCGGCTGTTACCAGAGTCTCTTTTCTCATCATAGCCAGTTGAATAAACATTGAGTCGTACACAGTTAGTTTCAACTTTATTCCAAGGAAGATTGCGTCATAAAGCAATGGCATTTCGTCCTCAATTAAGACCATAGTCCTCAGGGAGTCAACAATTGGTCGGAGGTCTTCTAACGCAACATCGTCCTTCAAGACTTTCTTCCAGAGTGCATTTCCAGTTTCAATGAGGGCAAAACCCAAAGTTCTGCCAGAAAGTACGTATTCACCTGCCTCTTCCCATCCAGGTTCGTGGCTCACGTACTTCACAATGACAGAGGAATCAATGACCTGCGTCCCTATCATCCCTAACGCTTTTTGCTGCGAAGCCTGGTTCCGAAGGCCTGACTCGTACCCTGATAATTCCATCCAGTTTCTCTTTGCTTTGAATGGCTGTAAGTTGCTGTGCCATTATATGGATGTATTCCCTTAATCTATCAGGTGGGTTTATACCGCCTTCTACCAGCCTTTTGTAGACTTCATCATCAATGCGTATGCTGATTACCTTGCTCATGTATACACATTGTTTTCTTAAGTTTAAACCTTCCGCAAACAAGTGTTTACAGAAGACCTAGGTTTTCATTGCAACTTTTCATTAGCCCTGTGCCTGAAGAAATCTTAGTTTCAGAAATCTGAGAAAAGCTTCACCTGTCAGTGGGAGCACTGGGATACATACCCTATTTTCTTCTAACTCAAACCGCATATCATCACCTCTTCTTCACGAAAAAATTTCGAGAACGCGTCCTTGATTGTGCTTGAATGGTACTGCTCTGCCAGGTGCACGTAGATCATTGAGATCTGGAGTTCGCTGTGGCCAAGTTGCTTTGCGATTGTGATAACCGGAACACTGAGAACCGATCCATACTCGGATGAAACCGTTGAATCCACCTATATTGCAAGGAAAACAGAGCTTATACGGAGAGAAGGAAATGATGTGAGGCATGACAGTTTTTTGCCGCCATAGTCAAAAATGGTAAAACTTAAATTATGGAATGAGTGGAACCGAGGCGCTCCACTTGACTTTCGGTAACGTTACGCGTAAAAAATGAATTTGGGACTACGCCCCAAGTTCTATCTGGTTTTCCACGAAATGCCACAGCTTATGTTCTATTTCGTAAGACCATAATGCTTCCGGAATCTCAATAAAAGCCACAACTGGAGTAATGAAGAATGCCTCAACCGCCGCTACGCCCAGGTCCTGGAGCCACTTCCCAACTCCAACTCTTATCCGAAAATCAGAAGGATCGCCCTCAATAACTATTGTGAACGCCCTGTCCATTGCTAACAATGTACGGAGAAATCCCCCCTTGGTAGCCTGGACCAGAAATCCCCTTGGATGTTCAGTATCCTGGACCTTGAATCCCTCTTCTGTGAAAAACGTCTTTACAAGTTCGGCCACTTTCTTCAGTTCAACATTCTTTCCCTGGTAATCCCTGGTGATCTCTTTCATTCTACTACAATACAGACATTTTAGATAACTCTTTCTGGGGGGGGGTAGCGAGATATCCAGAAACCCAGAAAACCAGAAAGCTTGAATAGCTGGACTCAATTAAGTCCCTATGACAGAAGAGGAAATTGAAAATGAGAAAGAAACCGGACAGACGGAAAAGACTAACCTGGATGGGAAGAAGGACAACAAGAATATTTCGGTTAAAGGAATCAACAAGGACCTTTACAAGAAGGTAATGCAGAAGGCAGTGGAAACCGGGAAGACCATAGGAGAAGTCACGAATGATGCATACAAAGCATTGCTTTCAACCATGGAATTTGCCGTCCAGAAGTCAGGTGCCATCATGCATAAGGACTTCGAGATTATATCGAACTTTAATGAGCTGTCAGTTTCAGATACAGATCTCAAGGAAATCGGCAAGCCTGTTGCCTTCAGCAATATTGATTACCTGGATTTATCGAACGTATCGAATGAGGTGTTTGAGAAATACATAAGGTCAATACTGCATGTTAAAAAACTGACCATACCATCTAAAATGAAGAAAAGCATCATCCTGACCAGGGCGAAGTACATTGAAAAGATTGAACAGAAAGGATGAAACAATATATAATCCGGAAATACAAGCCAGATGGTCAGAGATTATTATGAAATAATAAAGAACAGGCAGAAGATCGATTATAGGCGAACTTTAGCCATCGATCTTGAAACCTTGGTCACCAAAAACAATTCGTTTCTCTCCGGAGAACGCATTATTGCAGCCTCCCTGAGTTATTTTCGTGATGGGGAGAAAAATGGCATTAGAACCGATGTAAAGGTTGCCGAAACGGACACGGATAAAGATGAGTTTTCCCTGATCAACTGGATCGACTCCAGGTTCAAGGAAATAGATCCAGAGATTATAATCGGGTACAATCACACCGGATACGACATCCCTCTTCTTCAGGGGAAAGTGCGCTTATTTGGGTATGGTAATAGGCCTAGAAACCTGCTCTTTTACCTTGGCACTGCCTGGTGTTTGGATATGATGTACGTGATTGCCGACGATCTCTGGAAATTGTCCGGAGACTATTTCATAAGGAAACTGGACGACGTTGTGGTTCATGAGAGATATTCCGCCCTTCCATTGAAAAGAGTCAAGAATCTGGTGAAGCTGGAGGGAATCTCCAAGGGAGACGCAATTAAACATCTTTGGGAAAAGGAGAGAGAAAAATTTCTCGCATACTGTGAGGGAGATACTCACGATATACTCCTGATATTCAAAGAAATATTCGGTTAATGCTTCAGTCCATCCCGTATCTGGACGAAACTTCCGCTATATTGTCCATATAATCCTCGAAGATCCTGATAATATCTCTTGAGGTGATCACTCCCTGAACGTGCCCATTCTCAACGACTGGGATTCTCCTGATCTTGTTTTCCTTCATTATTGAAACAACACGGTTTGTAGGCGTGTCCGGGCCAACGTAAATGAAACTCTTCGTCATTATATCTCTCAGGTAGGTCTTGGAGGGGTCAAGCTGCTTCGAAGTTACTTTTACAAGTATGTCCCACTCAGTTACTATTCCCACTGACTTTCCGTCCCGCTCAACAATGAGAAAACCGGCAGAATTATTCATCATGATTCTTGACGCATCGAGGACAGTAACCTCACCTGATACTGTGTCCACTTCTTTCCTCATAATGTCTCCGGCGTTGAGTACCATAGATTTCGTTATGTTCGGAGCGTATTTAAACAAATAGCCATAAAATTTGACACTGAAAATAATAAGTTTGGGTGCCAACTACAATATCGAAATTCTTCTTTTTATCCCGAGTGACAACCTGTCTCCAACCGATACAGATTCCATTTCAGATTCAGGGGGAAGATACATTTGAAGTATTACCCCATCTTCAGTGGTAAGGTAAATCCTGTATCGGTCCCCCTCAAACCCGGATGCCTTTACGATTCCAGTGATATCAGGATCTGATTGAACAATTCCCAGATCAGTGGGATATACACCGATCCTTTCCCCAGCATAATCCAGCAAATTATACCCAAAGAATCTCGCAAGCTTTTCGTTTTTCGGGTTGAGGAACATCTCCTTCCTGGAATCGATTCGCATTAATCTCCCGTCAAAGAGTGCGCCAACTCGATCTCCCAGATATAACCCTTCCTGTACGTCGTGCGTCACATAAATGATGGTAAGGTCAAACCTTCCAGAAATGGATTTAATTTCATTCCTCACGTCGAGCCTGAGTTCAGGGTCGAGTGAATTCAAGGGCTCATCCATTAAGAGCAGATCCGGGGAAGTTACAATCGATCGTGCAAGGGCAACCCGTTGTCGCTGTCCGCCAGAAATTTTCCCAGGCTTTCTTTCCAGCACTTCAGTTATATCCAGCTGGTCAGAGATCTCCCGTACCGACTTTTTAATCTGTTCAGTTGAAAACCTCTTGGATCTTAGCCCGAATGCAATGTTGTCGAAGGCAGTGAGATGGGGAAACAGCGCGAGGTCCTGGAAGATCATTCCCACATTCCTCCTTTCAGCGGGCAAAGCGGTCACATCCCTCTGGTTGATAATGATGCGTCCACTGTCAGGAAAGTCCAACCCGCAAACGTTCCGCAACAGAGAGGTCTTGCCGGATCCGCTTGGGCCCAGCAATGTGACAATCTCCCCTCTTGAAATTGACATGGAAATATCTTCCAGAGCGAAAGCTGGACCGTACTTTCGTGAAAGAGATTCAATCTCAACGAAATGCAATGAATCTATCCCCCACAGTTTGTATCAAGGTGAAAAACATAATGCTTAGCATCAATAGAATCGTAGCAGCGGCATAGGAAGCTGCGATCAGCCTTAAGTTTTGCAATTTGTATATTTCTATCCCCAGTGGCATGAAGACCGAACTGGAATAGGAAGTCAGGAAATTGGTTGCCGTAAATTCGCCCATTCCAATGGCAAAACCGAACATTAGAGATGTGCCTAAAGTTGTTCCTGCCAGGGGAAGCTCAACTTCAAAGAAGGCATTTCCATTGAGGGTCGAGGCAGATTCCCACATTGACTCGGGAATCCTGGAAAAACCGGCTGATATTATCCTGAGGGTTACAGGAATAGCCACCGAAGCCTGCACAATAACTATCAGAAGCCACATGTATTGTACAGGAAACCGTGTTCCAAAAACTATGAAAATCGAAAGGGCCATCACAACTGACGGGACTAACAGCGGAATATATTGAAAAATGTCGAAGGGCGAATCCGGTTTCCTCCTAAGCCTTCTCTTCCCCAGGATCCAGGCCATGCCGAGCAGTGTAGAAATCCCTGCTGCCAGAGAAGCATAGAAGAGCATATTGACCAGGGGCATGAAAGGCTGTATATTCAACCTGTACCCTGTACTCTTTCCAAAAAGCTGGTAATAGGCTGCGAAACTGAACTGGCTGGTCCATTTGATGTCGACGGAAGAGATGAAGAGGGATGCTAGGATTGCCATCTCCGCTGCAATAAACAGGCAAAGGAAAAGAAGGCCTGCGTAGAACCACTTTCCTGATCCCGGTTTTCCATTCTCTTCTGACGGTAAGCCCGTCACCCTGCCTTGTTTCATCCAGCTTAAGGAAAGTACTATGACAGGGATCAACAATATCAGTGTTTGAAGCACGCTGAAGGCAGCAGCCAGTGAAACATTTGACAAACCATAGAGGGTGTATATCAGCACTTCAAAAGTGTAATTCCCCTGGCCGCCAATGATCAAGGGTGCAGTGAAGCCCGCGAAGGAGTAGAGAAAAGCCAACAGAGATGCGGATGTACCTGCCAGTATCCCGTCCCTGCCCCAAACCGTGTAAAACTGCTTCAATTTGCCTGATCCAAGTGTTTTGGCGGAATCTTCCAGAGCCGGATCATGTTTTTCAATCGCAAGAGAAGTTATCAGGGCAACCAGCGGGGCATTGAAGAAAACGTTGATAGCAATTATGCCGGGGAACCCTGTCGTGAAGGAAGCCAAAAACGCAATTTGCGTACTGGAACCCGATAGATGCTGGAAGAATGCCTCAAATGCAATGACTACCACGATTGATGGAAGGAAAAATGGGAGCAGCATCAGCGATTTTGCTATTTTCCGTAATCTAAAGCGATACCTGCCTACGAATACTCCAAGAGGAAACCCAACAGCAAAGGAAAAAAGAGCACTTGCCCCGCCCTGCAAAAGTGAATTATATATTGCCTTTCTCAAAAGCTGGGAAATAATGGAGGAACCGGTAATGCTTGCGCTTGAGAGATCAAAAGGAAAGTCATGAACCAGAACAAGGAACGGATATAGTATTACCGCCAGGAGAAATAAAGTGGGAGCAAGCAGGAGGGACCAGTGGAATACTGATCTGGCCCTCCTGCTTATCCATAATATGTTTCCCATTGCAGTAACCAATTCTGCAGGTTTGTGTAAATTGTCGATGCATTCAGGTAGTCATTGAGAGGTACAATTACGCTCTGATTCATTGCCACCGAATAGCTGGGCGGAAGAGATATTGTGGAATTGGCAGGATACATCCACTCATTGGTTGGGATTTCATCCTGAACAGTTTTTCCAAGGAAATAATTTACAAACTTCTCATCAATGTTTAGATTCCCGGATCCGTTCACAATACCTAAATTGTAGATGGTTCTCCATCCATATTCTATTCCATTATACGCGGTTACTGTAGAATTAGTGTAATTCCCGTATCCGAAGTAATTATTGTAGGCAGGATCGGAAAGGTAACTGACAAGAAGAGACTGGTTTGATTTACTACTTTCGAACTGGTTGAATGCAGTACCCCATGATGGAAGAATGTCGCTATGAGTGTTAATAATGGGCATTGATGTGTTCCACCAAACGGTCCAGTTTTCATGAAGAAGATACTGGTAATAAGCTATTTCCCAAAGAAGGAATTCCTGGCCTGTAGCATCTGTCGTAGGGTTTTCTATGATCAAATTAGAGGCATTCTGGGAAGATGACAGATCCTGAAAAGTGGGGTTGAATTCCGGCCCAGATGGATTGGTCACGTTATAATCGATTCCCAGATATGAGTATTCGTACGGAGTAAGGTAACTACTCGCAGAGCCCATCTCAGCAAGTAGGGACGAATTTATGCTGTTATCGCCGGGTGGACTGTACTTTACCAGAAGGCCATCTTTGTAAGCTTGTATTCCATTTGCTTCTGTCAGCCCGATTACTATGTCGCTTTGATGGTTGCTCTTCTGACTTTCCAGTGTTGTAATGAGCTGCGCCGAAGAAACGTTCTTGACTGTAATGGTTACGCCGTACTCTCTTTCGAATGTTCCAAATATGGTGTTGTAAGCCTTGGTGTAGTTCGGCCCATATGCCATAAAGGAATCATAGGTATAGATAACGATGGAATTTTGCGAGTGGTCCCCAACTTTTCCTTCATAATATATTCCAAAGCCCGCAACGATGATTGCTATTGCAATTATTGCTGCAATTAACTTCTTCTCAAACGGTTTGAGTTTTCTTCCTGTTTTTTCATTTTCCACAGCAGGATTCACGCGGATCATCCCACCAGAAAAGCACACTGAAAAGCAACGCTTTCCTTCGCCGGTATTACCCGGATCAGGTTCAAGGGTCGGCAGTCTCCGCTGCCCTCTCAGCTTATTCAGCGCTCCCCTAGCTTTGCCATAATTTCAATTCAACTAATAAGCTTTCCCGGAGACAATACTGGCACAATCCTAAGCGAATGAAGGGCAGGTACATGAAGCTGTGAGGCAGTCCAGAGATGCGGAGCATATAACCGCAAGCCAACTTCGCTGCCCCTCACCACATCTAGGATTGAGCAGAACCCGATCACGGAAGAATATCGGTTGATCGGCTTACTGCATCCAGGGTCGTGCAATCGGAACGAGGGATTCTATTGCTTACCCAAAAGTTCGTTGCCCTTGAATTCCCTTTCGCAGTAATCGCATTTCGCGATCAGGGGGTTGGAGTTTATAACACGAAACACACTCTGGACAGGCTCCTTTGAATTTGAAATGCAATTTTGATTGGGGCATTTCAGGATGCCGCTAATCACTTCCGGGATTTTTAACATCCTTTTTTCCTTGATATTGAATCCTTCAATATAGCTGACTGTAGCTTCAGGTGCAATAAGTGATATTAATGAAAGCTCCTCCTCCGCCACATTACGGTTCTCTATCTTTACGACATCCTTGAAACCGCGTTTTTCGCTCCTGACTCTCATGGCAAGGCTAATCGTATGCCTGCTGTTTTCTCCAACATTCAACATGGAAAGCACTTTTATCGCCTTTCCAGCTGGAATGTGGTCAATTACGATCCCATCCTTTATCTTGGTTATCTTAAGCGTCTGTTCCTGTTCCATCTAAATCCCTCCAAGCACTTTGGCAACAATTGCCATCCTGACCGGAACTCCATTTGCCGCCTGCCGGAAATATGCAGCCCTCGGATCCTGATCCACCTCTGGAGCAATTTCGTCTACCCTTGGTAGCGGGTGCATTATTATTGAGGTCTTCTTCATTGTTTCCATCACACTATTGTTGATTGAATAGGAACCTATCAAGCTCTGATATTCATTAGGATCAGTGAATCTCTCTTTCTGTATTCTTGTCACGTAAAGGACATCAGCATCGGAAATGTTACCATCCATTGTATCAAGTATTTCCAGCGATTTCTTGTTCTTCACCCTGTTAATGAGGTATTCCGGGATTCTCAAGGAAGGGGGAGAAATAAGCTTGATATTCGCATTAAATTTTGAAAGGGCAAGAATTAGAGAATGAACGGTTCTGCCATATTTCAAATCACCAAGCAGCACTACATTCAACCCATCCAATCTGCCAATTTCCTTCTTGATGGTGTATAGATCCATAATGGTCTGTGTAGGGTGCTGCCCTGAGCCGTCTCCCGCATTGATTACCGGTTTGCTGGTAAATCGGGAAGCGAGTCTGGCAGCTCCTTCAAGCGGGTGTCTTATCACAATTATGTCAGAATAAGCATCGGCCATCCTGATGGTGTCAGCCAGGGTCTCACCTTTTGCAACCGAGGAGGTTTTAACGTCGGCCATGGTGATTACGGCGCCGCCAAGCCTGTGCATTGCACTTTCAAACGATAACCTGGTCCGTGTACTCGGTTCATAGAAGAGCGTACACATTACCCTTGAGTCAAGTATGTTTATTTTTTTCTTGGATTTCAGTGATCTATCCATTTCGTCAGCGGCAGTAAGAATTTCATTTAGATCGTCATCAGAAATATCATCTATGGTGATAATGCTCCTGTTTTTTATCATCAAATGAGACATAGAGACATTGTGTATTTATTGGTTTGTGGACACTGTGTAACCTTTCAATATTACAAAGGTTCATCTTGAAGGTCACTCAGCCAGCAACCTCAGGGTAAATTCTTTTGAATTTTTGAACGTGAACAGGCCAGGGTTGTGAAATCGTTATCAACTCCCTTATATTGTGTGACCGAAGATTTATGGTCAGTTCCAGCACTTTCAGCGGATTCAAGGATAAAACAATCGAGGAGAGAATATCATTGATTACAGGTTTCGCCAACCTTTCAGCAGAAGAAGCTGATCTGCTTACCGGCCCGGCATTAACAGACGAATCTGCCACCAGAATGATTGAAAATGTTTTTTCAAGGATTGAGTTCCCTGTCGGGCTTGCAACAAACTTCGTCATAAACGGAAAGAAATACATAATTCCAATGGCCATAGAAGAACCATCCGTGGTTGCTGCCTGTTCCTATGCTGCGAAGATAGCTGCAGAATCGGGTGGGTTTACAGCTTCCAGCACATCGCCAATAATGATTGGCCAGATTTTTGTTTCAGGAATAAGGGACTTTCAGTCTGCCGGGAAGGCAATTTTAGCTCACAAAGATGAAATTCTTGGCCTCGCGAATACATTCTCGGATACCCTCAGATCGATGGGCGCGGGAGCAAAGGACATAGAAATAAGGAAAATAGACGGCGTCATGTGCCTGCATCTTCTTGTTGATGTGAGAGATGCCATGGGGGCAAATATCGTAAACACCATGGCAGAGGGAATTTCCCCACTCATAGAAAAGTACACCGGAGGCGAAGCCTTCATGAAAATTCTATCCAACCTCTCTTCGCTCAGGGTCTCCAAAGCATCCGCAGTTTTTAAAAAAGATTATCTTGGCGGTGAAAAAGGAGTGGAAAGATTCCTCGAAGCCTGTCGCATGGCTGAAGTAGATCCATACAGGGCTGCCACACACAACAAGGGAATAATGAATGGCATAGATTCAGTTTTACTGGCCACCATGAACGACTGGAGAGCAGTTGAGGCAGGTGCTCATGCATATCCTTACCTGACCGGAAGCTATAGATCACTTTCCAGTTATTCAAAGACCGATTCGGGCGACGTTCTTGCGGAGATTGAAATTCCTGTGGCAGTCGGTACCATAGGCGGGGCAGTAAACACCATCCCAAGGGTGAAAGTTCTAAGAAAAATACTGGGCGTAAAAAACTCTACCGAATTTTCGTCATTGCTTGCGTCAGTTGGACTGGCACAGAATTTTGCGGCTGTCAGGGCATTATCTATGGAAGGAATACAGAAGGGACACATGAAGCTGCATTCAAGGAATATCGCGATTTCTGCAGGAGCCCAGGGTCCGGAAATCGACAGAGTTGCTGACGCAATGGTAGAGGAAGGAAAGGTCTCAGTTTCAAGAGCGAAGCAATATCTGGAAAAGTTTCGATCAAGCTAGCGCAGTTAATCAGCCACTGCACGTTCTGGTACCTCTCCGGGATTGTAAATCAATAAATATATGCAAAGTCATTCAGGCAAGAAATGGACGAATACGAGGTTCATGCCAAAAAGGGTCTTCAGCTTCTTGAACGCGAAAAATTTATGGATGCGATAAGAGAATTTACCGAAGCACA
The DNA here is from genome assembly GCA_014874365.1 of Thermoplasmatales archaeon. Lineage (GTDB taxonomy): Archaea > Thermoplasmatota > Thermoplasmata > Thermoplasmatales > Thermoplasmataceae > JACWAH01. Next base: position 34,575 of record JACWAH010000019.1, read on the forward strand.
GAAACTTGCTGAAGGGAAGAGCCCTGAAGAACTTGGTGAACTATATTCGAGACTTTCACAGGCTTATTACGCACTTAACCAGAAAGACCCATCGAATTCTGAAAAGTATTGCGTGATGAGCATTGAGATACACAGGAAAATGAACGACATTGCAATGATTGTAATGGATCTTATCAACCTAGCGTATATCTATGCGGATTCCGGCTCCGCGGAGCAGGCAGATTTTGCCATAAATGAAGCATTGAAGGCTGCGGAGGAGTCCGGTGATCCTTCACTTTTGACCATGGCCAAGCTCACTTATGCGGAATTCATCTCCAAGAAGGCTAAAACCAGGGACAAAGCGATTCAGCTCTATGGTGAAATTTCCATCACCGCACGGGAAAACGAGGACTGGGAAGCGTACTTCGAAGCGCAGCATGGCATTGCCACAATTATGAGGGACAGGGGAAATGCAGACGAATCCTACAGAATTGCAAATGAAGCAATAGACAAAATATTGGACATAAGCTCTGGTATTAAGAACCAGAAAGAGAGGAAGAGTTTCAAGGATTCCTTCTCATATTTATTTGATCTCGCGTCGGATATTGCCATGGAAAATGAAGAAGTTGGCGAAGCAATAAAAATAGCGCAGAAGCTTGCTTCCGAGTAATTTAATCGGATAATTCTTTCAGGAATTCCGAAGTATCTATGCAATAATCGGTAAGTATTGCCAGCAACGCGATATCAAAATTGATGTATTTCATGTTGTCCTGGAGCGCTTTTGCCTTTGCAAGCGCTTCCTGCTTGCTCAATTTTCCTGAGGCTACGAGGCTCTCAAGCATTCTTTCAGAAAGTGGGGCATCCCTGCTCGCCGCAAAAAGCTCAGTGGCAGTCACATTAAAGTCAAGGGGAATCAGAATACCCACGGTGCTGAAAGTGGGGGTAATGGAATCTCCTTCCACGCTAATCAATGCTGCCTTCCTTGATTCTTCAATAAATCTAGCAGAGTCTTCCTCGCTCAGGAATTTACCTTTGAATGCGATTTCTCTTATAAAATCCTGGCTGCTTAATTCAGCCTTCCCCTTCTTCGCCCTGAAGGCGTAGGCGATAAGTTTCCTTGCCGTGACCAAATCCATGAAAGGGATAAAGAGTGACAGGGATTAAATCTTGCCTCACGGATTCAGGCTGCTTTGCCCAGTTCCTTGATTAACTCATCATAATTTGGTTCTATCTTGGGATCTTCACTGACCCATCTGTATCTGACTATCCCACTTCCATCTATTATGAACGCCGCTCTCTTTGAAGCGAAAAGTCCCTCGACCACGAAGTTTTCATGCAATGCACCATATTTCCTGGATACCTCCCTGGTGGCATCGCTGAGAAGATCAAATGCAAGATTATTCTCTTTCCCAAACTGAGCCAGGGAAAATGGAGCATCTACGCTTATGCCAACGACTTTGGCACCAACGTTGTTGAACTTCGATAACGAGTCCCGGACTGTACACAATTCCTTGGTGCATACACTGGTGAATGCTCCCGGGAAAAACAGCAGGAGCGTTTTCGATCCTCTGTAATCTTTCAGGGACTTGCGTTTAAGGTCCGAACTTACAAGGGTAAAATCTGGTGCCGGTTTGCCTATTTCTGCTGACATGCAAGATTTTATGCCACATAATTATAAAACCGTTATGTATCTGAATAGGTGAAAGCGGTATCCCTGCTGTCAGGAGGAAAAGACTCTTTTCTCTCAACGGTTATTGCCATGGAACAGGGAATCAGCGTTGAGAGTTCAATCACAGTTATTCCCGAGGAATTCTCTATGATGTATCACTACCCGAATGCCGGAAAGGCACAACTGGTGGCTTCTCTGCTTGACCTCAACTGGAAGAGCATTTTCGAAACAGACCTGGAGCTGACACTTGAGGAGATGAAGAACTCAGGGATTTCGGTAATAATCGCTGGAGCAACTGCATCTGATTATCAGAAGACGAGGATCGAGGCAATGTGCAACCAGCTTGAAATGATGCTTTTTGCACCTTTATGGAGGGTAGAGCCCTCACGAATACTCAATGAACTAATCCTGAGGGGAATCAGGTCAATCGTGGTTTCCGTCTCTGCAGAGGGGCTTACAGAGGAAGATTTGGGAAAGGAAATAGACATCCCTTATATCAAACACCTTGAAGCAGTTTCAGGAAAAACAGGGATAAACATCGTGGGGGAAGGAGGGGAATTCGAGACCTTTGTAACGGAGTTTTCCGATGCTGATTCAACAATACAGATTGGGAAGTCTGAAAAGGAGTGGGCTGGTTCTTACGGTTATCTTAAGATTATTGACGCTTCTCTGGTAAAGAAGGAATGATTACATTATACTGAAGAGGATTTCCCATGAACTTTCATTCTTTATAGAATAAAATTGGGGACTTCATCTTTCAATTGGAATGCCATTCAAAACAGTGGAAATGCCTTCATTCCATTTTCTTTCTGTTTTTCTAATAATGCCGATAGCTTATGCTTTCCGGTCAAGAAATCTAGCCCTGAGATGGTTATAGCACTTCCATGTGAAAAATGTCCTGACCGTAATTTGTGTTGCAATTGTTGTGATTGCATCCACTCTCCTGCTTTTTCTTCCTTATGATTCGAATAGTGGGTCCTCTGGTAGTAAGGCCGAATTGCCTTCTCAAGTTGACGCCTTTAACCTTGTTTCAACCAATTTCACCACTGTGGGAACGAAAATCTGGGTCCTTTAAGTTGGCTCGGAAGTCTGTCCATTTTGTGTGGCGGAAAGTTGACCCTGTATTTATCCCTTCAAGGTTTTGGAAAGTGGTCAAATATATAATGCACTTATTCCAAAAGCTCCGATCTGTCTCCAAACACACAGGAGTTGAGTTTCGATAACTTACCTTACACTTCAAGCTGGATATCATTCTCAGGATATCACCTACAAGATATCCTGTTCAGATGAATTTTTTCTTGACCTCTAAAAGTTCACAACAACAATCCATCAATGCGACAGCAGAAAACAGGAAGTAATTAGATCTTGAGCCTTTCGACTTCTATTGCATCCCAGGAAGGATATTCCTCTATTTGGTACAACTCGTATTTTTGCTTTAATTCAGGTTTAAGGTTTTCCAGCATCCAGGGGGGAACCTCTACCCTGTTCCGCGCTGAGTTGATTTTTACCCTGTCGACGGGGAAACCAATGGAAACCAGATCACGGAGTATTTGTCCGGGGTCACCCCCTTCAATTATGCCCCGGATTATTGTTCCGTCCTTCGTGATGACGTCCGAAGGACCCGCAATATTCCTGGCTCTTCTTTTTAGCCTGTTCTTCAGCTGAATAGCATCCTTAAAACTCGCTGAGCAGTAATGAACGGTGAAATCCTGGAATTTCCTGACCATGTCCAGCGCAAGAGCTGCACTGCCCCTGGCACCAGACTGGTAATCATTTTTCACTGCATACCCTCTTCCAATCAACGCTGAAGCATTGGTTTCAGAGAACTCCAGTTCGTTCAGGTTGATGTAATCAAGGTCCTCGGATCTTGCGAAATCAACCAGAGCCTCTGTTTCTTTCTCCCGCCCAGGCAGGCTTGGAACTTCGATGCCGACAGACAGTCCGGAATCTCTCGCCCATCTGATCCTGTCCTTGAAGATTGATCTGTCCATCATTCTCCATATTTCTTCTGGCGGATGAAACCTTATCTCATCCAGCCCGGCCTTTGCCACTTCCTTTATTCCTTCCTCGGAACCGCTTATTGTATACAGATGGATGTGATGACTATCGCCAAATTCGCTTTTCAGCATTCTAATGTAATCGGAAGTCCGCTGGTAGAACTTCATTGGATCACCGCCAGTAATCCCCGTACCGGCGGCATCAATCATTTTAGCTTCAAGAATAGCGTCGTGCATTTGCTTTATGGGCATTTCGTCAGCATAAAGCACGTCGTTCATTTTCCTGTTCTCGGATAACGGACAGTAAAAGCACTTTGCGTCGCATATCCCGGAGATGAAGAGAACCATCTTCTGCCCCTTCGCACACTGGAGGCACCCGGTGGGAAGTTTTCCATTATAGGCAGAGCCACCACCCATTCTCTTCATTAAAGGCCCATATTTTTCCGGAATAAAAACGTACTTACTCCTGATCTAGTGTCTTCTGCTTACCTGCGTTTTCTTCGTCTACAAGTTTCTTCAAATCGTACTGTTCTATGACGAACTGCCTTATGAACTGGTAGACCTGTAACGAATTTGGGTTCTTGGGCTCAATCATTGGATTGTTTATAGGGACGCGAATACCTTTTTTCTGAAGCATCTCCAGATACTTCGTTCTGTTGTTGCTGTTAGCTTGTTTATATTCCCTCGGCAGGTCAACATTGCATCTCTCTATCTCCCTCATGAATACCGGTCTGCCCAGTATGAAAAATAGAATGGAGAGGCAAGCGTCGCCGCTTGACTCCTCATCAATTGTCCTGGCGAGATTACCTATTGCCCTGTAAACGTCCTGGCTGGCAGGCGGATCGTAAGAGAAAATCCTGGAGGGCTTCAGGTTCTTTTCCCGCAGATACCCAAAATCAACCATTGCCCCAAGATAACCGGTAAGTACCAGCCTGTGCACCTTATTCCCCTTCTCTTGCAGGAACTTGATAATCCCTGCGATGGATTTCTCCTCGACCGAAAGGGAATCGATGATATCGTCCTTGAGATTCTTCCCCTGACCTAGATTGTTCTCCATCCCTTTTCCTCCAGGAATTTCTCCGCTGCTCTCCTTATCTTGAGCGTGCGCTCGACCGTGTCACTGCAAATGCCAGAAGATACTCCAAGGAACAGTTCCGGGTTGAACGCGTCCGAGAGACCCTCCGAAGACAGCTTCATCTTCGACAGGGAATCCCTGAGGGAATCCACAAATGAAGCATTGGTGTTGATGGCTAACATCGCAGCTTTTCTAGTCACTTCATGTGCATCCTGCCTTGAAGCCCCTTTATTCCAGATGAACCTGACTATTGCTTCTGACATAGCAAGCGGGTCCGAATCAAGATTCGACTTCATTCTTTCTGGATAAACCTTGAGATTTTTGATAATGTTTGCACTCTTACGGCATATGTGGTCGATCAAAATACATGAATAGGGAAGAACGAACCTTTCTGAAGCACTGTTTGTCAAATCCCGTTCGTGCCACTGGATTGACGATTCATACTCAGGGACTATCAATGATCTTATGAATCTGGCCAGGCTGCAAACGTTTTCGGAGTCCACCGGATTGGTCTTGCTTGGCATGGCTGATGACCCCACCTGATTCTTTTCGTCGAATGCCTCCGCAACCTCCATGATTTCAGGTCGCTGCAGATTCCTTATCTCGGTTGCAAATTTTTCCAGGGTTACAGTTATAAGGGCAATTATTGAAAGAAATTCAAGGTACCTGTCCCGGTTTACGAGTTGAGTAGGATTCTCCTCTGCATTGATCTGCAGCTTTTTCATGAGCGCCGCCTGAACTTCCATTGATTTGCTTCCCAGGAACCCCCCTGTTCCAACAGGACCCATGAATTTTCCAACCACAAATCTCCTGGAAGATTCCATCAATCTCTCAAGGTGCCTGTCAATCTCGGAAAGGAAGACTGACATTTTCAGTCCAAAGGTAATAGGGCTCGCATGCTGTCCGTGGGTCCTTCCAAGCATGACCGTTCCAGCATGTTTCTTTACAACTTCCATAAGGGCGGTCTGGACTTCAATCAAGTCCTGGAAAAGGTAGGGAAGGAAATCCCGCAGCTGTACTGCTGTAACTGTGTCGTTTATGTCCTGCGAAGTGGCTCCGACGTGGATATACGCCCCTGCTTCCGGTACTGCTTCACCTATCGCTCGCACCATGGCCATAACGTCGTGCTTTGTTTCCCGCTCAATCTCCTTCGCCCTTTCCAATTTGATTTTATGTTGTTCTTCTGCCTGTTTTAGGAGTTTTGCGGCTCCTGGCGGTATGATGTGAAGCTTTTCCTGGGCCTCACATATCTCCATCTCTACTTTGACCATAAGCTTAAAACGATTCTCTTCGGAGAATATGTGCTTCACTTCTTCTCTTCCATACCGATAGTCGATTGGTGATACAGTACTGGTCAGAATTCATCCCCCGCAGTAAAACACACAATATTGGATTGTGATTTATCAGTTTGATGGCACATTCATATGGCAATAGACTAATCAGGATTTAATTTTAGCTTTTCATCTGAAGCAAATTCAATTCCTAATGACTTTCATTGGGAATTACAATAGTTTTTACCGTAAAATTGAATTCAAAAAGAGATATATTCTACAAATATATAGAGAGAAGATTGAGAAAGTCCATATTACGCAGAAAAGACAGTTCGGTGGCTGTAATTATTGGCGCGCTCCTCACGTTTGTGATTATTTCATCACTGCTCGGAGCATATGTAATATGGTATGTACCCGCGAATGGACAACAGCTTGACATCCAATATATAAGCGATACTGAGAATTCCTTCCTTCGTTTACAAAATGAGATCAGTAATTCGTCCCCATATCTCAACGAATTCGTCCCCCAAAGTTTTACGCTTGGAATTGACGGGTCCCCTCCATTTTCATCATCGTCCGATTCAACTATAGGCTACAGCAGTTCTATGGGTTTTCAGACCACCCTGAATTATTCTATGGAAGTCACCGTTTTCTATGATGGCCATATCAGAACCATCCCAATAAATGTGAACTCCCATGGAAACGGAGAGATTTATCTGTACCCGCAAACCCCATTTGCCACGCCTACCAATTTCTATTTCCAGGATGATACCATTTTAATGCAACAGCCAGGATCTAACTATTCATCTATTGTTGGGTCACTACCGTTTTCAATGGGCAAGAACACTACAGGAGGTACATACCTTAACGCGTCCCAGTTTATAGTGACCGGGCAGGACACTTCTGAAGGAGGATACGGAGTTACCCTGCTTACCCTGCAGTACTCAGACATTAATCAGAGCATTTTCTATAGGGGGGAGAATGTAACGGTTTCCAATCTTACGGGTGGGTATACATCTGCAGTAGTCACCAACATAACGCTTAATTCCTTCTATTACAACATTACCAGCCCGCAAATTCTGGCCTGGAATTCAGCTCTTGCAGCAAATTACAACACGTCTGCGGTCACAGATATGGGCATAAAAACTCAATTTACATGGCAATTCACAAGCTTTGGGTTCGTCAGTGTTACCATTTCCTCTACACAGAATTCGATGTCACTATATACAACCCAGACTATATACCCATATTCAGCCAATTTAGGCTATTTCGCAATGAAGTTACTGCAATTATAATGTATATAAGACTTGAAAAGTTTATTTCTTCCTTCTTATTATACCGATAATGCAGAAAAAGGACCCGGCGGTTTCAGAGATTATCGGAACCTTGCTGGTCTTTGCAATGGTGATTACCACCTTCACTGCCCTTGAAGCGTGGTATGTACCAAGTACGGAAGGTACATATGAACAGCAATTTCAAACTGAGTCCCAAACTGCGTTAGCATCTCTAATTTCACAGATTGAATCTCCCTCGCTGTCATATGGCGACGTTATTTCCCAGAATATCCCTCTTGGAATTCAGGGAACGTTGTTTTCCCCTTCCCAATCAACCTCACTTTCGTATCAACCGAGTGGGTTTTCTTCCAGTTTATCGTATGGTTTAGGAGTTAACTATAAGCTATTGGAAAACACAGTGCCTTCGGCCATAACAAACGAAGTTGTTGGAACTATACCAGGTATGAATGGAATTGGCCCGACTCAGTCGATCACATTTAATGGAATAACGTACATAACTGACTTTGCTTCTAACAGCATGGAGGAGATCAACGCCACTTCTCACGTACTGATCGGCAATTACGGGGTGGGGCTTCATCCAGCTGGGATAGCCTATGATAAAGATAATCACCTTTTGTATATTTCTAATTTCTATGAATATCTGAACTATCAAGGAAAATACTATTCCACAATCACGGTCTTCAATCCCGCTACTAACTCTATTGTTAAAACGATTAACTCGGATGGATTGAATACGGACATCCTGTATCCAAGCGGACTCGTTTATGTTCCCCTGCCATTTGAAAACGGAATAGGATACCTGTATGTTTCTGTACTTATCCCAGTTTCAAATTCTGGCACATATTTACCAGGAGTCGCTGTGATAAACACAACCAATTATCAAGTTGCCAACTTGATTAAACAGACTCAACTCGTGCCGAAGGGTTTAGAAGTAAGTAATGTCGCGCTAGGACCACCTGATTCAAGTACAGGTACAGTGGTGCCGGAGATATGGTTCACAGATTATTGGCAGAACAATTTAACAGTTCTACTGGTGGGCTCTCCAAGTTCAAGTGGATTCGAGAACCCCAGTAACATCACAGTACCCGACGTTATGAGCCCATACGGCATTGCGTATGATAGCGTAACCTCAGACATTTTAGTGACTAACTCTACTAATTTGTTAACTATGAGTGGCGTGCCCCACCAGTATACTCCTATCACACGAGGGGAATCTCAAAATGGAAACATAACGGTGATCTCGACACTACTATCATTGTCAGGACTCACACCGGGAGCCGGTATTTCCAACTTGCCTACACCGAACATTCCAGAGCCAGTCGCAATAGCAGTTACGGTTTCTGGTGGCACTTCAACTGCTTACGTTTCTGGGTATACTACCCTTTATAATGCAACTGGTGATTTTTCTTATTCTTCTATCGAAGCATTTGACTCGCATTATTATTTGACTGGCTACAACTATTCTCTCAACAACGCCGAGAGCTACAACTATCCCAATGGAACTATTAGGTTCCTGCAGGGACCAGACTCTCTGAATATATACGGTGATCAGCTAATAGTTTCTGACAACCTCACCGATAATACCCTGTTCCTTTCTCAATCTGGCGGGAAGACATCAGCTAGCAACGTATGGAATAATCCTTTCAACAAGCCCATTGCTATTTCTTACATTAACGGAACGAATTATCTGGCCGTTGTCAATGCGGGATCTGAAAGTGTCAACATTTTAGACACAGTAACCAGTGATTCCGTTGTGGCGAGTTTTTATGTTGGTCAGCAACCAACTAGTGTAGCATATGACCCAGCCAACAAATATCTATACGTCACAAATAGTCTATCAGATAATGTAACTGTTATTGACCCTTCTCTCAGTGATTTTTCGCATAGTAAAACAGTCGCGAATATCACGCTTCCATTCGGAGATGATCCTTCCTATGTGGTCTATGATCCGCACAACCAATCCATGTATGTTGTCGATAATGGCACCGGAAATTTAACTCAAATTGTCAACACTAGTGTGGTAAACGAATTTTCAATAAATTCTCCGAATGCGGCTTTAAATCACGTTTTGCAATATTTAAAGGGAAACAATGGTAAACATGGATTCGTTTATGCGAACCAAAATGGATCTGAGGAATTTTACGTCACCAATGAACAAAGTATTAATTACCTCGAAGTCAGAGTCAACGGTACAGGGTCAGTACACATCGGAATTGGTACTACGAACATTGGAGGAAGCAATCCTTGGGTATCATCCGGAGAGCAAACTCAATCGATCATCAATAACCATAAGAAAGGAGAATGGGTCACCATAAAATTTAGTAATACATTTCTTGCACCAGGCACGAAATACTATGTAAACGTTGAGTGGGCATCAGGTCACGTTACCTGGGGTTATACGGAGACTCCTAACTTTATGTCGAAGTCTGGATATTACTTGGAGGACTACTTCTACTACAACGGCGTGCTTACAGGCGACAATAATACACCGTATGGCTACGAAATAGGTTTCTCCAACCAACCAACCACTGGTCCAACTGCTCCATTTCCATCTCCAACCGCTGCCGTGATCAGCCCTATCAATAACATATTGTACGTTGCCAATTATGGGGGCAGTAATGTTACTGTTGTTAATCTGTCAAACACCCAATACCCGGTTGTCCTTTGGGTACCAACTGGATTAATGCCAAGAAGTTTAGCCTATGATCCGCTTGATAACACTATTTTTGTTGGAAACTCGGGATCTGGGAGCGTCACTGTCATAAATGCCTTGAATCTTGCAGAGCGAACTTTTGGGGTTGGATCCGGCGCATTCCCACTTGGATTAGTGATGGACGTGGGGAATGGTTATGTTTACGTTGGCAACAATGGATCCAACAACATAACCCTGGAAAATACGTTCACCTCGCAAACAATTAACTCGATCGCGACCGGAATTACTCCTTCTGCACTAGCCTATGATGCTCTTAATGGCTTGATCTATGTTCTGGACACTGACTCTAACCAGATGACAATCATCAATGGAGGTAGCCTCTATTTCAATGGCCAAAACGGAATTGTTGAAACACCAGTATTTACGGGCAAGGGGCAGCTTGTATCTTATGGCGATACATCGTTTGTAACACCCGTAGCATTCTACCTGCAGGACGGGATGATACTTTCAAACTATTCCTCATCCCAGTATGTTAAGAGTTCTGCAAACGTTCCAGTTTCCGTTGTTCAGAGTTCAGGAAAGATCTACTTTTCTTCATTTATTCTAAATCTTGGGGGTTCACCATCATCAATATCAGGCTTAGATACTACTAGTCTTGAGCTAAGCGTTTCACAATACTCTGCCAATCATGTCTATCAGGGACAGCAATTCACACATTATGATCTCTACGGCAACCCGTATCCTGCGATGGTTACCAATTTAACTCTTACATACTTTGACTATACAATTACTACAAATTATGCGTCGGAAATTAACCAAATATTATATAACGAATTTAATGGTAGTTTAAGCGGAAGCTTAAATTCCTGGGACTTCAGCGGATTTCCCATCCATGTTTCACTTAACTCGCAGGGAAATTATTTGACTGTGGATAGCACCCAGCCTATTTCATTATACTCTGTTAACCTGATCTATGAGGATCTCACCGTGGTAAATGTCTGAGGATGCTGATGAAAAGAGTATTCAATAAAGAGGATTCCGCCGTGTCGGAAATCATTGGAACGCTTTTTGTATTTGTTATCATCGTAGGGATATCCAGCGCCTTTGTTTTCTGGTACGTACCGTTCTCTGGTACAACATACGATAACCAGTATGAATTGACAACTAAGCAGGCCCTGTCAGGATTTTCCAATCAGTTACTTTCAAAAGACATTCAGAATAATTCCATCATCTATCAAAATGTGCCGCTAGGGATACAGGGTGATTTCTTCAGCAGCCCAACACCCACTTCGATTATGTATTCAAATAATTTCAATGTTTCAATGCAATATAATGTTACCATTGAAGCTACCTTCAGTGGCAATACTCCTCCCGGAGAGATTTCCAATAAACTTGTAGGTTCCATACCAGTTGATGGCCAAAATCCTAACGGCGTGGTTGTCGATACTGTAGACAACCTGATTTTTGTGTTGAACTCAAATTATTCTTACGATCATTCGCATCCCTTATCACCTGAGCAAGGAGGAATAACTGTCCTTAGCGGCGCTACGGATTATTATAATAGACCGGTGGGTAACTTGAGCCTGTTTGGCTACCCTACGGGAATATCTTTTGACCCGAAAAGCGATTTTCTTTTCGTAGCGCAGGGAAGCATTTCTTCCGGATTTAATTTTAATAACTATCTCAACACACCGGCCTTTCAGACTGGATTCATGCAGGTGATAGACGTACATACAATGAAAGTTGTTCATACCGTTTATTTTTCATCTGTACCTTATGATGTAACTTATGTCCCGTATTTGAACACCTTGATGATGACCATTCAGTATTACAACGGGGGAGGTGCTGTTGATTCCCTTAACGCAACCACGTTTGCACAAACGGGTTATATTACAGTCGCCCCTTCCGGAAGCCCTATTATCCCATCCAGCATTTCCTACGACCCGGCGAATGGGTATGTATACGTAGCCTTGGGCACGCCTGACGGAATAGCAGTAATAAATCCCATTACAGATGATATCGTTGATAACATCATAACAAATGCTGCGACCACACCTTGGAGCCTTGCCTATGATACGTCTGACGGGTACATCTTCGCCACAAATTCATATGCGGGGCCCGAGCAAGCGTCCACACAGTTGCTCATCGTGAACGGGGCCAATAATCAACTTGTTACATCTTACAGCAATCTTAATACTCCAACCTCGCTGGTTTACGACAGGGCAAATCATTACGTGTACGTGGCGGACTACGGGAACAGCAATATAGAGATATACGATGGAACAACTGGTCGGCACGTAGGAATTGTGAATGGCTACCCCATTGGTGCTGGTCCGGGAAACGGGCCTAACGCAATGGATTGGAACCCGATCACAGGGCAGATATTTGTACCAAACTGGAACGCTGGAACGGTTTCCATCATTTCTGGCAGTACAAGTATAACCAATCAGTTTGCTTCTGCTGACAACAACTTCAAGCCAGTCGATAATCTGAAGGGAAGTGGACAGATACAGGCATTCGGGAATACTCAATTTACCTCCCAGAACTATTATGATCTGCAGGACGGTACCTTGATACAGCAGGGATCTGGTAATGCATTCAGTCAGATACTCGGAAACCTTCCGCTGGACATAACCCAAAATGGAGGATTGGTTAGTTTAGACTCAACAATTGTGAATTTGTTTGGAGCCGAATCTTCAGTTTCACAATCCGGGAATTACCTGCTGTCCGGGACACTAACGAATCTCAATCTGCAAAGCTGGACCCATGGATTGACCCTGAATTTTGTATACAATGGCCAGCAGTATTCTGCAACAGTAACGAGTATACTATTGAACAGTCTCAAATTTACCATTAACACGACATCCGTTGCTGCCTGGAACTATTCCATTTACGAAAAGTATAACCCAAGTTCGAATTCCTATAATCCGAATCCAGCTGGAACTATCTGGCAATTCAGCGCTCTTCCAATAACTGTAAGGGTGGGTACGGACTCAATAATTATATCAACTAATAGTCCGTTCCTTCTTCAAGCCTTTCAATTTGATTATGTTAGTGCCTTGACGGATATCTAGAACTGGAAAAACATAGTTCATTTGCAAAAAGCCGTGGGGCACTACTATTCGTTCCGTAGCTTTAATTTCTTGGGTTTGGCTTAATTAGTTTTCATGAATCAAGCTTTCGGCTAAGCTTTATTATTGGCCAGCGTTACTGTATTTGTGGTCGAGAACTTTACCCGGCTGGCTGCAAGGCATGACTCTCAATTCGTGAATCTGCCCGAGGTATTCGTGACAAAATTGGCACCCTATATGCTCAGCGGGGAAAATATTGAGATTTCCCTTCGATCCTGGGGGCTCACGCATATTGAAGGATCAAACGCCAACGTCAAAGGTAGGAAACAAGGGAGGCAATATGGCCACGCCTGGTTAATTATAACAAATGCAAGGCTTATGATTGCTTCCAGGGGTCCCTTATCTTTCGAAGTAAGGTCATTCCAATTCAATCAGATCTCTTCTATTGAGATACAGGAGGGCGTCATCGATGATGTCCTGATGATTTCTGGTTTAGGGGTTAGAGAAATATGGGTCTTTAGGAGGAAAGTGAGGCCTCTTGTAAAAGCAATTTCTGTCGTGATTCAAAACAGGATTTCCAAAAATGGCACCACTGGGATCCCGAATATTCATGAAGACCCTCTTGGCACACTGAAATTAAGACTCGCCAGAGGCGAGATCTCTGAAAAGGAGTTTGAGAACCTGAGAAACCTGCTTTAGAAGTCCCGCCCGGGTCATTTCTTCTTCTTTTTCTGGGACATTGCAACTGCACCGGCAATGGCAGCCCCCACAACACCCACCGCAACGATCACCACTATAGCGTAGCTTGGAAGGTGGAATCCTGAACTACCGGACGAGGGAGGCGGCGTATATGAACTGGAATTTGAGACGAAGTAAATATGAATCGCAACACTTTTTCCGCTAATATTGAAGGGACTGTGGGGCAGGCTGGTAGATTCAGTGTAACCCGGTATCTGAGTAACTGCATAAGTATACGTTCCATTGAAAAGTGGGTAAATTCTTATGCTGGTGGAATTATTTGACCACATTGAATACAATTGACCATTCAGGTTTACCGACCATAGCGTTCTTGTCGCAAGACCGCTTTCAGTGAAAGTTACATTGAAAACAACCGCTTCGAAAGATACGTTGAAGGTTAAGTTTCCGGCATTTACTGTAAAGTTACCCCCATATACTGAAGGTTCATAATCACTATTCAGGGATGAGATGGAATAACTGTATGAACCGTTCGGAAGCGAAAATGAGATTGCAGACGAAGCCGATGTGATTTCTTTACTAAATGTAACGTTTGTAACATTTACAGTCCATTTAAGACCTGCCCCCAAACCGCTTTCATTAAAATTCACTGCAAATTTTTGCTCGTGGAAAGTAATATTGATCACAAATGGTTGGCCAGTTATGTCAAAGGTACCGTTTCTTACGTTCGGATAATAGTTGATATTGACGTTTGGAACCAGATATGAATAGGTGCCGTTAGGGAGTTCAGTTGAAATATTGGCAGTATTGGAAGAAAGTAGTTTCTGGTTTACATATGCGGACCAACTCGTTCCTGCAGGAAGACCAGATTCTGTGATAGTTACGGGATATACGAAATCACTGAAATTAACTGTAAGGGCAACTGAACCGTTCAGGGGAACATACATTAGCGACGGTATAGGGTAGTATGTGAAATGGGTGGAACCGATAATTACCGGCAGGAATGCAAGAGAATAGGTACCATTGGGAAGGGTGAGTGTTGTGCTACTGGATGGCACAGTTACGGGTTGGGATCCCGAAATTGAGTATTCCCAGGAAGTTCCTGCAGGCAAATTATTTTCTGTTAGTGTGAGGGCATCCATCACGCTGTGAAAATGTAAATAAACTACAAGTCCAGGTTGACTGTTGTTGACTGCAACAACTCCTCCAGAAACGTTTGAAACATAAAAGATCAATTCGTCTGGAACAACATAGGGGTACGTCCCATTTTCAAGGTTGATCGACACTACGCCAGTTTTATCAGAATAAAAAGTCAGCCCCATTAGCTGCACATTCCAATCAGTTCCTGCTGGAAGGCCAGACTCAACAAAATTGACAGAATATGCGATGCTGACAAATTGAATCTTTACAATCAGAGGATTTCCAGAAACACTGACGATTCCAGCGGAAACATTGCTCAGGTAGCCTGTCGGGCCATTGATCGTATATTGATATGTACCGTTAAGAAGGTTGACGTTTACTTCACCGGTTGAATTTGAGCTATAAAATGTTCCACTGAGGTTGACTCCCCAGGATGAACCAGCAGGGAGACCAAGTTCCGTAAATGTAACTGGATACTCAACAGCAAAAAAGGTTACATTGATACTAGTGGTAGTGCCATTCACAATGAAAAACCCGGAACGAACCACTGGATTATATACTGTGCTATTTGTCTTAATCGGTTGAACAAAATAATAGTAAGAGCCATTTGAAAGCGAAGTGGAAATATCACCATATGCGTTCGAACTATATGACGCCGTTCCGTGATAGAAAGTAGTTATGCCTACGCTCCAGGTTATACCTGAAGGCAGGCCTCTCTCAGAGAAGCTCACCTGGTAGTAAAAGGGAACGAATGTAAGGTTCATTTCTTTGTATCCAGGACTTACGGTAACGGATCCTGATCTTTCTATAGGTATGTAATTGCCGGAGGAGGATACCCAGAAGGTGAAAGTGCCTGTTGACATACCGGTAAAAGTGACCAGTCCACCTGCATCAGAACTCTCGGTAACATTCCTGTTTGTAGAATTGAGCGTTACGGAATAGCCAGAACCATATGGCAACCCGTTTGAAATGAATTGAAGTTCATTGTAGCTTCCATTGAAGGACCCGGTTGGACTTCCAGTCCCATTAAACGATAAGTTTACCGTAAAGACTTTGCCATCCGCACTAGTTTTGAGTGGTTTCGATGCATTTGCTGAAGGCAATACTTCAAAATCCTGAGAATTAATCACGCTGTATGTTTCTGTTTTGTTTGCCGGCAGGGTGAATACTATCGAGTTATTGTCAGTGAACTCCTTGAGACCACTGATATTAACCCCCCACACGAAACTAGTCCCGCCACGAGGCAATACTTTAGCAAAAAATTTGATATATGAATAATTCTGTACAAAGAGCACCGGTTCAGTATATTGATTTGAATTAACCGTTATGTTCTTCGCAGGATACATATAGAGATAGCCTCCAACAGAAGGGATGCTGAACTTATACAGTCCATTGGCAACGAAAAATTCCATCGAACTCCTGTTGGAAGACTGAATAATTCCAGAGAGGTTCACCGACCATATAGATGCATTGGATGAAGAGGTAGAGGGAAGCCCGGTTTCATTAAAATAAAGAATGTCGTATCCTGCTGTGAAGCTGACAGAAATGTTGTGGTAGGATTTATTGGAATAAACCGTGCCTGACGATGGAGTTGGATTGTAGGCTACCACTCCAGCCAAATTTGAAGATTCGCTCAACTGTATGCTGTAATGATAAGTGGCATTCTTCAAATTAAACACTATGCTGGAATTATCGCTGTGGCTCACCATAACGCCATTGATGGATACTCCCCATTGCGTACCTTTAGGTAATCCCTTCTCAAAGAAGACTATTTTTTCCAGGTTGCTGGTGAAGATTTCGTGTATGGCGAGGTTATTCCCGGAAACAACAAAGCTTCCGGTACCAAGGGAAGGATAATATCCTGTTGCAGTGGTATTCGCCGAATAGTTATATGTTCCATTTTGCAGCTTGAAAACTATTTGAGATGTATCGCCTCTTTCAGTAATATTATCAACCTTGACTTGCCATGAAGAACCTGGCAATAAACCGGTTTCGGAAAAAGTGACGGAGTAATAGGTGCTCGAAAACAGCACATTAATAATTACATCAGTTGCAGTAACCGTTATATTTCCGTGATTTGGAGTCGCCACAATGCCGGACAGGTTCCCAATACTGTATGAGTAATTACCAGCTGGGGCAAAGAAGTTTATCACGCTGTTATCGCTTCTGATTGTGGTATTGTCAAAGGTAACAGCCCAGACCACATTGTTTGCCCCAATGGAAGGTAGACCCGATTCATAAAAAGACACCTCGTAAGATGCAGATGCACCGGTTAAAGGAGTGGATGTGTTCCGGAAGGATGCCGGGTTTTCGGAGAAGAAAATGCCGGTGGGCGCGACAAACATTATGGCAGCAAAAATTGACACCAAAATCGCGACCATAGCTTTATTTCTGGAAATAATCCTCTTTAGCATGTTTTGAAACCTTGGCGATATTGGAAGGAGCCTACTTAAATGTTGTTTTTAATCGTCTCGGACTGAATAATTAAATTTCTTACGGGTCAGCCAATACTGCGGCTAATACTCAGTCACGTGAGCATCGTTTTAGGAGAAAGTGAATTCCGGAAATAGACTTAATGGAAACTTGAACAGTACTGTTGCTGTAATATACACGCGTGAAGATAAAAGCGTTGCAACTTAACTGTCCCAGGACGGAAATAACAGGGCTTGCTTCGTCTTTGGTATGGGTACAGAAGAATATTCGGAGTTGCAGTGCTGGTCCCAAAAGCCGCCAGGACAGCATTCCAATACTGCGGATCAGCTTGCTATGTTTCCAGAACTCGGAAGCGGTGAAGTGTATCGAGCCAGGTACTCAACCCTAACCTGGTTTATTTTATCCTGTAGCTGTGCCCTCTCCACTTAATCTCCTTTGATCTGGCACCCGCAATCACGTTGTAAATATAAATGAAGGGAAGGAGAAGGCTGATAGGAACAATCCAGGCAATATTTCTGGGAGCCCTTATGGTTGAATTCACTAGATTGAGGAGATAAGGAATGTATCCAGTGAGAAACAGGGTACCATAGAATAAAGACAGGTAGCCTATTACCAGCAGATAAAGTATTACGCCTGAATAAATCGCTACTGCGGAGAATAACGCTTTACGATCGAACACTACACTCACGGCCATCTGCCTCTCAGCCCAGTCAAGAAAAGCCTGTTTGCTGTCTGACACTTCAATCTCTGGACTGGCAGCCGAAGAATATGCGATTCCTAGATGTTTTTCCTTGCATATTCTCGTGATGGCCGCATCATCGGAGACTGCCTTGGAAAAATATTCCAAGGATTTGTCATCCATCAACTCCCTTCTGAATGCAGCCGATCCACCCCACACAAATCTGGTAGGCCTGAATTCCATCATGCTAATGCCCATGTACCCCCAGATTTCTTTGACCCTGGCCCAAAAGCCACCATTTGCAAGGAATCTCGGGTATGTGCTGGACACCCCTATATCCGGATTCTTAAGTGGGGACACAATCTCCCTGAGCCAGTACCCGGGCACCCTGATATCTGAATCCGCTATGACAATTATGTCGTAAGAGGGTTTCTTCCTGATCGCAGTTGTTATGGCCATTACCTTTCCGCTGGAAGCGTGAGAATATTTTTCGGTTATTATTGTCTCAACACCAAGCTTGCTCAATACTCGCGAAGCAGGATCGTCCGGAGAATCAATTACAGCAACCAGTTGAAAGTTCCCATGATCCTGATTCCTGAGGCTTTGAAAGTTTTCTTCCATGTTATGGTCAACGCCTCTGCAAGGCACAATCAGGAGCACGGATTCCTCCATCTTCTCCATTGATCTTGTTCTGTAAAAATTTCGTCTCCAGTATAAGGTAAGGTATATGCGGAGAATCATGAACACAGTTATCAGAATTATTACAATGAATATTGAATCCAATATTATCTGCATTTCAACACTGCCTCCAGTTAAGATATTGCCATTTCACCTGAACAGTACCTCTTTCGGTTCAGCCCGTATCACAGATCCAATTGATGAGAGGTAACTACGCATGCCCATCATAGTTTTCTCCCTGTCACATTGGAACATAATTAAAGGGTTAAAAAATTTGTCCACTCAGGAACCCGCGTCAGGTTTCTCAACAGGCAACAAATTTAGTTATAGCAACAATTAAATCGTACTCGCCCGCTGAGAAAGTTAATATCACTTCCATTCCTAACTTGTCTATGGCTGTTGACGCTGATACCGGCGCTGGAACTGAGTGGATTGGGACTTCTGACGAGGAACTCCAGAAATTTGTGAGTGCATCCCAATCCATGATCAGGGTTTTTGGCGTTGGCGGTGGCGGTTCCAATACAATTAATAGATTGTACAAGGAAGGAATAAGAGGGGTTGATCTGATCGCCTGTAACACGGACGCCAGGCATCTGAGGCGTGTGCATTCGAATTACAAGGTGCTTCTCGGAGAAAACCTGACAAAAGGCTGGGGGACTGGTGGAGACCCTAGGGCGGGAGAGGCAGCTGCCAGGGAATCAGAGCAGGACATACTCCCTTATGTGCAGGGTGGAGAAATTATATTTGTAACCACCGGTCTGGGAGGAGGCACCGGAACAGGTGCGGCCCCCGTAATCGCCGGGATTGCGAAGGATCACGGCCCGATAACAATTTCGGTTGTTACGATGCCCTTCGACATTGAAGGAAAAGAAAGGGCTAGAAATGCGATGGTCGGCCTAAGGAAACTCAAGCAGTCTTCTGACACCGTAATAGTTATCCCGAACGAGAAGCTTAACAAGGTGAATCCAGACCTGCCATTTGAGAAAGGTTTTCAGGCAATAGATGAAATCGTTATCAGGGCAATCAGCGCCATGACGGAAATCGTAACAAGAACTCAGACCATGAATCTTGATCTTAATGATTTGCGGGAAGTCATTAAGAACAGCAAGGAGGCCATGATAGGCATTGGCATAGGAGAAGGTGATCCGCAGACCAGAGCGTCCGAGGCGCTTAAGATGGCCCTATCCTCGCCATTCCTGGATGTAGACCTGTCAACTGCAAAAGGCGTGATTATCAACATCACTGGTTCCGATCTGCCGCTAAACGCCACCACTTATGTGGTGGATGAAATCAGGAAGAAGGTTGCGAAAGATGCCAGGATTATATGGGGCGGAGGCAAGGATCCGTCCTACCAGGATAAGATGCGAGTTACCCTTATTGTAGCCGGTGTAACCTCCGCATCAAGCAGGGAAGACACCGGGTCCGGCAATGATGAAGGCATCGATTATATTTCTTGATTGCCTGGTGTGATTTTGCTTTGCAAGTGAATAAACCTATATAACGATGGGACAAATACACCAAAGCGAATGCGTATATTTTTCGTTTGCCAAAGAGCGGTAACTTTTACGGTGGTACATAACGTCAGCTAACATTGAATCCGTTGATCTTGAAGCAATATCTGAATTTGCCAAAAAGATCAGGCAGAACTCCGTTAAAATGGTATGGGAAGCAAAGAGTGGGCATCCGGGAGGGTCCCTGAGCATTGCCGACATACTTGCGGTACTGTATTCTAAAGTCATGAATGTTGATCCCGGTAATCCATCCGATGCTGACAGGGACAGGCTGGTTATGAGCAAAGGCCATGCGTCTCCGGCCCTTTATTCTGCTCTCGCACTCAAGGGATTCTTCCCTGTAAGCCTGCTTCCGGGATTCAGGAAGTTGACCTCCAAGCTAGAAGGACATGTGCATTATGGCGTACCCGGCGTTGAAGCTTCAACCGGCTCTCTTGGCCAGGGGATAGGGATTGCAGTAGGCATGGCAATCGCTGCGAGGCTGGATGAAAAGAAGTACAGGGTATTCGCAATCATTGGTGACGGAGAAATTGAGGAGGGAAGCGTTTGGGAATCCTTCATGGCTGGCTATAAATACAAACTTTCAAACCTGACTGTAATCCTGGACCGGAACGGAGTTCAACTGGACGGCTTCACTGACGACATAATGCCGACTCCGGATATTGCCACCAAAGTGAGAGCCTTTGGATGGAACGTCATCGAAATCAACGGGCATGATTACAAAGAAATTATTTCTGCGCTAGATGAAGCAGGAAAAAGCGCTGATTATCCAACTCTGATTCTTGCAAATACAATCAAGGGTAAGGGTGTAAGTTACATGGAGAACAACCCAAAATATCATGGGCAGGCCCCGGACAACCAGGAGTTATATGAAAAAGCAATGGGTGAACTTGCATGAGCTATGTTTTTGAAAGTCTGCGTGACGCTTACGGCGAGGAACTGGTGAGACTCGGTGAAAAAAACAAGGATCTGGTTGTACTTGATGCAGACCTGTCTTCTTCCACCAAAACAGCCGCCTTTGGAAAGCGGTTTCCGAACCGGTTCTTTAACATGGGAATCAGTGAACAATCGATGGTAGCGACTGCTGCTGGTTTAGCGTTGTCGGGAAAGAAGGTCTTTGCGTCCACATTTGCGGTATTCCTGATGCGAACCTATGAGCAGTTAAGGCAGTCCATCTGTTACAATTATGTGGATGCCAAATTCGTAGTAACACATGCGGGGCTGACAGTTGGGGAGGATGGGGCAACTCACCAGATTGTAGAAGACATTGGAATAATGTCCGGCCTGCCCAATATGTCAGTTATTGTGCCTGTGGATTCCATTGAAACTCGCAGCGTAATATCATATCTTCATGATTTTACGAAAACACCATACTACGTGAGACTGTCAAGGGAAAAGTTTCCGGTCGTAAACGAGAGAGGGTATGAATACTCTCCTGGAAAATCAGTCACCTTGAAAGACGGTTCCGATCTGACCCTGTTTGCAATAGGGGCCATGGTAAGATTTTCACTGGAAGCGGCAGAAATACTGAAAGAGAAGGGGATAGATGCCAGGGTCATTAACATGAGTTCAATCAAGCCAATTGACAAAGAAGCAATAGTCAAGGCTGCAACGGAAACTGGAGGAATAATCACGGCAGAAGAGCATTCCATATTCAACGGGCTTGGCAGCAGAGTTGCCGAAATTATTTCCGAGAACAGGCCAGTTCCCATGAAAAGAATAGGCATGAGGGATTCTTTCGGAAAATCTGGTAATGGCTGGGAACTTTTCGAATACTTTCATATGGCCGCCGCAGATATCGTAAAAGAGGCCGAATCGGTATTCAGGGAGGCGATTTAAAAATGAAGATTTTTCTTGATACAGCAAACATTGATGAAATCAAGCAGGGGATATCATGGGGGCTGGTTGACGGCGTCACGACGAACCCTTCTCTTGCTAGCAAAGAAAAGGGAAGAGAATTCAAGGAAATCGTGAAGGAAATCCTTAAGATAACTCCCGGTCCCGTCAGCATCGAGGTCGTAGCTGAAGATTATGAGGGAATGATGAAGCAGGCTCTTAAGATCAGGGAACTTGGAGACAATGCGGTAGTCAAGATACCCATGACGCTGGAAGGACTCAGGGCAATTAAGTCGCTTAAGGAAAAAAAGATTCCCGTGAACTGCACCCTTATTTTCAACCCCATCCAGGCGCTGTTTGCGGCCAAGAGCGGAGCAGAATACGTTTCCCCCTTTGTTGGAAGACTGGACGATATCTCGGAGGACGGAATGAACATAATCAGCCAGATCAAGCAGATCTTCGTGAACTACGGGATTGAGACAAAAATATTGGTTGCCTCAATCCGGAATCCGGTTCATGTGCTGAGATCGGCAATTATAGGTGCCGATGTGGTCACGCTCCCGTTTGAAGTCCTGAAGAAACTGCCTTCACATCCTAAAACAGATGAGGGCCTCGCGAGATTCAGCGGCGACTGGAAAAAGATATCTCCGTCAGGGGAGTTTTTCCTCTGATTATTCACCCGTCAATAAAGCCTGATTGTTTCCAGGTTCCTCAGCGCATACGCGTCCACGCCGAACTTTGTTCTTATCAATTTTGAGAATTCGTAAGCTTTCTCTCCATCTCCGTGGTTAACCATTATTCTATGGGGCTTAGGTTGCATCGTGGCTATATATGAAAGGAGTTGCCTTTTGTCCGAATGTCCGGAAAATCCTTCCGCCACCTCTATGGCCATGTTCACCTTGTATTTGGCCGACTTTCCATGGTTGCTCAGAGTTATTTCATTGGCGCCTCTTTGAATGCGCCTGCCAAAAGTGCCATCAGCCTGGTAGCCCACAAATACCAGTGAATGCTGGGGAGAGTCTACCCAGCTCGTGAAATATTCCATGACTGGCCCGCCGCTCATCATTCCAGAAGTTGCCAGAACGACTTTGCTCTCGGTGGAATCGCACAGGTCTTTTCTCATCTGTGAAGTCTCAACTTTTTTGAATAAGGGGTTAAGGAACGGGTTTTCCCTGCTGACCATGATTTTTTCCCTTAAGTCCTTGTTCAGATACTCCGGGTACGCAGCATGAATGGCAGTTGCTTCCATGATCATCCCGTCCAGATACACGTTGCACTGAGGAATGCGATTTTCCCTCAGGGCCTCTTCGAGAACAAGCATAACTTCCTGGCTCCTGCCTACGGCGAAAACAGGAATGAGTACAGATCCCTTTCTTTCGAAGGTGCGGTTGATTATCTCAATCAGGGTTTCTGACGCATCCTGCCTCGAGTGAGAATAGTCATCCCTTCCCGCGTAGGTGGACTCGGTCATGAAAGTTTCAACTCTTGGGAACCTATTATTTGCCGGGTTGAACAGCCAGGATTTTTCAAATTTGACATCTCCGCTCAACACGATGTTATAAAGCCCTTCACCTATGTGAAGGTGAACTGATGCGGATCCAAGGATATGGCCTGCATTGTAAAACGTCAGCCTGGTATCCCTCGTTATGTCCGTAGTCTCATTGTATCTTATCGGAATGGAATGCTTGACCATTTCCCGGATATGCTTAGTTTCATACGGTCCCTTTTTCCCCTCAGCATGCGCAACTTTTATGTAATCTCCCTGCAGCAATGCAGAAAGGTCTCTTGTCGGTGGCGTTAAATAAATTGGCCCATCATAACCAAATTTGTAAAGCAATGGTACGAGGCCGGAATGATCCAGATGTGCATGAGTCAATACGACAGCGTCTATGGCAGAAAGTGGTTGGGCTTCAGGGACGTAAAGATATGGCGCTTCAGCCCAAGGCGTTTCGTCGGCTGGCTGGTTGATCATTCCGCAGTCTACAAGTATCCTTGAGTTGTTGGTAGATATCAACGTGGCACTTCTTCCCACTTCCCTGTGTCCTCCAAGTGCAGTGAGCCTTATCCAGGTTTCACCCGGCATCAGGGGAGCAGTAAGTTTGACTCCAAGGTTATGAAGAAATTCCTTTCGCTCCTCTTTCATCTCCCTCAGGAGTTCCCGCATCTCCTTTACAGTTCGAGAATAAATGGGCGGCGCCCTGACAAGGCGTGGGGACCATTTCGTTTCACTCTTGATTCTTTTTATAAAATCTGAGTCTCTTGAAGTAATCATCGATGGCTCATCAGCTTCTATGACAACTTCACCTGTATCACTTTCAAAATAAATGTCCTTTAGACCAGCCGATTCCGGAATGATAGCAGAGATTTGCTCCCTCGCCTTGTCTTCATCTTCCATTATGCTTGTATCAGGTCTGATTATGATCCGGCGCCTGATTTCCATTGCAATTTGCCTGGCGAGATCATCTCTCTTTGAAAAAAGGGCCTCATCTTTAGTGTAAACGACTATATTCGGGCCCTCATAGTCTATCTCTGTAATCCTGTTGTCAGGATATAGTCTGTCGAATATACTTCTTGTCTCGGATATATAGTCTTTAAAAGCCATTAGAAAAGGCCACCTTGTGATTTCATCCCTTAATTAAAGGAAAAGGGTATCCTCAATTCCTGCTTCACAGATCGTTGCAAATGCCGATATTTCAAGGACTTTAACAAATCTCTCACTCCTGCTGGAGTTTTTCAGGCTTAAATTTCCCACAGTCTGCGGGTATGAACAGAGATTAATGGGTAATTTAAAAGGATTCCTATATTCATAACTCAACTTTGTTAAGCAAAGATAAGAAAAGCGCACCAGGAATTGAGTACAGTTTAGCGGTTATGGCAGATAAGTGTACATCTTCCAAAACGCTCTTTTAAATCACCGTTTCTTCTGGATTCCTTGAGTACGAATCATGACTGCATTGCTTACGAGGAGAGTATATCATTTAATTCTGAAAGATAATGCGGCAACTAGGTTTTTGATTTGCATTCTGGAAATAGCTAGAAACGTTGCCAGCCTAATCATTTGGGTTTTACCATATCCCGGACATTGTTCCAGGAACAAAATTACAAAAAAAGTTAATAGCCTGGAAAAATGAATAAAATATAGAAAGGATCAGATTTTAAGCTTTAACTTCTTCAGCCTGTCCTCAATTTCCTTTTCCTGTATCTGGACAAACCCATTCTTTCCATCAATAGTTGCCACGTCAATCATTCCGCCAGAAGCAGAATCTCTCTGCTTTGCCGCAGATATTGCCCTTATAACCAGGTCGATTCCCTCATCAAGAGTGAGGTCTTTGGAAAAGGAACTTTCCAGCACTCCATAAACGAATGGCGAACCCGAGCCAGTGCTTGCATAGATATCTTCTACTGCACCGCCGGCCGCATCGACGCTGAATATATGGGGTCCACTGTCGTATCCTCCTATCAGTATCTGCACCATATAAGGGTAGAATTTAGTCTGGTTGAGTATGTTTGACAGGAGTGTAGAAGCAGCTTCTATTGGCATTCCCACTTTTCTCTGGAGCCTGAAGAGTTGCAGTTCTGCCTTCATATACCTGACCAGGACCTGAAGATCTCCCACAAGACCGGCAATCGTCATCGCGGCATGATTGTCTATCTGGTGGAGTTTCTTTCCATCCTTGTGCATGATGAAGTTGTCCATAGTCACTCTTCTTTCCGTTGCCATTACAACAGTATCTTTTACTGTTATCGCCACGGTGGTTGTTCCAGTATGTAGTTCATTACCCATTTTATATCATCCTCTAATGAGATTATGCGCTTATTCTCTTTGAATATTTATTATTGCCGTAATTCCCGTGATAGCTAGTGTAGGGGATGACAGTAAGTGGAGTTTTCCCTGAAATACGTTAAAATACCCTCTTTACATTGTTGATTCATATGAATATAGGAGAAGCCATCACTCTCAGGGTAGGTGAAGCCAATTCTACAGACCCGGGAATGTCAAGGGTCAGACTCGACGAAGGTTCCAGAATTGCCTTAGGGGCAGAGATTGGTGACGTTGTCGAAATAGAAAAAGTCAAGAAGACTGTCGGCAGGGTATTCAGAGCAAGACCCGAAGATGAAAACAAAGGGATGGTAAGAATTGACGCTGTTATGAGAAATAACTGCGGATCATCCATAGGGGACAAAGTGAAAATCAGGCGGGTACATGTTGAAGACGCGAAAAAAATCAGCCTGGCCCCAATAATCAAGAAAGATCAGAGACTCAAATTCGGTGAAGGAATTGAGGAATTTGTGCAGAAAGCCCTCATTAGAAGACCAATGCTGGAAGGGGACAATATAAGCGTTCCCGGGCTCACCCTTGCAGGGCACTCCGGCTTATTATTCAAGGTGATAAAGACTCTTCCTCCAAAGATACCGGTTGAGGTTGGAGAGCAAACCAGAATTGAGATCCGGGAAGAACCCGTTTCTGATCTTCTTGAGGAAGTTAACAAGATAAGTTACGAGGATATAGGCGGACTTAAGGAGCAATTGAGCAAGGTAAGGGAAATTATAGAATTACCCCTCAAGCACCCTGAACTGTTTGAACGTCTTGGAATACATCCTCCAAAGGGAGTCCTGCTATACGGACCACCGGGAACTGGAAAAACATTGATAGCCAGAGCAGTTGCAAACGAAAGCGGGGCCAACTTCATATCCATCAATGGTCCTGAAATAATGAGCAAATACTATGGTCAGAGCGAACAGAAGCTCAGGGAAATATTCATAAAGGCTGAAGAAACAGAGCCCTCAATCATCTTCATAGATGAGATTGATTCCATTGCGCCCAAAAGGGAGGAAGTGCAGGGCGAAGTTGAAAGACGCGTCGTTGCACAGCTCCTTACATTAATGGATGGCCTGAAAGAGAGAAGGCACGTTATCGTAATTGGTGCCACGAACAGAATTGATGCAGTTGACCCTGCATTGAGAAGACCCGGCAGATTTGACAGGGAGGTAAATATAGGTGTCCCGTCCAAAGAAGGCAGGAGAGAAATCCTCGCAATTCACACGAGAGGAATGCCAATGGGTCTTGAAGAGGAAAGGAAATCAAAATTCCTCGAAGAAATAGCTGACGTCACGTACGGGTTCGTTGGGGCAGACCTTGCGGCCCTTGCAAGAGAATCGGCAATGAATGCCCTTAGAAGATACCTGCCGGAAATCGATCTTGACAAGCCTATACCTTTAGAAATACTGGAAAAGATGGCTGTCAGGGAAGAAGACTTCAGGGAAGCGTTGAAAGCCATCGAGCCAAGCAGCCTAAGGGAAGTGACTGCGGAAATACCCAACGTGAAATGGAACGACATCGGCGGACTCGAAAGCGTAAAGAGCGAGCTCAAGGAAGCGGTAGAACTTCCCCTGCTAAAACCGGATACGTTCAAGAAACTTGGAATAAGAGCTCCAAAAGGATTTGTCCTGTATGGACCACCGGGTGTCGGGAAAACAATGCTTGCAAAAGCAGTCGCAAGCGAGAGCAATGCCAATTTCATTTCAGTCAAGGGTCCAGAAGTAATGAGCAAATGGGTCGGTGAAAGCGAAAAGGCCGTCAGGGAGATATTCAAGAAAGCCAAACAGGTGGCACCCTGCGTCGTATTCCTGGACGAAATAGACGCTATTGCTCCAAGACGCGGAGGATACGGCGATTCAGGAGTAACGGAGAGGATAGTTAACCAGCTTCTAACGTCGCTTGATGGCATAGAAGTCCTTCAGGGGGTAGTCGTAATTGCTGCTACCAACCGTCCTGACCTGATGGATCCTGCGCTTTTGAGAGCAGGAAGATTCGACAAACTCATATACATACCGGTTCCGGATATAGAAGGGAGGAAGTTGATACTGGAGGTTCATACCAGGAAGATGCCTCTCGCCAAGAATGTGGACATGGAAGAAATTGCGGAACGCACGGAAGGATACGTGGGAGCAGACCTGGAAAATCTGTGCAGGGAAGCTGGAATGAACGCTTACAGGGAAAATCCTGACAGTTCTGAGGTCAACCAGGATAACTTCCTCAAGGCACTGAAGAGCATTAAGCCCTCTGTGGACGACGAGGTTCTCAAATTCTATAATTCCATAACAGAGAACATTGGCAAGACAACAAAGGAGAGGAAGAGATCCGAGGAGGAGTTGGGTCTATATCAATGAGCTTTTATAGCTCCCTCCTATTTTATCAACATGGTTGTTAACAATAAGAAATTCCTCACAGATATCATAGGAATGGAGGTAGTCTCGACTTCCGGTGATCACATAGGGAAGCTTTCCAACTTTGTTATTGACAGCGACAGGGGACAGGTACTCAGTTTGCTCGTGGAACCACTCAAGAGTTTCAACTCAACTTCATTCATAACGGACAAGGATGGTTTCTTGAATATACCCGTAAACCAGGTCTCGTCAATCGAGGATTACGTCGTAGTAAATTCAAAAAGCGTTTAGTAAGGCGCGGCATCGTTTGCGTATCTGAGAAGAGCAGCCATTCCTCCGAAAGCTTTCTTCAGCAGCTCGCCTTCCTCGCTTTCTTCCGATATGAACTCTACTTTGGCATTTCCAGCATCTGCGAGCCTGTAGAATACTTCAACTATGTCCTCCTCTTTCACTTCTGTAAGTTGGGAAGAACAGTTCGGGCAGACAGGAAGATCCGATTCTCTTTTCAAGTATCCAACTTTTCCACAACCCTGACAGGTGTAGGTTCTCACTTTTCTATTCAGTCCTTCAGAGATCAAAAGAAGAGAGACTTTTTTTCCTTCCAGAGCCTTATAAATGGCATCCTCACCATATGCAGCAAGACCACGCTCCGCCTTTCGAACTTCCGTGAGGAATTTGTTAATCAGGTCTTTTTCCCTTGCTATTTCCAGATCCTTCATGGTTTCTGCTGCTTTCTCAACAAGTTCCCTGAGCCCGGTTTCGTCTGTATATCCGATGTCAAAAGGAGTTGCAAGCTTATCCTTAATTTCATTCCTGAGGTAATCTTTTTCCAGGAAGAATTCTTTCGTTGCACCCGGGCCGCCTATGAAGACCGCCTTCATCTCCTTTATTCGTGGCATGAAGCTTTCATTGGTGATGTTGCCTATTTTCTTAAAAAATTCATGGGCTGCTATTTCGATCAATCTTTCATACCGTCTTGAAGACTGACCCCCTTGATGGTGCTTGCTGGGAACCATGGATTGCTCGTTTGCTATAGTTATGATATTGGTACCGTTAAGAAGTCCAATAGTTGCTTCTTTCCTGTCAATTATGATAAGCCCGAAAAGTTCCTTCGCTTCCATCTGGTTCTTCAGGATCTCCGTGTGGAAAACTGAATCGCATCTGTACAGGAAGGTTGAGAACGGTTCGGGAGGCTCAATTATTTTGGTGAACATGTCAGTCTGGTCCCCCCGTGTTGCAATATGCCCGACAAAGAAAACCAAGCCTGTTGGGGGCGGGGACTTGAAAAGCTTGAGCCTAGACATAATTGACTCAATTGCTGCCAGGACATTCTTCCTTGTAGACTTGGACTTTATGTTCGCAGAAGTTGAATATTCTTCTCTAAGGTACTGAATGACGTCATAAATCATCTTGCTTGGTGGAACGTAGAGAGATATGAGTTCCGTACCGTTTCCCTTCAGGCCCTCAATCTCCTGAAGTGCTCGTTTGAACTCATATTTTCTAAGCTGGACGTCGTCTTGGGGCATTGCGATAGAAAGTTTATAATTGTATTTAATGTTGATCTGGAAGAATGCCTATTTTTGTGATATCGCTCGGTGGTTCTGTGGTTACTTCAAACCCGCTTGACATGAAGTTCATTAAGGAATTCTCAGAAATGATAAATTCAACTGGAAAAGAAGACAAATTCTGCATCGTAATCGGTGGTGGGAAACTTGCCCGCTCATATATCACCGCCTTGAGAGAGGCAGGAATTAACGACAATATTCTCGATGAAATAGGAATTAACGCTACCAGAATGAATGCGCTTTCTGTTTCCCCATTTCTCAGGGACTGTAATACCAAGATACCAACAACAATAAATGAAGCTGCGGAAATGCTTAGAATTTATAGATGCGTGGTAATGGGCGGCACCGAGCCCGGGCATACAACCGATACAGTTGCTGCATTGCTTGCTGAGCGCGTTGGTTCTAAAACCCTTATAAACGGGACTTCTGTTGACGGAGTATATGAAAGGGACCCCAAGAAATATCCTGATGCCAGGAAATTTAAAGCCCTTGATTACAATAAATCCATAGAAATGGCCGTTCAGGGCTCGCTTGGGGCAGGACCAAGCGTCTTCATGGACGTTACTTCCCTTAATATTGCCAGGAGATCGGCAATCAAGATAGTGGTAATCGACGGCAAAAATATTTCACAATTCAGGGACGTGATAGCAGGAAAGGCGCATTCCGGTACTACTATCAGCTAGGAATTGATTTTTTGATTCCTATTGATATTTTCAGCCCATCAATGTCCCAGTCTTTCGTGTAATATCCCTTGGAAGGCAAATTCTCCTGTCTTATTTCACTACTTAGTGTCTGCGTTTTCACAAAGCTTCCGAATTTCTTTAGAGCGCTTGCAATGTCAACAGAGTATTCAGACCTGTCCTCAGTCACCATGTAAATCGTATCTATCGTATCGTCGTATTGAAGTTTAAGATCCTTTCGCATTACCTGTATTCTTCTCATTATTTCTCTCGCTAAAGCCTCTTCCATCAGCCCCTGATCCCGTACGAGGTTCAGGAAGACCTTTGTGCCCTCTTTACCAGATTCCATGGAATACCCTTCATTCACGACTTCATCGAAGATGAGGTCTTCTGCCTTGATCTGGAAACCATTTCTATTTACTTCGGCTTTCCTTAGATCTTTCAGATCCTTGTCATTCAGAGTGGCCACAGTAGCTTCAAAGTCCTTTAGCTTTCCTTTCAGCTGCGGCGCGACTTTTGGATAATTCACTCTGCACCTGACATTTATGGGCATTAGATCAGGTTTTATGATTCGGACTGACTTTGCATTCAACTCGCTTGATATTGCCTCGATGTCTTTATCGGACACATCCTCAGAATAGATCAGTATCTCCTTGAGCGGGTGCCTTGCCTTCAGGTTTTTCTCCTGCCTGGCCCTTCTCACCAGTTCCAAAATCTTGTAAGCGCGATTGAGTTTTTCTTCCAGTTGTGGATTGATCAACGATTCGTCCGCTTCCGGGAAGCTTTGGAGGTGAACACTTTCCTCCGTTCCGTTAAGGCTGCTGTAAAGATAATCGGAAAAGAAAGGTATCCATGGGGCCAGCAATTTAGCCAGGTTATCCAGCGCAAAAAACAGGGCTGAATATGCGCTATTCTTTTCACTGCTGGCTTCGTCCTCCCAGAAAACCCCTCTTGAAAGCCTTAGGTAAAAGTTGGAAAGTTCTCCAATGAACTCCTCAATCTGTTCCATCCCTTCGTAGAACATGTAAACGTCTGCAGTTTCCCTGACTTTCTTTATCAGGGAATTTACTTTCGAAACCAGCCAGGCATCGATCTCCCTCAAATTCTTCCCAATTCCTTTGTATTGAAACTTGTCCAGATTGGCATTTGAGGCAAAGAATGAATATACGTTCAGTAAAGTGTAAAGATTCTTCCTCGATAGTTCGGATATGAATTTCCTGTCATAATTCCTCGTTTTCCATGGGGGGCCGGTAGAGAAGAACAACCTGAGTTCGTCACCAGTATTGTCCTTGACGGAATCAATGGCAAGCACAGAGTTCCCCTTGCTCTTGCTCATCTTCTTTCCCTGGCTGTCGAGGACAAAGTCCATCGTGATGCAGTTTGAAAATGCAGGCTTGGAAAATATGGCAGTGGAGATGACGTGCAGCGCATAGTACCACCCTCTGGTCTGGTCTATCGCCTCGCTAATGAAATCGACCGGAAGACGCAGCGATGAATCCGATTTGTCACTGATTGAATGATCCAGCCCGGCAAAAAATGCGCTCCCGGAGTCGAACCATGTATCCATAACGTATGGTTCCCGATGCATGGTTTCTCCGCACTTTGGGCAGGCGAACTCTACAGAGTCTATGTATGGCCTGTGAAGATCCTTTATCTCCTTTCCAGTCAGTTCGAGTATCTCCTTGCCGGAAGTTATTATATGAATGTGCTTTTTCGAGCATATCCAAACAGGCAAAGGCGACCCCCAGTATCTATTTCTCGATAATGCCCAATCTTTTGCTTCGGAAATGAAATTCCCAAACCTTCCGTCGCGAAGATGATCCGGATACCATTTTATTCCTGAATTGTTTTCAACCAGCTCATCCCTCAATTTAGATACTGAAAGAAACCAGGTATCAAGCGGATAGTATAGTATGGGAGAATCACACCTGTAGCAGAAGGGATAGCTGTGTGTAATCTTTTCAGACTTGAAAACTGAATTCTTTTCCTTGAGAAACCTGATTATTTCCGGATCTGCTTCTTTCACAAATTTTCCATCCCAGGGTAGATGTTTTTCAGAAAATTTTCCGGTTTCATCCACCGGCTTAAGGATTTGGACCTTCTGCTTTTTGCCGACTTCAAAGTCATCCTGGCCGAAGGCAGGGGCCACGTGAACTATTCCTGTTCCATCTTCAGTTCCAACAAATCGTTCGGCAACGACAACAAATGACCCCTTATCAGCTTCAAGCAACGGGATCAGCTGCTGGTACTTTTTCCCGGCAAGTTCTTTCCCTTTCATTGTGGAAAGGACCTGTACATCCTGCCCAAATACCAGACTCGCCCTTGAGGAAAGAACATAAAATTTCTCTCCGTCATGCCTGACCAGTGCATACATTTCGTCCGGTGATACCGCAAGAAACTGGTTTGAAGGTAACGTCCATGGCGTGGTGGTCCAGGCGAGGAAGTAGGCGTCGCCGTCCTTTTCCTTGAACTTTATGTAAATTGACGGGTCCTTTACGTCCTTGTAACCCTGGGAGAGTTCATGAGAAGCCAATGGAGTACCGCATCTTGGGCAATAAGGCACAATCTTGTAGTCCTTGTACAGGAGACCTTTATCATGGAATTGCTTTACGGCCCACCAGACGCGTTCAATGTATTCCCTGTTCATTGTTACGTAGGGATGATCATGATCTACCGAATACGCCAATAACCTGTCCATGTCGGTCCATTCCTGGATATAGCGGAATGCGCTTTCCCTGCAGTAACTGTTAAATTTCTCTATTCCAAGCTCTTCTATCTTCTGTTTCTGTGAGATACCAAAATGTTTCTCTGCCTCTATTTCCACAGCGAGACCATGGCAGTCCCAGCCGGCAATTCTCCTGAGAATTCGAAAACCACGCATCGTTTTGTATCTCAATGCTGTATCCTTGACTGTACGGGTTATTACGTGGCCAACATGCGGTCTTCCATTTGCCGTAGGCGGGCCTTCCAGAAAAACAAACTCCGGTCCCTTTGGATTAGCATTCAGGATGCTGTTTTCGAGTCCAATCCTGTCCCAGCGCGATAGGACGGATTCTTGAATCTCTGCCATATCTGTGCCGGGATTCACAACAGGGAAGGGCTTGAAGGACATCAGCCCTGAAAAGGTTGCAAGTCTAAATAGTTTTTCGGGCGAATAGCTGTTCAGCGAATTTCCTGCACAGTGCTAAATGGCATATTCCTGAAATGTTCAAATCCCCTTTCACTCACTGTGCTCCACTTTTCGTCATTGTAAATGATGATATCCCCCTCATAGATCTCACCAATGAAAGAAACGGGGATGTTCTGTTTTTTCATAGCGGCCTTGAACTTCCCGTACTTCTGGTTATCTATGGTGAACATCAGTTCGTAGTCTCCGCCATAATTGCATGCCATCTCAATCGGATCAACTCCCGATATTTCCTCTGCCTTGTTTAGTCCTGAAAACAGGGGCAAGTCTTCTGCGACTATCTTCGCACCTAATCCAGATGCATTCTTGATCTGCCATAGAGAAGAGTACAGGCCGTCTGAAAGGTCAGTGAGGTATCGCACA
Source organism: Thermoplasmatales archaeon (assembly GCA_014874365.1). GTDB lineage: Archaea > Thermoplasmatota > Thermoplasmata > Thermoplasmatales > Thermoplasmataceae > JACWAH01. The sequence goes on from JACWAH010000019.1 coordinate 68,521, forward strand.
CCTTCCCTGGCCAGTATCTGGGCTTCCCTGACCCTGGGGATGAAATCCAGCATCAGCTTCATGCCGTAGGACTTCCGATATCCGTGCCTGTAAAATATGTAGCCGGCTGCGCCCCTGCCAAGGGAACCAGTTACGCCAATAATCTGTCCGCCGGCTATCCCTTTCCTGCGAACGGTGAATTTACTCTCCTGCTTACCTATTATTGTACCTGACAAAATGAGTTCTCCAGACTCCTTTGTGTCTCCACCGATTATCCCACAGCCAAATTCCATTAGCCTGTCCCGGATTCCTTTGTAAACGGATTCGATAAACTCGTATTCCGTGTCAGGCGGCGCAAGAAGGTTTACCACCATACCTAAGGGAATACCAGCCATCGCGGCAATGTCGCTGAGATTAATCGATGCGAGGAATTTGCCAATAAGTTCAGGGGAGGCTTCCCTGGGAAGGTTGTTCCTGAATGAAGCTGAGTCAGTTGATACAAGTATGTCCATGTCCTCAAATCCAATGACGGCTGAGTCTTCCAGGACATTCGGCCCGTACTGACTGGATATTCTCCTAATAATCTCCCTTTCTCCAATTTCAGAAAGTTTCAGACAGACCACCTAAAGACTCAATCTGGAACTGCGCATTTCCAATGTGAATTTTTGCAGATCAAATTGTAAAGGATAAGTGTCTTCCATTTCCACAGTCTCATTGTATTCCCCAAGGTCAGAAGAATTCACGTATTCCCTCAACGGTTCGAATTCCTGTTTCAATGAGCATTTGATAATGTTATCCAGCAATATTTCGTCTGGGGAATCATTGTGCACGCCCCTTTCCCTATTGCCGCCGGTAGGGTACGATACCACCAGGTACTTATTTTCGTTTGCCCACAGCAGGATATTTGCAAGCGACCATAGTCTTGGGGGTCTATACAACCCCCTTTTCCAGAGGTATTCTACAAAAGTGTTCTTCTGTATGTTCATTGGGTTTACTGAAATATCAGTGGAGTAAGGTGCCACCATTTCTATGGACTTTTTGCAGTCCTCAATCGAATCCTTTTCGGATAAGAATGGCGGTTTCAGTAGGAGGTAACTTCTTACCTCGAAACCCATTTCTTTGCTAGTCTCTGCTGCAGTAACGAACTTCGAGAAAGAGCTCCCCTTGTTTACGCTCTTCCTGATGACATCGTCGTTTGTGCTCTCGACTCCTATGGCTATCCTGGCGTTTATCCCCCTTCTCTTAATTGGTTCCAGGGTCTTTTTGGTAACATATTCTGTCCTTGACTCGACAAGCAGCTTATCAATCCTGTCGTGAACAGAATCAAAAAAATAGTCCCTTGCAACCGGTGGCATCTCAATCTCGTCAAGAAAGCTGCCGGATGTGAATATCTTCAGGGTTCTTGTGTTACCAAGGTAGTGAACTATTGAATCGGTCTGCTTCATTAGATCTTCTTCAGTCACAGTTTTTGAGATATCATTGAAATAACCACACATGCTGCAGGAAGTGAAGTTATACCACGAACAACCTGTGGTGCGGAAGATTGCTACGCAAGTCTGCTCAGGTTGCCCATTCAACCTGTCCATCTCCATCCACATTGAAACAGGTTTCTTGTTATCTGCAGGCCTTTGGTTTTCAGGCATCAGGTGTTTTACGAAAGTTGAGAGTGGCCGGTCAATCACGCAGTCTTAATTCAACATTCAAATAAAAGGATGATTGAATACTGTGCAACGCGGTCATTTATTTAGGACTTAGTCTTTATTTGTTACAGGTGGATCCTGGCAGAAGGCCGCCAGGCTTCGCGGTTGGGACCGTTCATAGAACATATTTTCTTAATTATCAGTAAATATCAGTAAATATCAATTCTAATGTATAACACAAATATTAATATGTTTACGGAATGCTTATATAGTAACTCGAATTATCGAATAACCGATGGATGGAAAAGGAATGATACTAAAGCGTAATGGTGACGAGGTACTGCTTTCGGTAAAAGAGCCAGTCGACGTGAATGCCAGAGTCTATACCGGCGACAATATTCTTCTCGGAAAAGTAGTAAAGATGCTCGGACCGGTTAGCGACCCAATGGCAATCCTGAAACTTAGGGACGCTAAGGTTGATCTCGATAAAATCGGGTCTGTCTATTTTAGGTGATTTAGGTGGTTGAATTGGAAGAAAAAAAGGAGCGTAAGACCGAGGAAATTGTGAAGTGCCCTGAGTGTGGTTCCACACAGATAATCAGGGATTACGAGAGGGGAGAACTCATTTGCAACAATTGCGGAATCGTCATCGACGACAATTTCATAGATCAGGGGCCTGAGTGGAGAGCCTTTGATTCTGAACAAAACGATGCAAGATCCAGGGCTGGATCTCCAATGACCTTCACTATACACGATAAAGGACTATCAACAGACATTTCCTGGAAAAACAAGGATTCATACGGGAAATCCATACCTACTAGAAATAGGGCACAGTTATACAGATTAAGAAAGTGGCAGAAGAGGATAAAAGTCTCCAATGCGGCAGAGAGAAACCTCTCTCAGGCATTGCAGGAACTTGAGAGAATGGCTTCCAACCTCAGCATTCCTAACGATGTTAGGGAAACAGCTGCAGTTATTTACAGGAAGGCTGTTAAACAGAACATGATCAGGGGAAGGAGCATTGAAGGAGTAGTTGCAGGCTCAATATACGCTGCTTGCAGGCTTACAAATGTGCCAAGGACTCTTGATGAGATTGGATCTGTAACCAGGGTAAAGAAGAAGGAGATTGGCAGAACGTACCGAATCATGAGCAGATACTTGAAATTGAACATACTCCCGTCCAAGCCTGATGATTACGTAAACAGGTTCTGCAGCAGGTTGAAATTGTCGCAGGAGGCCAGGAAGAAAGCTCTCGATATATTAAAACTGGCAAGGGACAATGACCTGACATCTGGCAAGGGACCAACCGGGGTCGCCGCGGCTGCGATTTACATTGCTTCATTGCTGACTGGGGAGAGAAGAACACAGAGAGCAGTTTCAGAAGTAGCCGGGGTCACTGAAGTAACAATCAGGAACAGGTACAAGGAGCTTACAGAGAAACTACCACTGGGCGTTCAGGAGTAATTTCCGGCCAACTTTTCCACCTCTTCCACTGAATTAATGAGCTCTTCCGGGAGCGAATAGAGTGAAGAGGGCTTTATTTTCGAAACGGTGAATTTTATAGCATTATTGGAAATGCATTCGCTCCCCACAAGATCTTTATTATCCGGCGATAATGATGATAACACAGTATCGCAATCCACTTTTAACTCAAAAATCGACAATTCAAGAGAGAGATTCATTTCCGGTACAAAAATCAATAAATAGTAATAAGATTTCGCAAGAGAATGCCAACAGAACTGTTGTACCTGGATCAGCCTTACGAAACCAAGTGTGAAAGTATCGTAAACCGAGTAGAGTTTACCGATCTTGTAGTGGATAAGAGTCTATTCTACCCCACGAGCTTTGGGCAGCCAAATGACCGGGGAGAAGTGATAGTGGATGGAAAGACGTTTACAATTGCAGAAGCCTGGAGTGATGGATTATGGGTGCACCTGATGTCACTTTACGATCCTTATCCTCAGGACATTGCCGGAAAAAGCGTTCAGCAAATAGTTGACTGGAAAGTTCGCTTGCTTCATATGAGATTCAGAAGTGCAATGTTTGTGGTCGGAGGCGTAGCCTATACACAGTTGAAATGTGGTTCCAGGATGAATCAGACTTACGACGACCAGTCCTGGATCGATATTCTCACAGAAACTGACCTGACAGAAGAAATGGTGAAGAGTCTTGAGGCGGGGGCCAATCAGATAGTACAGGCAGGGATTCCAATAAAGAACAAGTACATCAGTAAACAGGAGTTCGCGGCCGACCCGGTGCTTATGTATTACAGCAAGAACAAAATACCGGATTATGATAAGATAAGGGTAGCTGAAATTGAAGGGTTGCCAACACAATTTGATATGGGCACGCAGGTGAAGAACACCTCAGAAATAGGGAAAATAACCATTAAAACCACACTGGTTAAGGGGAAGATAAGCAAAAGGCTGGCGCTGAATCTGGAGATCTGAAGGAGAAAAACAGGGAATGGCCTTTAAACCTGATCTGGTCAGGACACTCGAAAGGTACTTTGGTCTTGCTGCAGTGATCTTTTCTATCGCTGCATTCCTTTTCTTTGGTTACGAAATAATCTCGGGTCTTGGCGGCATACTTTCCACGATACAGAGTGATCCCAGCTACTCGAATGCTTCCGGTTTACCCATTCTTATGATTGCGTCAGTAATCCTGATTCCAGTTTTCTTAATACTTTTCTTTTACCTGATTGAAAAGAGCGACAGCAGGTATGACCGGTATGGAATTATGCGGGTGTTCGCTATCCTGGTATCGAGCAATATACTGTTGACGTTTCTCCTTCCATACATCATCAGCCTGCCGGCAATTCCAAACCTGTTTCAATATTCTCCTTACGCAACAATAACGGTGAGTCTTTACCAGTACGCTTTTCAATATGTTCTCTTCTTTCTTGCGCCAATTCTTGTCATATCAGTAATCTACATGATCTCCAGGGATTACGGATCCGGGAGGAACCTGCTCAAAGGGATTATCCCTGACGATGTTCCAGCCCTGGGCCTCTCGACAATTTCATGGATACCAATAATGGTGATATTCGGACTCTATTATTTCAGCAGTGGAGGAGACTCGTTCTCATTCATTCTATATGGAACTGAATTTTTCATTCTTTCTTACTGTTTTGTCAGGTTTGGGTTACCAGCGTCAACCGTTCTATACCTTTCTTTTGCATCGATCAATATAGTATCCACATGGAGTTCCGAAGCAGGTACTACCATGGGATCATATGTGTCACTTTCACTCGGATTTTTTGTTCTTATCTGGGCGTTTATAGGCATTTCCTCTATTTTTACAGCAATGTTTACGTTCATAAAGCGTGGCGGTGCAGTTAAAATTAAAAGGTCCGCACACAAGGTTATGCAGTCTGGTACTGTAAAGAGAACAATGAGCCCCTGGATAAACAGTTCCTGCCCTTCCTGCGGTTCAGTAACTTATAAAATTAACAATGATGGGTCCCTTGCATGCCTGAAATGCTCACATGTAATAGATAAGGATGCAGAAGGCCCCATTAACGTCAGGATCGACTTAAGAAGTTCCAGGTTTTAGGATAATTCTTCGAGAATAATGCTGGCACTTGATTTTCAGGTCATTTCGGAGGTATATCCTTTTTGCCGGGATTTCCAGAGCTCGTAAACCATCTCAGGAATGCTGCGGATGAAAAAATTATACCGGGAAAGAACAAGAACGCGACAACGTTGAACTGGATCAGGTGAAATCCCAATCCGCCAAATAGGCTTCCTGATGCGAAGCCAATTCCAAACATGCTCTCATAATAAAATACCCCGGTTCCGGGAGACGAAGTTGATGAAATATAGGCAAGCAGCTTGGAAAATGCGACCGATGAACCTATTGCCGCAATGGCGGATATGGCTACAATTGCAATAATGGAAGATGACAGCATGTATAATATCGGTGCTGAAAGAAGCAAAGAAGACAGCACGACGTATCCATGCCAGTTGTTGCTTTTTACATAACTCAATAACACAAAGGTCAAAGCGGAAACCAGTGGTGGTATTGACACAATGATCCCTATGAGATAAGCCGGATATGACAGGAGTTTAAGATACGGAACAACCACGTAATAGAGGAAACCGGAGGAAATACCGACGAAAAACATCGGTAGAACAAGCATGGCGGAGGGGAGAGCTTCCCCATTGAACGTCTTTTTTGTCACATGCTTGCGGGGAACATAAAAAGCAGCCAGCAGGAAGAAAACAAAGGAAATAACAAACAGGAAAGGAAACCCGATGTAGCTTAGGATATACCCGGCAATAATCGGAGCCACAAGGTTAGGAATTCCCCACGCAGACGAATATTCTTCCGGGAGTCCTTCAGAGCCCAGATGTCCAATGTAAATCTCTATCACTATCCAGAAAGTGCCTGCTGCAAAATCAGTAATAATAAGAAGAGGAAAGAACAGCTTACCATAAAATAGAGCAAAAACCAGGGTAATCGGCACCATACCGTAAGTCGAGAGTCTGACGATTTTAACTATTTTCTCAGTATTTGAAAACCTGAGAAGGAAAGACACCAGAACGAACGGGAGACCTATAACCGTCCCCAGAACCCCTGTTACCACGTATCCGTAGCCAAGCGAGACAGAGAGAATTGGGAACGAGAATGCAAGGGAAAACCAACCCATGGCGTAGAATCCGCTAGTGAGCGGTATGGACCTGTCCTTCCCAGGCGTTTTTGGCACTTCCGGGAATAGCCTGAGACGAATTAAATCTTCATCTGAGTTTATCGATAAAAATTTTTCCGTTTTCCTCATAGAAGGCAACTATATCTGATGAGTCCAGCATGAGTTGAGACCCTATTTTCTTGGGAATAGTAATTCTCATGGATCCGCCCTTCGAGGATATGTGGGAAACTTCCAACAATGTCCGTTTTGGCATAATGTGTATTTATGTCCATTATATAATTAGTAACGCTTTGCCTCTTTCAACAAAAGTGCACTTAACTGAATAACTGAACTGCATGAGTTCAAGAGCTTGCCAGCATTCCTTGATCAAAATGGCAAAGTTCCTTGCATATTTTGGCCATGTGAACCTTGATACAGTATTGAGGGTGGAGAAGAAAGCGAAGCGCGGATCGGAGCGGTTGCTCTCCATTAAAACAGATTTCGGAGGCACCGCAGGTAACTTTGCACGTGCTGCAGTGAAGCTCGGGTATCCATTCAAAATATTTTCAAGGGTTTCCGAAACCACCCACAGGCATTATCTGGATTTTCTGAAGGAGAGCGGAATAGACACAGAGGGAATAGAAACTGACAGCAATATCGCCGGGCCGCTCTGCTACATTGTAGACAGCGGTGAGGAACAGACTGCGTATATGCTACAGGGTCCGATGGATACCTGGGAAACTTCACACATCGTACCAGAAATAGAAACGTATAAGCATGTTCATTTTTCAACAGGTCCGCCTTCATCTTTCCTTAAAATTGCCAAATCCCTTGCAAATTCACTGATCACGTTTGATCCGAGTCAGGAATTGTTCTACAGGTATTCGAGGCAGGAAATCAATAATTTTCTGCGAGTCGCCAAGATCGTGCTGTTGAATGAAGCCGAATATGACAAAATGTCAAATTTAGTCAATAGAATGCATTACCAGGGTTCAAAACCTGCATTTGTAATAACAAAAGGTTCCATTGGAGCAGAATTAATAACGGGAGATGAACACATACTTGTTCCAACTAAGTCCCTTAATAATGTAACCAGTACGGTTGGTGCAGGGGACGTATTCAGGGCTGGATTTTACCTCGGGATTTATTTGAAATCCGACATTCAATTTGCCGTAAAAACAGGAAATGCAGCGGCTCATTTATTTTTAAAAGACCACGGGTATGATGGCTTGAGCAGGGAAGCCGTGCTGAACATTATCGAATAAACTCTCAGGTAATTCCTGTTCCCATTGAATTATTGGATATTAATGGATTATTCTAACTAAAATATAATAGTGAAAAACAATAGTTCAATTACGTTGATACTATTGCGAATAGTTTAAATTGAAAAGTTTCGAAGATATGGAGATAGACGGTAGAATTGTGAACTCTCTCAAAAAGATGAATTTCATCAATCCTACTGAAGTACAGGAAGTAGTAATCCCGCTAATACTTGAAGGTAAGGACGTTACGTGTCGCGCCAAGACCGGAACAGGAAAGACTGGCGCATTTCTGATACCCATAACCCAAAATATCATTGGAAAATCCGGGCTTAAGGTTCTAGTTTTAACTCCCACACGGGAATTAGCGAAACAGGTAGCAGACGTAGCAGCCAAAATCCTTGTAGGCACAGGATTGGGCGTCACGACAGTATACGGTGGCGCTTCGATCAATGCGCAAATGGACGCGCTCAGGAGAAGACCCAGTTTTGTAATTGGGACACCAGGAAGGATTCTGGATTTAATGTCAAGAGGAGCACTTAATTTCTCCAACATTGAATATTTAGTTCTTGACGAAGCGGACGTAATGCTGGACATGGGGTTCATAGACGACATAAAAGAAATAATCTCAAAGACACCAGAGAACCGGCGTACATCCCTGTTTTCGGCAACCATGCCGGCTGAGATACTGAGCGTTGCAAGGAAATACATGAAGAAGGAAAGGAAGAACGTAATAATCGGCAACGAAGAAGAGAGGACAGTTGAATCGATTAGAAACTATTATACTATAGCGGACAGGAGACAGAAATTTGGAATCCTTCTAGCATATTTGAAGCAGTTTAATCCAGAGAAGGGAATTATCTTCACAAACACGAAGGTCTTCGCAGACAGGATTTATACTGCAATGAGGAATAGAAAATTGGATGTCGTTCTGCTTCATGGTGGGCTTACCCAGGCACAAAGAGAACTTGCCTTAAGATCTTTCAGAAACAGTGCCAGATTCCTTGTTGCAACCAACGTCGCTTCCAGAGGACTGGACATCCCCCATATTTCTGATATAATAAACTTCGACGCTCCGGAAGAACCGAATGTTTACATCCACAGGGTTGGTAGAACAGCCAGGCTCGGAGCAAACGGCAGGGCTTTTACAATCCTGACGAATATGCAGGAGGATCTGGTATCAAGAATAGAAAACAAAGCAAATATCCAGATAAGCCAACTTGGCCTTATTGCAGAGGAGGCAGACGACTTTTCACGTGGCAGTAACAGCCAACGTGGAGGCAGGGATTTCAGGTCACATGATTCTAGGCCAAGAAGGAGTGGTGGATCTTATGACCACAACAGCAAGAAGAGAAGGACGGGAGCAAAGAGTTACCCCGGATACGGTAGATCATACAACGACTACCAGTAATTCTTTTATTGTACAGTTACCAGATCCAACCGAATAAAATGTCAGTAGATGATTTGCCTTAATCATTTTCTTATATAGCGATTATGCAACCAGATTGGTCTGATAGACAGTGTAGTAGTTGTCCGCATATACTATACTAAACATACCAAGATTTATGGAAACGCCGTCAACAGTAGAATTGACCCATGAAGTAGGAATAATTACATAACCTAAATTGTAATTAGTAATATTCAACTGCGAACTTGTAGAATTGGGCATTTCTAATATACCAATGGCTGCATTGCGTTCGTTTATTTGCGTGTTGCCGTATACAATACCCTCGTACATAATCACCCTGGTACCATCTATAGATGAAAGATACTGGCCCACATATGGTGCAAGAACCGTATAATTTCCGAAGTGGGAACTGTTTGATGCATAGTTTACCAGATTCTGGTCATACTGGAACGAGCCGGTGGAGTAAAAATGAGAGGCATTCTGATCAAGAAATACCTGCACCGGTCCTGCAATTAGAATGCCTGCAAATACAAGTGAAACAATATGCTTTCCTCTTAATTTCCTAAAGAATTTTTTGAAATTCAAGCGAAGATCACTAAGTTCAGGCAGGTTTCTCAACGTAAACACGGTCAATAGCGGGAAGATATAGAGCATCACCCTTGCAGTTACTACCTGGTCCCATATGATGAAAATACCAAATGGTACAAGCAACAAAGATGAGACAAGGAATGGGTCTTTTAAGTCTATCTTACGGGTGGAGTATATTGCGGAAATGCCTATGATAGCGATTACTACACCGAGAGTGACAATGGATGGTATCATTGAGAGAACCAGGGCTAAAGGATGATGTATTGACTGGAACTCGCCGACTCCAGATGAGTACGAAAGGAACACGGCATTGAAAAGAAACGAGAGCCTGGGCACCCACCAAATACCACCAGCCACCACTCCAGTGGCCGCAGATATCATAGCTAAACGGGAAGTGAAATATTCTTTCTTTATCCTGAAGAAGATTGCCACAGTAATCATCAGGTATACCAGTAGAGCCCAGGTAAGGTCGTGAGAAAAAGAAATTATTACTGTGAGTAGCACCGTATATAAAGTGAGATTAGCATGGTTTGGACTCTCTTTCCTTGAGTTGCTTATTACAAAGATCAGGGCTATGAGGAAGAATTGTGCGAAAATATATGCATATCCTCCCCAGGGAAGAGCGTATAAGTCGGCTCCCATAAGGCAGGTTAATACAACCGCAATGCCTGTTTGCACCTTGTTATGATATGGAAAACCAGTGTAATACATCAATACCGCGGTGAGTGAGGTGACAAAAATTGCAATCGACATCAGTGAATATTCGTAGAAGTAAGTGGTTGTCCCGATTACAAATGGTAATGAAATCAGGTAGCTCAGGTAGAAAAGTACAGGTGGATAAATGTACTCAGAACCAGGATAATAATATGTGTTATAAGCTGGAATAATTCCATTTCCAACTTTAATTTGCCTTACAAAGGTCGCAAACTGGCTTGCATCTCCAGACGGAATCATTCCTGGCAGGAATATTACAATCCCGGCTGCCAGGGAAAGAACAAAAACCAGCAGCAATTCATAAGCACTTTTCATTTGAACACTTTGCTGGTAAACAAGCCTGCCATCTTAGTTGCTATGCTGTCCCAGTCATAATCAATAGTGAAGTCTTCCGCATTCTGGCTCAGCCTTTTCCACTCATCTTCTTCCTTGTACAGATATCTCATCTTGCTCACCAGATCAGGGAAATCCGGGGAAATGAGTCCATTGTAGCCATTCTTTATGACTTCGTTTGCTGCATAGTTATAATCGCTTCTCACAGTCACAACTGGGACCGATGAGGCCATCGCTTCAATAGAAGCAATCGAGAACCCTTCCCTGTAGCTGGGAAGAGCAAAAAGCCATGCACTTTTGAAATGCTCCAACAGTTCCTCCTCATCAACATGCCCGTGAATTTTGATATTATTTTTGCCATTGGCCATAGATTTTAGGCGGTCCAATTGACTCCCATCACCGATGATATGAAATTCCATCCCATTCATTCCTTCGAATGCACGTATCAGACTATCTACCCTTTTATGGGGTTCCAATCTGCCGACATAAATAACCTTCCCCCATTCCTTTTTGCCGTTATTCTGAAATTTCTTTCTGTCCACTCCATTCTCAATTACGGATACATTTTTTAAGGGATACGTTTTCTTAAGGAGATTCTGTACGGTCTTCGAAACTGCTATGTGATTCTGAAATAGCTTCGAGGCTTCATTTTCCCATCTCACAGCCATTCTCCACATAAGCCCTTTCCGACTGTAAAATTCCTTCAATACCTCATGCCAGTGGAAAAAATTCACAGGAGCCTTCCTGATATATTCAGAGGATTTGACAGCGTGGTATAATGGAAATTCGTCGAAGTTGAGGATATCATAATCCCTTTTTTCAGCGAGCGCTCTTTCCACCATTCTGGAGAATTTAAGCACTCCAAGTATCTTCCTGGAACTTTCCTTGAAATAAGCCTCTTCTTTCAGTTTGGTCACAGATTCGATTTTAAGATCTTCAACATCGTTAACCTGACCAAATTTATTAGTGAGCACCTGAATATCAAATCCTTTTTTTGCGAGTCTCCTGAATAGTTCATAGGATCGACGTTCAGCGCCTCCCTCATGGGGAAAAAATGCTTCATTGACAGATAACAGTCTGATTGTGTCCATAAGTGTTCACAGCAGTGAATATTGGAGGAATAATATCACATCACGTTATAAGCTTACTCACCTTTGCGAGTGTAATAATCAATACATAGGCACTCCAGTTTAGTTGTTTTTCTGCCGCCGAAATGTATAAATTCAATCCTTCAGATCTAAATTTCACTTTGAAACCTTTACTTCTACCCCGCAAATAATTAGCTTGGATACGTGCCTCAAGAAAATATTATAACCGTTCTTAATATCCGCAACCGAGATCAAATGCAGGCTTATTTCATTGTAATTACTGTAATATTTGGGGGATGTTAAAATGGAAAGAGCTCCAAGAATCATCATCTTGGGCGATGGCACTGCTGGACTGAATCTGGCAAACAAGCTCAGGAAATTGCTTTCAGTTGATGATGCCTTTATAACAATAGTAGGAAATTCACATAGACACTATTACAAAGGCGACGGATTCCTCATACCGTTTGGATACAAAAAACCGTCTGAATCTTATAAGCCGATCGATTTTTTACTTAGTCCAAAAATAGAACACGTCAGGGATGAAATAACTGGTATCAGAATCAAGGACAGGACCGTATTGACCAGGAAGAAAACTCTTAACTACGATTTTCTGGTAATTGCCACGGGTGCCAGACTCGCGTACGACAAGGTCCCGGGTTATCTGGGTGAAGCAAAGCATTTCTACGATTTTGAGCATTCAATGGAATTAAGAGGAATATTAGATCAGTTCAAGGGAGGAACTATTGTCGTGGGAACATGTCAAGCCAATGTCCCATGCGCTCCGTCAGTATTTGAATTCTCGATTTTGCTTGACCAGTACCTTAGAGAAAAGGGCCTTAGAGACAAGGCCTCTATAAAATATATTTATCCTCAAGAGAAAGTATTTCCAATTGATGAAATGGTTCCGGTGATGGAAAAACTACTGAGAGACAGCGAGATAGAAATAGAGACTGGTTTTGAGGTAGATTCGATAATTCAAAAGAACCACGAAATTCACTCCAAGTCTGGAAAATCAATTAATTATGACTTACTTGTGCTTGTTCCACCTCACATGGGCCAGAATTTTATTGCTGAGTCCGGGCTTGAAAACGTAGACAACTTTGTCACAGTGGACAAGAACAAACTCACACCTCCGGAGCATGATGAGATATTCGTAATTGGAGATGCCGCAAACCTTCCGATTCCCAAAGCTGGTTCTGCAGCCTGGATGCAGGCAGAATACGTTGCCAAGGAAATAAGCCGCAGAGTTGGAAAGATAATGGTTGGATCTGAATATGAAGGCGATGTTGGATGCACCCTGTACACAGGGAATGGAACTGGATTGACGATTTATTTCAACTATAGCAAGAGACCCAAAGTTAGTAAACCCAGGCGGTTTGACTACCTGCTCAAGAAGATGGAAAGCGATGCTTACTTTTCAGTAATTGCCAGAGGAATGATTTAAAATGACAGAAGATCAAGAAAACAATGGAAACCATGACTCTATTGAAGAATTATTAATGCTAGTGATGCAACAAAAGGACCAGATAAATGGGATTACCGAACTTCTGAAAAGCGCTATAGAATCTGGAGCGCTTGAGCATTTCCTCGAACTGATTTCCAAGATTAATCCCTCTAACATTGAGTATTTGACGAAAATCGTGAGTTCTTACAACATGAAAGTGGGGATCTTTAAAGCAATCGACCTGATTCCAGCTTTTCTTTCCGCGTTGTCTGATGAAGGAACATCAGATATAATCAAGGCGATCGCATTCAACTCGGACGGCATTAGCGAGAAAATGGTGGACGGTGCAAAGAATCCACAGAAGCTGACGCTATTGAGACTCCTGGCCCTCGGCAGAGACCCAGACTTCTCAGCAGGTGCTACAGCTATGATAAACATGCTTTCTGAACTTGGAAGAACACTTAGCAGGGTCAGAGAGTAAACATCATCTGCAAATTTTAACATTTACATAAAACTAATATCTGTACCATTCCTGTCTGATCCGGGTTCACCTTAAAAAACTAATAAAAAAATAGAAGCATAAACAAGGATCGCAAAAAAGGGCCTTCACATTTCATCCATCGACACCCCATCGTCTTCAAATCCTTCGTCTCCTCCCTCATATGCTCTTACCCCCATTGTTCTTGTCCTTACTGCCCGTGTATTTGCAGTTAGCTTCAGGGTGGGTCTGTTTCTCGTTTCAGAGTACGTTACTTTGTCCAGTGATCTGCGGTAGGTCTGATGCATGACGTCTTCGTGGTTCAGCATCTCGTTGTAGGTTCCGCCAACAAAACCGAATGTTACCAGTGTAATAAGTGAACTGGGCAATATCAGGGTGAAGGTTCTGAGTATCCCAAAGGACATGTACATATCAGTGAGAACATTCGATGCAGAAGCAAGCTGCGACTGCGATAAGGTTAGGACACCTGATCCAAAATAATAAGATGCATAAGCCAAAGGACCGGATTTAAAGGGAAATAGAGCGAAAGTGGTGAACATCAGCACAGATGAAGCGACCAGGGTGGCCATAATGCCTTTCCAAGAAGACCCTGCCTTTCTTCCTCCAAGATAACCCGCAATCGCTGCTCCAATGACAGGTATCCACCAAAGCAGGAGTGCAAAAATTATTGTGTAATATATTGACTTTACCTGCGCAGTTCTATTTGAGTCAACTGGTTTTTCCCTGCGGGCAAGCCTGGTATACGACCTATCATCGATTGGTTCGACATATTTCGGTCTAGAGGATAACATAGTCATGCATGTGTCAGACAATATAAGACATCAATGATATATAAGCTTTTGGAATTGTTTCCTAAAGCAGTGAAAATGCCTCAGGCTCCGTACTTTTCAGCTCTTCCTGAAATTGCCAGAAGGTATTGCATTAAGTTATCACTGCCTAGCTTAAGGGATCCATTTCCGCATGATACCTCGTCAAACGAGAAAGATCCACCTTCCCTGATCCCTGAAGTGTAGATCAGGAGTGGAAGTGGATCTCCGCTGTGTTCCTTCAAGTCACATGGTGTGCTGTGATCCCCAGTGATCGCAATAACAAGTTTATCGGATAATAAAAGAAACGGTTCCAGAACTTTGTCTGCCTTCTCTATCACAGAGGTTTTCAGCAAAGGCTTTCCATCATGGCCGGCTACATCAGTTGCCTTGAAGTTTATCATAACGAAATCACTGGTTTTAAGTGCGGTTAAAGCCCTATCCACTTTTACTCGGTAATCAGAGTCATAACTCCCTGTCATCCGTGGGTCATTAACAGTCTCCAAACCTGCAAGATGGCCTATCCCCCTGATTAACGGAATTCCGGCTATGCATGATCCTTTCATATCATACTTTTTGTTGAAAGGTTCAAGCTCCGGGGCTTTTCCTACCCCTCTTAAAAGAAGCGTGTTTGCCCTGGGAAGACCTTTTGATGCCCTATCCTCATTTACTTTACTTTGGGACAGTTTTTCGTGTACAATGCCCAGATACTTATTCAAAAGTTCAGCGGTTTTCTGTCCTTCTTTGCTGAGAGCCTCTATCTTTTTTACCTTCAGCCCAACTTCATGGGGATCTGAATCTCCCACATTATCGGATAAAGCCGGACCGCTAACCACCAGAGCAGCGCGATGCTCGACTCCCGGCTTTACAGTAAACCTGTAACCATCGATTTCCATGGTTATTGAATCAGACAGTTCCCCAGTTCCTTGAGATATCCTCCCCGCTCTCCTGTCCGTTACTATTCCCGCCTCGTCAATGGTTCCGAAATTAGCCCTGAATGCAATATCTCCGGGATTCATCAGGAGACCCAGCCCCATTGCTTCAAACGGCCCCCTTCCAGTGTATACAATCTTGGGATCATAGCCAAGCAATGACAGATGTGAAGTATCTGATCCGGTACAGACACCCGGGGAAACGGGATACATGAGCCCAGACTGGCCCCTGGATGCCATAAAATTCATATTAGGCCTGTATGCGAATTGAAGTGGAGTCAAGCCGTACAGATCCTTGCAGGGCCTGTCACCTAATCCATCCAAAATGATAAGTACTATTTTTTTCACGAGGCGTTATTTTAACTTTATTTAAACAGTTTCCTCATTGCTAAAGTGGTGTGAAGGCTAAGAAAAGCCAAGCACACATGAATATAATATATCGAGTGGTTATAGTAAACAGTGGCGATTACTACCATCCCAGAAGAGATCGAGGAATTTGCCAAAAGAGCATGGTACGATCTCTTTGAGCTATACGGATACACCGATACCCTGAACCGGTTAAGGCAGGTGTATCCTGATACCAGATCCATGAATGTTTCATTCAAGGATCTGTCGAAAATAGAAGGTTTTGCAGACATTATACTTGCAATGCCTGAATCCGTGCTCAAGATTGGAGAGGAGATAATCAAGCGTGATTATCTGGAAAAAAGCATTCTACCTTCTGATTCCAGACGATTTAACATCAGGTTGATTGATACTCCATTGAAAGACACCTTCATTGAAATTAGGAACATGAGGAGCATCAACATTGGAAAACTGGTCAGTATATCAGGCATAGTTAGAAAGAACACAGAGGTTACCCCCCGGCTTCAAAATGCCGCCTTTGAATGTGCTTTTTGCAAGTCAGTATTATATCGATCACAGTTAAGGGGCCGCCTTGAGGAGCCCGAAGTTTGTACAAACGACGAATGCCCGTCCGAGGGAAAGAAGGTAAAATTTACGCTTCTTCCGAATGAATCTGAATTTGTAGATGTTCAGAAAATCGAGATTCAGGAAAACCCTGAAACAATGGAAGGCGGGGCACAGCCACAAAGAATTGAAGTTATAGTGGAGGACGATTTGACCGGTCAACTCTTTCCTGGTGACCGGGCCCTTATTACCGGGGTGCTGGTGGCCGAGCAGAAAAGGCAGGGCATAATCCCCCTCACGGAATTCCACACTTACATTTACACGATAAACCATGATAAGGATGTCAGGGAAATCAGCGATATCGAGATCACCAAGGAAGACGAAAAGAAAATAATCGAATTATCGCAGAACGGAGAAATTATTGACCTTCTTGAAGGATCGATAGCCCCCACAATATACGGGCATGAAATGATTAAGAAGGCCCTGGTTTTGCAACTTTTTGGTGGCCTGCGGAAAGTGATGAAGGATGGGACAACTATCAGAGGCGATATCCATATTTTGCTTGTCGGGGACCCAGGTACTGCAAAATCACAGCTTTTGCGCTATATGACAACGCTGTCACCGCGTGGAATATATGCTGCTGGAAAGGGTTCAAGTGCAGCAGGATTGACCGCAGCTGCCGTCAGGGATGATTTCGGTGAAGGAAGGTGGACTCTGGAAGCAGGCGTTCTCGTTATGGCTAACAATGGACTGGCTGCCATTGACGAATTGGATAAAATGGATCAGACGGACACGGCAGCAATGCACGAGGCTATGGAACAGCAGAGTTTCCACCGTGATTCAGAGATTCTATTTTCAGATGGCATCACCCAAAAAATTGGAGAATACGTAGACCAGTTGATGGACTCAAATCCTGCAAGGATTATCAGGAGAGGAAAAGCTGAAATCCTGATATTAAGAAAACCGGCATATGTCGAGTCAAGCGACTCCGATGACATATTTCCTTCAAAAGTCTCCCAGATAAGCAGGCATAGATATGCCGGGAAATACTTGAAATTCAGCACAGGAACCGGGAAGTCATTGACCGTGACTGAAGACCATCCAATGTGGATTTATGAAAATGGGCTTAAAGCAGTACAGGCTGAAAGAGTACGGGAAGGGGATAGCCTTTTCGTCCTGCAAGAATCGGACTCTGCCAATCAGGGTTCAAAAGGAGTCGTTCAGAGGTTGATGATTGATACAGTATCCAGGATAGAATCTACAAACGCAGACAATGACATGGTTTACGATATTACGATACCTGCCAGCAGGACCCTCTTCGCAAATGGGATAATGAGCCATAATTCTATTACAATCTCCAAGGCAGGTATTATTGCAACTCTGAAGAGTAGATGCTCTGTGCTGGCTGCTGCTAACCCTTCCCTTGGAAGATATGATCCTGAGTTGTCCCTGCTGGAACAGATTAAATTTCCGCCTCCACTTCTGTCAAGATTCGATATAATTTTCCGGATTCAGGACAAGCCAGGCGTGGATGAGGACGAAAAGTTGGCGAGTCATGTTCTCCGGGTACACAAGATGGGTGAAATATATAGGGGGATTGAAGCTGGGACTTCAAAACCGGTGGATATTCCGGAAGAAATTGAATATCTGCCAAAAATAGACAGGGACCTTATCAGGAAGTATATTGCCTACGCAAAATCCAGAATATTTCCCAGGATGACTGAAGAAGCAATGAATTATATCAGGGAATTTTACGTTGATGCAAGGAATCGTCACAGCGACGCCATGAAGATCACTGCAAGGCAACTTGAATCGCTTATACGGCTTTCCGAAGCTTCGGCCAGAACCAGGCTGTCTACAGTTGTAAGCGAAAACGACGCCGTCGTCGCTGCAGGAATACTTGACTATTATCTCCGGGACGTGACAACAGTGGGCGGAAAAGTTGACGTTGACATGATCAACATTGGCATGTCGCAGAAACAGAGAAGCGATCTCGAGACAATTATTACGGCAATAAGGACTTCAACCAGGCAGGATGGATTTATTACAAGGGAAGATCTTGAAAAAATCTGTGAATCCAAGAATATCACCAGAGCAAAGATGGACAAGATTGTGCAGGATTTGATGAATGATGGCCAGGTCTACGAAGGAAAGAGATCCGGCGACTTAAAGGCGGTACTTTGAAGCCAGGATCGAATGGGATTTGCATGAAATTGACTACTACGAGAGGCGAGGTCCTGCTGGCCGCTGCAGATTCTGATCTGATCGGGAAGACCCTTAAACAGGGCAAGATCCACCTGAATGTGGACCGGAGTTTCTATTTTGGAGTTGAATCTAACGAGGAATTTTTTGTAAATTCCCTTCGTATGTGTACGATTGCCAACCTCGTAGGGGAAAGAGTCGTCGATCTTGCAAAGCGGGAGGGGCTTATTGACGAAGAGAACGTGTTAACCATTGACGGTATACCCTATGCACAATTTGCATCTTTAGAGCGGTAACAAATGATGGGCGATACAAAATCGGAACAGGTAAAAAGCGTATTTTCAGCAATTAGCGAAAAATACGACTTGCTCGACTCCTTCATTAGTCTTGGAATGGATCAAAAATGGCGAAAGACGCTGGTAAACAATATACCGGAGACAGCTTCAAGGGTGGTTGAATGTGGAGCAGGCACAGGAAAACTCACCTCATTGATCTTGCGGAGGATAACCGGTTCGGTAAGCGCTATTGACATAACGGAGAAAATGGCTAAAAATCCTGATCCTTCCCGTGTAAGCTATGTCATCGGGTCGGCAGATGCCACACCTTTTCCCGATGAATTTGCGGATTGCGTGGTTTCAGCTTTTCTGACAAGAAACCTTGATTCCGTATCCAAGTACACCGAAGAGTCATACAGGGTCCTTAAAAAAGGGGGCATTTTCCTTAATCTGGATATATTCAACCCACCAGGCAAGTTCAGGAAAGCTTTCTCCACGTATTTCTTCAAGATAGTTCCATTCGCCGGGGACTTATTGACCCAAAGCAATTCATACAGTTATCTCGCATCCTCTGTCCAGGGATTCATCAAACCTGGAGAATTTTCAAGGAAACTCAAGATTTCCGGCTTTGAGGATATTACAGCCAGGACATTCGCATTTGGTTCCATCGTTATCCACAAGGCGATAAAAGGGGGGAAGTGATATTCTACTGTATACATAATAATCATAAATGATTAAATAGTATACGTATTTGTAGATTTTGTGCTCAGAATAGACCAGGATGAAATTCTTCCCGACAAATGGTACAACGTAATATCCGATCTGCCAGAACCACTGTCTCCACCGATCAGTGATTCGAATGACAGTTCATCGATTGAGCTTCTCAACAGGATTATCCCTGCCGAAATTTTGAAGCAGGAGTTCACTTTCAACAGGTATGAGAAAATACCGGACCGAGTCAGGGAGCTCTACCGGATTGTTGGCAGACCAACCCCGTTAATCAGGGCCGGGAAACTTGAAGAGGAGTTGAGGTACAAAGGCAAGATCCTTCTCAAATATGAAGGAGGAACAGTTACGGGGTCTCACAAAATAAATACAGCCATTCCCCAAGCTTATTATGCATCACTTGAAGGATCGCGCTCGGTAGTAACCGAAACTGGAGCTGGTCAATGGGGAACTGCAGTGGCTCTGGCTGCATCTCTCAATCACATGAAATCCAGGATATTCATGGTTAAAGTGAGTTATGATCAAAAACCTTTGAGAAAAACGGTAATGGAACTTTATGGCGGGAATGTCGTTTCCAGTCCATCCCAAGAAACTGAATTTGGCTTGGGATTGCTTGCAAAAGACCCGAAGAGCCCTGGCTCCCTCGGAATTGCAATCAGCGAAGCGGTTGAGTACGCTCTCAAAAATGATTTGAAATACATGCTCGGCAGCGTCATGAACAGTGTGCTGGCTCACCAGAGTATTATCGGGCTGGAAACCCGCAAACAGCTTGAAATTGAGGGAGAAGAGGCTGAAGTCTTGATCGGCTGCGTGGGAGGGGGGAGCAACTTTGGTGGGTTTGTATTTCCATTCCTGAAAAGTTCAAAGGATATTGAGATGATTGCTTCAACCGCCTCAGAGATACCAAAATTTTCCAAGGGTGAATACGGATACGATTTCCTGGATAGTGCAGGTATTCTTCCTAAACTGAAAATGTATTCCCTCGGTGCAGGATTTATCCCTCCAGGAATCTACTCAGGCGGTTTAAGATATCATGGTGCTGCGCCTTCGTTATCCATGCTTATCAGGAATGGAAGGATACAAAGCGACGAAGTCGGTGAACCTGAAGTAATAAACGCGCTGAAGGTTTTTGCACGCACCACCGGGATCATCGCAGCGCCTGAGTCCGGTCATGCCATCGCCACAGCTATGCGCTATGCCAGGAAAAATCCTGCAGCCAAAAAAACCATGGTATTGAACGTCAGCGGTCAGGGGAATTTCGATTTATCTATTTTTAACAAGGTAGGGCTGTGAAACTCACACTGTATTTTACTCTCGGTTATCCTGACAACGAGGTTCTTGACGAGTTTCTCGAAGTGGCATCCGAGAATGGAGTGGAAAGAGTTGAACTTGGCTTTCCTTCCGCTGATCCCAGGTACGATGGCCCAATGATCAAAAGGACGCATGAGGTTGCCATGGGGAACTATGCAGACCAGGCAACCAAAAATATCGTGAAAAGGCTCAATTCGTGTGGAATCAAGGCATACGCCCTTGTGTATCTCAACTCCGTGATGAAATCTCTTGATTCATTTCTGGAGAAGATATCCAGTTTTGGCTTCGATGGAATAATACTCCCGGACTTGCTTATCGATTATTTTTCAGGTATGAATCAAATTTTAAGTGCCCTGAAGGAACAGGGTATCAATATAATACCGTTTGTAACGCCATCAACACCAGATGCAGTGGCAAGGTATGTAATATCAGAAGCAGGCAAATGGATTTACTATGGCCTGTTGCCATCGACGGGAATAACAGTGCCCTATTCCCTGAAGGAACTGTATGGAAGGGCAAGGGAAATCATCGGTTCAAAGGAGATTTGTTTTGGATTTGGGTTAAGGAATATACCGCAGATAAGGGAATTGAACGAGTTGGGTGCGGATTCCATTGCAATTGGTTCGAAATTGCTGGAGTTTCTGGAGCAAAGAAATACTGGCGGTTTCAAAGCATTTCTGGAGGAAGTAAATGTTGCAAGGAATTGACCTCAAAAAAAGGCTTTCATCCGGAAAGCCACTAAATTTCCAGGAATCTATGGAATTAATTGTATTACTTGCAGGAACAGAAGCTACACTGGAGGACAGAGTGGAATTCCTGTCATATATGCATGAGAGGGGAGAAACGGATGAAGAACTTGCGGGTTTTGCATCAGGCATAAGAAAATTGTCAAGTCTCAGCAAAATTCCAGGAACCATGGATATTGTTGGAACCGGTGGAGATCGCAAGGACACAATCAATGTAAGCACCTGTTCGGCTATTGTGTGTGCGTCTCTTGGTGTTAAAGTTGCGAAGCATGGTAATCACGCCGTTACCGGTACCCTCGGCAGCGCAGATTTCCTTGCCAAATTGGGTTACACCTTTGAGTTTTCCCAGGAGGAGGCAGAATCAAGAATTAAGGAAACGAACTTCCTGTATATTCTCGCTGGAGTGCACAATTCAGCCTTCTCAAAATTCAAGGACGCAAGGAAGCAATTGAAACATGAGACCCTGTTCAATTTACTGGGACCGATTACGAATCCATGCGATCCGGAAATCCTGGTCATAGGGTGCACAAATCTGCGCTACCTGAGCATATATGAAAAAATTCTTCAGAGACTGGGAAAGAAAGGTATTGTCATTTCTTCCGCAGATGGTATGGACGAAATATCTCCAGAAATGCAAACGACCCTGTCACTTGTCAATGGTGATATCAAGCGCCATGAAATAGATTCGAGGCAAACATTCGGATTCTCTTTTGAAACTGAAAATATTGCCAGGCACTCGGCAGAAGAAATCTTTGACCTGACCTTAAACTCCATAAAGGGAGAAGATGCCCGTGGTTCCCGGTTTATCGCAGCAAATGCCGCTCCAGCGCTATACCTGTCAGGCAATGCACCGGATCTAAGGGGTGGATACGAACTGGCCTTGAACGCCATAAAGACAAAAAGGGCCTACACGCTCATGAATGAAGTGGTTTCTGATGAAGGACAGGCTAAACTCGGGGAGATTCATGGTTAAAATTTGCGGTATAACGAACTTTGAGGACGGCAAACTTGCGTACAATCTCGGAGCAGATATGCTGGGAGTTGTGAGATCAAAGGAGTCTCCCAGATTCGCGGAAAATACCGTTATAGAAGAACTGAAAACACTTGGCGTTCCTGTAGTTGGCGTTTACACTGACTTAAGCCAGGTGCCGGATAATCCAGAAGAAGATTTTGTCCAGCTCCACTTCAACCATACTGACCAGGAAATTGATAATGTGAAACTGAGGGGCGTTGGCACAATATCGGTTATACAATTTGAAACATTTACGAAGTTCCTGGAAAAATACGAGAGTTATAAGTTAGCCGGAACCAACCTGATCATGCTTGAATCAAAGGAGGGGATAATGAAACTCAAAAATTCTCTCTTGCACCTGTCCATGATGTATGATTTTGGAATCTCGGGGGGCATTAGCTATAAGGATATACCTGAAATCCTGACCATAAAGCCCAAGTTCATCGATCTCAGCAGTTCGCTCGAGAAATCACCCGGGAAGAAGGATCCAGAAAAAATGAAAAAGTTCTTTTCAGACCTGGAGGTACGTAATTGAGCCTGCTCGAAAGAATTCCCGCGCTGGTTAAATCCGGAACTGATTTTGCATACTTCGTCACCTTTGATGATGAAAAATCCATATATGGAAAGGAGAGGCTCTTCATAGGAGGAAATTTGGTGAAATTTGATGAATCAAAGCACTTTCTCTGCCGTTCAGCGACTTCCAAAGCAGATTATTGCCCTGTGATAATAACGTTCGATTATGCCATGGAAATTTTCCCTGGTATCCCATTAAAAGAATCCACCTGGCCAAAGATTATGGTTTTACAACCGGATGTTATGCTTGAAGGAGAGATTCGAAGAGCGGACACCTCTGATTCCATAATCCCGGGAAGGGAAAACGCTGACAAAAAAGTAATATCCGCAATAGTGGAGGCAAGAGAAAAGATCATCACGGGGGAATTACTCCAGGTCGTTCTATCTAAAGAATTCCAAACAAGACACAACTCTCCAGTGAAATCTCTCAAAACTTATCTTACACAGGATAGATCCAAATATGTCTACTACTACAAATTTGGAAGTTATGAGGTATTTGGAAGTTCGCCGGAGAGCTTGGTTCGACTGAACAAGGGGATAGCGACGCTAAATCCAATAGCAGGCACTCGTGACAGGGGGAGGAACACCGAAGAGGATTCAAACCTGGAGCATGATTTGAGAGTCAACGGCAAGGAGCTCTGTGAACACAGGATGCTTGTGGATCTGTCCAGGAATGATCTGATGAAAGTTTGTCAGCCAGGAACTGTAGAAGTCGTGACTGACCAGAAGATAAGAAAATATCGTTCGGTTCAGCACATTGTAAGCGAGGTGAGGGGAAATTTGAACCATGGAGAATGCCTGGACAGCCTGGTTTATAGTGTTTTCCCCGCAGGTACGGTTTCAGGGGCACCTAAAAAACGTGCTTTGGAACTGATTGCCGAATTGGAAACCACTGCCAGGGGACCATACTCCGGTGCAATTGGAATAATCGGGAAGGATTTCCTCGATCTTGCCATCACCATCCGAACCTGCTACGGTAACGATGGAGCTTACATCACAAGAGCAGGGGCAGGGATAGTAAAAGATTCGGTCCCGGAAAATGAACTTCATGAAATGTTCCAGAAGGCTTCAACGGTGATTTGAACGGGCAAGAGCATACTCATCATAGATAATTTTGATTCCTTCACCTACAATTTTAAGGGATTACTCAGCAAATTAGGGCTGGATTGCGAAATCAAAACAAATCTTGAAGCTAACAGTGACCAGTTTTACGATAGAGTAATAGTTTCCCCAGGCCCTGGAAACCCAGCAGTTGATTCAGCACGGGGCAGGCTCTTTGATTTTCTGGACTCTGGAAATTTTGGCAAAGTGATGGGTGTATGCTTTGGCCATCAAGCGATAGCCGCTTTCCTGGGTTGTGAGATTTATCAAACAAGCAGGCTGATGCATGGAGAAATAGACAGGATCCAGCATTTCAATAATCCCATTTTCTCCGGAGTCCCTGATAAGTTTTCAGCGATAAGATACCACTCTCTTGCTGTTAAACCAGGAAATAATGTTACTGTCACTGCCGTCTCTGAATCGGATGGTGTTGTCATGGCAATTTCAGCCAGGAACGGTAAGTTCACCGGATTGCAATTTCATCCGGAGAGCTTCTATTCACAGTTTGGTCCTGAGATAATGTCAAATTTCGTTGGTGAGTAAGATGTCAATAGTGGAAGAACTTTACAGAATAAATGAGAGCAGGAAGAAAGCCGAATACCGGAGGATTCGGGGGCCAATCAGTATGATAAGCAGCATAAGGAAGCATAGTGCGCCCGGCAGAAAAGCAATCATCGCAGAATTCAAGAGGAATTCCCCTTCAGGTTTTTCTGCATTAAAGAACGAAAGCCCAGGTGAATATTTTGCCAGCGTGATTGACGACACAATAGGGGGGTTCAGTGTAATCACGCAACCTTTACACTTCAACGGATGTTTTTCTGACCTTGCTTCGGTGCAGGAATTTAGAATCCCCATACTGGCAAAGGAATTCATTGCCTCCGAGGCCATGATTGAGAATTCTTTTAACTCCGGCGCAGACGTAATATTATTGATCTCGGATTTCCTGGATTATAGCTCAATACAGAAGCTGGCAGGATCTGCAATAGAAAAAGGCATGGAAGTACTCGTTGAATTTCATGATCCGGAGAAATTCCCGGAAATCCATGAAACGGATAAAATAATGGTGGGATACAACAGGAGGAACCTTATTAATATGAAAATCGAAGATAACCCTTCATCAATAAGGGCTCTTGCTACATATGATGGAGTAAGGGTGCTTGAGAGCGGTATAGGTAAGGACAACTTTGCAAGACTTAACAAACTCGATTGCGATGCACTGCTTATAGGAAGATCAATGCTAGAGAGGAGTCTTATTCCAGGTGAACTCTGATGGAGGCAGGAGAGTTTTACGATAAACTGGTAACCGGCGACAGGTTCGTTTATATCGCCGGGCCATGCGCCGTTGAAAGTGCAGATCAAATCCTGAAAACGGCGAGATTTCTCTCCAGGAAAGGAATCCCGGTTCTCAGAGGGGGGGCTTTCAAGCCCAGAACCGATCCGGGCAGTTTTCAGGGGTTGGGCACGAAAGCACTCGAATACCTGGCTGAGGCAAAGGAAGAAACAGGGATGCTTGTGGCGACTGAGTTGCTTGATTATGACACGCTTCCATCATTCATGGACTCCGTTGACTTACTGCAGATTGGTTCCAGAAACTGCCAGAATTTTCCACTGCTCAGGAAAGTTGGGAGAATGGATAAACCTGTAATTCTCAAGAGAGGCTTCGGCAATACCATAGATGAGTTCATCAAGGCTGCTAAATATATTACAAATGAAGGAAACAAGAGAGTTATAATGGTGGAAAGGGGAATCAGGACTTTTGAGCCTGCAACCAGATTTACACTTGACGTATCCACAATTCCTGTAATCAAGGAGAGGACAGGTTTCCCAATAGTCGTGGACCCCAGCCACCCAGCAGGACTGGCCAGGTATGTAGAACCACTCGCCCTGGCTGGTATTGCAGCCGGTGCGAACGGAATAATGGTGGAGGTACATCCGGATCCTGCCGCCGCACTCAGCGATCCTCTGCAGCAATTGAATTTTGATTCATTTACTTCCCTTCTGGAGAAATCAGACGCCATACTCAAGGCGTTAGGGAGAGTTCCCATTAGGCTGGAAGAATACGAAGGGAGCCAGTTCGATATATATAAATAGATTCGATGGCTTTCGTTTTGCTTCAGGAATTGGTGCTATATTATGCAAGATGGTGACTTCATAAAGATCGATTATGAAATGAGGGCAGGCGATGATAAGCAGCTCATTGAGACAAATAACGAGAAGATAGCCAGGGAAAGCGGGATTTACGATGAGAATGGATATTATGGTGACTTTGTCGCCATCGTTGGTTCAGAACTCTTCTTCAAGACGCTTAATGAATCTTTCCTGGCTGCAGAAGCCGGAAAGGAATATGAGGTTGTCATAAAGCCGGAACAGGCATTTGGAATAAGAGACGCGAAGAATATTCATGTTCACACTGTTCGGGAATTCGAAAGACTGAAGGTGGAGCCGGAAGTTGGCAAGGAGGTAATAGTCAACAGTAGAAAGGGGAAAGTAATATCCGTTACCCCTGGAAGAGTTGTGGTAGATTACAATAACAGGTATGCAGGTAAAACCATATTTTACAAATATACCTTGAAGGAGAAAGTTGAAGATCCGGCCGCTAAGGCTATGGCCATAATCCGAATCTACTACACAAAAGAGTCACAGGACTTCAGCGTAACTTCCAAGGATGGAAACCTGCAAATTGTGGTCTCAGAAGCATCCAAGTTCGATATCATGTGGCTAGAGGCAAAATACCAGATTGTAAACGAGATACGAAAATATCTCAAGGACGCGGAAATCGAGATTATAGAAAAATATTCCAAGATCGAGGAACCGAAGAAGGACGAAGCTGAAGCGGAAACTGCAGCGCCAAATGAGGAAGATAAGTCTGGAAATGCCAAGAAAAATGAACAGAAGGCAGCCCAGCCCCAGTAACAACGATCCTTTTTTTGAAGAATTTATTTCCCGACTTTCAAAGAGGGTAGAGATCGTTCTTGTCGAGCCCAAATACCAGGGAAATATAGGCGCAATTGCCAGGGTAATGAAAAATACAGGCTTCAATCGACTCACAATAACCGGCAATGTCAGGATCGAGGAAGAAGCCGAGATCAGGGCAATGGCAGGCAGGGAGATCCTTTCCAGCAGTAAATCTGTGAATTCTATTACGGAACTTGATCACGATTCGTATTTAATTGCAACGTCAAGTGTTGCCACTTCTACCAGCAGGAAATACAGGAGGGTAACTGTGACCATCGATGAACTGTGGAAAAAAATCCTAAGCGACAATAACAAGTACAGCATTTTGTTCGGCCGTGAAGATGACGGGCTCCTGAACGAGGAAATAGAGCTATGTCATTATTTTGTTTCAATAATAGGAAATCCAGATTATCCAGTCTACAACATATCCCATGCAGTGGGAATACTATTATACAAGGCTCTTGAACAGTATGACAAACCAGAACTTCCCATAGAAAACATGGACGCAGGAGATGCAGGCAGGTTGATAGATATATTGGCTGAAATTCTGCAAAAAACCGGGTATCCGGAACATAAAATCGCTAACGCAGTTGTGATGCTCAGGCGCCTGATAGCAAGATCAGAAATTTCCCAGAAAGAATATTTCAAGTTAATGGGGATTATGCGAATTATATCGAAAAACATTATAAATTCTTCACCTGAAGGAACAATTAAGAAAGAATGAATGAATTCAAGCAAAGCAACATTAGCAATAGCATAGCAAGCAATACCATTCCAGAAAAACGGATAAACAATAAATACAGAATACATATCAACTGGGAGAAAGGGATTGGATCTCGCAATGACGGGAAGCGCTCTTTCGAAATCGGTGTTACCATGGCAGTAGATATTTCAAGGAAAACCAGCCCGGTCCTGAAAGAGACTATAGTTCAGCTAAAGGACGTATCAAGAAAGAGCGAGTCAGTATTCTGGAGGGACATTGCAGAGAGGTTGACCAGGGGCAGGAGAAGATACGCCAGCGTCGATCTTGGAAAAATCGAGAGGTTGTGCGCTGAAGGGGACATAGTTGTCGTGCCGGGATCTGTTCTTGGCGGTGGAAAGATCGAGAAAAAGATAACAATTTCGGCACTTAAATTCTCGTCCTCCGCAATTGCCAAAATAGCTACAGCAGGTGGGAAATCCAGGTCTTTGACAGATCTAGCTGAAGAGAATCCAAAGGGACTTAATATCAAGATTATAAGGTGAAGAAATGTTATATATCGACGCAGAGAACCTGATTTATGGAAGACTTTCCACTTTCGTCGCGAAGTCTTTGCTCAATGGGGAGGAAGTTACCATAATAAATTCGCATAAAGTCGTGATTACCGGCACAAAGAAATTCATAATACAAACTTTTAAAGAGAGGGTCGAGCGAGGTAGCGTCAGGAAAGGGCCACACTACCCACGGACTCCAAACCAGATCCTCAGGAGGTCTATAGGAGATATGCTCCCGAAGAAGAAAACAACCGGGAAGGATGCTTTGAGTAAATGCATGGTTTATACCAGGAGACCCTATTCTATGAGTGAACTTAAGTTTGAGACGGTCGAGAAGGCTAGGAATAACAAGGCCACCGGGTTCCTTACTCTTGCCGATATTTCAAAAGAGCTTGGATATAAGGTGAGAGAATGAGCGAAAAGAAAAAGAACGTAATTTACACGTCAGGCAAGAGAAAGACCGCAGTTGCGAGAGCAATCACTAAAAAGGGAAAAGGCCTCATTACAGTTAACGGGAAGCCTATAGAATTCTTTCCGGTGTCAATTCTCAGAGAAAAGCTCCTTGACCCGATAAAGATTGCCGGAGAGAAAATTAATTCAATAGATATTGAGGTCAGCGTTTCCGGAGGCGGCGTTACAGGACAGGCTGATGCTTCCCGTACCGCAATAGCAAAGGGGATCATTGAATATTTTAAGGATGACTCTATTGAGGAAGCGTTCAGGCTCTATGACAGGACACTGCTGGTTAACGACATCCGGAGAAAGATGCCCAAGAAACCTACAGGTTCGGGAGCAAGGGCAAAGAGACAGAAATCGTATAGGTGAAATGTAATTGATAATACCAGTCAGATGTTTCAGTTGTGGAAGGGTAGTCGCTTCTGATTACGAGAAATTCAAGACGGGAATGGATAAGATCAGGTCGACAGGAAAGAAGCCAACAGATGCCGAAATTGAAAAGACCCTGGATGATCTGGGTGTTGAAAGGTACTGTTGCAGAAGAATGATTCTTTCGCACATAGATCTGATCGACGAAATACTCCCCTTCTCATAAAGGGACCGTGGGGTAGTTTGGTATCCTACCAGCTTGGGGTGTTGGTAACCTGAGTTCAAATCTCAGCGGTCCCACTTATAGTTATAAGCAAATCCTCCATTATAACTAATAGAGGAAATTGTCTAATTATAATTAAGTAGATACTAAGTTATCATTTAATTCTTCACTAAATAGAACATTTTTATCAAGTCGATTGTCCTTTGAATGTCAGAACGTATCAAGGTTCTCAGTAAAAATATAATCCTTATGATATTTCTCGATGCTGTCACTATTTCTTAATTTTATCAATCTCTTATTTATCTCTCCAATATTTTTTGAGTCAATTTCTATCCCAATATACCTCCTTGATAACTGTTTCGCAACTACTAACGTTGTTCCAGTCCCCGCAAAAGGGTCAAAAACCAAATCTCCAATATTAGTAGAAGATAAGATTATCCTCAACAATAGAGCTATCGGGGATTGTTGCTTATGAAATCTGTCACCGTTTTCCTGTCTTAATGCTTCGTCGCCTGCAAAATATCCTGAAGTTAACTCTCTAATATCATCCCATACATCAGTAACATATATTCCATCTGGTCCTGCATATTTTCACCTGTTCAAGTCTGAATTGTGCAGGACCTTTTCAATTTTACAGCATTTTCACTACGCTATCGTACCGTTTATGATACTTCATTCTACACTATGTCCCCTGAGTGCTACAATGCCTCAGAATGAAAGGAAATCATTAAAAGATCAAGTTGTTTTGTGATTTCAGGTGGTATATTTGAAGAAGAGCACTTCAGACGACTTCATGGCAAAGAATGAAAAAGCATGGGATGAGGTGACTCCAATCCACAACAGTTACCGGAAGGGTCAGGAGGAATTCTTCAGGAACGGAGGCTCAATACTCGACACAATTGAAAGGCAGCATTTGCCAGACGTGGCTGGAATGAATTTGGCCCATTTATGCTGCAACTGCGGGCAGGACACAATTTCCCTAGCAAACCTTGGTGCGAAATGTGTTGGATTTGACCAGTCGGCAGCCGCAATAGAGGAGGCAAGGTATCTTGCAGAGAAGTCTGGTGTGCATGCAGACTTCGCAAAAGCCAATGTACTTGACATTCCGGACAATTACTCCGGGAAATTTGATATTGTTTACATCAGCAGGGGAGTACTTGTGTGGATACCGGACATTAATGCACTCATGAAAAGTGTGTCAAAGCTGCTCCATAAAGGTGGAAGACTTTTCCTCTATGATCAGCACCCTCTAATGCACATTTTCGACCAGTATGCGGACAATCCCAAGGAGGCAAAATTTGACTACTTCAACGAGGAGCCATATGAATACAGTGGTCTTGATTACATTGGCGGAAGTACATATGAGGCAAGCCCAAACTACCAGTACATGGTCAGGTTGAGTGATATTCTTAATGGACTGAGAGAGAACGGCATGGTGCTCTCATCTTTTCATGAGTTCAGGCATACAATTGAAAAGTCGATGTCAGAACAATTCAAGATTATGGGGGTCCAGCAAGAAGCAGACTCCTCCGTCAATGCTGTATCTGAAAAGGCAGGGATACCAGGAATGATGCTCCTGAAGGCAGTAAAGCAGGATTAATTCTGCAGGTGGATGGGCAATAAACTAGAAACGGTCCCTCGAGTCTGTGGCTTCCTCGGATTCTTTCCCCAAGTTTTACAATTTCCAGTGCGATATTACCTCCGGTTCAGATATAGTCCTAGGTGTAAAAAATAGAGTTTCCTTATCATAATATCCTGTTTGCCCCACCTAGTTCTTGATGCCATCACTTTCAAATAATTCCAACAAACTCTGAAATTCCTTATTAAATTCCCTTATTTTCTCCTGTTCCATCTAATGACCAGGCGCTTCTTTCCACCGATCGTCTTACATACCAGGAATGCCCAGCATATGATATGCATCCACAGTCCAATTCCCGTAAATCCTCTGATTCAGCGATTCCGGGATAAATTGAGAAGGAAATGGTGTAAAGTCATGTTTGCGTTAATTATATAGTAACTACGTGATTTAATTCGTCTCTGGATTTCAGGACATTTCTTGTTGATTTATACGTTTTCAGCATGGATTGTTTCACAGCCACAACGAACCGATCACCGTACTTCCTGAATCCATAGAACAATGGCTCAAGGAATTCAAAGCCACTCCATATTTTCAGTTCCTCTATCCTGTCAGGTATACAGGGATATCTCTGCATGAAATAGCGGTTATAGACTCAGCAACCATTTCTTCTCTTCCCCTTCCATGAAACTCCATAACTTGAAGAACCTTGTTTAAAGCCTACAACAAAATATATGTATATTTAAGATATACATATTTTATGATTAAATATCGGCAGACCCTTCTTGACGAGGAGACACACCAACTTATTGGAAGAGGCAAAAGGGTTCTGCGTAAGAAGTTTGATCATTCATTTAGTATGGCAGAAACGATAAGACATTACATGCGTGGTGCACTAAGGCTTGATGAGCTCCCTGAATGTGTCAGGGAATATGTTAACGAGTTTGTGGTAAGAATATCTGTGGATGGGAGGGTGCTTGGAATTGTTCTTTTTGGTTCTTATTCAAGAGGTGACCAGACAAAATACAGTGATATAGATCTCTTTATCGTCTACGACGGAGAAAAGGCAGAAGCATACCGAAGTATATTCTCGCACGATCCGGAACTCAAAAAAACCAGAAATGATATGGATTCTTCCGGTTATTTTTCTGACATCGAACCATTCATAGTTCCCTATTACGATTTGGAAGTTTTCAAACCTATATATTTAAGCATCCTGAGGGACGGGATATTGCTCTTTGAGAGAAAATCTGTAATTTCTGAATTCCTCAAATGGATCATGGGCATCAAAAACAAAAGCAGCATTATTGATTCAAGTGAGGTTTTAAATTGGACCCTCTAGCGAAAAGAGCGCTGCAAAGTTCATATCGATGGTTTTCAAGTTCGGATTCATCATACAAGTTGGAGGCCTATGATATTGCAGTCTATGAGTTGGAAATGGCTGGAGAAGTAGCACTCAAGGGTTTCCTCATAGAGAAACACTACGATGTTCCCAAGATACATAATGTGTCAAGGATCATCCGCACATTAATTCATGATATCCAATTTATGCAAGTGGATAATGCTTCAAAGCTTGAAGATTATCTTGACCGATTCGATCATGTGGTAAGAATGAGAGGAGATGCCGGCTATAGTTATAAATCCTCAATGGATCTTGAAGGTTTCAAAGAAATTTACAATGATTACTCTGATTCAATTAAAGAACTCATAGATTTCGTTTCTGACATGCTGACCAAGTTAGAATGATTCTTCTCTGTATTCAAATCTCAGAGGTCCCATACTAACTTAGGGGATATAGATAAGACCCAAAAGTGGATCTCTTGAACTCGTTGGGGGGGGGGGCTGAATGCTATAAGGGAATTAACCTATATTCCTCTGTGATTGGGTTGAGCCCAATCAGGAACGTGGGGAGGGGCAGTGAGAATTGACTGCAGGTTTGGATCTGCTTGAGACTGAATTTGTCCTGATCACAATCGCCAATAGGCATTCTCTTTCCTGTGGGGAAAGTCATAGGTGTCTGCGATGCTGATCGTTTCTCCCCAGCAGATGGATATGGGCAGGAAACGATATTAATGCTATGGATTGGGATCGATACGCACCTGAAGACCCATGAGGTGGAGATACAGAACGAGAATGGAAAGAGAATGTGGAAAGGAAGGATCAATAACGATCGAGATGGCTTTGAATCACTCCTGAAAAAGATAAGAACAGTGGAGAGCAGCAACAGCCAGAAGGTCACAGGAATATTCATGAATCCAACTGGAAATTATCACATGCCTGTGAAGCACTTTCTGGAATCAAACAGCTTCCCAGTATATGTCATAGATGCACGGAGGACAGAGCACCTGAGAATAATACAGAATCTCGGTAAGGAGAAATCGGATCCGGAGGATGCCGCTGTTCTTGCTTCAACTGCACGCCTTGATCCCTCTGCCATGGTTTCCCGAGGACATGAAAGGATGCCTGAATCCGGGCTCACAAGAATGCTCGAACACCTGAAGATGAGTGCAACCACCATAACAAACATTATTGCATCGGATCTGGCAGCAGTGTTCCCGGAATATACTGATATCTTTGACATAGAAGCAAAGACATCGCTCAAAATACTGGAGAGGTATGCCACTCCTGTAAACATAAGGAACGCCGGTGAGGATGAACTGTTCGCACTTATGAATACGGGCAAGGGCCACTACAGCATGGACGATGCCAGAAACCTGATGCATGTTGCAGAAACATCCATAGGCATTCCTGATCCCGGAGATGTATATGCATACCGGATCAGGATGAATGCATTGCGGCTCAGGGAGGAGAAGGATCGCATAAGACAGCTTGAAGCCGAGATTAACAGCAGGATGTCAGAAAATACTGATGTGAAGAACATATCTGACATCCACGGTGTCAGTGCAACATCTGCAGCTGCAATTGTTTCTGAGATAGGCGATATAAAGCAGTTCGATTCCGCCGTAAGGATACAGGCATACGGCGGAAAGACGCCTGACATGACAGGATCAGGAGGCAAATCCTGGGCAAAGGGAACATCAAAGATCAGGAATCCGCACCTGTCAAACAGCGTCTATGAATGTGCAGTCTCCCTGGTGCTGCATAAGAATCCGGAATTCCTTGCAGTATACCAGCGGGAGATTGACAAGAAGAAGAAGCCCACACAGGCATATATTGTGGTGGGCAAGCGTCTCCTTTACCACATATATTCTATAATGAAGAACAGGAAACCATACAGGGAGAGAATGCCCAGGGGGAGAGACGGGAATAATTCCACTGGAACAGTTTAGTGGGGCATAGCCTCAGGAAATGTGCGATCCCTCTCCTTGACCTCACCCATCAACCTCTTATAGGTGTCAATCCTCCGTTGACAGCCACATAATAATGAAAAATTTATATATCTCATATTTAATGACATCCGATGAATCAGAAAGTTTTGATTGGTGCGTTATTGGCATTGCTCGTTTTGGTTTTGGCTGGACTTTCGATTGCCGTTCCGATGTCCAGTGCGAATTTGAACACCACTATTGGGGGGCATTCTAATACATTAGGAATGAATGCAACATTTTTTGGGGGGACATCTAATGGAACTTATACTTCATGGTCCAACCTATCGAGTTCAACCAGTGGTAGTAGCCAGTCTTCTCAGATCAATGGGGGAATTACCCTAATATACATCTCTCTTGCAATGACGATTCTTGGGATGATTTTTGCGATATTGTGGTTAGTTGGCTTGTTTATCAAGTTGCCAGCTTCTGCCAAAAGAATATTTGTCTGGATGCCTGTTCTTGCAGGAATTCTGCTATTAATATCGGTTGTGTTGTTTAATGTTGGTGCATCCAGCATCGTTAATGCATTGACTGCTGACGTAAATGCAGCGATTTCAGGATTTGGCGGTTCTGCGTCTTCTACTCTAAGCTTGTCCTATGGCTCCTATTTGATCATTGTCGGACTTGTACTGAGTTTCGCAGGCTCGGCACTTGCCTTCTTGCCAAAAACGCAGAAAACAGCTCAATAAATCATCTTTAGGTCCTTATCGACCTAACTTTTTTTACTTTTTTTACTTTTTTAGAACTCTTTAATTTTGTAGGGTAACTTGATTCCTCCTGCCTTCTGGTATATGATCGTGTCCCGGTATCCCTGTGTTTTGAAGCCATAGACCGCCTTAACGCTGTCTTAATCTTGGTATCCAGGCCTCCCACAAGAGTTGAATTTATTCCTGATCGTATGACTTCCATAATACTTTCAATGTGTTTCTTAATGGGCCTTCCGGGCTTGATGAAATCTGGCATCCTTGATCTGGATGCACTGAATAACTTCAGCACCGGATCATCCATAACAATAACACACTGACGGATATCATTACAATGATGCGTTCACGAATGTATCCAGACACCTCAGGATAGGGGAGAAGAGGTAGAGGTGCCTCTTCCACAATCTGAAGGATCTGACGAAGAAGGCATACAATTCCGGAAGACTTGAAGAACTGGGGGGTGCAATTGATCTCATCAATTACATGTACTTCCGGTTTCCTGGGAAGCTTGAGGGACTAGGAAAGAACAATGAACCAGTGAAAAGAATGGTCTCAGGCAGGTCAGAGAAGGAGGTCACATCCATCCTCCCTCACATTGTCCGTGATCTGTATTCTGATGACCCGATCATTGGGAAGTTTCTCAGTTTCGTGAGGAAGAACAGGAAGATTATATTCAGTTACCTTGAAGATACCAGTGTGAACACGACGAACAACGTTGCAGAGCATCATTTTTCCATGCGATCAGCCTTCTGAAGGGGAGATTCAAGGCCGATGAGGGACTGCTCAGGACATCATACTGATACCACAGGCTGTCAGGAGAGCTGACAGTCTCGCGATTCATCTCCTACCTGAAAGTCGGGGTTTTCTTGCTCGGTTCTCGTAAACCGACATAAAATGAAAAAAATGGGAATAAGATCAGGTAACTACAATCTTGCCGTACATTCCCAGTTGTGCATGCCCAGGATAAGTGCACAGATACCAGTACGTTCCAGGGTTCCCGAAATTGTAAGTCATGTTTGCATATTCATATGTTCCGGTGTGCATAGGCTGCAGGTAGTTCATCATCGTCATGAAACCTGTGCTGTTTACGCCCCATGACATCATTCCTTCTCCCATCATGTTGTACTGGTACGGAGGCTGAATGCTGCTGATCACGAAATTGTGATACGAATCACTGTCTACGTTGATCATCTGGAAGTGAACAGAACTTCCACCTTTCACCACCAGAACTGGATTTATCATTCCGAACATTTCGAAGCTGTACATGCTGCTGAGGTTCATCGGTCCCATCATTACGGGCATGACGGCTGTTCCGTTGATGTATACCGTTGAATTCGCGACTGAAACGTTGTGCCCTGGCTGTTCCACGCTGACCGCGTTGAATTCCGCCTGATTGAGAGTCCCATAAGAGGCACCAGCGTTCGATCCCTGAGCGCTCAGATTGTAAGTCGTGGCGAAAACCAGCAAGACAACGACTGCCAGGACTGAAGCGATGCCAAAGAGCTTGTACCCGTTCATGGTCCCACTTTTCCTTGAAGCGTGCTCATTAGCTTGCTGTACTCATCCTTCGTGATCTCTCCCCTCGCCAGCCTTTCCATTATTATGTTTTCGTAGCGCATTCGGGAGTTGGAATCATCGTAAATGCGGTGTCCGCCTGCCACATCATTGATGTAGTAGATGAACGATATGACGAACACTAGGGAAATCATACCTATCACCGGCATGATCCACATTGTGTAGCCGTAACCACCCACCATACCATAAGGATAGTTGTACATCCCATTGCTGTTGTTTTGCCCGAAGAGAAGCGATGCCACTATTGCTACCGCAGCAACTACTGCGATCAACCCAATCATAACCCATACCAGGTTCTGAACCCTTCTTTCCATGTTATATCTTATGGTGAAACGACTTATAAGAACTGGTTGAAACATGTTTCAGCAATGACCGCATCGTTTGCGGTATCTTCCGGATTCTCAGGATTATCCTTCTGTTCACAGACGAGGTGATCGAGTCATGACGTCATGAAGTTTTGATGGTTACTTTGCTGCGAAGATGTTTCACTGTTAACTGACAGAATAGCACGATCAATGCGCAGCCCTAATCTCTTATTTGATTGCAATGGTTATTGAGTTCGCTTTATAGTAACAGTTACGTTGAGGTTTTGGGTGATTCAAGGTGGAAAAAGGACTAGAAATTTCATTTGAAGTCCAACCAGGTTCCGGAATTGATGATAGCATCATAGTTAAGGCACTCGCCGGCCTCACATGGTTGGCCCTGAAGGACAGGATAGAGAGCGACTACAGGATATTTCGAGTAACCAAAGAGGAGGACAGATTCTTTAAAATACTCTTTGGTGGGCCAAAATTGACAAAGATGCACCCATTGAATCTCAAGGTATTCAAGGAAAAATTTGATGAACTTTCTAAACAGAAAGCGGAAGAATTGGTATCCAGTTACAAAGATAATGTGAAGAAAGGTCTGATTCAATCTTTACCAATAAAAGTAATCCATGAAGAGTATGATTTTTGGGAGGACCCAATATGGCAGTATATCTAAGCTCTCTATCATTAGCAATGCAATGCCAATCGAAAAATCCTGCATATCCTTAAGCAATTCCGAAGCACCTGTTCCTCTGTCATAAGAGAGCGTTATTCCATAATTTTAGAGGTATTATGCCTGAATTGATACCTTAAATCCCTGGCGTTTCTGATCGCGATTTATAAGGATATTTCTAAATTCTATTCCACTTTTTTTAGCCATATTCTTAAACTCTTGAAATTCATTGGAAGTAATAGTGCGGCATTCTCTCAATCAAACAGGACTTTTGTGTTACTTAAGCAGGCGCTTTGTTACCAACATAGCATCCCAATCTGTCGGATTTCGGTAATGTTGAATATTCTAAAGTCCGGTTAAAGCAGGTTAAAATTCTAAATAACAAGAGAAGTTTCCGTGCCTATGGATTTGGATGCAGTCCGTCACGACAAGGTGAGGGAGAATACTATCCTTGCGGTTGTGGTAATTGGAACGTTGATGGC
This sequence comes from Thermoplasmatales archaeon, assembly GCA_014874365.1. Lineage (GTDB taxonomy): Archaea > Thermoplasmatota > Thermoplasmata > Thermoplasmatales > Thermoplasmataceae > JACWAH01. The sequence continues at coordinate 106,600 of JACWAH010000019.1, forward strand.
GTCAATCGATTCCACAATAGTTCTTCTTGCATTCCCAGCGATGACCTCAGCCCTGCACTCCAACATATCCACCATTATCTGGGTCATATTGATCTATATGATTACCGTGGCAGTTTTCTCCACGCAGTTCGGAAGGGTCGGTGACATATACGGGAGAGGCAGGATGTTCAATCTTGGGTTCGTTATATTCACCATTGCGTCGTTCCTCTGCGCTATCGCGCCAACAGACGTTACACTGATAGGATTCAGGGCAATGCAGGCCATAGGCGGAGCACTTATTTCATCCAACAGCAGTGCGATTATAGCCGATACGTTCGCGAGAAACAGGATTGGAAGAGCTTATGGATACACGGCTATGAGCTGGAACCTTGGTGCCCTGTTCGGAATACTACTGGGTGGGATAATCACCACGTTCATTGGGTACAGATACATATTTTTCATCAATGTTCCCATAGGGATAGTTGCGGTGATCCTTGGACTGAAATACGTGAAGGATTTCAGCAAAACCAGGGAAGTCATTGATATCCCGGGAATGGTTCTACTTGGTGTTGCCATAGCGCTTATCTCATATGCTGGCGTAAACTATGCTTCCGTTGGCGTTACTGCGACTAACATATTCCTTCTTGTGGTTGGCCTTGCTTCCACCATTGCTTTCATAATCGTGGACAGGAAAGTGAAGATGCCGACGATAAACTTCGAGATGTTCAGGAACAAGGTATTCAGGAACTCCCTTTTTGCCGCCCTGTTCCAGGGGCTGGGCTTCATGGGAGTCACGTTCCTGCTCATTATGTACCTTCAGGGCGTCAGGGGATTCTCTCCATTCTATGCTTCCCTCATCCTGTTTCCTGGATACATAGTGAGCGGCATTCTTTCTCCTTACATGGGCCGATATTCCGACAGATATGGGGCAAGGCCTATTGCCACTGCAGGGTTAGCGTTCATGGTCGTTGGAGTTCTGTTCTACATAGCTGTTCTTGGAGTCTCCTCACCGGTGTATTACGTGGTCATAGGAACTGTCATAACCGGATTCGGAGGCGCAATGTTCTGGCCATCCAATAACAGTGCTGTGATGGCCAATGTAAAGGGAGAGTTGAGGGGAACCGCTTCAGGCACCCTCAGGCTCCTCAGCAGCCTTGGGCTTATAGGAAGTTTCATTATAGCATTCGTGGCCGCAGCCTCGGCCGTTCCAAGATACCTGGCATTCGAGATATTTGCCGGGACTTCTAAAGTTATTGGGGGGATTGGAAGCGGATTTGTATCCGGGATGCATGCGGCGTTTGTTGCCCTCGCTCTCATGCTGGTTATCGCAGGTGTTTTCTCTTCCGCAAGGGGGAAGGAGAACAGGCATGAGAATCTTCCCCAGAATCCGCGTTAGGTGTCAGGACTCCTAACGCGTCATGAACACCTATAACCAGGTTTTGCCGTTTAGTATAATACATTTCCCGAAAGTTGGGATATTTGAGTTGAATTTATGCTCTGGGACTGGGTGGATTTTGGATCTTTACCTGCTTGATTTTCATATTTTAATTTGGATCCCTTCAGATCATTGTAGGGATAATTTTAGACCTCCCGCCACCAGATGGACGATCGTGTCCCGGTATTCATGAGCATTGAAGTCATAAGGCCGCTTGTATGCTGTCCTGATCTTGTTATCCAGTCCTTCCACAGCAGCTGAATTTATTCCTGATCGTATGGCATACAGAATTCTTTCAATGTGTTTCTTAATGGTTTTTCCAGGCTTGATGATATCGGGCATCCCTGACCTGGATGCCCATGAAATCCATTTTCTAAGATATGGTTCAGCAGTGGACGCATTAACCTGCCATAATCACTGGAACCTTTGCTTGATTATCCAGTAGAATCACTGGATCATTCACAATAAATCTACTGAGCCTACAGCCTAATCTAAAGAGGGTAAAGAGGAATCTACGGACAAAAATACAATGATTCAGATGAAGTCCATGAAGTTGACGACAATGAAAACAAAGTAGATCATAAAGTTGAAGGAGTTGAAGCTTGAAAACGAGATCAAAAATAATTTCCATAGGCCGTGAGGAAAGGAAATCTTTTGGAAAGAACAGGTCAGCATTATGGAATCAGCAAAAGGAGATTATAGAGGGAAAATCGATCAAGGTTTATGATAAGACAATGGCGGCGGTGAAATAAGTACAAAGTTCAGTCTATATGCTTTCTTACGGATTATTGCAATCAGATTTGATCCTGGCAATATTCTAATTCTATCAAGGAAAAAGAGGCAATTTGGCCTCTCCAAATGGTTTATTTCCTTCATCTGATCAGGTTAAAAATCAGTCAATCAAAAACTCGCTCTGGTTTTCTCTATATTATGGTGCATTCCTCAAAGCCATCGGCGATAAGTTGACATCGTCAAAATGAAGCGAATAAATTAATACACACATCTTATTAATACAGTTGTGAAAGGGAAGGTGTTCTGGAAAAAAGCTATTCCTTTGGCAATTGTATTCTTATTTGTGGTTGTTGCATTTTCGCCCATTTATGTGCATAGTAACGGCACATCTTCAGCACAGGAACATAGTGTCGAGTACAGTCCTCAAACAAATTCACCTTCAAGCAATTCTTCACCCTCAAGTGCAGGTCAAGTGCTTTACACTTTAGTGCTCAGTAACAACTCACTGTTGAACGGAAACGTTGTAAATACTTTTAATGAATTATCTCCGCATGGAGCAGCCTACGATCCAGCAAATCAATACATGTATGTTATAAATTGGGGTTCAGATAACGTCGCAGTAATCAACAGCATAACAGATACCGTTGTTCAGAGCATCACTGTCGGCTATTATCCATGGGATGTAGCCTACGATCCTGCTAATCAATACATGTATGTTACAAATGACGGTTCGAATAACGTCACAGTAATAGACAGCACAACAGATAAGGTTGTTCAGACCATAACTGTCGGCTCAAGTCCCGTAGGTGTAGCCTACGATCCAGCAAATCAATACGTGTATGTTACAAATCCCGGTTCAGAAAACGTCACAGTAATAGACAGCACAACGGATAAGGTTATTCAGAACATCTATGTCGGCTCACTTCCGGAAGGTGTAGCCTACGATCCAGCCAATCAATATGTGTATGTTGCAAATGGAGCTTCGAATAACGTTTCAGTAATCAACAGCGCAACAGATAAGGTTGTTCAGAGTATCGCTGCAGGCTCAGAGCCGGTAGCTGTAGCGTACGATCCAGCAAATCAATACATGTATTTTACAAATTCAAATACGTCTAAGGTCACAGTAATAAACAGCACAACAGATACCGTTGTTCAGAACATCGCTGTCGGCTCACTTCCGCAAGGTGTAGCCTACGATCCAGCAAATAGATACGTGTATGTTACAAATTTAGGTTCGAATAACGTCACAGTAATAGACAGCACAACGGATAAGGTTGTTCAGAACATCGCTGTCGGGTCAGGTCCAGAAGGTGTAGCCTACGATCCAGCCAATCAATACGTGTATGTTGCAAATTCCGGTTCAGGGTCTTTATCTATTATTGGCAATACATCCGAGGCAACTTATAAGGCAACTTTCACAGAATCCGACCTCCCTTCCGGAACAACATGGTATGTGAATATTACTGGCCAGCCATCGCCAGGACCAATTACAGTAAATTCATACTCTTTCAGCTTAACAAATGGAACATATTCATACACTATACAGACTGCAAACAAGACCTATGAACCTTCTGTGTCATCAGGATCGTTCACTGTTAAGGGTTCTTCTATTGCAGAAACTGTAACATTCTCAAAATCCTCATCCATTTCGAGCATCTCTAGCATCGAGATTTATGCCATTGTAGGTGTCGTTGCTGCAATTGCTGCGGTCGCCGGGGCTGTACTCGTGATGAGGAAGAGGAAATAATGTAATTGAGGGAATAGCAATATTCCCTGCTTATCCCTGGATTGCCCTGTTTTCACTATCAAGCTCTGATGAATAACCGTTGTCAACAACCGAATACTGGAAGTCGTTAGAGGTTATCGTTACCAATTACGTAATGCACGATGACGGCAAATTCGATTATATTGACGGGTCTGCAGGCAGGAAACATATATCATTGCAAACGACATAAGATACATCGGAAAGGAATCGAATAACCTTGGCGGGACTAATATATCTGGCCTCGATGAGATGCATATCTTGAACAAGAGAACAGGGAAGGCTTCAATCAATGAGCTTTAACACTCAGGCCAAGGGATGTCAGGGGTCTTGAGATATCTAAAATGGCCTTGTGGAAAGTAAAAGACAAATTGAGGCAATGTAAAACACTAAATCCAAAGACAAAGATTATTAAAAATCTTGTTGGATTATATGCATTAAAAATTGTATCAAACAACAATTAATATTATACTGTGTAAATATTAGTATATAAATGGGTAAACTTTTTTCGACTTTGTATATATCCCTTAACTATAAATGGGCCCGACCGGATTCGAACCGGTGACCACCGCCTTGTAAGGGCGGTATCATAACCACTAGACTACGAGCCCTTCAGGGTCGTGAATTCATACTTATTTTTAACTTATCCGTTCTGTAAAGGAAGTTTAAGTATTGCAATGGGTTTGATTGGCGCCAATTTCTGAGAACAGCCACAATTAGCTTTTTATAGGAATCTCTAATTATATCAGGATCAAATGAAGCTCCCAGAATTACCGGTAAAACCCGAACTTACACCAGCCGTTGTCATAGGTCTCATTATATTATTGACAATTCTCGCTGTAGGCGGAATTTTCTATTTTGCAGGTTTTTTTACTACCTCTTCGACTAGCCAACCTACTGCAAACCTCGCAATCCTAAACCAAAGTTCTGGATCCTCGTACAAGTATACCGCGACGGTTTCAAATCTTAGTTTAAGCTCCGTAAATCTGTCTGATGTAGAGATTGTCCTGAATGTTTCAACCAGTACGGGATTTCAGCCTGTTATCCTGCAATTCAATAACAACAGTACTTTTGGTTCCAGCACAGGTGTAAATGCCTATTGGTATGCCACTGTCAATACGGGTGCTTTAAGCGATGGTACCTCAATCCAGATAAGTTACATTCCATCGCCAGGTTATAGTGGAAATATTAGCAGCACCCCGTTATTCGGCCCATTGAGCGAAATACAAGTATACGCACTGGGAGTGAATGGTGGAGAGTTGGCTGCGCAATCTATTTGACTATTCAACATTAATTGATTTTCATTATGCAATGATAAAACCTATTATAATTGAACTTATTTCGCTTTATGGTGGAACCGCAGAACGCGAAACCCGATACTTCTGACCAACCATCTGATGCCGGAAGAAGAATTTTCCTCAAAACAATGATTGTTGTGGCTGCAGGAGCGGCACTTGCCGGCGTTCTCAAAGGAGCTATAGGAGAAATAATCGCACCCCAGGTTGGTCTTTCATCGTTTCCTACATTGAAGATTGTTGACTCTTCGGGTAGCCCGATTCTTTTTAACGATATACCTGTGAATACCCCTACGACCTGGCTATTTTATTATCCGTTGTCCAATGACCCAAACTTCTTAATTAAGCTAGGCAACTCCTCTGGCTCCCCCATAAGCGTCGGGCCGGCCAAGGTTACTATCCCTGCTGACGGCTCCACTTACGTGTTTCCCGGGGGTACTGGCCCGGAAGGCTCTCAGGCAATAGTTTCATACAGCGCTATTTGCCAGCATTTGGGATGCGTTCCGCCAGAAATTCATTTTTACCCGCCCGGCCAGGCGATTCCCGGCACCCCCTATGGGGCATCTGATAACGTTTACGGAATAATCCACTGTTCATGTCATGGCAGCACTTATGATCCTAAAAATGGGGCTGCAGTTCTTACAGGGCCAACTTCCAGACCGCTTCCTAATACTGTATTGAAATACAATCCTGATGGAACAATTTCTGCCTTGAGCATGGTCGGCCCGACTATCTATGGCAAGGCAAGCAATCTGACTGGCGGTAATCCATTTCCAAAGGGACAGACAACGACTACAGTGACGAATACCAACGAGGCGTGAGGTAAGGTTAATGGCAAGCGAAGAAAAGAAAAATGATACATTTCTAAACAGAACTTTTGGAGAGGATCCGCTCAAGTTAAACGAGTTGCCCTTAAAAGTTCAGCCTGATTACGTGAGAAAGAAGGGGGGAATCTGGTACTGGACCGGTGCCCTAATCACGGTTGCTTTTGTTTACCAGATAGTCAGCGGGCTGCTCCTGCTTCTTTACTATGACCCTGGCAATGCATACGTATCGACTGAGAACATCATAAACTCTGTACCATATGGTGCCCTGATAAGTGCTACCCACTTGTATGGCGCTTATGCCATGATTGTTCTGATATATGTCCACATGTTCAGAAATTATTTCAAGGGAGCATACAAGAAACCAAGGCAAATACAATGGATCCTTGGTGTATTGCTGCTTGCAATAACCATGGGCGTTGGCTATTATGGCTATTCCCTTCCGGGCGACGTGCTTGCCTACGATGCGACTGACGTTGGCAGGGGAATTGCCCAGTCCATACCCCTGCTTGGAAATTATCTTGTTTCCATGGGCTTTGGAGATGGAACGACAACCGGTCTCTTTGTCAGGGCGCTGGGGTTGCACATTATCCTAGCTGCAGTATTGGGTGCATTATTCGGCCTGCATTTCTTCCTTGCCGAGGCAAATAACATGATGCCTTCCAATAGGGAAGTAAAATACAAAGCCCCGGCAATGCTGAAAGACGATCCATTGTTCAAACCCTGGTATCCCTACAACTTTGTCTACCTGATTCAGCTGTCAATGTTCACCCTGGGTTTTCTTATAATAGTTCCATCCATAATCGCCCTTCTCCCTGGTGTTCCTGCGTTGTTCTCCCCATTCCCGGGTCCACCACCGACGAGCCCTCTGGCTCTTTATGTTCCGCCCTACCCTCCGTGGTTCCTTTTGCCAATTTACAAAGCAGTGGACTTCTTCGACTTTACCGGGTCTTTCGCTCGGCTTAATCTTTACGGGCCTTTGCTTGCAACATATTTCTTTGCAATCATCCCGCTGCTCTATTTCCTTGGACTTCCATTCCTGGATGACAAGGACGATTTGCATCCACTGTCCAAGCCTATGATCACATCATTCGGAATTCTTAGTATCATCTATCTTGTAATACTGTCAGCATGGGGGGCGTTAACGCCTGGAATCCCTATTCCATTCTCAGAAGTTGCAATCGTTCTTGGAGTTCCATTCGTCATAGTCGTTGGTGGAATGTTCTGGCTGAATCACCTGTACAAGACGAACAGGCTCAAAATCAGTGTAGATAGAGTCATCGGATCATTCTTCGCATTTCTGGTAATACTTGTGATTGGCGTTATCCTGCTCGCTGACAACGTTTCCATGTTTATGAGCCATTCAAGCCTGCTTAATCTCGTATCTTCAATGTTCATGGGCGGAATTACCGTATTCGGCGCTGCCGGGACAATGAAAACCGCAAATTTTGTCTCAAACCACCCACAGACCAGGATCCCAAAGCAGAAGACCTATTTCTCAATGGGAAGTGGAACTGCGATTGTCCTGAGCCTATTACTTGTTATTACCACGCTTATAATCACCTACCTGATGTTTACGTTGAACCCTGTTACACAGGCGATGATGTTTGGAGTGGGACTGGGACTGGACTTGATTCTCGGCGGCTTCCTTGTGAGGATTTACAGGTTAGTTGAATATCATGAGTGATGTCAAGGTAGCCGGCTTCGAAAACATATCATTTTGGCAGGAAGATGGTATTGGCGTGATAGTACTCAGATCGAAGAATGGAAACGCTGATCCCAGGATATTCGATGAGCTCGTGTTATCGCTAAGCCAGGCTGCAATAGATGAAAACGTAAAATGCATTGCTTTCACGGGGCTGAACCTAAAATTCCTGAGGAAAGTGGATTTCGATCCCGGCAATCTGGCTTCCCTGCTGGATTATCTCGAGAGGGTCCAGACATTTGTTTCAGTGATATATTCAATCAGGAAGAACGTATATTCCATAGTAAATGGAAACGCAATCAATGAGGGATTTGAGATAGCCCTGCTTTCGGATTTTATAATATCATCTGATCTTGCGAGACTCGGCTTCGAGACCGGCTATCAATACGGTATGCTTGGGTCAATGACAGGATCGAGGTTCAATTACCCCATGGAGAGCAAGGCTGAAAAAGGATCAAACTGCGATTACGTCATAAGGTCTGATAACCTGCTTGAAGAGTCCAAGAAACTGATTTTGAAAGATGTGGGAATAAACAGATACCTGCCCAGAAGAATCCGGTTAAGTCAATTTGAGAAGGCTATGGTTGAAGAAAAACTGGCACAGGTAGAGAAATTCTCGCAAAGGCAAAAATAAACCGGATTCAAAGCAGCAGGAAAGCTGATGCCAGAATAACGCAGGAAATTGACGCAATGAAGTTTACATGACCCTTTCCTAGCCTGTCCTGGTTTTCCAGAGTGGCCCCAAGCACGCTATCTATGAGCGATCCGAGTGCGCCAAGACCAATTATCAATATATTTATCAGAAGTGAAGAAGTGAGAGTGAGGATGTCATAGGAAGCAGCAATGATTATGCCTCCCGCAAAGGAAGCAAGTGTACCTATTACCGATACCCCGCCATTTACTCCCTGCTTTGTTTTTTTAAGTGTCGTTACAAGCACTACTTTTGTATCAATTATACCAATCTCAGAGGCAAAAGTATCTGCCGTGACGGCTGCATATGAAACCGCAAAAATAAGAAAGAAGTTTATGCCAGTGCCCAGCCAGTATGTATTCAGGGCATTAAAAAAAACCACAATCAGGCCGGGGAGGCCTGCGTACAGGACATTGGAGACCCGTCTTTCCCCATTTGTCCCCTCCTGCAGATGTTTTCTCTTTTTATATTTAAACCAAGCTTTGGTGGCCGCAAATGAACTTACGGCAAATACAATCATGAGGATGAGCCATGATACACTGCCAAAGATTCCAACCAGTGCCCCAATTATCAACGCGAGTAAGCTTCCCTTCCTGTCTAAAAATCCGAATTTAATGGACAAAAGGAAAAAAACAGCCAGAATTACGGCGACTTCAAGTAGCTGGAACAACATCTAAGGCTTACCAGCCTCTTTCCTGCAGCTTCATGTCCTTGGGTATTTGCCCGATATCAAGCCCTTCCATTGAAAGCAATCCGCTTGAACCCTGGCCAATCAATTCATAGTTTTCATAATTCTGGACTGCGTCCACAACAGCTTTAGACATCTCAGTTGGATCCTGGGATTTGAAGATACCGCTGCCAACGAAGACACCGTCTGCTCCCAATTTCATCATAAGAGCAGCATCTGCAGGGGTAGCTACTCCTCCAGCCGCAAAATTGACCACCGGAAGCACTCCATTCTGCTTAATTTCTGTAAGTATGGAAAGAATACCGTCTTGAATGTCATCCAGGCTGATGTTGTAAAACAGTGCCTGTGTATCCATGGGTGTTCCCTCTGGCAAAATCCCTTTGTAAGTTTCCTTTCTCAGCGTGAGATAAGGAGAAGATATTTCCCTGGCCATGATTTGCAAAGTTGAATCATCGCTTCTCTGGATTAGCGCGATGCCTTCATTCATCATCCGCATGTGCCTCACCGCTTCTATGATGTTCCCGGTTCCAGCCTCTCCTTTTGTCCTGATCATGGAGGCGCCCTCGAAGATTCGTCTAACAGCTTCACCGATATTTCTTGCTCCACACACAAACGGGAGTTTATAATCCCTCTTGAAAAGATGGAAGAATGGGTCTGCCGGAGTAAGAACTTCGCTTTCATCGAGCATATCCACCCCGATTGCAGCGAGCGTATACCCCTCTGAAATGTGCCCGATCCTGACTTTCGCCATGACGGGTATAGTTACTGCATCCATAATTTCGCGTATCCTTTGAGGGTCAGCCATCCTCGCGACTCCCCCAGCTGCCCTGATATCTGCGGGAACTTTTTCCAGTGCCATAACTGCCACGGCACCGGCGTTCTCGGCAACTCTTGCCTGTTCTACGGTGGTAACGTCCATGATGACCCCACCCTTGGTCATCTTAGCAAACCCTCTCTTAATTAGATCGTCGCCTGATTGTAAGTCCGCTGCGCTTGCCGGCATATCAGGTAATTTCAATCTTACATTTCTATTTATAGGTAAGAGTTGTGAGCCTTTCCGCATTGATTATTTCGCATTTTGTCGCCGGGGAGCGCCTAAAGAACGAATTTGCAGCAAAGCAATCTGATTCACAGGCACAGTAGCTGCCTTGGGATAGATAGAAGTGGTTAGGATTTTCAGTGAACCATGTCTAATGTATCGATGGGCGGAGAAACTCAACTTGTATTTAGATCAGATTAATTTTATCCTCAAATCGAATATATAATTAGTTTATAATGCTGAAAGATAGCGCCGGTCGCACTATTAGTGAATTAACTTTTATTACTCGATTAGGGATACTGACTAACCAGATGCTAAACTTTGAAAGGGTAAAGATTGAGCACGAGCCACCGGAAGTGAGGATGAAGTCCTTCGAGGTTGAACCGCTTAGGGAGTATTCTGATAAGGAAGCATACGCCGAGGCTGGAAGATGCATCGGCTGCAATATCTGTACTCAGTCATGTCCCGCCAGCCTGGATATAGGTGGATATATCAGGAGTACTGCACTTGGCTCTCCCGCCGACACTGTAAGAATAGTTTTTGAGAATCTACCTTTTCCAGCCATCATTGGCAGGGTCTGCACTCACAACTGTGAAGACATCTGCGTGTTGTATGATACCGGTGGCCCAATTGCCATAAGGCACCTGAAACGTTATGCCGCAGATCAATTCGAAGATTACTCCAAGATTCTGGATGTTCCTAAAAGGAATTTTATCAATAAGAAAGTCGCAGTAATTGGCGGTGGCCCTGCTGGACTGACAACTGCATATTACCTGGCAATTCAAGGCATTAAGGTGACCCTGTTTGAATCCCTTCCGACCCTCGGCGGATTCATGAGAGTTGGCATCCCAAGATACAGATTGCCAGATGAGGTAATAGACAAGGAGATAAACTTCATTCTTTCGCTTGGAGTGGAAGCAAGGCTGAACACAAAGATAGGAGAGGATGTAAAGTTCTCCGATTTGATGGACGAGTATGACGCAGTGTTTCTGGGGGTTGGAAATCACAAACCCAGAATGACGGGGACTCCTGGAAGCGACGTCAAGGGAGTTATACATGCTACTGAATTTCTCAAAAGGGCAAACCTTGGGGAGAAGATTAAAGTAGGAAATAACGTCGTTGTCATTGGAGGAGGTTTTACCGCCAATGACGCATCAAGGGTCTCCATAAGGCTCGGTGCAAAAAACGTTTGCATTATGTACAGGAGAAGGGAGATCGACAGGCCTGGTTATCCATCAACGAACGCCGAAGAGGAAATGGAAGAGTCCGTGGAGGAGAAGGTAAAATATATCTGGGAAGTCACGCCTTTCGAATACGTAGGGGAAAAGGGGAAGGTTGTCGGAGTCAGGTACTGGGAGAACGAGATGGTCTCCGAAGGACATGGCAGGGCAAAACCTGTACCCCAGAAGGACAAGGTGAAATTCATTGAGGCGGATCTGGTGATAGAAGCCACCGGGCAGGAAACCGATTTTAGCTTTATGGAGGCTGAGTACCTGAAGAAACTCAGGCTTACTCCAGCCGGGCACATAATTACGAACCCGCAGGGAATGACTTCCATACCCGGGCTTTTCAGTGGTGGCGATTCAACAAACAGTGCACGCGACCTGATATCTGCAGTCAGGGATGCAGATACCGCCGTAATTGGAATCCTGGAATACCTCAACGTAATGGATCAGGTTGCTGACGACCGGTGGATCCCGTACCTGGATAGATGGAAGAAATACGCCCCGAGTGTCGTTCAGAGATGATCAGTTGATTTCGTCGAATCCCGTATAGGGGATAAGGGCATTCGGAATTTTGATCCCGCCGCCGGCAGTCTGGAAATTCTCCATGATGCACACCATTATTCTGGTAGTTGCTAGCCCGGTATTGTTTATTGTATGAACAAACCTGTTACCGTCTTTGGTGCGATAACGGATGTTCAGGGATCTTGCCTGGAAATCCGTGTTGTTGGAGGATGAAGCTACTTCCCTGAACTTTCCCTGCGAAGGATACCACGCCTCAATGTCATATTTCTTGGCATTAAGCCTGGACAATTCGCCGGAACAAACACTGACGACCCTGAACGGTATGTTCAATGATCGCAGCAGGTCTTCAGTATTATGGGTCAATTCTTCATGAAAATCCCAGGAATGTTCTGGCTTGCAGAACACGAACTGTTCCACCTTATAGAAGTGATGCACTCGAAATATTCCCTTTGTATCCTTGCCATGGGCGCCAGCCTCCCTCCTGAAACAGGGGGATAATCCGGCGACTCTTATGGGTAGCTCAATTTCGTCCAGTATCTCATCTTTCAACATGGCAGCAATTGGATGCTCTGAAGTTGAGATCAGGTAAAGGTCATCATTCTCCAGCTTGTATAGGGATTCCTTGAAAGTCTCTATGTCTGTCGCTTTTGAAAGTGGATCGTAATTCATCATAAATGGCGGGGAAACCGTCGTAAAACCCCTGGCAGACAGGAAATCTATACCATAATTGATGAGTGCCAGCTCCAGCTTGAGCAACCTGTTCTTCAGGAAGTAGAATCTTGATCCAGATATCTTCGCTGCTCTCTCCAGATCAACAATATCCAATTTTTCCTCAAGATCGACATGACTTACTGGCTTTGTTTGCGAGATATCGTAAGACCCAGTATTGAGCGTCTGCGAGAGGAATTCTTTCAGATCATCCTTGTAGACCAGTGCTTTTCCATCAAATCTTATGAACTGGTTGTTCTCGTCCCCTTTTGCCTCATAAACAGAATCATGAAGAACGTTGGGGATCAGTGAAAGAACCTCCTCCCTTTCATCTTCTACCTTCTTTTGAATTTCCTCCTTCTCTGCTATCGAGGCATTTGTTTTCCTGACCAGATTCTTGATTTCATCCACTGGTTCTTTCTTCTTAATTAATTCACTAATTCTGAGGGAGTATGCATTTCGGTCTTTTCTAAGATCATTGACTTCCTTAAGTATCGACCGCCACTGTTTGTCAAGGGTGAAAAATTTATCAATTTCAGCTTTTCCAAAACCACGTTTCCTGGCAGAGTCATAGAATGGTTCAGGGTTTTCCCTGAGCAGTTTGACGTCGATCATTCACGCATACATCGTATTCAACTTATAAATTTGACTTAGTTACCGGGAGTATTCCCTTAACTCACCACAAACTGGAGAGAAGCTTACTTTTTAATCGCATGTTGCCTTATCCATCCATGGAAGTTAAATTCAGGTTTCTTGGTAACAATGAATACATCTCAGAAGTGGAAGGAAGAGAACCAATTTTCATTAAGGGGCCGGAGGATAAACCTTCTAACAGGTTCAGCCCAACTGAACTTCAGTTATTTGCCATGGCTTCCTGCTCAAGTTCGGATGTGCTTTCCATACTGGAAAAGAAGAAAGTTATTCTGGGTAGTTTCAGTTGCAGTATTACTGCTGAAAGGGCCAGCGAACATCCCAAGACCATCACCAGGGCGAATATACATTACATAATTGAGGGCGAGAACGTCGACGAGGTCAAGGTCAGGAGAGCGGTGAACCTCTCATTGACCAAATACTGCAGTGTTTCGATACTTGCCATCAGGGGTGGAGCCGATGTCACCTACAGTTTTACCATAAACGGAAAACTTATCGATGAAGCCAGGAAGCCTAAAATCGATTAAGCTAAAGAGTCTTGAGGCCATTGCCCGTGAGGATAAGCATAGGCCTGTTTCCGATTTTTTTCTTCTTAAAGGCTGCATATACCGTAGCAGAGCTGATCTCCGTCAGGATCCCTTTGTGTGAAAGGGCATCTCGTGCTTCAAGGATTTCATTGTCTGTGACGGAAATACACTTACCGTATTTCCTGATCCCATCCAGGATAATGCTTCTGAGGGGCGGGTCTCTGGTGACCAGTGCATCGGCAACTGAACTCCCAAATTCTCTCCTGATTCCATCAACCTCCGAACAAATTGGAGCATTCCTTTCCGGCTGAACCGCTACCAGATCAGGTATTTTATCTATTTCGCCGCTTGTCAGGAGATGCTCGAATCCTCTCAATACGCCGGTAAAAAGTGTTCCTGCGGAAAGTGGCATGTAAATTGCGTCAGGAATACTTCCATTAGTCTGGGAGAATATCTCGTACGAAAGCGTTCTGATTCCATCCCTGAATTCCGGAATATACGAGTGACCCGCGTACACTCCTTCCGCTTTAATTGCTGCATTCTTGACATCTTCTCTGGTTCCGTTAACCTGCACTATTTCTGCGCCATACAACCTGATCTGATCCAGCTTTGATTTCACCCCCTTTAAAGGAACAAAGACCCTGGATTTCATTCCAGCTGCAGATGCATAAGCGGCAATGGATGCACCCGCGTTCCCTGAAGAATCTTCATTTATGACCGTATCCGTACTGACATTTTCCTTAATGAATGAAACAAGGGTCCTGCTCCCCCGGTCCTTATAGGAAAATGTAGGACTGTAATAATCCAGTTTCAGGGAAAAAGAATCAAGTTTCAGTATTGGAGTTGTTTGCTCGCCCAGGCTCACCATTTCTCTTATGTAAGGAAAATTGTCCTCAGTCTTTTCCCTATACTTGAAATCTACCCGTAAATCGAATACTGAGCCGCAATTAGAGCAGGAATATTCCAGCCCATTCCTCACAGAATGGCATTTCAGGCACTCTGGTTTCATATTAAGTAATGGTATGACCTTTAATTAAGAGTATCTATATATTATGTGTTAGTTAATATTATACCGATTTGCCCGGCTCTGAGAATAAAAATCATTAAATATTATATTTGCCTATATTTTTTGTCTGACGCAGCCATGATAAGAATAGAATCCGTGGAACTGGATAACTTCAAATCCTTTGGGATGAAGAAGGTCGTATCGTTTAATGACGGCTTTACGGTCATTTCCGGACCTAACGGAAGTGGGAAGAGTAACATTGGGGACGCGTTGCTCTTTGTCCTGGGCCTGAGGTCCACTAAACAACTCAGGGCAGACAGGCTTCCTGATTTTATTCATAAGGCTGCCTCACAACAGAGACAGAAAAACTATTGCAGGGTCACCCTGAACATAATAGACGATTCAGACCCGGTAAATGGTGTAAGGTACAACATTACAAGAGAACTGAACCTTGAAGGTGGAGAATTCAAGAGCAACTATTTTCTAAACGGGGGGAGATGCCGAAGATCAGACGTTGAGGACCTGATAGAAACACTGCAGATCTACCTTGACTCCTACAGCTTTGTCCTGCAGGGTGATATCAACAATATCGTAAAGATGACCGGTACGGAGAGAAGAAAACTTCTTGAATCTATTTCCGGGATTGAAAGTTATGATGTCAGGCTGGAAAAAGCCAGAAAAGATATAGAGGGCATTGTTGCGAACGTGGCTGTAATCCGGGCGAGAACGGAAGAAAAGAGCGCCCAGCTTGTGCAATTGAAAATTGAGAAGGAGATCGCGGAGAAATATAACACCTTAACTGCTGAGATTGGAGATCTTAGATTGACAATAATTGACCGGGAAATCCGATCGGAAAACAGGCAGTCAGAAATGTTCATCAAGGAAGTCGAAAAGATTGAGGCCCAGATCGCAACCTTTTCAGAAGAGTATCAGTCAGTAGAAAGCAACATTCTTGATGTTCAGAAAGAAATCGAAGCATTGAATGAAAAAATTCGTTCCATACAGGGAGAAAAATCCAAGCAGATAATGGATAAAATCAATGACCTGAAGATTAGCAGGGCGAGGGCGCTCGATGCCATATCAGACGGCAGGGACGCCATCATTTCTCTCAGGCAGGAAATAGACGGGACTTCTCAAAATCGTACCCTGCTGGAGAAGAAAATTGCTTCATTGAATGCAGAGAAAACGTCCATCGAATCGAAACTCAAGGTTGTCCAGGAGGACATGGATTCCGTCACATCTAAAATCAAGGAAATGAACGAAGGCGAATTGGGTACGATTTCCGACATAAATGAGCTCAATCTCGAATTTAAAAGGATTGAGGAAGAGTTGAACGCCGTTGTCCTGAAACGAGCGGGCGTGGAGCAGGAGATTAACAAGCTTGCAGAGGCAAGATCGAATTTACTGACTGCAGGGGCATCAGTCAATTCTACAAGAGACCATATTTCCATGGAAATCAAGGATGCACGCTGGAGGTTATCGCAGATGGATAGCTCCGACAAGGCATCCGGCAAGAAATTCGCTGATCTTCAAAAGATGTTTGAATCTCTTCGCGAAAGGTCCTCTTCCCTGAAGTCAAGAAGAAACGAGGAGGACATATCAGTCAAGAGGATGATCAGGGATCAGGAAAAATTGTCAGCCAATTTCTCGACACGTGGAGGAAGAGCAGTAAAGACAATTTCCGACGCGGTTTCAGCAGGTGAACTCTCCGGAGTATTTGGCACCCTTAAGAGCTTGATTACTGTCGATGAGAAATATTTGAAGGCCATAGAAGCGTCTGGAGGATCCAGGCTGAATTCTGTTGTTGTGCAGGACGATCTGGTGGCGGAAAAGTGCCTCAATGCACTTAAAAGGGAGAAGACAGGAAGGTTGACCTTCATGCCATTGAACAAGATTTCAGTTTCCTCGCCAAGAGGGAAAGCGGTAATGCTTAAGAATTCCGGAGAGGCGTTGTCGTTTGTGCATGAGGTTGTGCAGACGGAACCGCAGTTCAGGAATGTAGTTCTGCTGGTGTTCGGGGATACCCTTCTGATGAGGGATATCCAGTCTGCCAGGAAGAACATTGGCGGCGTGAGGATGGTCACCCTTGACGGAGATATTTTCGAGGCTAACGGAGCAATTACCGGTGGTTACATGGAACAGCGCAATTTCATTGGCGATGAAATGCGACTTTCCAAACTGATGTCTGAAATATCTGCAAAGGAATCAGAACTTAAGGGCATAGACGACGAGATTTCCGAGATTGATGAAAAACTGAGGGTTATTACACTGGAACTTACAGAGGCATCCGGTAAATCGGCAGCGGGGAACAAGGAAACCGCAATGTATTCCAAAGTCATTGAAGAGAATGAACCAAAACTGAAGCTTATCGAATCTGAAATTAAGGCAAATGAAGATTCCATAGCTGAAGTGGAGAAAAGCATAGCTTCTTTCAAGAACGATCTTGCCGTAATTGACACAGAGAGGGAAAAGCTGGAAAATAGCAGGAAAGTAATTTACTCCCGGATGGAGAAAATATCACCGGAACTGATTAACAGGAAGAAAGAACTCGAATCTACACTGTCTGCCCTGGCGGAACAGAAGGAGAGCTACCGCACAGCATTGTCGGACCTGGACGGACAGAGTAGGGAAAAGAAGGCAGAATTCTCTTCTTCAGAGAGCCTGATAGAATCTGCAAATAAGAGGATCACAGGAATAGAGGAGAAAATTACGCTTTCCGAGGATAAGCTTGCCAAGGTAAACGCAGAAATATCAGATCTGGAAAAGACACAGCTGGAAATTGATTCGGAAATTTCAGGCTTGCTCAAGGTAGTGAAAGACAAAGAGGAATCTGAAAGGTCTTTGAGCAGCAAAAGAGACGACATTAACAAGACAACAGGAGAACTCAGGGAATCCAGGGTATCGCTTATCGAGAAGTCTGCAGCAATAAAAGTAAAGATCGATGAGCTGGAAGCACAAAAAAGCGAGATATCCGGTGTAGTCCTGGCAACTGATAAAAGCACCACAGAACTTAAGAGGCGCATAGCTGAAATATCCGGTGAGATAGAGGTGCTGGGCAGCATAAACCACCGTGCCATAGAACAATATGAAACTGAATTTACCGAGGTCAAGACGCTCAAGGAAAGAATTGCAGAACTTGAAAACGAGAAAGCAGCGCTTGAAAACCTGATGGAACAGATAAATAATCAGAAAAAGCTGGTTTTCATGGAGCTTTTCGATTCGGTGAACAGGGAAATCAACTCAATATATTATGAACTGTCTGACGGAGGGGAAGCTGGACTGGAAATAACGGACAGGGAAAATCCTCTCGATGCGGAAGTGTACATCAAAGCCAGGCCAAAGGGAAGCAACTTCAGCAAGCTGGAATCCCTGAGTGGCGGGGAGAAGAGCCTTACCGCTCTTGCTTTCATAATGTCCATCCAGCGAATCAACCCGTCCCCTGTATACTATCTGGACGAAGTTGACATGTTCCTGGACGGGGCTAATGCAGAACGAGTAGGTAAGATGTTTAAGGGTAATTCCCAGAAGTCGCAGATAATTGCGGTATCCTTGAGACAGGCGATGCTGAAGTACGCCGACAACATTATCGGGGTTACCACATTTGACGACGAAAATTCCGAAGTCTTCTTCAAGAGCTTTTCTGATAGCGAAGAAAAGAGGGAGGAAGAATGATGCAGAACGAGATCCTTAAAAGCATCGTCGTGCAGGGATCAGCCCTGGAGATGGACACCCTCGAATACCGGAAAATTATAACATCCGGAGAAGGAGATTTCCGAGATCCATTCAGCAGGGTAGTACAGCTTATTGTCAGGATGTGCGAGAAGGGTGAAATGGACCCATGGGATGTCAGCATCAAGGCGATTACCAAACTGATCCAGGAGTTTATCAGTGGCAGGCTCAGGGATTTCTCAGAAGCAGGATTCCTGATGATGAGTGCATGGCACCTTCTATACGTTAAATCCGAGGGACTGATGGATTCCCTTACCCACATGGTAATAGAACAACACCAGGACGATGAACAGCAACCTGAATACCTCGATAATGACTCAGGCCAGGAACTGTACGAGAACAGGCATGCAAGCGAAACCACGCCTGTTGAACCCATTGTCAGGCACGAGAGATCCAAGATATTGGTTGTAGAAGTCCTGGAGGCAATTAAAAACGCGTACTTCTCAAGAAGTAAGCTGGAAAAACTCCCGGTGCGTGTGCAACTCGAAAAGGATATAGATTCAATTCTGTCAGAGATCCATCCGGAACAGCCGGAAATGGAGATCGAGAAGATCTGGCAGGCCATATTGAAGGTTGGGCAGGCCCTGATCAGGATGGAAAGTATTTGGGGGGACTCCAATCTTGAAAGAAAGAAGTTCATGATATACAGCACATTCCTAGGCAGGCAGAAGAAGATTACATTGTCGCAGGAGAAAATGGGAGATATATGGATTCAGAGAATTCAAGACCAGTAACAGGCGCAAGAAAGAATATCAGCGCTTCCGAGATAGCTGAATATTATTTCTGTTCCGTTGCCTGGTATATGGACAAGAATGGTTACCAGCGGGAAACTTCTTCCAACAAGCGGCTAATGACAGGGCAAGTCAGCCATCAGAAACTGGGAAAAAGCATTGAGTCATCGGATAGGCTTATCAAGGGCCTGGTTGTTGGCGTACTCCTGCTGATTGCGTTTTTGGTTGCGGTGTTGATCTAAATGCTTGAGAGCCTTGCAATAGTAATCGTACTTTTAATTGCAGGGTTTGTGGCACTGATCGGCTGGCAGCTTAGGAAGAAATCATTCACATCCATGCCTTCCGGCAAGCAGATTTATGGAGACCTTCAATCAAGTGGCCAGATACTCGTCAGCAGAAGATATGGTATTTCCGGTAAGCCAGACGCAGTTGTGAGAAAAGGAAACACAGTAATTCCCTACGAATTCAAGAGCTCTGACAATACATCTCCCAGAGAAGGACATATAATGCAGATGGGGGCTTATTTTGTGATACTTGAAGAGGAATTTCAGGGATACAGGGTTCCATACGGGATCCTGAAATACAGGAATGAAACCTTCAGAATTGACAATACCGTGGAATTAAGGACAAGGATAGTTTACACTGTCGATAAGATGCGCAACGATTATGGTCCCCCTCAGAGGAACCATGATAATCCAAGGAGATGTGCTGCGTGTGCTTTTTCCACGCGGTGCGATCAAACCTTATTAAACTATGAGCGTTCACAGCCGCAATGGATGCCTTAGGTTTAATTCTCAATAATACCAGGGAAGTTGTGCGGAAAGAGGAGCTTGAGCTTCTGCTGAAAAATGGGGGCACAGCATATATTGGATTTGAACCTTCAGGCATCCCTACTGTCGCCACAGGTTTGCTATGGCCAAACAAGATAGCGGAAGTTGCCAGATCAGGCTTGAAAGTGACGGTATTGCTGGCAGACTGGCATGCCATGATAAACGATAAGCTAGGAGGAGATCTTGAACGGATTAGGGCGTCGGGAAGATTGATGAAAGCGGTATTCCTGGCAGCGGGAGTTCCTGAATCAGTTGAATTCCTTTGGACCTCTGATAACGTAAAATCTCCCGATTACTGGAAAACTCTCCTGGGCGTTGCCAAGGCTGGCACTTTATCCAGAATCAGGAGAGCCCTGCCCATCATGGGAAGGTCCGAAGACGAGGCAGACAAGGATTTTAGTAAGTATATTTACCCCTTAATGCAGGTCACGGACATAATTTACAACAGATACGACCTTGCAATGGGGGCGATGGATCAACGACATGCCCACATGCTATGCAGGGATATCCAGGACAGAATGAAGTTGAAAAAGGTAGTTGCATTGCACACTTCGTTGATATCAAGCCTGAATTCCTCGGGCAGAATGGATTTTGCTTCAACAGGAACTGTAAAAATGTCCAAGAGCGATCCGAATTCCGGTATTTTTGTATTCGATGACCCTGAAACTGTGAGAAAGAAGATTTCCAGGGCATTCTGCCCTCCGGAAACTTTGGAAGGCAATTCCCTTACGGACATTGTGCGGATGATCCTCATTCCATATTCTGGCAGTTTCAGAGTGCTTACTTCTGGAGGTAAGGAAACCGTATTCTCAGGGGTTGGGGAATTTGAGTCTTCCTATAAGGAGGGAAAGATTCATCCAGGTGATCTCAAAGCAGCAGTGAGTGAGTCGCTAATCATAATGATGAAGCCTTTTGCTGCAGTAAAAGAACGCTTCAGGAGTGAAATTGCAGCAATTATGGGATCATAGGCAGGCAGGGTGAACTTGGGCATGCCTGGGTACGTCCTGTAAAATAGAATGTCAGAAACCGTCAAGGCTTGTCTGGCTACCTTCAGAGTATTTTTCCTTAATAGACAGCAAGAATGGCTCAATGCGTTCCCTGGAAAATTGGTGTTCATCACATAAAATCTCTATAGCTTTATTGGAATCCGGGCTCCTAAACTTAATTTCAGGATTCTCAATAACTGAAGGCGACCTGAAAATGTCTCTAATCTCATCCAGATTCTCGATCACTTGTCCTTTCTCTTTCAGGACCTCTTCAATGCTTCCATGTTTCTTAATTAATTTGAGTGCGGTTTTAGCGCCGACACGTTCCAGCCCGGAATTAAAATCCGTTCCAACCAATATTCCAATGTCAACAAGCTGTTCCTGGGTCACTCCGTTTCTGGACAGTGTTTCGCCGAGGTTCATCATTTCCGGGCTGACTGGAACGTAAATATTCCTTCCAGGCACTTTCCGCCTGCTTCCGGTGGTGAAATTCCTGAATACCCTGTGAGCACCGAATAGAAGACAGTCATAGTCCTGGGAGATAACCCCATAAGCCAGGCCTGTCTTGCACATATAGGAGGCTTCCCCTTCCCCTTCTGACGGTGCCTGTACATATGGAATCCCAAGGGCATCCAGGAGATCTTTTACTTCCTGGACCATGTCTTTAGTAAGATAGGAGATTCTTGCAGACAGAGACCTTATTTTTTCGAGGTCGCCTTTTTCCTTGGCGATCACCAAATCCTCCATCGCTTTCTCCTTGACCTGTATCCTCTCCCGGATAGTGTTGGCCTTCAGCCTTGAAGGTTTTCCATCAAACACGTATACCGGTTTTATTCCATTTTCAATTAGATTGACACTCCTGTAAAAACATCCCGAGAGGTGCGACGTTACCCTACCACTGGCGTCCATCAGCGGGGTCCCGTCCGGCTGTCTAACTGAGCTCAGGAACTGGTAAATGATATTATATGCATCAATTGCCATTATCCTGCCTTCATATCCCTTCAGTGAAACCTGCTCCTTGAAAACGAGGTCAGAGATATCAACACCCATATGGCAACATGTCTTCATGGTATTGAAAATATATTCTCTATGTTCCCTATTTTCTTAAAATCCAAGCGATCCCTGTGCTTGAAAAGGTATCGCCGAGGCTTTTCTGCACCCCTTCAAAGTTCAGGTAATCCTGTTTGCAGAAGGTTTATGATATTTGATCAAGGAGGCATGAAAAAAGGTTACGGTAGGAGTTTGTGGAAAACTTCATAATAGGATGAAAGTGAAAATTTAAAGATCTCTTATTGGAATAATTCTTCCAAATTCTTAATAGACAACATCAACTTTGCACTTTAAGAGATGACTAAACCGACATCGGGAAGAGATGGAAGCTTTATCAAGGATGCCGAGCCAGGTCAACCCCCAAGGTTCGTATTTAGGAAATTATATTATATTACTCATATAGACAACGTTCTGTCAATTTTAAAGAGCGGAGTTCTTTCTCACGAACAGATCCTGAGCCGTGGAATAAAATACACTCCTATCTACAGTCCACAAATTATCAGTAGAAGAGAAGGGATAAAAACTCCAGACGATGAGTCACTTTGGCATTACGCAAATTTTTACCTCCAACCAAGGAATCCAATGTTATATCAAGTTAGGAGCCTATTAAAAGGAACCGAGAATATTGCAATAGTGGCTGCAAGAAGGGGCCCAGCATATAAGGCTGAAGGGGCCCTTATAACCGACGGAAATGCAGCTCACAGCAGTACCACGTTCTACCCAATTAGTAAAAGGGCCGATGCATTTAAAGTGCTAAGTTCGGTTGATGGATTAGAGTACTGGAAGTCGGAAGATGGCACTAAAAGGATGATAATGGCCGAGATTCTGGTGCCTAAAGAGTATCCGCATGATTTTTTGGAAACTGTTTATGTGTCAAGCAATGAAAATAAAGAGAAATTAGAACAACAAATGAGGAATGCTGGAGGTAAACAATTGCCAGTTATTGCCGACCCTAGAATTTTTTTCGAACCTGAATTTGAATTCAAATTAACTGACAACTTGTCCCTCATTCGAGGGGATATGTTCTTCTCTTTTATGCAGACGCTCACTGTAAGTGTAAACACCGAGGGGGTAATGGGAAAGGGCCTTGCTTTGAGGGCGAAGTATCAGTTTCCAGATGTATATGTGCATTACCAAGACGCTTGTCGTAGTAAGAGGTTGAAGTTAGGGCGCCCAGTTTTATACAAGCGTGAAGGATCGCTAGATTTTGAGCTTGCCGATATACCTAACCAATTAGATTCTTTGAACAACAATACCTGGTTCCTTCTTTTCGCCACAAAGGACAAGTGGAGACTGCCTGCAAATATTGAAGGCATAAAGGCTGGTTTAGAATGGCTGTTGGAGAATTATAAATCCGAAGGAATTAAATCATTGGCAATCCCAGCTTTAGGATGTGGGCTTGGATGGTTGAAATGGAAGGATATGGGACCAATACTCTGTAAGGCGCTCTCACAACTCGAAATCCCTGTACAAGTGTTCCTTCCGTCTGAAAGAAAAATTCCCCGGGAACAACTGACTAAAGCATATCTCTTGGGTGAAGATAAAAAAGACTTATTCAATTACTAAGAATATTCAACCGGGTGTGGATCAATCCGTTCCAAAATCATTAGTTTACTGTGGCCTGATACTTTCGTTAAACCAAGTCGTGAACGGCATTAAAAGGAGTATTTCGTGAAAATACTTGAATGAATTTATCAGTAACTCCCGAGCGGACCTGCATTTAGTGGTTGGCGAAGAACGATTGTTTGTGGAAAGAATAGGTGATTCCATCGAATAACAAGGATCCCTTTTTTCAGAGCCTTCGGAGAATTGGGCGCATACATAAGGTTTCTAGTGGTCACTACGCGTTCCACGATGAGATTCAACATGTTTGTTTTGTGTTCTTACCATTTACCTTCGGCCCTGAAGACGCGTTTTTTTTGTGGAAAGCATGGAATCAAGAAGCAAATCCTGCAGTCATGTCACCCATGAGAAGTAGAAATATGAAAAGGCAGTTCGATTCAAGGAGTTATATCAGTAGGTGAACAATCCGAAGCCTGTTTTTTTTTGGTTCTTAGGTGATGAAGTATGAGCAGTTCTCTGATCTCGTGCCAGGTACTAAGTAGAACTTCGTAGTTTTGCCTACTTCAATGACAGGATTCCAGCATTGGCAACAACAAAGTCAATCAAAGCGTCAAATAAGGCTAAGCCTGGCCAATATACCGATAATATACTGGAGCATATAAAAATCCGGCTAAAACCCGTGATTTCCGCGTAAAGGAATCACGCTTCAAGAGTTAATTCTCACCTTTATTATTGCTAAGTTAGTTTCAGGCGCCCTGTTGCAGAAAACTCCTGGTGCCAATCTCGCTAAACTTCTTTCATTTCTTTTGGGCCTTATGCAGGAAGGCATTCCAGGCCGTATCCTGTGATCCTAAAATACGTGGATTGGCCTTCCATTGAAGATCTATGCTTCAATATTTCCACTTTCCTTTTAGATTCCGGTAGCTTGGTAACTTTGTATATCGCCTTTACTGAATGATCGATCACGTAGCCGCCAAACGGTTCCAGCGCACCAGTTTGAATGTCCTGATAAATCTGGTTTGTAATCAACACTGCACAATCGGCCTTGGACAGAATTGACATCAATATTGCCATCTGTTTCTGCATGTTGCTTGTTCTTCCAGGCGCGTCATTGCTCTTTTCCAACCTGAAATATTCGGTGAATGAGTCAATCACAATCAGGTCTGGTACCATCTGTTTCCTGTCCAGATTTCGTTCCACGCGAAGAAGTGTCAATTCCTGATCCTCAAGTGACTTTATCCTGTATAGATAGAGCCTTTTCAGGTCCCCTGTCATCGACGATGATAACTGCCTGATGCGCTCAGTTGAGACCCCTTCTGTATCAAGATAGATAACGCTTTTACCTGCCGATAGCACTGAGAGGGAGAATATAAGGGACAGGTTTGTTTTACCTCCACCACCTTCACCGTAAACTTCAGTTATTATTCCTTTTTCTAGCCCACCCGAAAAAATTGCATCGATGCATGAGATTCCGGAACTAATTTTTTCTTCAGTGCGTGAAGTATCCACCCTATCCATGTTAAGCCCTACTCAGCAGCGAAATTATTGCAGTTGCAGCGTCCATCAGATTGTCAGAGTTTATGACTATATCACAGTATGCGTTAATTTCGGGTTCGGTTGAATTGAAGGAAATTGAGTATTTTGATTCCTTGAACATCGATAGATCTATCCTGGCATCTCCCACTGCCGCCGTTCTTTCTTTTGGAATTGAGTATTTCTGCTGCAGCTTCCTTACAATTATGTCCTTTTGTTCTGGAAGGACTACCGGTTCGCCATCGGGCAGAAGCGTTCCGGACGAGTCATACCTCAATTTATTGGCGTACACTTCGTCAAACAGGCCAATTTTCCTGATTATATCCGCAAGTTCTGACAAGCCGCCAGATACTATTGACAACAGCAACCCCTCTTCTCTGAGCCTCTTTGTGGCGGCATTTATTCCTTTTGTCAGGGATATTTCTGACATTACCGAAATTATGTCGCTGTTTTTTAGATCAGCTTTTGCCGACAGCCATAATGCTGTATCTCTCTTTATGAATTCATGATAAGAGATGTTTCCTCCCCTGTAAGCCTTCAGGTTTGCACTGTTGTCTGTGCCCAGGAATTCATTCACAGCCCTCCATGAACTCCTGTGGCTTGTTAGAACCCCATCCATGTCAAATAAAGCGAGGCCAGTGAAGTGCATTCAAATCAATAGGTCCTGGAGAACATCGATCGGTCCCCGCTCTCCTTGCAGACAATGCACTTTCCCTTGCCAGGGTGGGATACAGACACTCCGAGACATGGCTTTTCTGTTGCCGCTTCAATTTTGTCCGAACATTCCCTCTTGCCGCACCAGTATGCGAAATAAGCAGCCTGTCCCTTCATCTCCTCCAAAGTCTTAGCCTCCTTTACGTTCTCCTTAAGTACCTTTCCAGACCGTTCACTTAAGCTTGAAAAGTGTTCTTTCAGGGATTTTTTTACAGATTCCTCAAGATTCATAAGATCATAAGTTTTCTTCCCCTTAATTCCCCTGACGGAAATTGTCAGGGTGTTTCCCTGCACTTCTCTTTCTCCCACCTCAATTCGTGCCGGAACTCCTTTCATCTCCCAGTAATTGTATTTCCACCCTGGTGTGTAATTATCTCTCAGGTCAAGTTTTACTCTAAGTCCCGCAGATTTGAGAATATCGTGTATTTTCTTTGAATATGCATTTACATCTGCCTTTTCAGTTGGTATAGGAACCACAATAACCTGTACAGGGGCAATGTCCGGCGGGAATATCAGTCCTTTATCATCGCCATGGATGCCGATGAGTGCGCCGAGAAGGCGTTCGCTCATTCCGTAAGTAGTCTGGGAAACGTATCTCTGCTCACCGTTTAGATCCGTGTACTTGATGTCGTATGTGCGCGAGAAATTTTCCCCGTACTGGTGCATGGTAGCAACCTGCAAAGTTCTTCCATCCGGCATAATGGAATCCACTGCCAGAGAGTACTGTGCACCTGGAAACTTGTCCCAGTCCGGCCTCCTATTTATCACGCTGGGAATCTGGAAAAGCGAGTTCAGCTTGCTCCATATCTCCATATAAGCTGTGATCTGTTTCTCTGCGTCCTGGAAATCCGCGTGTGCAGTGTGTGCTTCGTAGAAACGGAATTCCCTCATGCGCAAAAAGGATCTCGTGTGTTTTGTCTCGTATCTATAAACACTGCAGATTTGAAAGACCTTCTTCGGCAGGTCTGCATGGTTCCTGATCCAAAGCGAGAACATAGGATAAATGGCAGATTCACTGGTTGGGCGAAGAGAAAGCTCTATGTCCAGTTGCTCCTTCCCAGTTCTGGTAACCCAATATAGCTGCCCTTCGAAGCCTTTGAGGTGTTCAAACTCAACTTCAAGCTGGTTTCTAGTTATTAATACCGGAAAACCAACTTCTTCTATTTCAGCCTCTTCGTTGTACTGCCTCGTGGCTGCGTCAATAAGGTTCATTGCTTTTAATCCATAAGGGAGCCATACATTCATCCCTTTCACAGGATAACGTTTGTCGCTGAGTTCAGCAGATTCGAGTATTTCGTTATACCATTCGCTGAAGTCCTTTTTCTTTGCTTGCATCTGTGAACTTGCAGTGTTAGCAAGATTAAAAAATTGATCTCAGAAGGAAGCCTTTAGGGTGCATTGTTAAGGCGATATTCAATCGCAATCGGCTCCTCCTTGAACAAACATTGTTGATGCGTAGAAAGAACCTTCCGGATACTGTTTCTGTGAAATCACATAACGTTAATGATCCTGGCAGGTCCTGAAAATGAATTATACCGATTTGGACATGCCCTATACATGCCCAAAGGTAATGATGAGAAGACAGATTTTTTGATCAAGACTGCAAAGAGACTCCTCAGAATTATTGCGATTTCTCCTTCCAGCGGTGGAAAAGGGGAAGGCGAGAAAGCGGAAGAAGTGGTAAAAATACTGAATGAACTTGGCTATGATGGAGTTCAAAGAATAGACGTGAAAGATGATAAGGATGTCACAAGACCAAATCTTTACCTTAAAATTGGCAACCATGAAAAAACTTTGTGGATTATTTCACATTTAGACACAGTTCCTATTGGTGACAGAAAGCTCTGGAAATACGATCCTTTTGACGCTACAGTCGATGGCGATAGAATCTACGGAAGAGGTTCCGGTGATAATGGCCAGGGGATATTTACTTCGCTGTTATTATTGAAATACCTTGAAAAGGAGAGGATGAAATATACTCTTGGCCTTGCATTTGTTTCCGATGAAGAGACCGGCAGCAAATACGGTATTACACCATTGATCGAAAACAAGGTTTTCAGGAAGGACGACCTGATCCTTGTCCCTGATTCAGGTGACGAAAAGGGCATAAATATTGAGATTGCCGAAAAAACAGTGCTATGGCTAAGATTTATAGTCGAGGGGAAACAGGGACATGGAAGCAGGCCGGATATCTCGGTCAATGCCTTCCTGGAGGCAAGCAAACTGGTCCAGATCCTTGAGAAATCGCTCAACGATACATATACTGATAAGGACGAACTTTTCACTCCAAGTTATTCGACCTTCGTACCAACCAGGCACGAGGAAAATGTACAGAACATAAATACCATTCCTGGAAGGGATATTTTCTACTTTGACTGCAGAATCCTTCCAAAATACGATCCAGATCTGGTAATGGATCACATCTCAAGAGTCATCAATACATTTGAGGCAGACAAAAAAGTTACCGTAAAAGTGGAAGTAGTGCAGCGCGAGGAATCCAGTCCTGTCATATACAGGGAAGCGGAGATAATGAAGCTGCTTTCCGATGCAATCCTGAAGAAGAGAGGGATCAAAACGGAATTAATTGGGATCGGCGGGCAGACCTTTGCGAACCACATTAGAAAGGATGGGATACCTGCTGCCGTTTGGAGCACAGCGGATGAAAGTGCATATCATCAGGCGAATGAATTCTGCACGATATCCTATATCCTGAAAGATCTTGAGGTACTGGAAAGCATCCTGTACAGTGAATAATCAGTGATCATCCATCGCCAGATCTCTTAACCTCTGCACACCATCTATTTCTTTGATGACCTCGAATACCTGCTCTGGCACATCCTTTTCCCATTTCTTTCCAGAAAGCATTTTTGCCCTTACGCTGGTACCGGACCAGTCGTCCCGGTTCATCATTTTTACCGATTTGACGCTATATTTTTTCTCGAGAAATAACCTCCTTACCAGCGGGTTGTTTGTATATACATTGTCAAACCTCGGTGTAAGAGCCTCTACATGCGCAACCCAAAGCGGGTTCGAATTTACGTCCTCGATTGGGACAAGATAGAAATTTGTTATTCCCTTAGCCTCAAGGCTCTTGGAGATCATTAGGTGCCTCTCGCCGGCGGTAAAAGGATCCCGTAGCGTGTGGGAATATTGGGCACTCCCAATTCCGACGATAAGGGACTCATGACTTTTTATGATTCTCTTGATAATCTCAAGGTGACCGTTATGGAATGGTTGGAAGCGCCCTACAATGAGTGCACGCATCGCTGTGAGATGACTATGTAGATATAAAAGGTTCCCGACTCAATCTCCCCTGTATTCTGTGCAGAACCTGGAAAGGAAGTTCATTTCGTCCTCAGATAGCGTCGAAGGAACTATAACCGACACCGGAGGACTGGGCTCTACGGCATTTAAAAGTGGAAGTTTTCCGTAGACAATGGACTGGTATCTGCTTCCCACCCTGGATCCCACGATAATCAGCGTTCTGTCATTAATTGTCCTGTCGTTTGTCCTTCTGGAAACGCTGATCAGGTTGTCGTACAGTATTGAGGAGGGCATGGTCTTGCCATCCTTCAAGTCGAGAAGCAACAAGGTGTGGAACCCGGCCTTGAGGTTCGCTACAAGCTTCTTGTATGGGCTGGTGGGATTGAAGTTTTCACTGTTGAAAGGAATAGATACAGGCGGTCCCATTTTGTACACAGAGAGGCCACAAATCGCGGGGAATGCTGAAATGATCGAAGCGTTACTGATAACCTGTACTTTAACGCCCATTTCCATGGCCCTATACCTGAGCATATTGTGTGTTGTCGCACTGATCGGGTCTCCAACGATTAGCAGTGCCACCTGCTTACTCTCCGATTCCGAAATTACGCTTTCAACCTCTTCAATGTCCCTCCTTGCAAGTTCGACTACAGGCAGGCCATATGCAGATTCATAGTCCCTGGAATCAAAACCTGATTGGAAAGATGTGTAACGTTCAATGTACACCTTATCACATTTTTTCAGGGTCTCCCTGCCCTCCACTGTAATTGAATCAGGACCAGATAATCCTACTCCGATCAGGAAAAGCAATTCAGTCCCTGAGCTCTTCCTCAATCCTTACAAGTTCGTTTAACTTGGCAGTTCTTTCGCCGCCGATAGTGCCTGTTTTTATGAACTCAGAACCGAATGCAACCCCCAGGTGGGAAATGAACTCATCGGTTGTTTCTCCACTCCTGTGGGAAATTGCCGTTTTCCAGCCGGAAGATGTTGC
The DNA here is from genome assembly GCA_014874365.1 of Thermoplasmatales archaeon. Lineage (GTDB taxonomy): Archaea > Thermoplasmatota > Thermoplasmata > Thermoplasmatales > Thermoplasmataceae > JACWAH01. The sequence continues at coordinate 136,778 of JACWAH010000019.1, forward strand.
AAGATTGACTGCGTCCCAGGTGTCAGACAGTGTTCCTATCTGGTTGACCTTTATCAGAACAGCATTTCCAGCCTTCATTTTTATTCCCTTTTCCAGCCTTTTTGCATTGGTAGTGTAGATGTCATCTCCCACTATCAGCGCTTCGGAACCCACTTTTCTGGTAATCTCGGCAAATCCCTCAAAATCATGTTCCTCCATCGGGTCCTCAATGAAGTAAAAACCATGCGATTTCACCAGCGAACAGGCATAATCAATCTGTTCATCCCTGCTCAGATGATTCTCTTTGTATTTGTATTTCTTGCCATCGAAGAAGTTGCTTGCCGCAAAATCCACGCCAAGTATGACCTTGACTTTGTGTTCGCTTTCTACTTCATGCGCCGCAGTTTTAATGATGTCAATTGCAACATCATCATCGATGCTTGCTGTCCAGGCCTTTTCATCCCCTAACCCAATACTGAAATCCTTGAACATTTCCCTCAAGGCGATTCCAATCTTTCTGTGCACAATGGAGTTGAGAGTAATGCTCTCAAGAACGGTCTTTCCAACCGAGGAGACCATGAACTCCTGTACTGTAGTGCCGTTCTTGCTATGTGCTCCCCCGCCGATCACGTTACCGATAGGCTTTGGGATTTCAGACCTGAGGAAACCCCCCACATATCTATATAAGGGTATGCCGAGGCTGTTTGCTGCGGCCTTTGCCAGTGATACAGATAACGCAGTGGCCAGGTTTCCCCCTATCTCGGAAAAGTTGTCCGTTCCGTCCACTTCCCTAAGCAGCCTGTCGAAACCCTTCTGGTCAAGGGCATCAAATCCCAATATTTTCTTCTTTATCCTGGATTCGAATAATCGAACACTCGAGTCCACCCCGCCTGCGGGATAGGCTAAAGCTTCAGTTTCCCCGGTACTCGCACCTGCAGGGGCAGAACATCTTCCCGTGGAATATGGAAGAACAATGTCTGTTTCTACCGTTTGATTCCCCCTGGAATCCAGTACTTTCCTGACCGAAGCATCCCGAATCTTGAATTCATCGTCCATGAGTTATAATCGTTGGTAGGAATATAAAGCCAGAGGTAACTCAATTCGAGAAAAGCAACAAGGGAAATACATAAGCCGAAAAGTGGTCGTATTATTCCAGGAATTAAAATTTACTAATTCCTTCTGCGCAACGTGACAAATTCGCCATCTAAGTGTATTTTTGGCAAAATGTGGTAATCAAGCATTCTGCCGATAATTTCATAAATAACGCAGCTGTCAACAAGCCTTACCTGGCAATGTAAATAACCACTGATTTTAAACTGCGGAGATCATTCAGGTGCATGGCTCTTTTTTCTCTTGGAGATCGAACGCCGAAGATCGACGAATCAAGTTATATAGCAGAATCAGCAACCGTAATTGGAAATGTGCATATTGGAAAGAAAGTCTGGGTCGGCCCCGGTGCCACTCTCAGGGGAGATTACGGAGAAATCTTTGTTGGAGACTTCACTGCCATAGAGGAAAATTGCGTCCTTCATGCGAGACCGGGAGAGAGATGCGAAATTGGTGATCATGTAACGATAGGCCATGGCTCTATTATTCATACGGGAAAGGTTGGGAACTGGGCTGTCATCGGTATGGGAGCGATCGTATCCGACTTCGCAGAAGTGGGAAAGTGGTCTGCGGTTGGCGAAGGAGCGGTGGTGAAGAACAAGGATCACATCCCCGATGAGGCAATCGCAGTTGGGTTGCCTGCCAAGGTAATCGGAAAGGTTTCTGAGGAATACAAGAGGTTATGGACAGAATACAAGGAGAGGTACAATAATTTCGCGTCTGAATACAAGGAAATAAAGAAACTCAGTTAGAGATTCTGTTTGATAGGGTACTGGCTCATGGGACGCTATCATCAGTAAGGAATTCTAATATCCATCGAGCTGACCATCGAGCATTATTAAAATGCTCTAAATTTATATATTCATCGTCAAATGATAAACAAAAAATTAATCCAACCGGTATTGAATAACTATTTTCAACTGCATGGAACCTGTATTCCACTCTACCGTTTTGCCATTTCCCCGATGACCGGGATACTTATGTTCTTGCCGTTGTATGCCTGGAATCCAACATAAACTCCATATAACCAAAGGAGGATGGTAAAGATGTAAGCTATGTATCTTACTGGAGGAATTAAAACGAATGAAAAGACCGATATCACAGTTATCAGGATTCCAAGGAATATGGCCTGCAAGGAGTGAAATCTAAGTGTACTGTTCTTGTTGTCATTGTACAAGTAAACTATTATGCCTGAAAGCCAGGTGAGCAGGTATGCAAATATTAGCAATATTTTGTTTTCCTCGTTCATGAATACCCTCTACTTTTATTTCAATCAACTAAATTTCAATAATCTTGGAACGATCATTTGTCAAGTTTTCTCTTGAGATCTGCAATCTCCTGCCTGACATTTTTATCCAAGGGGTTTTTCTTGGACTTAGCCTCAAGTTCCGCAATCTTATTCTCAATGCTCTTCTTTTTCCTGTCAAGGTCTCTTTTACCAAGTCCCATTATGATAAATCAAATGGAACTATTATATTTCTCTCTTTCAAGTCGCTTCAATAAATCTGATATTTCCTTTCATAATCAGTTTGGATTAAAACAGGGCAGGGATTCAGTAGCGATGAGTTAAAACTGAACCACTGCCACTAGTATATTTCCAATTCAGCTATTATAAACAGTCTATTTCCTCAGGTTTTCAATCAACCTGGAATACTCATCCTGAGTTATCTCCCCCCTTGCAAAACGCAATTTAACAACCTCTTCAGGAGTAACATTGACATTGGCAGGATTCCCACCAAGTGGCTGTGCTGCGGATTCCACGAGGTAATAGATGAACAACAGAACAAATACTAAAGCTATGACTCCGATAATTGGCATTACTAGTCCCATTCCGTAATACCCAACACCCATCATTCCAAAAGTACCATAATTTCCGCTTGAATATCCATTTCCAAATAGTACAGCCATTATTATGGAGACAACGGCGACGATCGCTACCAATCCTACAAGTACCCAAATAAGGTTTTCCATCTTTCTTTCCATAGAAGTAATAATGCTGGAACAGTTCTTAAGGTTCATATGAAACATGTTTCAGGTTCAGGTGGATTTGTATTCAGAAAGCACTATTTCATTGGTCACGCCCTTTCTCACTCTGAGGATTACTCCCTTGTTCTCCAGGGAAGTGATCGCACGTGAAATTGTTGCTTTGGATTTGCCCATCGAATTAACAATGGAACTCTGGAGCATCGTGTTTCCATTATCCCTGATTGCTTCTACTATTTCGTTCTCTATATCTGTAAGAAAGTTTCGATCCGTGTCAGGTGTATTTTGGCCTTTCTCCAGTTGTTTTGAAATAATTGTCGGCTGCGAAATGACAATCCTGCGCTTTTCAAGATATCCAGTAAACAGCGGGTAAGTCCGCAAGATTCCTCTCAGGGAAATCGCTGTTATTACTATATTTGTAATCAGGACAGATAAGGACAGTAGGAAGAAAGCTGTAGTTACCTTCCAGCCGATATACATCAAGACAAAAATTACCGTACCAGTCGTCATAACTATTGCAAGCGAAAGCAGCATAGAAATGGAGTAGAATAAAAGCGTCCTGAATGGACTTCCACCGTCTGTCGAGGTACGTGTGCTTCTCGTCTTCATTTGTTCTGTCTCTGCAAACCTCCCTACCGGAAGTTCCCTCTTAACGTTTACCAGAGCTTCAGTGTGCCAGCGGGTCTGCCTTGCAACTGAATTTGACCGCTTAATTATAGTAAATACCTTACTTGTAAGCCTTGAAAAACAACAGCGGCGTCACTTCCCCAGGTAAAACACTTACAACTCCAGAGTTAGATCACATTCTTATTCATCCGGATTGATATCTTCCAGCATGGTAATTGACTGGATTTACATGGTTCCGCATGGAGATGAAATTATAGACTTACCTTCAGAAGGTGGGACAATAATGAACTCCAAAATTAAGAAGCTAGCCGCAGTCGATGAGTCAGATACGATTGTTGTGCTTTCCCCGCATGGGCTAACTCTTCCCAGGAATTTCTCTATTATCAATACTGAGTGGTTTTATGCCGATACCCACCTGAAAAAAATTACTATTTCCGGCGAATGGAAAAATGATCGTGAGTTAACTGAACAAATTTCCTCTTTGGCTGATAGTTTCACAGAAGAGGCCAGATTTATCACATATTCCGGCGAAATGTCGAGGTTCCCCATGGATTTCGGAACCGCTATCCCACTTCATTTCTTTAAGAGAAAACCTGTTGTGATGATGGGTCAGTCAAGAATGCCTGACCGGCAAAAACTCATCAATTTTGGCAAGGAGCTGGTCAAGATTTGCGAAAAACAGGAAAAGAAAATAGGAATTATCATAAGCGCCGACCAGGCTCACACACATTCTGAAACAGGACCGTACGGGTTCTCGCCAGATGCAGTAAAATACGAAAAGGTTGTAAAAGATTGCCTGGTAAAAGGTTCACTTGAAGAATTGACTAAGATCGATGAAAGCATTGTAAAGAATGGTAAGCCAGACAGCTTCTGGAACCTTTGTGTTCTACATGGGATGTTACTGGAGAAAAATTGGAAAATTGTATTCGATTATGGATACGTGGAAGTATATTTTGGAATGATGCTAGCCCATTCTTCAAAATCGTTGGAATCATGAATCTGTTGTTTTCATCCAACTGGCAAATTCCATAAATTTCCATTCCAGTAATTTATTTCCACAGCAACTGATAAGCCATATTAACTCTAAATTCAATGAGCATTTATTTATCCTACTCTAACATTTAAGAAAGTGCTTGGACTGATTGGAGTCCTCCTGAGTTTTATATCCATTGTCATAGCTGGTTTTTTTGCCGGTTTCATTGGTTCCGTTACGGGTCTCGGAGGAGGGACGGTCCTTGTTCCCTTGCTTACACTGTTCTTTGGGGTGCCAATTATCCTTGCAACCGGTGCAAGCCTGATTTCAACAATTGCGACTTCTGCAGGCTCAGCATCCGCTTTCACCAAACGAAAGATTGCGAATATCAAGATAGGAATTGGCCTTGAAATGGCTACTACGATTGGGGCAGTTGTGGGAAGTTTCACGCTGTATTTTATAGATAAAGCGAACCTCTTATGGGTCATATTTGTGTTGTTTGGGACCGTCCTGTTATTTTCCCTTGTTCCGACAATTAAACGTTCCCTGGTAGAACTGCCTAAACAAATTCCACCGGACAGGAGTTCCGAAATTTTCCAGTTGAAAGGACAGTATTATGATCCAAGACTGAAAAGGGTGGTGGACTATTGCGGGGTCAGGTGGTACTACGGTGAGTTCGTAATGTTTTTTGCAGGATTTATTTCCGGCCTGCTGGGAATCGGAAGCGGTGCACTGAAAGTGATGGGAATGGATTGGGCCATGAACCTGCCTATGAAAGTGACCACCACCACTAGCAATTTTATGATCGGGATCACCGCCGCAACCGGAAGCTCCATTTACTGGAAACTCGGTTATATTCAGCCATTCATCGCATCAGCCACCGCTATTGGTGTTGTTCTTGGTTCATATTTTGGTGCTAAGCTGCTGATGCGTCTCACTAACAAGGAAATAAGATGGCTTTTCTTCACAATACTTTCATTCCTGGGCTGGGCCATGATATTCAGGGGGATTTCCAATTCGTCATATATTTCAATAAGTTATATACTGCAGAATCTCTATTCTGTATTCCTGTCGATCATACTGATATCAATAGCTTACTATTGGCTGAAAAGGTCTAGAGGGGCCGCAAGAAATGAAAAAATGGGATAGCGACATAGTTACCAGCATAATACTGCGCATCGGGGTAGTCTTGAGCGTTGCCTTTATTTTGACCGGTTTAGGTTTGCTGCTTGTCAGGAATGGATCCGATGGTTATACGCTTCAGCAGATTTCGGATTTTACAAGCAACCAGGTTACTTCAAGCAGCCTTCTTCCCGGAAATATATTTTACGGCATTCTCAGGTTGGATGGCTTGTATTTTATTTCCATGGGGCTGTGGACCCTCATCTTTACCCCTGTCACAGTGGTTTTTGTGGCACTTTTCGATTTCGTAAGAGAAGGCAATGGGAGGTATGTATTGATGAGTGCAATTGTCCTTACCACTTTGCTATTTGCAATATTTATATTGTGAAGGGGACTCATTTCATGAATAGTCAGGGAGGCTGATCAAGGCAACTAGTTGCATCCATTACAGTCGCAGGGAGGTGTATTAGCTTTTACTGTTGCATCTAGCGGAAGATCGGCTGATTTCCCGCCGGGTTTGTCATGCAATATTTTGTTAAGGCAAACATTATTTATAAATATATCTTAGTAATAACTGTTATAAATTGATTCTTCAGTGAGTCAGAGTTGAAAACATGGAGGCAATAGTACCTGTAGAGGTTGTATACGATAACATTGAATCGAATGCCTATTTCCCGAAAGAAGACAGCATAAGAAGAGTGAAAATACCGGTTAAGGGAAGATGGACTGTACTGACATTCTATCCCGGTGATTTTACCTTCGTCTGTGCAACGGATATTGAAGCATTCATGAATTCCTACGAGAAGTTCAAGCAGAATGATGCAGATGTGTATGCCATCAGCACTGACAGTGTTTTTTCACATAAAGGTTGGGCGCAGACAAGCCCGAGAGTCCAAAAGAGTTCGATACCCATGATTGAGGATTTCAACAAAGAAATAACGAAGAGCTTTGGACTGCTGGATTACGCAACAGGCCAGGCAAGAAGGGCGGTAGTTATTCTTGACCCAAATGGGAAAGTGCAGTATCTTTCAGCCTTCAACAACGCCCTCGGTAAGGACGCGGAACATGTCCTGAACGCGTTTCTTGGACTGAAATTCATTGCAGACCACCCGGCGGGAGAAGGGCATGCGTGCGTCATCCCAGCTAATTGGAAAAGCGGCCAGGAGGCCCTTGATATAGACTTGGTAAAGGATATTGGGAAGCTTTAGTTTGCCTCCTTATCCTCTTAAATTAAGGTTATTTCATAATTTGAAACATGCTTCCAATGGCCCGATAACCAGAAAACTTATTGCGATAACCACCGCAACGAACGCAGATATCACAACATACTTTCTGTCCCTATCGGAAATGAACTGAACCACGGTAATCCCAAGTCTTGAGACTGGGATCGCAATAAGGACAAGTATTCCCGAACCCATAAAGAAGTCCGCAATCTGGCCCTCACTGGTGCAAATTGTAAATGAGTTAAGCATGCTTGAGCCAAATCCGTCATTTGCAATCAGCAGAGTCAAAGGTGATTGTGCCTGGCTGCATAGGACTAAGATGATAATTGTGCCGCTGACCATCAATAAAGTGCTGGAAATGACGCCATAACAGAGTATTTTTTTAATTAATGAAGTCGTATCGCACTTCATATTATTATCCCAACTCCCTTTAGAATCATTTCAATTCCGACAGCTACGATAACGAGGATGAACAGCGTTCGGATCAACGAGTTTTTGCTTCGGGTCATCAACTTTCTCCCATTGATTGAACCCAGCAGGATCCCGATTACAACAGGCGCAGAAAGTAAAGGGTATATGAATCCGCTCAGGTAGTATATGCCCACGCTAGCAGCGGCAGTTAATCCCAGCATCAAATTGCTCGTTGCTACTGACACTTTCAACGGGAAGCGCATAATGCTGCTCATTGCTATGTTGTTGAATACTCCCCCTCCGATACCGAGCATTCCCGACAGGATTCCTGCGGAAAACATCACTCCCAGACCGTGATAGACTTTCGTCGGGTGGTATTCTATTCTCTTCTTTTTCGTGTGATCATAATAAGAGGAATTTAACTCGAAATATTCTGCAACAGGATCGTCTACTGACATTGCATGATCTTCCCTGTTCCTGGTAACGTACAGGTCAGAGGCACTTACCAGCATCACGACACCAAAGACCAGGAATACGACCCACTCATAACTGCTCCTGGATGCGTAAACGGTCGCTACTGCTCCGAGTACTGAACCTGTGGCCAGAACAGTCATAAGGAGCATCCCCGCCCTGTAATTTGCGGGAGAATCCTTGCCGTAAGCGATGAATCCTGCTCCGCTTGAAGTTGCGATAACCGCGATAAGGCTCGCTCCTGCAGCAATAGGGACGGGCACCCCGAACAGCAGAGTCAGAGCAGGTACTATTATGATCCCGCCACCAATACCTACAAGAGAACCCAGGAAGCCAGCACCAAAGGCAATCAATAGCATGAACACGAAATACTCCAGGAGGGAGATCATATGTCAAACTCCTCTACCTGCATGAAACCGAAATGCAGCATGATTTTACACTCATGGTGGCATACCCACTTAATCCGGTTATAAGATATTGGACCCTGCAAGGGCCCAATCAAGTAAATTCAAAGGTTGCTCCGGATTGTTGATCCAAGCACGCTGTCGATTACTTCCGGTCCAGTTGAATGTAACTTCAGGGATGCCTCGAATATCCGGTCCTTTACTGTACGTGGCAGCAACTCAATCGAATGAGTGGTGGAGGAGTCATACTTTGCCGACGGAAACTCCTGTAGCAAGGAATCTTTCTGTTTTTCGGTACATGCTATTTCCAGAAGCATCATGCCCGCGAATTTCTCTTTTGCCATGGAAGCCAGTCCTACTTTCTTTAGAAACTCCAGCCTTTCTTCATTTATCCACACATTGATTGTTATTTTCCCTTCCTTCTCGCTCATGCTTTTAACACCTCCATTTTCTGCAGCGTGAATATCGGTTGCCTTCCCTTCAGGTACTTTTCCGTGACGAAAGATGATCCCATTCCATACTTCTCTGAACTCTCCATGACTGATCTGAAAACTTCCGGCCGCATGACTTTCCTGGTTGGTTGTACACCATCATCCAGGATGCTTCTTAGAAGAGTACCGCTGAAATTCTGGCTGGCCCTGTCATGATTGCACAATGCCGCATTTGTTACCTCCCCGCATTCCGGGCAATACCAGTTCTCCTTCAGGAAAACAGGCTTGATAAGGAGTTTTTCTCTATATTGTTTCAGGAGGCTCTGGGCATCGTATGGCTTATAGAAATTGCCTACGCCTGCATGGTCTCTTCCAAACATATGATGTGTGCAGCCAAGGTTGGTTCTCAGGATGGCATGCAGTAATGCTTCTCTTGGACCGGCGTACCTCATGTCCCACAGAGTAAAAGTTACCATGTGAATGTTGTCTCTGAAGTAACCGGCTTCTCTCAGCATATCCTGCGATAACAGGATAGACTCATCAATATAGTCCCCTATCCTTTTCTCTCCAATTATTGCATTAACCAGTATGCCAGTTTGAATTTCGTCCACAGGTTTGTCCTCGTTAGCAGCGAACCAGGCCTGTTTCATAAGCGCTTCATGACCTGTGTGAGGCACGTTTCTTGTTTGATGTGCTACCACGCTTGTCCAGTGTTTCTGGGCAAACGCATCCAGATGTTGCCTGGGAGTGCGCCAGTACCTGGCGAAAGGTTCATTGAATATTGGTTCGTTGATGAGAGTCACCTTGCCGGAAACAAATCTGTCAGCGTAGGCTAGTGTTCTCCTTACACCAGGATGTTTTGGGTCTTTTGTTCCGTAAGTTTTCTCCGCCATTTCCGCATTATCATACCTGTAAATCTCGTCAATGTCAAAAGTAGCCATAGGCGCACCCTGGTAAGACATTAGCACCGAATCTCCCTCCGAAAGATTCCGTTGTTCTATTTCTTCCGCACTCATGTCGAAGACAATAGGGATGCTCCAGAGTGTTCCATCTGGAAGTTCCATATCACTGGTTACGCCCGCCACTTCGTCATGGTTCATGAACCCCTCCAGCGGTGTCAGGAAACCATAACTGATGCTGATAACTTCATGAGCGATTTCCCTTTTAACCGGAAGCACTGTCATTCCATCTATCTTCTCGGAGTCACTCCTAGGCTTGACACGGTCAACTATAGGTTTTTTATTGTGTCCCAGATAACGCATAATCTCACCTTATTCTGTCCTCAAGATATTGTAGACCGGTACCTTTTCAAGTGACCAGTTCCCGGAGTTCCTGTCAAATTTGGATACAACGAAAACTTTCCAGTTTGCGTCATCAATTTTTGGGTGATCCGTTCTATAATAATACCCGGGCCACCTGGTCTCCTCCCTGAATAATGTGTGCCGCATTACGCTTTCTGCTGTTATGACACGATGATTGAGTTCCCATGCCCTTTGCAGTTGATGCAGGTCTTCAGCTCCAAGCAGCGACAGGTCCTCCTTCAGCATGTCCAGTAATTCCATCCCTCTTCCAAGACCGGTAGAGTTCGTGGAATAGAAGGAGGTGATGCCTCCCCCATACTCATCCATTATTTTTTCGAGTCTTTTCAGGCCTTGGTTTGGGTACAGGTAATAAGGAGAAACACTCCCTCTTGTTATGAACTGCTTGCCCAGCTGGTAATTCTCCAATGGCTGGAATATTTCATTCTTCCTTGCCTCTATAACCTCTTTATCAAGGTTAGTCCTTAACCCGCTATTGTCGTGCAGGAACTTGACTGCCGCCTTTCCGGCAATTCTTCCCTCAGCAAAGGACCCTGAGGAAAACTTGTGTCCTGCCCCGCCTGCCGCATCACCGGCTGCAAAAAGGCCGGCGATAGTCGTCATCCTGTTCCAGCCCCACTGATATTCTTCGGGCGCGAGATCTTCCGGGCCGCTTACCCATGCGCCTGCATTGACAGCATGTGAACCCATGATGTATGGTTCCGTTGGAACGAGCTCAGACCATCTTTCCTTCGGATCGGTATTCTGTGAGGCCCATAGCATGGCCTGGCTTACGGTCATGTCCAGAAAATCTTCCCATCCAGCTTCTTCCTTTTCCCTTGTATCGAGGGCATCCTGGGTGTGCATCAGAATAGGGCTTCTGCCTTCCTTAATCTCTTCCATCATCAGGTGGTTTCTCATGCATGTGGGCATAGGTTTTGCATCTGCATATGCCCCGTAATTAGCCCTCAGCCTGTCCCTATTTGTATCGTAGGTTTCGCCGTTCACGTTGGTTGCCTTGGATTTCAGGTAAAGGAACCATGAACCTACGGGACCATAACCATCCTTGAACCTGGTAGGGACCAAGCGGATTTCCATCTGCACCATCTTTGCACCTGCTTCTATTGGCAAAGCGTATCCAGAACCGGTGCTCCATGGTGAATACCATGTTCTGCCCCATCCTTCACCCACAGATCTCGGTCTAAAGATGTGAGTCGCTCCTCCTGACGCCAGAACAACCGCCTTAGCCTTGAATATGATAAAGGAACCATCTCTCACATCAAAACCAACTGCCCCGGCTATTCTGTTTTTATCCTGGGAATCGGTAATAAGGTGTGTTATCATGACCCTGCTTACTATCTCAGATGCGGCCTTCTTAGCCGCCTCTGCAACTATGGGCTTGTAGCTTTCCCCATGTATCAGTATCTGCCACTTGCCTTCCCGGACATATTTACCGGTCTTCTCGTCCTTCATAATCGGAAGGCCCCATTCCTCAAGAAGATGCACTGATGAGTCAACATGTCTGGCGACGTCATAGACCAGGTCTTCCCTGACAAGTCCCATCAGGTCACCCTTGACATAGTTCACAAAGTCTTCCGGTGTGTTTTCGCCCCACCTCATTCCAAGGTAGGTGTTTATGGCGGACAGTCCCATCGCAACTGCTCCACTTCTGTCTATGTTTGCTTTTTCAGCTATTACTATCTTCAGGTCTTTTCCCCAGGTCCTGGCTTCGTACGCAGCTCCGCAGCCCGCCATCCCCCCTCCAATTATGAGTACATCAGATTCCACATTTCTTACCTGCATTTACACCGCCCCGGCTTTTAAATTCAGGGCATTCGGTTTAGGCAGTTCCTTTCCGGTTAACAGCATCTCTGGCTCCCGCGATAACTCCTGGTCGTCCAGGCTTATGTTATCTTTTGAAGTAACAGGGTTAACTGCAATAGAATCCCAGGGGGTGGTCCTAATTTGAAACTCAAACTGCTTCTTCCTGGAATCCCTGTACTTTATGTCCCACTTGATCGTGTTAGCCTTGTCATCCCTTACTACAGAAATCTCAGATCCCAACGGAGATATATCCGCATAAGGCCTCACTTCTATTGCCCGTTCTGGGCAGGCTTTCACGCAAGAAAGACACTCCCAGCACATATCCGGCTCCACATTGTATGCCTTGTTGATGTCAGGATCCATTTGCATAATGTCGCTTGGACAGATCTCAACACATTTCTGATTATTCTTGCACCTAGCTTCTACTACAAATGTCGGCATTCATTTCACCTCTTTCCCCGAATTTCGGACTGGGGATTTCCGGAAACTGCAGTTGGAAGGATACCTTCATTGCAAACGCAAGGAATTGGCTCTGCTTCGCACATGCCTTTTCATACTTTAATCCCCGGGAATGTAATAACCGAGCATCCTCACGGATCAGGCATTAACTTTTGGAGAAACACACAGAATAAAGGCAACTCAAAAATCTGGATAAAAAAGGTCCTGCACAATTCAGATTTGCAGAGGATCTTTTCGAAATTACAGCAGATCATATACACTATCTATCTCTAAATAGAGGACTCAATTAATAACTATAATAGAGTCTCAAAGTTATGTAATTTGAAGGAAGATATAAATCAGAGTAATTGGAGGAGATGAGAGAATGGGCCAGTGGAAAATAGAAGAATGTGAAGCGTGGGAAGATAACTTGTTAGCGGTTTTTAAGGACCATCCTTGTTTCAGGGAATATCTTTACAATTCACATTATAGAAGGATTGTTGAAAAGGTAGAGGGAAAGGAATTCATAACCTTGCTGGATGCGAGGGCATTATACGTATACGGAAGCCGTAGCTCCTACTCAACAAATACTTGGAAGGATGAATACCCAGCCTATACAATTGACTGCACTCCGATGAGGCTTGAAGAGAACAAATACATAGATAATCCCGCAGAGGATAAAAACTGGGAAATACGGGCAGAGGTGAAAACGGACAATGATGAAGAATTCAAAAGGGAATATGGTTGGTGGATCGACAAGGGCAGAGGCTGGATATGGGAACTGTTGGCATTCTTGAAAAATTATCCTTGTTTTGATGGGTATATAATGCAATCAAGATATGCTGTGACACTAAAAAGCTTTGAAGCTGGAGAGTTAGTAAAAACACGGGATATTATTGACCTGTGGACATATGCGCGGCATAGCCTATATTCAATAGATGAGTATGATGAGGACGGCAACTTTATGGGTTTTCACGTAGATTGCCCGGAATCTGACACGCGAACGGAAGGGAAACTGAGCCCCAAAATGGATAACTTGACCTATATTCACTCTGATCACTAAAAAAATGATATATATCCTTGAATTTCTTCTTTCATTTAAATAGGCAATGCAATAAATTACAAGAGTCAATGTCTGGCGGAGTGAGGATTTTAACCGATAAGTAGGATGCGGAGGGCCGGATTTGAACCGGCGGATCCCTACAGAAACAGATCTTGAGTCTGTCGCCTTTAACCTAGCTCGGCAACCTCCGCCTTCTTCGATAATATTGCAGAGGTATTTTTTACTGATGGATAAGAAAGTCAAAAAACGGAATGATTTGACAGTATCTGTTAATTTTGTTCCTAGATGGACACAAGGTCTCCTGAATCAGGATAATGCCTGTATAACTTCCTGCAATCGGGCAGAGACCTTGAATCCTGTATGCGAAAAGTGCGTTGGATAGACATTCTTTGCAAGGTTTTTTTGAATTTTATCAAAAATGTCACCAATTGCCATCAGGGATTCAGAATGGGCAAAAATATCCCTTGAGTCATAGAAAAGCACCATTTCGTCTTCGTGCGCAATCAAATCTATTAGAGTAGTTAGCTCCTTATTTTCCAAATATTGCGGAACTTTTAAGGACGAAATGATCGTTGGATCCTCTAAATTGGAAAGCCATACCGGGCCCTCCTGCCCAGTAGAATTCAAGGAAACTGTGGACTTATCCAAACTTCCTATCTTTTTGATTGTTCTGTCCGCCTCTTTTGCGCCCGTGCGGACCATAACAACGATTCTATAATAATGTGATTTCCAGATGGACATCACCACCTCAATCCAGCAATCGTACGCCGCCGCCCTTCGCGCAATGTAAGAAATCAGCGTCCTTATCCCGGTTTCATGCTGGTAGTAATCTGTAGTCAGTTTTGCCCCATATTTCCTCATTGTTACCCTGGGCGAGGAACCAGTAAGTGCCGATAGATCAGTGGCAGTTATTCCGATATATCCTGGTTTTCTCAAATAATTGATTGCATCGTCGATGTAAGGAACTGCACTCCCATAGGGATCAACATCTATGAAATCGAAATCCAACTCTTTGATTACAGTGGAAAAATCTCCGTTGTAAGTCCTAATCGGTGCACTATTTATTTTTACATTGCTCCTGATTAAATCACAGGAGGATTTCATTTTCTCGGAGATGAAAGTCTCTGTACCGGTTTCGAGTGCAATCCTAATGCCCCTGATCCCGGTTCCTCCAAATGCATCCAGGTAATGCTTTGGCTTAAGGCGTTTTACCAGCAATACGGTGAGGTCCCTGTTTAACTTCTGGCTGGAATTGTAGAAGCCTGTTCCAGCTTTTCCCGGTCCCTTACCAATCAGATTGTTGCCAATTTCTATCTCTGCAAAACCCTCATGAATTTCCAATTAAGACCCTTCTTCTCCTTTCAGGACTCTGAGAACCTTGAAAGGCAGTATATTCCGGTTGATCGGTGTAAGGTCAAAAACCCTCACACCCTCCAGGCTCTTAATTTCCTGCAGCACCGGGTTCCTGGATTTCTTATGCAGCGTTAGCACCAGCGGCTTATCGCTCTTCAGGGTATCATCTAACGCTTTTTGAACAACTCTTGTCGTGCTCTCGAGTTTGCCTATTTCGTCAATAACTATGAAATCTGCAAGCTCAACGGCTTTTTGCAGCCCGGGTATAAGGAACTCTTCCAGCAGTCTCGTGTCAACACCGATCTTGTCAACTTTTATCCTGGACATAATTGAAACGTCAGCAAACTCTATTTTTTTCTTGGTATACAGGTCGAAGAGAGAATACCCCTTGATCTTATTATTCTCGAAGATTTCGCTGAAAATGAATCCATGAACTGAATTTCCTTCATTCTCCAGCATCGTTATGATTTTCCTCAATGCCTCTGCCTTAATTGAGCCTACTGGACCGGTGATTCCTACCTTTATAGCCATGGTATTTCTTAATCCCCCACAAACATCAAAGGATAATCCATCTCGGGAATATACTTCAGAAATGCAGATATCCTGGCGTCCTTGTACTTAATATCCACCTCAACATTCAGCATTTCGCCAGATAGCGTAATGTACTTGTAAACGCCCTGCTTCTTTTCTACTATTTCGTGGTCTATCTTAACCGTCGCAGATTCGACGAAAGGCTGCACCTTGACGCTTTCTACAATTGCGTTCTCCAGGGATTGAAGATTGCTCAGGTTTATCGGTACCCCCACATATTGATGATAAATAGTACCCAGCTTAATTCCCGCCTCAAATATCGCTCGTTCCCTATCCGTACAATTAAAATACTTCTCGGCAGGATCTGGCATCTATCCGGTAACGTACCAATTTTAATAAACATGCTTTTGCTTTTTGGCAAATTGATCTGATCTTCACTATATCATTTCATCTTCTTTCCTGATCCAGGTATTTCAGTTCATTACTTCTGTGAAGTTGACTATCCCGCTTTCATGCCCACAGAACTTGCACTTCCCGTCTTCCCTAAGGTTTACCTGCAACGTCCTCATCATGTCCCTTCTCACGAGGATGTTGCCGCAACCGGGGCAATAGGTATTCTGCCTTCGGTCGCCGGGAACATTGCCTATATAGGCATAATTGAATCCCATGCTTCTCGCCATCCTATAGTGCTTCTCCAGGGTTGATGCCGGTGTGGCAGGCACGTCCATCATCTTGTAATCAGGATGAAATCTCAGGAAAGAAACCGGAATGTTCGGTCCCGCAATCTTGAATATTCTCTCGAGCATACTCTGCAGAGCATCCAGCGAATCACCAACTCCCGGCACCACCAGATCCGTAATCTCTGTGTGAACACCATTTTTAATGAACCGATCGACAGTATCAAAGATCCCGTCTACCTGGGGCACGGACATATATCTTTTGTAGAATTCATCCGACGCATTCCCCTTGAAATCCACTGTTACGAAATCAACAAATTTAGCGACATATTTTACTGCTTCCGGAGTTTCATACCCATTTGTCACGTATATGTTGAAGAGGCCATTTTTGTGAGCCAGTGAACCAACTTCGTTAGCAAACTCAGCAAAGATCGTTGGCTCATTGTAGGTAAACGCTATTCCATTGCATCCGTGTCCTATGGCTTCCCTGACTATGGCATCCGCAGAAATGTCGAAACCGTCTGGAGTCCTCCTCTGGCTGATGTCGTAATTCTGGCAGAACTTGCATGCAAAATCGCAACCAGCTGTTCCGATGGAATAAATCAATGAATTTGGGTGCGCATGAATTATTGGCTTCTTTTCTATGGGATCAATCTGCCTTGCTAGTATCCTTCCAAAGTTCAAAAGGTAAAGTTTACCATTTTCATTCTTTCGGATGCCGCAGAAACCAGTCTGACCTTCTGCGAGTATGCAGTTTCTCCGGCAGGCTGTACATTGCACTTTATGATCGGGTCTCGGAATGTACAGCACAGCTTCCTGCATGATAACTAATCCAGTACGGGAATAATAAGATGCATGGATTTTTACTTTTGAGAGTAGCAGACGATGGAACTATAACCTACGACTGACGTTTTATCTCCACTGGAATCCGCTGAAGTTCCGTAATCAACCAGCTCCATTCTGTAACCCTTATTCCTCGCCAGGGACATTAAAAACGCGATGGGACCATAACCGCACGGAGTTGCGCCCTCATGGACAATTGCATAGAGGTCATCAATATTCAATTTAAGAATGCTGTCAATTATCTTACTGTCAATATTTCGCGCAACTGCATCCGGCATGTAGTGAGTAAGGTCTGACGATGCTACAAACAATGAATCGTCAGCATATGGCGCAATTGCATCGTAAAGAGTATTGACAGAATCTGGTTCCTGGTCTCCCATTATAATGGGGATAATAGTCCTGAATTCTGTATAAGATAAAAGCAGGGGAATTTGGACCTCCACGGAATGTTCAATTTTATGGGCCATGGAATTAATTTTCAGATTCCCAGATTTTGTAAGAGCCTGTATCAGGCTGACGTCCAGGCTAATGTCGCCATTCGGCAACTCCCAGGATTGGTTACCATCAATTACCGATTCGTAAGGATATCCTCGGTGGTTTGGCCCGATTACAAACAGGTGTTTTGCCGGATCAGGTTTGGACCTGTCCAGGGTGATGAAGCCTGAGCTTGCGATAGCACCGGAATACTGATAGCCCGCATGGGGGACTATGATCCCAGCTACTCTTTCGCGTGTGAGTGGATGGGCTCTCTTCTTCAGGGACTCAATCATCTGGAGCAGAGCCTCTTTATTTCCCGGATAGAAAGTTCCGCTGACCGCTGGTTTTCGACTGTCCATCGATCCAGAAGTTCCCATGACTGGAAAAGTATTCCTACTTATTTAGCGATGCGTATATGTGACCATAGAAGAGATCCTTGACGGAAGGGATACACAATATGACCATAAGATTCTGGAGATGGCCCGAACAGGAATATGGGATAGGGTTACTGGAAAATTTAACCCTCCTAACAGGGAGGAAGGGCCTGTCATTGGGGTATTCGTAACCATAAATGAGGAATCCCGGCTTAGGGGGTGCATAGGGTTCCCTGTTACCGATAATGGCATATTTTACCAGACCTACATTTCAGCAGGATATGCAGCGTTGGAGGACCCACGATTCGACCCCGTCAGATCATCTGAACTGGACAGGATCAGCTTCGAAGTGACACTGCTTGGCCCACCATTGCAGGTTAATCCAGTCGAATGGAAAGATTTTAAGAGAGGTTTGCACGGCGTGAAAATCAGCCTGGGTTGGAGATCCGGCTTACTATTACCACAAGTAGCTGAAGAATACGACCTGAATTGGAAAGACTTCCTGGAAGAGGTATGCATCAAAGCCGGGCTGCCAGGTGATTCTTACCTTAAGCCTGAAGCTAAAGTATCTGTATTCTCTGGTAGGATAATCAGGGATCACTGATTATGCTGCGGTCTCTGCTTATCGATGTAGTCCCAGAATGAATCGTCCAGATTGGCCATCGCGCTGAACTGCCCAGCCCCCATAAGCCATTCTCCACCATCTATTGTTACAACCTCACCATTTATGAATCCTGATCCATCCGACAGCAGGAACACTGCCAGGTTTGATATTTCCTTCAGTTCACCAAACCTTTTAAGCGGATTTCGTGTCTTGACCATTTCTAAAATCTCCGGAGAAGGCATCAAGCGACTGGTCATGCCTTCTGTCATAAAGGGTCCGGGAGCTATCGCATTCACTCTAATCCCTTTTAGCCCCCACTCAACTGCCAGTGATCTGGTCATGGCCAGTACGCCTGCTTTAGAGACTGCAGAGGGAACCACGAATGCGGAACCTGTCCAGGCGTACGTGGTCACTATGTTGAGTATATTCCCATGAACGCCATCTGAAATCCACTTCTTTCCCAGGGTCGTGGTGCAGTTCAGGGTTCCCTTTAAAACGGTGTCTATGACAGCATTAAACCCGTTTGGACTGATTTTTTCTGTCTTATTCAGGAAGTTCCCAGCAGCGTTGTTGACCAGGGCGTTAATCCCTGACATTTCAGAATATACTGAATCGATAGCGCTTTGGACCTGAGTAATATCTTTCACGTTCACAACCCTGTATGTAGCGCGCACTCCTTTCCCCGAAAGCGACTTTACCGCCTTTTTAAGGTTACCTTCATTCCTGCTGACAATTGATATTCTGGCTCCAAGCAAGCCAGCTGTTTCAGCGATGGCATACCCAATTCCAGTGGCACCGCCCGTGATTAATACGCTCTTATCCTTAAGCAAATTTGGCTCAAACATGGGATGTTATCATGACCGGATATTAAAGCGATTTTTGAATTTGCCATTGTATCCATAAACAGGCGTCAGGGGTCAACAATCGTGGGATTTCGTCACGTCAGAGAAAAAAGGTTTTAACTCACGATCCTTTATAGGAATGAGCGAAGTATTAGAATTTGGTTCTGAAATATGAGTAAAAGTGACAAAAAGGTGCCTGCCCTGGTAAATGTTAGGCGGATGATACTGGATGTACATAAATCCGTGATCAGGCCGACTCTGGTTGAACTGACTGAAGTCGTTTCGAAGGTTTCTGGAGTGGAAGGAGTCAATATTGCGGTTACAGAGATGGATGTGGGCACCATGGGATTGAACGTCATTGTTGAGGGCCAGAACATCGATTATGAAACTCTTATGAATAGCATTGCCGAGTCGGGGGCTGTTATCCAGTCCATTGATGAAATTGCAGCAGGAAAGAAATTGATCGAAAACATAAAACGTTAAGTCTCAACTATGAAACATCTTTTTCCGATAGTTCTGGGATTGACCGACGGGATCATAACCTCACTGGTTTTTACTGCCGGGCTTATTTCAAGTTCGGGTTCATTGCATCTATCATTGATTCTCAGGATATCAATTGGCTCAAGCTTAATTGGTGCATTCAGTTATTTTATAGCTAAATACTCTGAATTAAGAGGTGAATTGATCGATTCAGCAAGGCAGCTGAACCCTGCTTCACCACTTTATCTTATTAAGAGCAGGCAAGGTGTACTTATTATTTTTGAAGCAATCACCGAAGCAAGTATTTCTCTGGTCAGCGGATTTTTTGGAGCATTTCTCACCATGTTTCCAGAGTACGTTTTCCCACGTTTTGGCCTGGCATCTATTTTGTCTGCAGTCATTTTACTTGGGATACTAGGTGCGGCGATCTCAAGAAACTTGAAAGGTGGATGGATCAGGTGGTCTCTCACGTTTGTTTTCGTGGGAGCGAGTGCTTCCGCTATTGGAATATGGCTGAATATCATTTGAATTTCCAGTAACTGGTAATTATTGCTAAATGATGTTTAATAGAATGCTTTCGGAGCCCATCAGATATTGGTAGTAACTCAAGTCTCACAGCACTACTGTCAAGATGAGCAATAACCAGTTCCTCTTTCGGTATCAGACTCATAAAGAGAACCTACTCGCGCAATGTTTCGACATCAGGCAAAACCCATGTCCTTCACATAACAAATTTTTTACCGGTGATGTCCAGATCCTAAATTTGGAATCAAATTTGATGCGGCACAACCTATTTGTGATTCCAGGCTAAAAATGTCAGACAAAATCTCTAAAGTTTAATTAATTATTGACTGCCCTTCTGGTAACGTATCAATAGCGGCGTTTTACGTAATTTAAATATATAATTCTAAGAATGTATCTTATAACAAATACGGATCTCTTGAACTCTTTGGGGGGTAAGAAAGCAAAGAATATTAGACGCATGTTAAGCGTATTTCCCATCCTGAAATCAAACTCACTAAAGAAGAGTACATTTCAGGCATAACTGATGATTTTCTTTTGTATTACACTATTTCTTGAGGAAAAGGTCAAGAGATTTACCCCCATTAATCCAAAGAGGTCCTTGTTTTTTAACTTCGTATTTTTTAAGTTTAAGACAATGCTGTATAACGTTAGTTATACGGCATTATTAACTGAAAACCGAAAAATTGAGTATATATTATTATTGTACCATTGATATTGTTAAGCATAAATGAGCGCTGATGATGAATACAAGAATCTTATGGATCGTTCTTCGAGATTTCTCTCCAATGCAGAGTGGAACCTGAACGAAGGGTATACTGATATCGGGTCTTTTAGTGCAAATCAATCGCTTGAACTCTTTATCAGGGCGCTTCTTACCTGTAAATTAGGTGATTATCCGCACACTCACAATTTGAGGTTACTATTAGAAACCCTCGAAAGTGTACTGGACAAAGAAAATGGCAAGATTCTGCGACAGATATTTGAAGAAAAAAGATTGTTACTCAATTTAATACAGGATGCCTACGTAACCTCTCGTTACTTCTTCTCTACAATTGACGAGGAAAGCCTGCGGGAAATTATTGAAACTGTAAAAGAAATAAGGGGAGCTTTGGATGATATTTGTTGACATAGGCCTAAAGAAGAAACAAATTTTTGATAATCTCGATGCCAATCTTGGCCAAATAAAGACGATTTTGCTGAAGAACGATCCAGATGGTAAACTCTATTTATTCGGTTCCATGGTGAAGGGAAACGCCAACATGGCAAGCGATATTGATCTATTAATTGTTACTGCATCATCTAAAAACAAGATTCTGGAAGATTTGGACAGAAACAACTTGAGATTCCCCTTTGAGTTTCATATAAGAAACAGCAAAGAGGCTGAACCTTATTTCCGCCATGTAAAGGAACTTAGGAGGTTATAAAAGATAATGTGCTCCACAGCATTTATTTACTATAATGAGGAGGGTCTACAGCCTTTATTGCCTGATTAAGAATTCTAACTCAGTACAATTCTAGGGTATAACTTCAGCCCAAATACATCCGCCATCTTCTGCGAGATGCTTTTTTCTTCCGCTTCTACAGTATGTTGAAGTAAATATACAGCGATATGAATGAGGTGAAGAAGTATCCCCTCAGACCATCTGTGGTATGGAGATACACCTTGTCATCCTCAAGCTCGTACTTCATCGCATCGAACGCGACCTCGACCTCCTCCCTTGATTTGTAGAGCTCATAGATCTCCTTCGGATTGGATTTGAGGTTGCTCAGGATTGCAAACTTTCCCAGCTTATGGCGTTCTTCCATGAGATCGCTCTGTTTCAGTCCCCCCTCCTGGTGTAGTGTTTTTCTCAAATTGAGAGAAACATTTCAAGCTAAAGCTTGAAGAAATAGTCTAGCACCCTGAAGAAAATCAGCAATTCATACAGCATTGAAGGTTATGATCTCCGTTAACCATGTTCACAACCGCCTTGGAAGTTATCATCTGCCTGATGCTTAAACTTCGTGGGTATAACCCCATACCCTCTATCTCGTTCGCGAATGCTTGAGGGATTTCCTTCTTCATTATGTTGTACGATCTATTGAGATCGGCATGGATCAGTTTTCCGTCTGCAGACTGGAATATGTCCCCCCTGATCCTCCTCCCCATGTATGTGCCATGACTTTCCATGCTCTCACCGTCAAGGAATGAACATTTGCTTGTGTGATCCCCGTTCGGTATTATGATGCTGATAGTGTGAGGATCGGAGAGGCAGCAGCGTGATGGCTTGATTCATCGGGGGGAGATGAGTCTGACATCCTCTCCTCCCTGAAGGATCGGAGCTTTCTTGCTCTATCCTCGTAAATTTTGTAACCATGGCCTTAACTATATTCCACAATCAATGCCTTCATTCGTTCCGCTAAATATGGTGGAAGCTTGTTGGTATAAATACATAACTTAGCTTTGTCGCATTTATCAATAACTACTGCAATAGTTTCCTTTGGAATTTTACTCCTAAAGTGAACGATATCTATAAGGGTCTTTTCAACATCAGAAACAGGAATGAAGAAATTTTGGTATTTAAATAAAGCATAACCAAAGAATAATTTTCGTTGTATTCGCCTGACGAAATAATTCCTTGAATGAAATTCCCTTATACCCGGTCTCACCTTCCTGGGCGTTATTACTACTGGGTTGGTTTGTTGCCCCCATATTCCTCTCAGCGTCAGTGCATCTTCAAGACCATAATAGAACGGATAAAAAGCATACCCTACAAACTGCACCTCTTCGTGAAAAGTGTAGCTCCCTTTGGTTATCCTATGAATACGTTGGGAATGCTCTAAGTTTTGAAGCATCAATTTAAAATAGCCCTTTGAAGCACCTCTTCGTTCAAGGAAGTTCTTGACTTCAATAGTCGAAAAAGCCGGTCGCCGTATAAAAGATGTTATGAACTCTTTCATGTACTTCATCCAGAAACCCTCTTTAGTAATTCTATCATTCGTGAGTAAGACGGGGCTAAACCTGAATACACTACTGTCTTCAGGACAGTTTCGTCAACTGGTTTAGCGGTATTCTGAAGGAACTGTCGTAAGGCTTCTAATGTAGCATAAGAAACCTTATTAATAGAAGTTAAGTGATAAATGTCGTACAAATCGTGTATATATTTTCTATCATTATAAGCTGCAATTTTTTCTATAATTAATTGATCTACGGATAGACTTAGAACTTCAATTTCAGAGCCATCTATCAATTCATAACTGGTAGGTATCCCCCTGACAGTTTTAGCATGATTTATTTCTACTTTAACCGTTCTGTTACCATTACTCAGAGCCGCAAAAACAACATTGCCAGTGTCTTTGAGCCTTAAAATTGATAGACTACGCCTGGATATTTCCTGTCTAAATTGCTTATTAACCCAATACACTGAAGATGAGTAAAAATCAAGACCGTCTGAAAATCGTTTTCCTCCGTAACAACGCCAAATGGCTGTGCCACCATGAAATATTATATCTTCTGTTATCGAATATATAAGTTGTACAATTTCGTCCTGTAAATACGTGGTTTCAACTTGCACCAGTTTTTTCAGCTGGTTGGCTATTGGAATTCTCATTTATTGTTAATCAACCATAGATATATTAAAGTATATCTTTGGTTCTTTGAAATGTGAAATAAAAATTTAGCAATAAAGGATAACATTGCATAACACCACGCCAGTAAGTGCACATGACCAGCCAGCAGATGTTTGGTGTGGGAATAGATGGCAACCATTGACAGTGCTGTCAGGGGAACCTCAGGGTCCCCAGGAAGATGAACCTAGGAATAGAATACCATATGACGATAATTATTGGGCAAGGTTCTCTTTCCACGCCAATATCGGGTAAAAGGTGTTATCCTGACCTGGATTAAGTTGCCCGTTACCTTCAGGAAATTATTGTTTCTTCGTCAAGGTTCGGAGTTCAGGCAAATACCCGAAACCGCATAAAAACACCATTCGGCTAAGCGGCTTTTTTCGCGGCTGTACTAGGGGATTATCCATTGCCTAGATTATGAACCTCTTCCAATGCGCTTGATTGCCAACGAGGCTTTCTGCTGAAATGCTTCCTAACCATTTAACGCTTTTTCGCAGTTACATGAATCTATCTTTTTGTGGACGCGGACTTTCACACTTTACCAAGTGCGTATGACAGGTCCTGGATCAGGTCCCTGCTGTCTTCTATCCCAACGGACAGCCTAATGAGGTCATCAGTAACTCCAGTTTTCTCCCTTATCTCTCTTGGAATCCCGGCATGGGTCATCAAGGAAGGGATTTCTATAAGAGACTCCACTCCGCCTAGGCTTTCCGCGAGAGATATATACTTCAGGTTCCCCACGAATCTCTTGCTTCCAGAAATGTCCGTCTTAAGCCTGAATGAGAGCATGGCCCCGTATCCTCTCATCTGCTTTCTTGCTACGTCGTGCCCATCATGATCCTTCAAACCGGGATAATGTATTTTTGAAACTTTACTGCTTTCTCTCAAGAAAGAAATGACCGCAGACGCATTTTTCTCATGCTCTTTCATTCTAACTGCAAGAGTCTTTATTCCCCGCATGGTAAGATAACTGTCAAATGGTGACATCACAGCTCCGATGGAGTTCTGGTTAAACTTTACCTTGTCATATATATCCTTGTTTTTTGTGATGACCGCGCCGCCTAAAGTGTCGCTATGACCACCGATATATTTGGTTGTACTGTGGATGACCAGGTCTGCACCCATGTCCAGCGGATTCTGGAAATACGGTGTTGCAAAAGTATTGTCTACCGCTGTAATCAGGTTATGTTCTCTTGCTATCCCTGAAACCTTTTGTATATCAATGATTCTGAGGAGAGGATTAGAGGGAGTCTCAAAATAAATCATTCTGGTCTTTTCAGGTATATGATCCAGTGAGGACTCTTTCGATAGATCCCTCATCTCATATGTTATACCGAGTTTCGAAACAACGCTTCGGAGAAGCCGTTCCGTTCCTCCGTACAAATCGTCGGAAGCTATAACGTGATCTCCAGTTTGCAGAAGAGACAAGAACATGGTCGTCTCAGAAGCAAGCCCCGATGAAAACATCAGGCCATATTTGGCGTTTTCAAGAGATGCCAGTTTCTTCTCCAGTGCTAATCTTGTTGGATTTCCGGTCCTGGTATATTCAAAACCATGTGTGGGTATCTGGGGATCCTTCCTGGCAAAAGTGGTTGACAGATGTATGGGCGAAATTACATCCCCGTTCCCGCTTCCTGTGTCAGGTTCCTCCCCCTCATGGATCGCTTTGGTAGAAAATTCCATTGATTATCACTCCAGGAATCCATTGTTCTTCATCCAGTTATCGCTGTACAGCTTGCTAAGGTATCTGTTGCCTGAATCCGGGAATAAGGCAACTATGTTTTTCCCCTTGTATTTTTCGCTTACCTTGAGAGCTGCAATCATGGCTGAGCCAGAAGAACCGCCAGCAAATATACCCTCTTCTCTTGCGAGCCTCCTTGTCATTAGGAAGCTGTCCCTGTCATTTACCTGTATAATATCGTCGATCACTGAGAAATCTACTGCCTTGACCATGTAATCCTCGCCAATCCCCTCTACTTTGTATACATGCGTATCCGGCAATTTACCAGTCTTGAAGTATTCGTAGAATACTGAACCCTCAGGGTCGACTCCAATTACCTGGATTCCTGAATTCTTTTCTTTCAGATATTTTCCAATTCCCGTTATGGTACCCCCGGTTCCAATTCCTGCCACAAAGACATCAATCTTTCCCTCCATCTGGTTCCATAACTCCGGGCCAGTTGACAGGTAATGTGCCTCTATGTTATCCGGATTGTTGTACTGATCCGGGTAATAGGCCTGCTTCTCTTCTGAAATACTCCTTGCCATGCTGTAGTAGCTTTCAGGAGAATTATATGGAACATCTGTCTTTGTAACGACAACTTGCGCTCCGTAAGCTTTCATCAAGTTCACTTTCTCTTCGCTCATTTTATCGGGAATCGTAATCGTGCAGTCGTATCCCCTGACCGCCGAAATCATGGATATGGCGGCACCGGTATTACCGGAGGAGTTCTCGACCACACTTTTCTTCATTTTTCCAGACTTTACAGCTTTATCAAGAATGTACTTGGCCATCCTGTCTTTCACGCTGCCGCTGGGGTTAAAGAATTCTAGTTTTGCAAATAAGTTGTTTCTCTGGTTGCCAATCCTGTTGATCCTCACAATGGGGGTGTTTCCTATGGTTTCAAGGATATTATTATAGATGTGCATAAACTATTCATTGTGGTAATTGAAATTGGAATACTAATTTTATGATCTCTATGTGACTTATACAATTTGAGCCTAACGCAGCGATTCATTTCGCAGCAATGAACAACTACCACGGGCAGTAAGTATTGCGTTTAATGGCTCTAATGCCATCTGGTTTGGATAGAGTACTATCGAATCTCAGGGAGTACCAGGGTTACGCCGTTATGCTTCTCGTGCCGTCTCACTTTAAACTGGAAGAACCATATTGCCCAAGCCCAGTTTCCTGTAAAGCTATACGGTAACATACAAATTCACGGGTTCAACAGAAACTCGTGGTTTAAAATAACTGATTAATGCCATGCAATCTGATACCTGAAAATAACAAGCTGGAAACCAGCTGAGTGTAGGAAGTCACAACCAACAATATTATTTTGACTTTCTGGAATGATACATATTTAGTTGTATAACGATTAGGGCTCTAATGGATAATGAATCTCATGTGCCTGCCAGCCCCGCCAACGCAAATGCAGGAATGAGTTCAGATTCAAGCGGGCTAACAAATGAAGAAGCAAGCGCAAGGCTTGAGAAATATGGACCCAATGAGATAGAAGGTAAAAAGCAGAGCCTTCTGTTGAAGCTGGCCTCAAAGTTTGTTGGCGCGATACCTCTAATGCTCTACCTGGTAATTGCGATTTCATTATACCTGGGCGAGGTGATTGACGCCTACGTTGTTGCGGGACTTGTTGTTTTTAACGGCCTGGCCTCCTTTTTTGAGGAATATAAGGCGGATAATACGCTTGAGTTACTCAAGAAAAAACTGTCTGTTATTGTCAGTGTTAAAAGAGGTGGAACCTGGACTACTGTTCCATCGAGCATGATTGTGCCAGGAGATACAATACGGGTCAAGATTGGAAACGTTATCGCGGCAGATGCAAAAATAATTGAGAGCAATTACCTTTCAGTCGACCAGTCCATGCTCACGGGCGAATCCCTGCCTGTTGACAAAAATTTGGGAGATATTGTCTTCTCGTCATCCATTGTGAAAGGTGGGGAAGCTACCTGTATAGTCTCTGCAACCGGGAAAAATACAAATTTTGGGAAAACCGCGGAGTTAGTAAAGCTGGCAAAGCCCAAGACGCACCTGGAAAATAACGTGCTTAAGATCCTCAAATATCTAATGCTGCTGGATGTCTTTTTGATAGTTGCGGTTTTTGTTGCATCATTGTTTTTCGGAATATCGCTGTTTTCAATTATCCCATTTGCCTTACTCATATTGCTTACATCGGTTCCAGTCGCCCTACCAGCATCTTTCACTGTGGCGATGGCGTATGGCACTCAGGTACTCTCATCAAAAAATATACTAGTTACAAGATTGGAGGCCATAGAGGAAGCATCAACCATAAACATATTATGCCTTGACAAGACGGGAACCATAAGAGAATTCCGAAAAACCTCCCTCTGATCACCTTACCGGTAACAGTAAGATTTATTCATGAACCTGCCATGTTAATGTATGAGCACACTTTATGGCGAAACACTCAGGGAAATATACAAGCTCAACGGCATCCATGA
>JACWAH010000020.1 GCA_014874365.1 Thermoplasmatales archaeon
CTGATATCTTCAGCTCCTTGAGATCACCAAGCCTGAGACCGTCTGTGCCCTCATAATCACCAAGCGATTCTGGTCTGAGTCCGGAGAATGCCATTATTGATATCGCGACCCGACCTCTTGATGTAGCCTTCCTGAGAATTCTCGCTAACTCCTCCTTGCTCGGCACTCTCTCGTTAACTATGGTTGGTGTTTCGTTTTCCCCGGATATGTTAACGGTTAACTGCAAACGGATATCATTAAACTTCAGCCATGAGAGAATGACCTTCTTGAACCTTGCGATGTAAGAGCCGGCTTTGCCCTCCTTCTCGAGCTTCCTGACAAAATCCGTAAACTCATACCTGAAATCCTTCTCATTGATTCTGGCTTTCTCCAGGATTTCCTTTGGTGTCGTTCTTGTAAGCTCACAGTAATGCCCTAGATTCCTCAAGGCTACTGTTGCCGTTAATACGGATTTCGCCTTCAGGTTCTCAAACCATCTTCGTATATCATCGTCCAGAAGAAGCTCCCGATACTTCGGCTGCATGGTCATGAGAACATAACGATTGGTGGCATAAAAGGTATTCGATTAATAGATTAAATGGACCGGTCGGGATTTGAACCCGAGACCTCCTGCTTGCAAAGCAGGCGATCTACCGCTGATCTACCGGCCCAATAGCGGTTAAAAGTTTAGTGGTAGATAAAACTAAGTTTTCCCGATGATGGCATCTAACCTAGATTTATATTGGGTATTTCTGCTGTCCAGGGATAGTGCTTTAGAGTAATCATTCTTTGCTCCCTCCAGGTCTCCCGCTTCTTCTTTTAGTGATCCTCTTTCAAAAAAAAGTTGTGGTCTTGATGGGTTGATCTCGATCATTTTGTCATGGCATTTTATGGCTTCTTCTGTCTTTCCAAGTTTTTCGTAGTGTTCGCTAAGATCCTGGTGCCTCAATATTTCATGTGGCCTTATTTCTATTGCTTTGAGCAGTAGTTTTTCAGCCTCGTCATACTTCCCAAGATCGTCCATCATTCTGGCAGCAAGAATATAGTTAACCGGATCGCAAGGCGCAATCGATGTTGCTTCAAGCACTTCCTTTAAGGCCTCTTCGGGTTTCTCAAGTTCAAGGTACACTTCGGCCAGCTTGATTCTGTAGTCAGGATGTTCCGGGTTCAACCTGATTGCTTTGGATAACCGGTCTAAGGCTTCTGCCAGCTTCCCAGCCTCAAACAGAAATTCGGCCTCCTCTACAAGGAGTTCGGGTTCATAAGGGTCCAGTGACAGTGCCTTCTCAAATTCTTCTAACGCCTCATAGTTCCTGTCCAGCTCGCGAAGAACCTTTATTTTTTCCAACCTGTATTCATGGTTTCTTGGGTCAATGCCGAGCAGAATGTTTAGCTTGACCGCGGCCTTCTCGAATTCGTGCCCCTGTAAGTAAAGCTCAACAAGTTTCCAAAGATAGGATGGCCTTGGCTCCCTCTCTTGCGTAGCTATTTCGAGATTGGCAATTGCCCCCTTAATATCTCCGGCTGTTTCACTTAAGAAGGCTTGCCGGTAATAGTATGCTGAGTCTTTGTCCTTCTCTGGCATAGCTCCATAATTTACAGGGAAATATTAAAGAGATTGCAGACGCTACCAAAGGGTGAATATCGGAATAATCGGATATCAGGGGGATGTCTCGGAACATGTGGAGATTTTCCACAAGTTATCTCGAGAATACAAAAGGGATATCGATCCGATTATCATAAAGGACAAACGCTATCTGAAATCGATTTCAGGCCTTATCATACCAGGTGGAGAAAGCACTACAATTTACAAATTTCTAAAGGAGTATGACCTCTTCGAACCCATAAGGACGATGGTTTCCTGGGGCCTGCATGTGATGGGGACCTGCGCTGGCCTTGTACTTATTTCAAAGGATGATCCCGGTTCCAGAGTCCGGGGAATGAACCTCTTGGATGTCAAGATCAGGAGGAATGCTTATGGCAGGCAGATGGATTCCTTTTCTGAATTCATAGACCTGGAAGGCATTGGCAGATTCAATGCTGTATTCATAAGGGCCCCCGTAATTGAAGAGGTTGGCGATGTCGTTGTTCTCGCTAAACACAAGGGCATACCGGTAATGGTAAGATCGGAAAGAGTTCTTGGCCTGTCTTTTCATCCGGAACTGACTGGTGATACCAGAGTCCATGAATATTTTGTTGAGATGATAGGGGGGGAGGGGTACACTTCCATTCCAGAAAGAAAATACACCATAGAGGAATTTATATGAAAACACCATTGTATGAAGAACATGTAAAATTAAATGCACACATTGTCGATTTCCATGGATGGGATATGCCGCTGTATTACGAACAAATTATAACTGAACACCTTGCGGTCAGGAATGCAGTTGGAATTTTTGATGTTTCACACATGGGAGATATTCTGGTAAGCGGAAAAGATGCCGCTTCATTCCTGGACTATCTCTTTCCTACTGCAGTATCAAAATTAAAAGAGAATTCATGCGTATACACATCTTTTCTTGATGATTCTGGAAAGATGATTGATGATTGTATATGTTATTTGATAGATAAAGACAGATATCTGATTATACCAAATGCAGCTACCAAGGATAAAGTCTTTTCATGGATGAACTCCAGGAAAGGTAAATTCTCAGTAAATATAGCAGACATTTCAAGTAAATATGGATGCATTGCAGTTCAAGGACCAAGGTCCAGAGATATAGCCTCGGATCTTGGATTTTCTTTTCCGGAACCTTTTAAATGGTTGAGTGCTGACTGGCAATCCAGTAATGAGATCACCAATACCAAGTCGGTAATAATTTCCGGAACAGGGTATACTGGAGAAAAAGGAATAGAAATAATAGCAGAATCAAAAGCAATAGTGGAGATATGGAAGCTTTTGGTGGATAAACTTGCCAATTATAATGGTAAACCCTGTGGGCTGGGTTCCAGGGATACATTGAGGATGGAAAAGGGAATGCTTCTTTCAGGAACGGATTTTAATGAAGATCGAACCCCAACAGAATCTTCAATATCATTTATTATAGATAACTCACACAATTTTATAGGAAAGAATAAGATAGATCCTAAACCCAAAGTAATCTTCAGAGGTATAGTTATGAAAGAGAAGGGAATTCCAAGGACAGGGGATGAGGTATTTATTGGAGATAGGAAAATAGGGTCCCTTACCAGTGGAGGCTATTCTCCTTCCCTTTCTAAAGGGATAGGTCTTGGATTTATGGACAGGGCATCTGCTAAACTAGGCCAGGAAATAATTGTAAGTCATAATGGAAAGAAAATCAGGGGGGTAGTGGTGAGGCCAAAAATGTTTCCACTGGAAATCCCCCCCTCCCCCTCTTAAGTTATCTGAGTCTGGATTTCACTTTCTGGTAAATGCCAAGGTATTCCTTCCCTTTTTCCAATCCAATAGAGACTTCTGGCATTTTACTGATCCACTCAATCATGGGACGAACGGCATCTCCTTTTTGCAGACCACAATAGATTGCCAGGTTTGTGATAACATTTGAAGAAGTCACGCTTCCCCTGAAAACCTCAATTATTGTGTTGACAATCCACTGGTAATTTGAAAAAGCGAATTCCCTGCCATAAGGATTCATTGTCAGATTGATGAAGCTGCTTCCGAAATCCTGCCTTTTGATCTCATTCCTCTTTATCAGATCAAGGAATTTTGACAGATTGCTTTCCCCTTTCAACCAGGCCATTGCAGTTATGAATCTCTGCCGATCCTCATCATTGCTTGAGGCTGAGTATTTTTCATACAAAACTTCAAAATTGTTTATGCACCTTGAATGGGCCAGCGCAATGGAGCCACGAATCTCCGGCCTCTCTTCAAAAATGGACCCAATCTTATCAGCAAGGTGCGACGCAAACGCATCATCTATCAGAACCATTGAATTGTAAATAGAGGTTCTAACCTCGCTTATCCATCCTTCCTCGCCTTCCCTTGGATCACCAATCTTCCGGGTCCAGTATGAGAAGAATTCCTTTGCCAAAGTCTTAACCGACTCTGACTCCGGAACAATCAGCAGCAGCGAGTGGAGCTGCCTGGAAATCTCCTCGACTACTATCCTGTCTTCCACTTTCATGAACACGGATATCAGCCGTGAATACTGCGGCCAGGCTATCAGATTAGAGATGAAGAAGGAATAGGAATCATTCAATATGCCCCACCTCTCAACGCCGGATAATTGCGGGAAGATTTCGGTCAACCTGTGATAATACTGTTGGTCATACAAAACCCTGTAAAATCCGGACTCGCCAGAGTTAAAAGTCAGGTAATCGAAACCGGCATGCGTACTTTCCTTAGTCTCCAGGAAAATTCTCTCTTCACCGACTGCAGTTCTCGCAGTGATCGGCACCGGCCAGATCGAATCGTCATGAGACCCGTTCAGGAAGAACCTCTCTTGGGATAGCTTCAACTTATTGCCGGCACTTTCAACCCTGATCACAGGGTAGCCCTGCTTTGAGACCCATTCTCCCATGATTTTCTTTACAGGCTTCCCGGAAACCCTTTCAATGGATTCCCACAGGTCTTGCCCTTCCGCATTACCAAATTTGAACCTTGGAAGATAATCCCTTAGCCCGTCCCTGAATTGATCTTCACCGACAAATTTCTCTGCCATTCTGAGAACAAAAGATCCCTTTCCATAGCTGATCTCGTCAAACAGCTGTGCAATGGCATCGGGATCCTTCACATCCACTGAAATGGGATGGGAAGCCTGAAGGGAATCCCCGCTCAAGGCAGAAACGCCACGATCCAGAATGTAGTATTCCCAGTACTTCCAGTCAGGATGCATTTTATGGGTGCTCTTGATCGACATGAACGTCGCAAAACTCTCGTTAAGCCAGATGTCATTCCACCACTTCATTGTGACAAGGTCGCCGAACCACTGGTGGGCTATTTCATGCGCTATTACTTCCACCGACCTCTTCCTAACCCGAAGAGAGGTCCCTGCAGACGGAACCAGCAAAGCTTCTCTAAATGTTATTGCGCCCCAGTTCTCCATCGCCCCAAATGCGAACTCCGGTACTGCAATTACGTCCATCTTTGGTAGCACGTATTCAATCTGAAAGTAATCCTGCAGAAAGCCCAGAGCGAATTTTGATGCAGAAATCGGGTGGTCCTGCGACTGCATCTTTCCCTTTAAAGTTACAAGCCCGACCTCCTTCCCATTATAGGTCTCAAAATAACGTTCCAGTTTTCCTATTCCTAAATACAGCAGGTAAGTAGACATAATCGGGGTATCCTCGAAGACCGTGGTTTTCCTGTCTCCCTTTACTGCAGACGACTTTGCAGGCATGTTAGAAATAACATCATAAACGGAGTCAACGTTTACGGAAACTGAAAAAACTGCCTTAAGATCAGGGCGGTCAAAACAGGGAAACATTCTTCTTGCACCGGTTGCTTCAAACTGCGTGGTGAAAATTTCTCCGCCCGCCTTATCTTTTGCGTAATATAATCCCGTCAGAAGGTTGGTCACCTTTCCCTTGAATGCCACGCTTATTACTGAATCCTTATTCGCGGTGACACGCTGTACAGTGATCAATTTGTTGTCATAATGGAAAACAGCATTCCTGCCATCCGCGTGTACCGAATCTATTGTAAGGTCAACAGCATCAAGCAGAATTTCACTATCAAAATTTCCGGTTATGTCAACGGTACCGCTATATTTTTTCCCAGGGAAATCCACCGTGAGTTTCAGGGCGTATTTCGATATCTTCATTCCTTAGGATACCGGAATGCAATATATTTATTGCCATCAACAAGATAAAAGAATAAAGGATTTAGCCTATAGAATCATTCTGTCTTGGGTGTAATAATGCCATTAAACATCATTGTACTTATCAAGGTCATACCGGATCTTGAGCAGATCAAGGCAAATGCGTCAACAGGAGAGGTTCAGACCGACCGGATCCCTTTAAGGCTTGAAACGCTCAGTGAAAACGCAATTGAGGCCGCTGTGCAGTTGCGGGAGAAGCACGGAGGAAAGGTTTTCGGGTTAATCTTTGGCAAACAGGAGAGCGCGCCGCTCATGAAGAAAGCGTATGCAATGGGGGTCGACGAAGGAACCGTCCTGACAGGTTATGGCGAAAATAATCCCATGCACACCGCAGAAGTGCTATGCCAGAAAATAAGGACCATGCAATTCGATCTGATAATATCCGGGAACCAGTCTGCAGATACATATACAGGGCTGCTTCCCGGTATAATCTCCAGCAAGCTCAATATCAACCTATTGAGCAATGCCCTAACGCTTTCGATAGATCAGGCTACAATAACCGTCAGGAGTTCCCTGGACCGGAAAATCCAGAATCTAAGCAGCCAGTTGCCCGCCATAGTTTCAGTCACACAGGAAACCAATCAGCCCCGTCTCCCTCCTGTTATGCAGATAATGGCGGCCGGTAGGAAGCAAATTGTTACCGAGGCGGCGCAAGTTGCAGATACTGCTAATGTGAAACGCATCTCAAACAAGGCGCCGAAGAGCGAAAGAAGAAAACAGTTGTTCGAAAAAACAGATGAAGGTATTGTTGCAATTGTGAAAGCGATAAAGGAGGAGATACGATGAAAACCCTCATTTTTGCCGATGATGGTGAAATAGCAGGCCAGATATGTTCCTACCTGAAAACGGGCACTGAAAACTACGTAGCTACCCTGCCCGGCGAGGAAAGCAAATGCGGGAAGACCGGAGCAAAACAGATTTTCGTCCTTAATGGTAAACCGGATTCCAGCAACGTTAGCATTGCCCTGAAGGAACTGAAAGACAGGGAATCCATTGATTATGTGTTCATTGGCTCCACAGCCTTTGGCAGGGACGTAGCAGGGAAACTTTCAGGGCTGGGCAACATGAAACCGCTTTCCGAAATAACATCCATAGCGTTCAAAGACGGAATAGCTGTTACCACAAGATTCCTGTACGGAGGAAAGTCGGTCTTGACTGAGGAAAGCAATTCAAACCTGTTTGTTACCGCACCCGGAATCTCAGAGATAGTGCAGGATAAGCCGGGTTCGCCTGTACAACAGCTCAACCTGAACGATCCTGCGGTTAAGATTGTCGGAGAAGAAAAGAAGTCCGCTGGCGGCGTTGACCTGGAGAAAGCAAAGGTGATCGTGAGCATCGGACGCGGGCTGGGCAAGCCGGACGGAATCCCGATGGTTGAGCAACTTGCCAAAGCAGTTAAGGGAGAAATCGCTGGATCAAGGCCAGTTTGCCTGGACTATCACTGGCTCAGCGAGGATAGGCAGGTTGGACTATCAGGCAAGAAAGTTAAGCCTAAGCTGTACATCGCAGTCGGAATTTCAGGGCAGATCCAGCACATCGCAGGAATGAGGGGCGCCAAGACGGTAATTGCAATAAATAAGGACAAGACAGCGCCAATATTCGAGGAGTGCGACTATGGGCTGATAGGAGACCTGTACCAGATTGTGCCGAAACTTGTGGCGTCACTTTTGGCGTGATTTGGCTGTCACATCTAATAAATACCCGTGAAATATTTGAAAAGATGATGAAGTACCGGGGGCGACGTATATGATGTATCTGTCTTCAATACTTTTACTTGCAGGGTTGCTCGCTGCAGCAGCTTCGTTCTTTTACACGCTTTATTCCATTTTCTGGAATGCGCTAAGGATACCTGAAAAGAAGATCAAGATGGGTCTTTCTATCGGAAGAAGGATCTACCTTACAATCAGGAACGTTTTACTGCAAGGGAAACTTTTCAAAGACAGTTCCGGAGGAATAATGCATGCCCTAATGTTCTGGGGATTTGTTGCATTCGCCGGTTATTCAGCCACTTTCTTTGCAAGGGGAATTGTGCCGTCTTATCAGCTGATCCCCGCCGGACTGTTCAAGGACGTACTGTTCCTGACAGTTGATATCTTTGCCCTTATCGTAATCGTGGACGTGGGGTATGCCGTCCTGAGAAGGTGGGTCATCAAGGTTCCAAGATATCAGGGATATAATGGATTTGAGGCGTCATTCATCCTCTTCCTGGTTGCCACTTTAATGGTTACCTATTACGCACTCGGAGTCCTGAGACTGGACGGGGTCAGCGCAGGCATAACAGGTGCAATAATGGAAGGAATTCCCGCATCCTATACCCCAATCTCGGGCTTCTTTGCATCCCTCTTCCCAGGTATTTCAGGTTCATCCGGACTTGACCTGTACTGGATACTGTACGGAATTCATGCGATAGATTTCATAGTGTTTCTTGCGTATATCCCCACTTCTAAGCACCTTCACCTCGTTGCTGCTCCACTTAACGTTCTACTTTCAAAGGACACCAAGCCAGCACAGATCTCCCTTATCGACTTTGAACAGCAGAAGAGGTTCGGTGCAACGGACATCAGGGATTTTTCATGGAAGGACTACATGGACTTCTACTCATGCACGGAATGCGGAAGGTGCACCTACAACTGCCCGGCATTCCTCACCGGGAAAACACTTTCTCCCAGGGACATAATCTGGGACCTTCGAAAAGTGGTAATGGAGGAAGGCCCGAAACTCCGTCATGCCGGGATCGAGGAAAAGGACAAGATACTGACTCCGGTTATCGGAGAACCGATCAGCGAGGAGGACCTCTGGTCCTGCACTACCT
The DNA here is from genome assembly GCA_014874365.1 of Thermoplasmatales archaeon. Taxonomy (GTDB): domain Archaea; phylum Thermoplasmatota; class Thermoplasmata; order Thermoplasmatales; family Thermoplasmataceae; genus JACWAH01. Next base: position 8,593 of record JACWAH010000020.1, read on the forward strand.
GCATGGCATGCGTGGAGCAGTGCCCTGTAATGATAGACCACGTAGAAAAGATTGTTGATATGAGAAGGTCACTTGTACTGAACCAGGGGAAAGCACCCAAGGAGACCATCGAGACTTACACAAACATGGAAATGTATGGTTCCCCGTGGATAAACGATCCCAGTACACGGGGAGACTGGGCTAAGGACCTGAATGTGAACATTCTCTCAGAATCGCAGAATGACGACTTTGACATACTTTACTGGGTTGGTTGCGTTGCCAGTTATGACAGGAGGAATCAGGATATTGCAAAGTCTATAGTGAAGATACTCCAGAAAGCGGGGGTCAGGTTCGCAATCCTTGGGTCAGAAGAAAAATGCACCGGCGACCCTGCCAAAAGGACTGGCAACGAGTATCTAGCACAGAATCTTGCTACTGCCAACATTGAGACCCTTAACAGGCACAAAGTGCATAAGGTAATCACTGGCTGCCCGCACTGCTTCAACTCACTTAAGAACGACTACAAGGAAATGGGGCTTGAAATGGATGTAATACACCATACGGAATTTATCAACCAGCTCATTTCTCTTGGAAAGATCGATCTAAAAGCCCTTGAGAGCGACGATAAGGAGAAATTCACCTATCATGATTCATGCTATCTAGGCAGATACAACAAGATATATGAGGAGCCAAGAACAATCATAAAGACCGTGACCAGCAACTTCGAGGAAATGGAGATGAACAAGTCAAAGGGCCTGTGCTGCGGTGCAGGGGGCGGTCGCCTCTGGATGAATGAAAACGTGGGAACCAAGATTTCACATAAAAGAATGGAAATGGCCGATAAGGTCAACGCCACAACGGTAGTAACCGCCTGCCCATACTGCATGATAATGCTGGACGACGCGAGAAGAGTTATGGGAAAAGACGAAAAAATGCAGATATCGGACATATCGGAGTTTGTTGCCAGCAGGCTGGTGCAGAACTAGAAGAGTTTGCCCAGCTCTCCTCTCCTAAGCCACTCGTCTTTCTGGGAATTTATTTCAATTCCCAATTTCCCAGCCTGAAGAGCCAGCCACCTGGAAACCCGTTCGCGGGCTTGGCCGGATGGCGCCCATCCGCGTTCATCCGTTCCCGGCAGTCCATCCCGCATCATTCCCGTTGCATTTTTATATGGAGAATACCAGTCATATATTATCCTGGAAGAGGTGCGGGAAGCAACATCCAGTATTTTCTCAAGCTCTTCAAACGAATCGTTGACGCCTCCGATTATGGGTCCTACGAAGATCCATGTTCTTACTCCGGAAGCCGAGAGGCGTTCCAGCGCAGCTGCCCGCGACCCGGGAGATGGGGCAAAAGGCTCCAGAACCCTTGCCGCTTTTTCGTTCATCGTCGTCAGCGTCATTCCCACGTCCAGGGACTTCCGGTACTTCGCCAGTATATCCAGGTCCCTCAATACCAGTGGCGACTTGGTCTGTATGCTGACCCTGAAACCGTTTGCCAGAAGCAGTCCCAGTCCCGATCTGGTCAGGCCATATTTGCCCTCAATGAAATGATATGGATCGGTTATGGACGAAATTCCAACCAGTCCTCTTCTCATGGAGGCAACCTCCCTTTTCAGTACTTCCACAAGATTTGTCTTCACGAATACTGTAGAACCCCACCTATCTCTTGCTTCCACCTCCCTTGTGAAGTCCACAGCAAAGCAGTAAATGCATCCATGAAAACACCCGGAATAAGGATTCATGACGTAATCGTACTCAGGAAGTCCGCTCCTGCCCAGCACGCTCTTGACCTGCAACTCCCTGACGGTTATGTTCCGCATCAGTAAAACCGATCCAGGGTAGGATTTTTCAGCGATGAAGAAACCCAGGATTCGGAACGCCATCTTTCAATGGGCACTTTTGTGATCCTGCTCAGGTATGCAATCGAAGCGTCCAGGGTGTCAAAATGCAGGGGCTTGCTTCTGAACATCTCCCTCATGTTTTCCCTTACGTACCATACGCCTAAAGGAATATTGAAATTGGGGTAAATTTCTCTCCAGAGAAGGGCGACCCCGGATCTTCCGAGGTTGTTCATATATTCTGATACGGCCAATCTGGAAGAATAATAGCACCCTCCAATGTCCGGGTAAGTTTTCCTTCCGTAATAGTCCTCATGGTCTATCATTACCGCGGTTCTATCACCAAAACTGTTCCAGGTGCTTCCAGGGAACCACGCCTCTCCCCACTCATACCTCCAGCTTCCCGGACCTATAATGCCCATGAATAGATTTCCGCTGACAGATCTAACGAAGACATGGAAGTCATCCACGGAGGGCATGTGCTTCAGCATTTTCACATTGAAGTCAGAAACGGTCTTGTCGGCTGCGGTTATTGACCACCTTGTTGGAACGAGCTTGCGGTTTTTTCCGTTTCCCAGGGATCCAACGCTCAGTATCCGGGAAATTCTGGAAACGTCAATGTTTGATTTATATAATGTGTACATTCCTTCAGCGGCTTTCAGATCTGTATCGTAATACACCTTCTCCGCCACAGGATCGCTCTTGGTTGTCCCCACTTTCATCTCAAGGAGCGGAGCAGACGGACCCATGGGCGGCGAATATTCCGATAGAAGATACCTCGATCCCGTCAGCGTTCGATCCAGTTTCATCTCCACCTCCACCGGTGCTGATGAAAGCGTCATGACCTGGACGTCCTGGAGAAAATAATTTGGTGAGGAAGCATCCGAAATGGAAACAAATTTCCCGCCCCTTAGCAGGGAAAGCCTCATCTCAAGGAACTTTTCCATGTCCATCGTGAGCCACTGGGAAGGAGCTTCATAAATTGAAGTATCGCCGGTTTCAGGCGGCGTTGAGGGATATAACTGGATTTTTGGATATCCGTATCTGCCAACAAATACCGAGGGAGGGGATGAACCCGATATCCCGTTTCTGGGAATCAGGTTCGCCTTCCTGTCAAGGTGATTTGATATGGAGATCGGGCAATAGGATAAACCGCACAGCAACTTTGCAGTTCTGCATTTAAGACACAGTTCAGGAGGGATCTTAAAGGTGGTTTTGAGCGGCAATAAATTATCTTAATCATTCCGACTATTAACATTTTAACTATATTTCTGAGTCTCAATGGTCACTTAGCCTGGAGAATAACAGGAAATCCCTGTAGGATCCGTTCCAGAAGAACGCATCCTTCTCCATGCCTTCCTGGGAATAACCACACTTCCTGAGGACCCTTATGGATGGTATGTTGTCGGAAAACACCCTTGTATGGAGGCGATGAAGCTTAAGTTCCGAAAAGGAAAAATCGGTAAGCACGGAAAGCGCAGCAGACGCAATCCCATTACCTCTGTAATCTTTCCCGACAAAATAACCAATGTGTGCAGATCTGTCGACTATGCTTATGTCGGATATCCCTATAATGCCAACAAGCGAACTGTCCAGAAGCATGGCAAAGTCTATTGCGAAAGTTTCACCTCCCGACTCCCGGTTCTTCTGTATAAAGTCAACGGCGTCCGTGTATGTGTAGGGATGTGGGAAAGAGTGAGATCCTATGTTTGTGTATATCGTGTAGTCATTGGCAATACGAGCCAGATTGTCAGCCATGGAAACGTCCAGATCACTGCTTAAAATAATTCGGGGGAGCTTTTTTGACCTTAAGACCAGTCCTTCAATTTTCATAGAACTATTCGTTTGCCTGGCTCTGGCTGACTTCCTTAAAATATTCGTCATAGGGATTCTTGTCCGGCTCCTCATCCACCTTCTTGCTGGCAGCCTTGTCTATATTATTCTTGTTGTACGTCCACTGATTTACTCTCCAGGCTTTTCCCTTAGCAATATTGACCTCTTCCCTGTGGGCATTGAGCAATCCACACTCCTCGAGATTATAGAAAATATCCCTTTCAGCAGAGGACAAAACATTATCGAGGACGTAATCCTCATAACCAAAAAAGGAAAGGACAAAATCCGCAAGTTCCTCAACGTCGCCTCTGACCATCCCCTTGCTGCCGAATACATTTTCGAGGGCTGCAATTAAAACTTCCCTGGTCACTACTGGCATCGGAGACTCTCTATTTCTTATTGTATAATAATCTTTGCCGGGATATACAGGTTTTTCAGCAATCTCCACAGCGCACTCGGTAGCATATCGAACAGCTAAAGCCCAGAATTACGATCCCCGTCTAACATGTTAACCGCTATGTTAACTGCTTGACGGAACTAACTCAAGAATCGCTATATCCTCAGCCCTGATCACAGCCTTTTCACTGATTTCTGAACTCTCTCCTGATATGAATAATTCATTGTCCGCCCAGACCTTTCCTTTCAGGACCATGAACTTACCCGCAATGCCGGGAACAAAGGATTTTGCAGAGTTAACCCTGTATTTCCACAGTGGCTTTCCATCATGAAGGCCCGAAAGTTTTCGGTATCCCCAATCAAAATCATCGCGGGACTCGAACATCTTCCTGGCAGATTCAAGTTCTTTTTCGCTGTCGACCCCGATCCAGTCTCCCTCTTCCTTATATGCCCTGATTTTCCCTTCCCCGGCAAGCATCGGGAAAATGGTTGTTTCTAACTCTGTCGAGTTATAATCTTTAAGGAAGTAAGGAAACAGCTCTTTTTTAAAGTAATATATTCCGGCGTTTATGTATACTTCAAGCAAAGGCTTTTCCCTGAAACCGGTTATAACATCAGAGGCAAGGTCAACAACCCCAAAGGGACTCTTCATCTTTGTGACAAAAATCGAGATCAGGGCGTCATGATCTTTCGCTGATTCCTCCATCTTTCTGAGGTCTATGTCACAAACGGTGTCTCCATTTCTAAGGATTACGTCCTCGTCGCAAACTTCAACCAGGTTCCTCATTGAAAATAGTTTGCCAAGAGGCTTCTCTTCACGTAGATATTCCAGGCCGATCCCCTTATAGGAACTGCCAAGGGTATCCTCTATTTTTTTAGAGAGATAGCTGGTCAACAAAATAACGCGCTTTACACCAGCAGCAGCGAAATCATCCAGCTGCTTGTGCAGAATAGTGTACCCGGGTTTCAGTTCAAGCAACCCTTTTGGGACCCGGTCTGTGTAGGGACGGAGTCTCTTGCCGTAACCCCCGGCTAAAATTGCGCCGATCATCCAGTGGTGAACCGGACTAATCTAAAAAATTCTTTCTCGAGTTTTAACTCAATTTCACGAAAATAGTGCAATAAAGTCCGTTCTTTAGGGAGGCAACGCCGGAATTGGCAACAACCTTACAATCCGGAAACGGGTTCCTGCAAGACATTCCGAATAATGGGAAGTGAAGGCGCAAGCGAAGCTAAAGTGAGCACCTCAGATGATTTATCTGAGGACGCGGTGTCAATTGCCCTTGAATTCTACCTTTCTCTTCTGAAGAAAAGCGCTCACACCTTCCTTTATGTCGTCAGTTGCAAAAAGCAGACCCATTGCAGTGCTTTCTTTTTCCAGACCTGATTGCAGAGACGCACCCGCTGAGGAACGGATAAGCTCCTTGGCCATTCTCACGGAAACAGGAGCGCAATTCTCTGCGATATTTTGAGCCAGATCCAGCGCGTCTCTGTCGAGATTTTCAGGCATAGATAACTGTGATACGATCCCCATCTCATGAGCCCTCTTCCCTGTAATCCTCTCTCCGGTCAAAATCAGGTAGGATGCCGGCCCCTGACCAACCAATCTGGGCAACCTCTGTGTACCCCCCCATCCCGGGACAATCCCCCTGGTAACTTCAGGAAATCCAATCAGCGCTCTTTCCGTTGAAATCCGGATATCACAGGCAAGAGCAAGTTCAAACCCCCCTCCAAGGGCATAACCGTCAATTGCGGCGATTGACAGAAATGGAAGGTTGGAAATCCTTTCGTAAACCGCCTGACCCCTTCTGGAGAAATTCATAAAATCAACGGCCCTGGGGAAGAACTGGGATAGTTCGGCGCCAGCGGAAAACACTTCACCGGCTCCTTTTATCAGCAGGACTCTGATTTCACCGGAAGATGCAATGCTCTCAACCGCACTCTCCATCTCACTCAAAACCTGTGCGTTGATTAGATTATTTTTTCCATTTGACAGCCTGAGCGTAGCAACCTTCCCCTCCACGCTAAGCTTAACCAGGGAGTCCGTGGTCTCACTCACTTTGGCAGCAACCGGTTCGCCAGCGGGTAGAGGAATAGGTTCAGTAACGGATTCCGTAACAGCTTTCGTCTCTTTCGGTTTCTCCGCTATTCCTGCAAAGACTTCTTTCAGCCTTCCACTTTCAATCACTGAACTGGGCTTAAAAACGTCAAGTCCAGTCCTGTCGTAAATCTCGTTCAGCTTCTCCTTGATTTCAGCAACGCTGAGCCCTTCTGCAACGGAAATTGGGCCAAAGGGACGATTCATTCCAAGTTTGACACCGGTCTCAATATCAGAAGGAGATGCAATGCCCTCGTCCACTATCTTGGAAGCTTCGTTCACTTCAATGGCAAGGATGTCCATTAACGTTAGATCAGGCAGGCCGGTAGATGGAGGGATCTTCGCCTTTCCATCCTGCCACTTGTAGAAACCCTCCCCCGACTTTAGCCCCAACTTGTTCTGGGCTACGAGATTATGATAGGTTTTGCAAGTGCCGTAATCAGGCGAAAGCTCCTTGGAAAAGTAATCGAGCGAATGAACAAGGGTGTCCAGCCCAACGTAATCCATTAATTCATAAGGTCCCATCGGCAGCCCTTGCGACCTCGCGAATGCATCCACGTCCTCGGGCCTGAAACTCATCTTCTCAATCAACAAGCAGAAGAAAAGGGACTCCGGAGCATTGACCCGGTTCACAACGAATCCGGGAGTGTCCTTCATCACCCGTATTGGGACTTTGCCGATGCTCTTGACGAGCTCGAACGCCTTCTCAAAAACATCTTCGGAAGTCTTCTCTCCCCTGATCACTTCTACGAGCTTAAGTACAACAGGCGGATTGAAAAAATGGAGTCCAACAGCTCTGGAGGGGTCTTTCATGTTGGCTGCAATCTCGGATATCCTTATGTTAGAGGAGTTTGATGCAATTATGCAGCCTGAGGGAGCAAATTCCTCAACCTGGGAAAAGAGGGCCACCTTCATTTCAAGGACTTCAGGAATCGCCTCAATCACTACCCCCGCGTCCTGTGCACAATCTTTGACGGAAGTGGTATAGTTTATCCTGGCCAGGATCTCCTCCTTTTTTTCCGGAGTGATCTTTTGCGACTTCACCATTCTCTCAAGGCTGCTGGAAACGGCCTGCCTGGCCTTGAAAAGAACATCATCCGATACGTCAGAAACTGTGACTGTAAAGCCACTGAGTGCAAATACCTCGGCGATACCGTGGCCCATCTGCCCAGAACCAACGACGCCAATTTTCATTGTCATTCCAAGACCTCAGCTTATTTACCTGCCTTCTTTGCAAGTTCAGTAAGTCTCTGAGCAGCAAAAATGTCACCGGATACCTTCAACTGGCCTGACATGAACGCCTTGACCGCGTCAAGCTTGCCCGAAAAAACATCATTCAAAACTTCTTCGCTTGCAGAAACTGTCGCTGCCGGGCTGGGCACTACACCGTCTACCAGTGAAACCTCTCCAGGTTTCAGCACAAGCGAGAAAGAATCCTTGCCGGTAACTGAGAAAGTAAACTGCTTGTTCATTTTCTCCAGCTCTTGTGCAACGCCCTGGTTATCTCTCGCGTTCTTTAGCATATTTGCAACCATGTCCTTAAAGCTCATAATATGCTATAACCTGAGAACATAAAGTTTTTCACTTCCTGAGCTTGGATGCAATACAGAAATTGTTTTCCGGCCTTATCTGTGCCCCGTTAGAACAGGTGTAAGCATAACAAGAACGTGAAGCCATGAATCTGTAAATTTAACAAAGTACTGGTAAAAACAGTTTGAAAGCCTTCCTTGAACCCCATCGCATATCAAGAGAGGATTGATTGATCCCTGTATATGAAGAATACGGGAAACCGTGCACTATGGCATGCCTGTATTATTCATCAAGCGCTCCAAGGGACGATTAATTGGGCGTGAGGCCTTATTCATCCGATCCTGGAGCTTCATGATCGCCCCCTCGGGAGATTGCTGCTGACATCTCCGATTTCGGAGCAGGACCTGATTCCAAGGATAACATCAGGCAACTCGTGGAGAAAGCGCTCACGTATAGCAAGGATGATCCCCCCTGACATCCTGGAAAAATTAAAATGCAAGATATTCAACAGCGGGATCGTAATACAGGATCCCAAAAAAAAAGATAAGAGTAAGCAGCGCGTCCTTGGGCTTACCCTATAGTATCCAGGATGAACTCCGCAAAATCAGCGTCAGGACGGGCGCCTATAAACGAGGCATCTCCGTTAACGACAATGTGTGGTACGGAAGAAACGCCAGCTTCCTGGGCTTCTTTGGGGAACTCCGTAGCCTCAATCATCTCACCGGTGATGTTGGAATTCAGCATTGCAAACTTGTGGGCAGTGCCAACTGCTCTCGGGCAATAAGGGCAGGTGGGAGTAACGTACACCTTGATGTCTACCGGCTTGTTAATAGACTGGATTTTCTCCTTCACTCCTTCCGGAATCTGGATAATGCCGCTTGAAACAGCCTTAATGTCTTCAAAGAGTGATGAGAACTCATAGCCCGACGGTATCCCTGAATATCTTACCCTGTTTCCCAGCTCTTTTCCATCAGACACTATCAGTGTCGGAAACCGGACAATGTCTGCCGATTCGCTCTCCTTCTCCTGGGGATTCCTGGTAATTATACTGAGCTTGATCCTGCTGTCGAGGGCACTTAGTTCTTTCGCTATTTCAACCGTGGGACCGCAAAACTGGCACTTCTCATCGTCATCGACATAAACTTTCAGCTCCACTTGATCCTTAAGATGCTCCTCAAATTCTTTCAGTATTATCTTCCTGTTCTCATCGCTGATCAGACTCATAAACTGAATATTGCCGAACCATTTTTATAGTTAACGGTACGACCCGACTTACGGCAGGAAGCACTGACCTAAAAACGAGAGATATCCACTTCATTTGTATAAATTTGAGAAAATCCCTTATCAAGCGTTAAGTAAATGAATTATATCTACTATAAATTGCCATCAATGGAAGAATTTCCCACACTGGGCGATATAGAAAAAGCTGCCCAGTTTCTCAGGGGAAAGATAAACAGGACCATACTGGACTATTCTGCCACCCTGAGTGAACAGTTCGGCTGCAATGTATACATGAAGCTTGAAAATCTTCAGAAGACAGGGTCTTTTAAGTCACGAGGAGCACTCTTCAAGATGAACTCCCTGACGGTTGAAGAGAGGAAAAGGGGGGTCATTGCTGTGAGCGCAGGCAACCATGCGCAGGGAGTGGCATACGCAGGCACATTAATGAACATCAGCACTAAAATAATAATGCCTGAAAACACCACGCCGGCCAAGATCAACGCAGTGATAAGATACGGTGCTGTGGTTGAGCTGAAGGGAAAGGACTACAGTGAAGCCCGGGAATACGCGATCGATATCGGAAAGAAGGAAAACCGTGTCTTCATTGAAGGGTTCAACGACAGGTGGATCATTGCAGGACAGGGAACCATTGGACTCGAGATTATGAACGACCTGCCTGAAACGGACGTAATTGTAGTCCCGGTAGGCGGAGGCGGCCTGATCTCAGGAATTGCCATGGCTGCAAAGGAAACGAAGAAGAGCGTCAAGGTTTTTGGTGTCCAGTCTGAAATGATAGACTCGATGAAGGAGTCCATAAACCAGGGAAAAATAGTTTCAAGAGTGAAAGGAGAGACCATCGCGGATGGAATCGCGATTAAGTTACCAGGCCAGATAACTTTCGAGCTGACTAAAAAATACGTGGATCAAGTTGTGTCAGTATCGGATGAATCGATGGCATATGCCCTTTTCCGCCTGCTTGAGAGGAATAAGCTGCTTGTCGAGCCATCCGGCGCTTCCACCCTTGCTGCGTTAATTGAGCATAAAATCGAAGTGAAAGGGAAGAATGTGGTACTGGTGCTATCAGGCGGGAACGCGAACCTACTCCTGCTTTCAAAAATAATATACAAATCAATGGAAAGGGAATATCAACTGGTTCGGATCGAGTTCAACATACCCGATAAACCCGGCACCCTTTATCGCATTGCACAGGCAATTTCTGAATCCGGCGGAAACATATACCATGCGGAGGTCGACAACCTGCATGAAGAGACCCCGGTTGGCTACCAGACCGTGATATTCACCGTAAACGTCAGGGGGAGGGAACATGCTGAGAGACTGTACAAGAAGGTGGCTGAAACCGGTTACCGCTTTACCGTTAAAGAAGATTCCACAAGCATAGGCGAAGCTTTTAGAGGAGACAGCGAAAAGACAAAATGATCTTATATAGACTCAAAGAATAGTGGACTCGAAAACAGGTTCAGGCAACTGGACTGCTGGTAGATCGGATGGAATTTGAAAAATACAAAGTTATGCAGTTTCCCAGAGACGTCATCGTAGGGCATTCTGTCATGCACACTATCCCATCCCTGATCCCGCTGTACTCCAGAAGTGATGAGATCGTCATAATCACTGGAAATACCACATACGAAATTGTTGGAAGAGAAATAGAAGGAATGCTCAAAGATGCAAATTATAGCCCTCACGTCATAAAGACCGGTGACGCTACCTATGACAACCTCATGAAGTGTGAAGAGGAAGCAAGGGGCGTGAAACCCGGCATAATGATAGGTATTGGCGGCGGGTCGAAGATCGACCTGACAAAAAAGGCTGCATTTGATCTTTCCGTTCCCTTCATAAGCGTTCCCACTTCACCAAGCCACGATGGCATCGCATCTCCCCGCGCATCTATCAAGAAAGGCCCGGTGATTCTCTCAGAGAATGCAAGGATGCCGATCGCGATTGTAGCGGACACATCAATCCTGATAAAAGCTCCTTACAGATATCTGGCTGCAGGTGCTGCAGATGTTATTTCCAATGTCACAGCAGTACTTGACTGGAAGCTTGCGAACAGGATAAAAGGGGAAGAAGTAAGCAGCAGTGCTGCGACCCTTGCCGAATATGCCGCTTCCGAACTTATTGAAAAAGCTCACCTCATCCTGCCAGGAGTGGAGGAATCTGTCTGGCTGGTGACAAAGCAGATACTGGCATCCGGCACTGCTATGGCAATAGCATCATCATCGAGACCTGCAAGCGGAAGCGAGCATCTCTTCACCCATGCAATTGAAATGACCGGAAAAGGGAAAGCAATACATGGTGAACTGTGTGCGATGGGCACCGTGGCGTCCATGTTCCTGCATGGTGGAGACTGGAAAAAACTGGTCTCCGTATTCAAGACGCTCAACATTTCGCTGAAATCCAGCGATTATGGACTTACAGATGAAGAAGTAATCGATGCTCTATCGACTGCTCACAAAATCAGGCCCGAACGGTACACTATCCTTGGTGAATCGGACCTCAGTCACAATGCAGCGCAAAGAGCACTCGAAATCACGACAATAATCTAGTTCAAAGAGGTAAATAGAAATGGCAAGAGTTTCGTTCATAGGAACACAGATAGCTAAGGAGGGGTTGGAGTTCACATTTGCTGGCCCCTTACAGGAATGCTCAAGCTGCAAGGTCAAGAACGTATGCTTCAGCCTCGAACAGGGAAGGGATTACAGGATCACAAAGGTCCGCGAAAAGACGAATCCCTGTGGCATATTTCTAGGAGATAGGGCAACGGCAGTTGAAGTTGAGGAGCTGGACGGGTTTCTCAACGTAAAGTATGATCTATCAATACAGGAGGGTTCCACCATAAACACGATCTCCATGAAATGCGACAATCACGCATGCAGGAACATTGAAACCTGCAACCTGATCTTCATGAAGGAAGGAGTGAAGGCAAAGATTGAGTCTGCCGGAGACAAGATCGACTGCCCCAAAAGGTACGATATGAGACGGATCAAAGTAAAATTCAGGTAACCTGCGGGACCGGATAGAATTGAGCAGCTTCAAGGTTGGACTCATCGGAAAGCCCAATGTGGGGAAGAGTACCGTTTTCTCAGCCCTGACAAAACATAATTCCGAGATAGCCAACTATCCTTTTACAACTATTAAGCCAAATCTGGGAACTGCATTTATAAGACACAGGTGTCCTCACGAAGAGAAAGGCAGGCAATGCGATCCAGCAGAAGGGTCGTGTGTAAATGGAACCAGATACATCCCGGTACAGCTTGTGGACGTACCAGGCCTAATTGAGGGCGCATCCGAAGGAAAGGGTATGGGAAATCAGTTCCTGGAAAGTATAAGGGATTCTGACGCCCTGATCCATCTCTTCGACGCTTCCGGGAAAACAGATCTGGGCGGCAGTCCGGTTATTGAAAGTTCGCTTGACATAGATCAGGAAATTGCAATGATAAGAGAAGAGATGAAGAAATGGGTATCCTCCTTCATTTCAAGAGACTGGGAGCGATTCGCGAAGAAGGCGGACAGCAGCGGAGATAGAGTCAGCAGGTCTCTTTTGTCTAAACTGTCACAGCTGAGGTTGAGTGAAACACAGGTTGCAGAACTGCTTACTTCTGGTGTTTTCCCCTCACAGCTGTCCATCTGGCAGCAATCAGACTTCGACGACCTGGCCCTGAAGATTATCGAAAAAACCAAACCCGGAATACTTTTGGGAAACAAGATCGATCTGATTGAAGATACAAGAGCAGAGGAGATATGCAGCAGGAAACAGGGAATCTACCTTACAAGCGGTGAGACCGAACTCATACTTATGAAGGCAAGGGAGTCCGGGATACTTATGAATGAGGATATTCCTTTTGTAATTTCAGGAAGCGCAACAGCCGATCAGCGTTCCGCTCTTTTGAAACTTGAGAATACAATTTCAAGGAAGCTCTACACTGGATTAAGGAGCGCCCTGGAAATAACCGTATACGACAAGCTTCAACGTATAGTGGTTTTTCCTGTGTACGACGAATCGCTGTGGGAGGACAGGCAGGGAAGGCTGCTGCCCGATGCATTTCTTGTTAAGAATGGTGAAACTGCCCTGGATCTTGCATTCAGGGTCCACTCTGAAATCGGGGAGGGTTTCATCAAAGCAATAGACTGCAGGACAAGAAGAACCCTTGGAAAGGATCATGTCCTTGCTGATGGCGACGTGATCAAGATAGTGTCCAAGCAATGAACACTCATCAGGAATCGTTATAACCCACTTTGTGGTACTATCGCCATGCATTTAATCTGCCCGCAGTGTAAAACAGACGGCATAACCGGTGGATGGTCATTCATAACTGGTCAGTATAGATGCGCCAACTGCGGTTACGTAGGATCGTTTGTAATAGAAATGGATGACGAGAACTATCACAAGTTTCAGGAGGACCAGGATGACCAGAAGGTGGAAGGAAAAGGGGACTAGAGGCTTATTCCCCCGTCTACAACCATCGTATGACCGGTAATGAAGCTGCTCTCCGGAGAGAGAAGGAAACACACTGCAAAAGCAACTTCCTCTGCTTTTCCCCATCTCTTCAGGGGCGTCCTCTTCTCGACAAAGGACTTGAACTTCTCATCCTTCCGATCCTCAGCATTCATTTCTGTTGCAATGAAACCCGGTGCAACACAATTTACCCTTATGCCAGGAGCGAATTCTTTTACCATGCTTCTTGTTAGGTGAATCAGGGCTGCCTTGGTTGCCTGATACGCATACCCCCATGGATCGCTCTTCAATCCATACACGGAAGCAATGTTTACGATGGAACCTCCGTCACTGACCACTGATTTCAAATCCCTTACCAGCCTGAACGGTGTGCTGAGATTGACTTCAATTACTTCATCCCACGATTCATCAGTTGTTTCCTGCAAACTCTCGCCTTTATAGATGCCTGCATTGTTTACCAGGCCTGCAAATTGAATCCCTCTAGAGATTATGTCATCAACAAATTCCCGGTAACTCTTTCTATCCTGTGCAGCCATATGGAAGGTTTCACAGCTGACGCCCAACTTCTTGATCTCAGCTGAAGTAGATTCAGCCACAGATTTTCCTGTGTTGTAAGTTATAGCGAGGTCATACCCGCGTCTTGCACATTCGAGAGAGATAGCCTTCCCAATGCCTCTCCCTCCACCGGTAACGAGAATCCACCCTTTTCCCATGCGGGCAGATGCTTTATCTGCATATAACCCTGAAAGTGTATTTTTGAACTACAAACTTAACAAAAGCCAAACGCGATTTAGTCTGGACTTTTTTGGGGTCAATGCTGAAGAATTCATAGAAAGACTAATATAATTTCTATCCCCTTCTCTTTCATGGATTCTTATAAATATGAACTGACTTTGGACAAGATCCTTTCCACCTCAGTAGTGAACAACCCGGACCAAGTTATATCATACAAGGGCGAAAAGACTGTAACTTTTTCGGAATTCAAGCAGAAAGTCTACGCGTTTGCCAGAAGCCTGGTTGCGGCAGGCCTTAAGAAAGGGGAAAAAGTCGCAGTCCTGGACTGGGATAGCCTGACGTACCTGATTGCATACTATGCGGTTCCAATGGCTGGGGGCGTAATTCACACCGTTAACATACGGTACGCGCCGGAGTTGATTTTTTACACGATGAGGCACGCCGATGACCGGTTCGTAATAATCAGGGACGAGTTCGTGCCCATGGTGAGCGACAAGACCGCACTTTTCGATTTTGTTACCACCTGGATTGTAACCAGCGACCATGACAAACCTTCCGCCATGATTGAGGGAGCCATGCTAGCTGAAGAAATGATAAAAAATCCAAAAGAAGCAGAGCTTCCGGAGATCAAGGAAGACGACGTGGCAACAACCTTCTACACCTCTGGCACGACTGGACTGCCAAAGGGGGTCCAGTTTACTCACAGACAGATAATGCTGCACACGCTCGTGCTGTCAACAGTTCTGGCCGACGAGCCATCAAATGTGAAATCTACCGACGTCTTGATGCCTCTTGTTCCTATGTTTCACGTACACTCATGGGGAGTGCCGTACCTTGCCCTCTTCAGGGGGATAAAGTACGTACTGCCGGGGAGATATGACTTCAACGAGATCCCAAAAATAATGAGGAAAGAAAAGGTGACAGTCTCTCTCATGGTTCCATCAATACTATACTTGATCTTGGCAAATCCTGAAGGACCCGGCACACTGAAAGACCTGGGGGTCAGGATAACCATTGGAGGGGGTGCAATTCCCGAGGGACTGGCAAACAGGGCAAAGCAAGCTGGCCTGAGCCTGATCTCTGGTTACGGTATGTCAGAGACGGCACCGGTCATAACATACGGTAATGTGACAAACTCTGCAATGAAACTGGACAGCGCACAGCGTGAGCGGCTAACCACGTTTTCCTCTGTGCCAGTTCCCCTGGTGGAACTGAGGGTTGTGGACGATCATGGAATGGATGTGCCTAAAGATTCGAAGACCATAGGTGAGATTCAGGTCAGGGCTCCCTGGCTTACGAGCCAGTACGTCAACGACGAAGAGGGAACCAGGAGACTCTGGGACGGAGGATGGATGCATACCGGAGATCTGGCAGTTTTGAATTCGATAGGGTATGTTTCACTGGTAGACAGGGAGAAGGACGCCGTAAAATCGGGGGGAGAATTCATCCCTACAATCATACTCGAGGACGCAATCAGTACCTTCCCTGGAGTTGGCGAGGTTGCAGTGGTTGGCAAAAAAGACGAGAAATGGGGAGAGAGGCCGGTGGCATTCATCTCGGGGTTGAAGGAAATTGATGAAGAAAAGATGAAAGCCCATCTGATGGAATACGTGAACGCAGGAAGGATTGCTAAATTCTGGATTCCCGAAGAATACCGGTTTATAGAGACCTTCGAGAAGACCAGTACCGGGAAGATAGACAAGAAACCATTGCGGGAAATAATAGAGGGTTAAAATCTCATAACAGGCAATAAATCTCCGGTTCTTTAAACTATGAAGAATAAGTAAAATGGCGGGAGTTAGTTTGGTACTCCCGCTTTCATAACCTTGTCGTAATCCTCTGACGAAATCTTCCCCGTTTTAAGTGCAAGTTCCTTGATGGACTTGCCCGTATGCATAGATTCCTGGACTATCTTTGCAACCGTGTCATACCCGAGGTATGGGTTCATCAGAGCTGCAGAGCCAAAACTCGTCTCAAGGTGACGCTTGCAAATTTCGACTTCAGGTTCCAGGCCGTCAATCAGCTTTTCCCTGAACATCTTTACCCCATTCGTAAGGATGTCAAGGGATCGGGAAAGCTCAAGATCAATTCCGGGCATCATAACGTTCAACTCGAGTTGCCCGGCCTGAACAGACATATTCACCGCCTGCTGGCTGCCTACTACGGAATGGCAGATAATATTCATAGCCTCTGCAATTGAAGGATTTATCTTTCCAGGCATTATGGATGAGCCCTGCTGGACGGCTGGGATCTTTATTTCATGTATGCCGGCACCAGGGCCGGAGTAAAGGAGTCTGATATCATTCGAAATCTTGTTAAGGTCAAGAGCGAGATTAGAAACCGAATTCATGACTCTTGAGAAGTCTGACTGGAACTGCATTATTCCCGGGAGATTTGGGGAGGGAATCCACGAAATGCCAGTCAGTTCCGACAGGGCCTTCACTACCTCAGCCTGGAACCCTTTTGGGGTGTTGATTCCAGTTCCAACTGCAGTTCCTCCGATGTTAAGCTCTCTCAGGAACTCGATTGCGTTTTCCAACCCTTTCACGTCCCTCGATACGCCATAAGAGTACGCGGACATCTCTACTCCAAGAGTAACGGGCGCAGCATCCTGAAGATGCGTTCTGCCTGGTTTCACAACAGTCTTCATCTGAACTGCTTTCCTGTCAAATGACTCGGCTAGTTTCTTTGCCTCCGAAATTAGTTTCAGGGCTTTCTTCATTGCGGTCAACCTCATCATAGTGGGGAAAACATCGTTAGTGCTCTGGGCCATATTCACGTGGTCATTAGGGTGAATTACGCTGTATTCGCCAGCTTGCCTGCCCAGCAGTTCCAGAGCAACATTGGCAATCACCTCATTGGAATTCATGTTGAAAGAAGTTCCAGCCCCGGCCTGGAATATGTCGATCCTGAAATCGGATAGATGGTAACCGGAGGAAATTTTGTCGCAGGCCTTTGCGATAACTTCCGCCTTCTCTTTTGGAAGTTTTCCTATCTTTGCGTTTGTGATAGCTGCGGCCTTTTTGATAGTAACCATGGATATTACATGGTCAGAATCTGCAGTCTGTCCCGAAATCCTGAAGTTGTCAATTGCCCGGTGGGTATTGACGCCATAAAAAGCCCCTTCAGGGAGTGTAACCTCGCCCAAAACATCATGCTCTTTTCTTGCCATGACAAGGAATCGAATGCAAGTATATACGCAAGTCGCAGTACTTTTAAACGCCTCAAAAATGTATTATATCGACGTGAGATAGCTGGGGGACTGGTTGAGAATAATGAGAGAAGATGAGGTTATCATTAGGGTTGCAGGGGCTGCCGGGGACGGAGTCCAGTCTGCGGGGCAGATCATTGCAAAGACCTTTTCAAGGAAAGGGTTGAACGTAATGACTTACAATTATTATCAGGATATCGTGAGAGGGGGGCAAAGCTGGTACCAGATCAGGGCTTCCCACAAGAAAGTTCGATCACAGGGGGACGGGCTCGACATCCTGATTGCACTTAACAAAGATGGAGTGGAAAGGCACACCAACCCGGATATAAACGAAGGGGGTGCCTCTCCTCTTTCGGGTCTAGCCATTTTCGACACCGCGATCACAGGATATACAGAGAGAAAGGTGGACTACATGCCTTTGCCACTCGTAGAGTTGGCATCGAAACACAGCAGCTTTCCCCTCATGAAGAATACCGTAGCCATCGGAGCGGCCATGGCTGCTACTGGTGTGGACTTTGAAACTCTTTCTTCTGTAATATTGGATGTTTTCGGAAAGAAAGGTAAGGTATCCGAGCAAAACGTCAACGCCGCAAAGGAAGGATACGATCACTACCTTTCGAAGCACAAGCCGATTGGGAAGAAACTCGTATTCGGAGACAAAAAGAAGTACCTGATGGGTGGAGGAGAAGCTGTCGGGTTGGGAGCAGTGCGCGGTGGGTTGAAAATGTACATTGGCTATCCAATGACCCCAGCCTCGTCCACACTTCATTATCTTGCGGCTCACTCCAAGGACTTCGGTATCTTCGTCAAGATTCCAGAGGATGAAATATCGGCACTTAACATGACTATCGGGGCAAACTATGCTGGAGCAAGAGCCATGACCGGTTCATCAGGCGGCGGATTCTCGCTCATGGTCGAAGCACTTGGGCTAGCGGGAATGCTTGAGATTCCGGTAGTGATCTATGAGTCGCAGAGACCCGGGCCATCGACCGGGTTGCCAACGAAGACAGAACAGGGAGACCTGAATCTGGTGCTTGGGGCGTCCCAGGGGGACTTTCCCAGGATCGTCTTGAGTCCGAGAAGTGCCGAAGATTGCATAAGCCTGACATCGGAGGCAATGAATCTCGCACAGAAGTACCAAACTCCGGTAATAATAATGTCAGATCTGTACCTGGCTGAACACAGCGAGACGGTAGACGAGATAAATCCTGAATTCGCGATCGACGATGGAGACAGGCCAAGAGACAATGCGGCTGATTACAGGAGGTACCTGCTTACGAAATCCGGAATATCTCCAAGAGCAATTCCAGGACAGAAGGGCCTTATGCACAACGAAGACTCAGATGAGCACGATGAGCGCGGTGACGTAGTGAGCGACGCCGAAACCGATCCTACAAAGCGTGTTTCCATGATGGAAAAAAGAATGAAGAAGCTCGACGGGTACATAGCGGAGATGCCTCAAACTGATACTTATATGCTGGAAGATGCCGAATTCGTGGTAATACAGTGGGGTTCCACTGCTGGCGTTTCTGAAGAGGCAATTGATATTCTCAGGTCGAAGGGACACAAGGTTGGTTTAATTGAAATTAACAGGGTATTCCCCTTGAACCCGGATATTGAGAAACTATGTTCCGGAAAAAAGAAGGTACTAGTGGCAGAAAACAACTTCACGGGGCAGTTTAACCGCCTGCTGAAAGCCGAATTCGGGCTGAAGACCACCCTGGTAAGGAAATTTAACGGAGAAGCATTTTATCCAAACGAACTGGCTGGTTTAATAGAGGGAGAAATAAAGAGGTGAAAAAATTGGTTACATTAAATGAATATAATGGGAAGATCAGGCCCGACTGGTGCCCGGCATGTGGAAATTTCGCTCAACTGTCTGCAATTAAGAATGTGCTGGTTGAACTGGCAATTGAACCGGAAAACGTAGCGGTTATTTCGGGAATAGGCTGCTCCAGCAACCTTCCAGAATTCATTCACGCCTACGGATTTCATGGACTGCATGGCAGATTGATACCAGTGGCTTCCGGAGTCAAATGGGCCAACAGAAAACTAACGGTTATAGGCTACGGTGGCGACGGCGATGGATTCTTTGAGGGCACACAGCACTTCTACCACACGGCGAAGAGAAACGTTGACATTACATACATTGTATCCGATAATCAGATATTCGGGTTGACCACTGGCCAGGCATCGCCAACATCGGAGATAGGCTTTATTTCCAAAACCACTCCTGACGGAAACATTGAAAAACCGGTAAACCCGCTGGCATTTGCGCTTGCTGCAGGAGCTACCTTTGTGGCAAGATCCTTTTCTGGCGATCCAAAGCACCTGCAGGAAGTGATCAAGCGGGGAATTCTTCATAAAGGGTTTTCATTCATAGACGTTTTCAGCCCCTGCGTTACTTTCAACAAGACAAACACATACGATTACTTCAGGAAGCGCGTTTACAAATACACAGCTGAAAATCCGGAAGATTTCGAGCAGGCATACAGGGCTGCGCATGAATGGGGAGATAAAATCCCGATAGGAATATTCTACCAGAAAAAAGAATCCACGTACGAGGATATGGACCCCGTTATCTCTTCTTCCGAAGTACCTATTGCGGCAAGACCCTATAGAAAACTCGACCCGGAAGACTACGCAGAATTTCTCTGAAAGCATTCAGGCATTGGCAGTTTGATTGGATGGTCAGAATAACACAGTCAATTAAAACCTTTAAATTTATTTAACATTACTTCCTCCATAAAGTCAAGTTCCCTGCCATGTCAGCGGTTGACACCCTCTTTCCGCTTCCTAGGAATGGGCTTATTTCCGGTAAAACATCCAGGCGACCTTTTAAAATCTGGCGCAAAGTAATAAATACATGAGTTTCAATGGACTTGACGGAGGTTACTATGGAAAGTAACACGGATAATACACCTAAAGGAACAGGCGGGTCAGAACCTATTGTACCCCCAAGGAAACCATCATCAGTAGCAAAATGGCAGGCAATAACTGTTGTTTTGATATTGGCAGTGGCAGCTCTTGCGGTTGCATATGCTCTGAAATCGCCTAGTAGCAGCAGCAGCACGACAGGCCCATCATTACCATCAATAAGCGGTTATACACCGACAGCAACACTGGGCCAGAGCTATGGATTTGACATAAGTGTGAACAGCAGTTTTTCGAACGCGACGTTTTATTTTGGTGACGGAACCCACACGACTTATACCGCAACAAACGTATCTAACGGTATGATTTCGGTTTCGCATAAGTATAACACAGCGGGAGAGTACTACATATACTACACGATGAACTTTGGCAAAAATATGCTGAACAATGCCCAAAGCCTGATACCATTAACTGTATCGCCGACCATAACTGCAGATCAGGCAATTGCACAGTTTTCGGTAAATGTGTCAAGTTCGAGTTCACAGGCTATCAAGAATACCAACATATACTATCCTGGAGCTTTCTTCACATATTTCATCGGTTACACTGATATAAACAACTCATCATACTCCGTGGCTTCTCAATCTTATGCGACCCTCTTAAACGATGTAGCAGTCCCCAGTCTTTCTGGGACGGTAAATCTGTCATCGCCTATCTATACAGTTAACAACGCGGAAACTGGAGTATACGAGGTCCTGATTACCACCACCACTGGAACAGGAAACGCAAGTGTGGGATTCAGCAACTTAACGACAACTACCTTTATGTTTGACTTGCCTGTGTTCGGAAACCCTGGAGTTTACACCGCGCCCATTTTCTCGACGACGAGCACGTTTACCAACGATGAAGTTGTACCATCAGGGTTTAAGACTCTCGACGGCGCAATCGGTTATGATACCGTCAGTTATGAACTAATGTCCAATATTTACCAGTACCTGGTTCAGTATAACGGGTCATCCAATGGATCATTCTTCCCTGAGCTCGCAACCAACCTTCCAAGTGCGGCGAATGGTGAAATTAGCTCCAATAATATGAACTACACTTTCACCATTAGAGCGAACGCAACCTGGCAGGATGGAACCCCAGTTACAGCATACGATGTGTACTACAGCTTTGTCAGAACATTGCTATTCGATGCAGGTCAACCCGGAACGCCCGGATGGATTATAGCTCAGGTATTGCTACCAGGTGATTATTACACCAGCAACACCTACCAGAACATCACCACAGCTCTAACGTACGACAACAGCACAAACTCGATAACCTTCCACTTCGTGGCTCCAGAGACACCAACATACATATTCCAGCTGCTGGCTTCAAGTGGGGACTTCATAATGAATGCCAACTGGCTCATCGCACACGGAGCAGGGATAACCTTCACGCAGGCAGGATTCAACGCTTACAAGGCGCAGGGTAACGCAGTGAACTATAATCAATATGTTCAGTTCCATGCAATGGCCGATGGTCCATACATGATAGAATATGTTAGTCCCGGTTCAGAAGTAGTTCTTGTAGCAAACCCTGACTTCCAGTCACCGGGTCCATGGTACCCCGCTGCAAAGGAAACAACAGTCAACATTGTATATGTTTCAACCTACAACACAGCGGTGCTCAACCTAGAGTCTGGATCCGCGCAGACAGCAGCCGGCATCCCAACAACCGTTTGGAGCCAGGTTCTCGCCATGCAGAACAACCATATCATCAACATATACCCGGTTCCTACACTGGACATCTATTGGTTCAACATCAACGCGAATGTGAACCTGACAATGCTGAGCGCGCTTTACCCAACTTCGAACCTACCAGCGACATTGTTCACTTCCCTTGCAATGAGGCAGGTGTTATCATACACTTTCAACTACCAGTACTATATCAACCAGCAGCTGGGAAACAAGGTGTACAACACAATATTCGGCGCTAACTACGCGGGAATGCTACCTACAGGAATGCTGTACGCACAGAACCTATCAAATCTCGTTGCCGCCGGTGCACCAGCACCCACATTCGATCTAATTACGGCACACCACTACTGGAGCCAGTTCATCAACAGCTCTGCGAACGCAGTATTCGGGATTACGTCCAACGGAATGTACAACGGCAAACAGCTGAGCTTCCCGATCATTACTTTCGATCAGGATCCAGTTGACGAAGCGGCAGCAGCCACATGGGCAAGTAACCTGTCACAAGTGATATTCGGTACCTCAGCTGACTCCGGTCAGTTCCCCGTTGCACCCACGAGTTTCGTCAACCTGCTTGGATACATGGTACAGGGACAAAACCCCGCGCCAATCTATGAACTTGGCTGGGCTCCAGACTATCCTAACCCCACGGATTACATGGGACCGATGGCACTTCCAATCAACTCAAGCACGTATCCAGGTGCGAACGACTTTACCCCATATTGGTTCAATGGCAACGCAAGCAACCCAACTCCAAACGGAACCGAAGCAGCAACATTGACCACCATGGTTAATGAGTATGCCAACGGTACAAACGCAACTCTACCGCAAGCTAAGCAGCAGGCCGCATTCCAGCAGATGAATGAGAACTTGGTAAACATGAGCTTCTACGTATACCTATTCCAGGCATATGGATTCCAGCTCATCTCATCCAAAGTGCCATCTAATGTTGTCTACCAAGACCTGGAAAATGTCATGATATCGGCTTCCGGATATTTGTACAACTACTTCTATACCACTTAAGGAAGTAGTTAATTTTTATTTTTTATAATTTTTATTTTTTTTCTTTTTTTAGTTTTTAAAATTGTGGTTTTATATCATGGTGACAACACAACCCTAACAAATTTTAGAGTTGCAATATTATTGCTTTACACGCATTTCATGTGTATCCCAGAACAAAACAAAACTGCTTGAGTTTGGTACAAATACACTTATCGACAAGAATCGGTGATCTCAGATTGTGCCCACCTCAAGACCCCGGATTTGACAACGCTCTTTCAATTACAACTGCAAAGAATAAGAAGGAATAAATCGGGAAACAGTGAAAAATCAGGTTTTTGAGTTTTGCAGTGAAAATAAATGCGTTTCACCAGGATCAAGTTTGGTTTCATCGAAGTTCACAAGATTGCTCAAGGGTCCGTTCTGCGGACGATGTGCTGATTGGGCTCACCGCCAATACAACAAGATTAAATATCTATATTTACATCCTATGCAGCGTATGGAACTGAAATACTTCATATTGAGAAGATCGCTGGTCATCATACCTACTCTTATGGGACTTACTGTTATAACCTTCATTCTTCTTTGGGGGCTGGGCCCGGAACTGATTTACAGGGGGATAAACTCTTCACCTAAAGTGAATATTCCCCTGAGCCAGCAAGCTCTTATCCTGTCGCAGAATGGCTTCAGTGCCGCAGTCGTTAACGGGAAACTTGTTTTTACCAATCCAATAGGAATGTACTTCAATTTCGTTTCGGATTTATTCAGGGGAAACTGGGGATACATAATAGGCCAACCTCTTACTGCCCCTACACTGCAAGCTATAGAATTCTATTTTCCTAATACTATACAGCTGGCTGTTGGCGCCACGGTAATGGCGCTTTTGATAGCCATGCCTCTTGGAACATATATAGGGGCAAGGCCAAACAGTGCATCCGATCAGGTAGGGAGGATCTTTTCGTTGAGCGGATATGCGTTGCCCGCTTTCTGGCTCGGATTGGTGCTGATTGTTCTCTTTGGAAACAACGGAACCGCGGGATTTGGGAATGGTACGTCCGGAAATACGCCAGTCGGAATAATTCCGTATCTTAACATCTTCCCATATTTCGGAAACGGGACAGAATTTTTGTCTACAACGGCACCCAAGGGCTTCTTCAGCTCCACTTTTGGCCAGACTCTCCCGACTCACATTTTTCTGATTGACTCCCTGATAGCTGGTAAATTGAACTATTTCGTGATCGCGCTTGCTCACATGGTACTCCCTGTAGCTACGGTTACGTATGGGGTGCTTGCCGGGATTCTCAGGTTTATTAGGGCTGGAATGGTCGACGCCTCAGGACAGGAGTTTGTTAAGACAGCAAGGGCCAAAGGCGTTCCTGAGGGACAGGTTATCAAGAAACATATTAGAAAAAATGCATTGCTCCCAACGGTTACGGTGTTAGGATTGCTCATCTCCGGACTCTTGGGGGGAGTGGTAACGGTGGAGATTGTTTTCAATTACAAGGGAATAGGTTGGCTTGCAGTTCAAGCTGCTTTGAATTACCAGGCGTGGGGAATACTCGCTATTACTTTCCTGTTCGGCATTATCTTGATGGTTACAAACCTGATTGTGGATGTAGTTTACGCTTTTATGGACCCGAGGATCAGATATTGAAAGGGTGTTGGAAATGGTAGAAGATGTTATTGGAACTGATTTGTTAGATATACAGGGCGAAAAGAGTTATCATCCGAGAACAGAGCAACTTTTGGCAACGGCCAGGAGCTTCCTTTCATACAAAGCATCGGTTGTGGGGTTGGTGATAACCGCTATATACTTTATATTCGCGCTGGTGGATTGGGTTTACCCCGCTATTTTAGGAATACCTGCCGCTACTTTTAATAATATGACCACCTACTCTCCATTTGCTATAGGGACTATATCGGGGGGGATCAACAACGACGGGATTTTCAGGCCCGGTCTAGCACACGGTTTCCCATATTTACTTGGGGGGACGATTTTTAACTTTCCGTTACTATTAGGAATGATCGCTTCTCTTAGATTCGATATAGGATATTCTGTACTTGTCGTTTTTACTGGAGCAGCCATCGGTTCATCGGTTGGAGTCATCGCCGGTTACCTTGGCAGGTGGGCTGATGAACTTTTAATGAGGCTTACTGATATCTTTTTCAGCATTCCATTCCTGATTCTTATAATTGCATTTAGTCTTGCTTTTACGTCGTTTTTCAATAGCTCCCTTACCGCCATGATCGTAGCACTTATCATAGTCTGGTGGCCCACTTATGCCAGGCTATCTAGAAGTCTTGCCCTTTCCACTAAATCCTTGAACTACGTCGAAGCAGCTACCGCAGCTGGATCTTCAAAAACCAGAAACATCTTTTATCACGTATTCCCAAATGTTCTTTCACCGATATTTGTGCAGATTTCTCTCGACCTTGGTTCAGTAATCTTGATTTTTGCAACCTTGGCCTTTCTGGGGGTCGCCGGATCGCAAATTAGCAATTACACGTTCCCTGAGCTTGGCCAGCTTATCTCCAGTGGATCAAGTACCTTCCAGACTACTTTTACAGGGGTGCATCTTGGTACCCCGGTAATATGGTGGCCAATAATTATCCCTGGAATTTTCCTCCTAATTTTTACGGTATCGATTAACCTATTCGGAGACGGGCTCAGGGATGCCCTCGACCCGAGACTGAGGAAGTGAAAAAGATGGAACAGAACGTAATGTTAAACCAGGAAGAAAGCCAGTTAAGCGTGGAAGGTTTAAAGGTCAGATTTTTCACCAGCAAAGGTATCGTAAAGGCGATTGACAACCTATCTTTTTCGATTAGAAAGGGTGAATCGTATGGTCTGGTTGGCGAGAGTGGAAGCGGGAAAAGCGTGACTGCAACTTCAGTAATGGACCTGATTCCTGATCCTCCAGGCAGGATAATAAGGGGCAAAATTTTCATCAACGGATATAACATTCTCAACGATCTTGACAGACTCGTTACTATCAGGATAAGGAAACCAACTGATGTCAGGATTAAACGAAGAAAAAGGCTGATGAAGAGGCACAATTACATAATGTCAGGCATAAGAGGCGACCGAGTCGCAATGATATTCCAGGAGCCTTTTTTATCCCTCAATCCGGTTATGACCATTGGCGACCAGATCAGAGAAGCAATATTGTTGCATAGCAGAGTAGAAATCGCGAATTCAATAATAAAGAGGGAGACGCTTAACGAAGATGACGTGTCAAAGATAGCTGACACACTGATGGCACAACCGGATAACTTCACCCGGAAGAAACTTATAGTGAGGGTGTGCAGCCAGTATGCAATACCGGAGCTTGCAAAACTATTCATTGATCTTTTTGAAAATTCAACGGATAAAGAATTCATTACAAAAGAACTGCTATCGCTTGTTAACACAAAAAAAACTGGTCTCTCTCTTGAAGAACTGGAAGAGGCAAGGAATTACTTTCTCTTAATGGACAGGAAACATGACCTGAGTCTGCGATTGCTTGAAGCTGAAAAACAGGAAAACGAGAAGCTCGCAGAAAAGCTCCACCTTCAGATTAGAGCCATCAATCAACAGCTAAGGTCTGATTATCTGGTTTATTCCCTTAAGAGACGATTTTTGAGGAGGTTCATAGATAAGCCATTTGTAGAGTATGCCACCGGAAGAACTCTAGAATTGCTGATGCAGGTCAATATTGCCGGGCCAGAAAGAGTAATTGATGCTTACCCACATGAACTGAGTGGCGGAATGTTGCAGAGGTGCATGATCGCCATGGCATTTTCTTCAAATCCACAAATACTTATAGCCGATGAGCCAACTACCGCACTTGACGTGACAACACAGGCACAGATACTCGATCTTATGAGGGAAGTAAACAAGACGTACAATACATCGATATTTTTCATAACTCACGATCTTGCTGTAATAGCTGAGATGTGTGATCGCGTAGGAGTGATATATGGTGGTAACCTGGTCGAGGAAGCTTCTGTCAAAGAGATTTTCTATAACGCAAAGCATCCGTATACGACTGGTTTAATGAATGCAATTCCAAAGGCTGAACGAAGGTACGAAAAGACTGCAAGGCTCGAATCAATACCCGGGAGTGTACCTAACCTTATAGATCCACCAACCGGTTGCCGGTTTCACCCGCGATGCAAGTTTAGAATGGACGTATGTTCAGAAAAGAAACCCAAGCTGGTGGAGATAGAGAAGGAACACAAGGTTGCCTGCTTCCTGTATTCTGATGAGGTTGAAAACGAGATTGAGGAGGAGGTCCCATGACCACTAAAATATCAGCTGATGAAAACGTTTTGATGTATGTGAACGGTCTCAAGAAATATTTCCCTATCTACGGAGGAATGGGAGGAGTTAAAGGGTATGTAAAGGCTCTTGACGACGTTACGTTCTATCTTAGGGAAGGAGAATCCTTAGGCGTAGTGGGTGAAACGGGCTGTGGGAAGACAACCTTGGGAAGAACCTTGCTGAGACTCATTGAGGCTACCGGTGGAGATGTATACTTTAATTTGCCCAGAGAAGAAATGCTGCAGATTATTGAGCTTGAAGATAAAATCCACGACAAGCTTGAAGCCGGCGCAGATGAGGAATCGGACCCTGAACTTAGTAACCTGATTGCAGAAGTTTCCATTTTTAGGAGGAGGCATTCTCTTTTGAAACTCTCACAGAGAGAACTTAGGAGGGCCAGGAAGCAAATGCAGCCAGTGTTTCAGGATCCTTTCAGCTCTCTTGACCCGCGTAAGATCATAAGAGAAATCATAGGAGAGCCCATGAGGGTACTTCTAAGGTTGAATCAAGTTGAAATCCTCAAGAGGGAAAAGAAGATTGTCGAAGAGATTGGACTTTCGGAAGATCACCTGTACAGGTTCCCGCATGAATTCAGCGGTGGTCAGAGGCAGAGGATTGGAATTGCCAGGGCAATTTCAATCGAACCAAAACTCCTGGTGCTTGACGAACCAACTTCTGCGCTGGACGTTTCCGTTCAGGCGCAGATCCTGAACATCTTGAGGGATCTCCAGAACAGGATGGGACTCTCATACGTTTTCATTTCCCACCATCTCAATGTTATACGTATGATGTCGGACAGAGTTGCTGTAATGTATCTGGGAAAGATAGTTGAACTTGCGTCCACCGAGGAACTGTTTAACGAGATGCTTCACCCGTACACAAAGGCCCTGCTTTCGGCTATTCCAGTGCCCGACCCTGAAGTCAAAGTGCAAAGAACGATACTTGAAGGAGAAATCCCGAATCCTGCGGATCCTCCAAAAGGATGTCACTTCCATCCGAGATGCCCTGTTGCGATGGTAAATTGCGGGTGGTCATCCAGGGACCTTTCTGAACTGATAAAATCGATGCTTGACCCGGTTAGAAATGCGGAAGCAGCAGCAATTACTGGGATCGCCGAGATCCAGGTTGACGAGGAGGGAAACTCTTTAGATTTACTATTTGAAGAAGGACATACGATTACTGAAGAATATCTCGAACTTATCAAGAGCCTAATTGAAAAAGAGACCTTCCTTACAAAGGGAGTGGCTTTTAAGGCAATCAAATCTGTTGAGAAGACTGCTGCAGGTAATGCTGTAAGATTCACGCTGGTTCAGCCAGACGTTCCTAAACTTAAGGAAGTAAAGAGAGGACATTTTGTCTCATGCCTGATTTACAACTATAACTATTACGATTCTCAGGCCGAGGCAAAGGAAGACTATGGCCCCGAGATCTATACGAATAACTGAAAAGCCTCTCATAAAAAGGGGTCTGGACGAGATCTCAGCAAAGGAGATGCCCAGGGGCATCTTCTATCGTTATATTTTTGGGCCAACAATGCGATGGATGTTCATAATTGGAGTAATACTACTTGACTTTATAGCAGTGCCTTCGCTTTTCATATCTATCCCTCCGTACCTCGGTTCTTACTCCCCTTCACTCTCAAATACGCCTGCCGCTCTCGTATATTATCTGGTCGTCTTATACATCCTGGTTGTTGCGCTGCTTATTTTAATAGAAGTCAAGTTCTATAATACCAGCCTGAGCAGAGAAAAGGAAGATGATAAGTTTGCGCAGTTTCTACTGGAAAAGCAGAAAGGATTATGATCGCTTAGCCGATCCAGAGCGACATTAAGACGTCATCCACGTACTTGCCGTTAATTACAAACTGCTTCTTTTTTCTACCCTCCTCTTCAAAACCTAGTTTCCTGTATAATTCAATGGCGTTAATATTAGAAGAAAAAACTTCGAGGTTGATTTTCACCAGCCCTTCATTTCTGGCCCATTCGAGAGCGTCCTGCATCATCTTTTTACCGAGCCCGGCTCCCCGGAAACCACCCTTGACTGCTATGCCGAGTGTCCCGGTGTGCCTGTTCTTCTTGTATGTTCCCCTCTGAAGAGTCAGAACCCCGACTATTTCCCCGCGTGCCTCTGATACTAAAGTCAAATCAGTTCTGGAATTGATTCTCTCCCTTTCAGCCCTCTCAGTCATCAGGTAGTACTCCCCGAGCAGGTAGATCTCCTCATCCATTACACTCTGCATGCACTCGATTACACCCCCTGCATCTGAAGGCACCCCCTGCCTTACAATGGGAAAAGAAAAATCAGTGTCTAGAACTTTCTTTTTCAGCAACCTTTCTCCTCTCTGAATTACTGGAAAGCAACATGTCGGATTCGCGTTTTACGTCACCGAAGCGGTCGTACATCTTGCCAATGCGGTTTATGAGCTCTGATCGGTTATCCAGGAATACGGGCGAAACAATGGCCCCTGATTTTGATGGTTCAATAATCCCATCCTTCTGCATCACCCTTAGAGAATAGCGCACTATGTGCTCTGGCAAGCCCGTAGACTCAGATATCCTGGAAATACCTATCGGCTGGGAATTCAAAATTACCTGAAGGATAGCCAGCGTTCGATGGATCTTATCCATTGATTTATCCATTTCCAGCAGCATTCCGTCAAATATGTCCTTTTTTTTCATTGGCTTCATCAGGGATAGATTTTGGTTTCTTTCTCGTAAACCTCAACGCCATTTCCACACAACTTAGTTATCTTCTCTTTTCTTTGTTCAATGTACTCTGCAAACTTTTCCGGGTCGGCAGAAACTTCCTGAATTCTCTCTGCATTCCTCAGGAGAGCAACCTGCAGCCTGATCTCAAATCTCAAATCCTCTGGAAGCGAGGAAATATCCATGATTCCCTATCCGATTAAGATTAAAAAGCTATCAGGAAAACCCTATTATCCAAAAGGGGAATGGCGACGAGTGAGCGAGCTTCCTCTGCGCAAAGTCGGAGACTTTATATTCGGTATCGACAGGGACGTGAACAGAGGAATGAATTCAGGTGCGTTGATCTTCGCTTCCGAGGATCTTGTTCAGAAAGCCATGTCTGACGGTTCAATCGAGCAGCTTGTCAATGTCACCAAGCTACCAGGTATCGTGGGTCCAGCAATTGCAATGCCGGACATTCACCTGGGATACGGATTTCCAATTGGAGGCGTTGCCGCATTTTCATACGACGATGGGCTGGTATCACCAGGTGGAGTAGGTTATGACATCAATTGCGGGGTTTCCCTGCTATCTATACCGATTACGCAATCGACCTTTGCTTCCAAGCGAAAAGAGGTGATCGATGCGCTATTTCAGCGAATTCCATCAGGCGTTGGAACAAAGGGGAAACTTGACCTTAGCAGGCAACAACTTGCTTCTGTAATGACGGAGGGCATTAACTGGGTCATAGAGAATGGAATGGGCGATGCAATGGATGTGGATCATACGGATGAGCTTGGAAAGTTTGGTGAAGCAGAAGTGTCCAAGGTATCCCCCGCAGCAACCGGAAGAGGAATGAAACAGCTTGGAACGCTTGGAGCGGGCAACCACTTTGTCGAAATACAAAGAGTCTCGAGGGTATTTGACAGCAAGATAGCCTCCGCTTTCAACCTGTCTGAAAACAACATAACTGCAATGGTGCATACCGGATCCAGAGGATTGGGGCATCAGGTAGCCACGGATTACATTGAAAAACTTCTACGAAGTGGAAGCAACCAACTTCCGGATAGGCAGCTTGTGTTTGCAAGGAACGGGGAAAGGCTTTTCGACGATTATATTGGGGCAATGCAGGCAGCTGCAAATTTTGCCTTTTCCAATAGGGAAATCATAATTGATCAGATCAGGAGAGTATTTGCAAAAGCATTCAACTTAGAATATGAAGACATGAGGATCGTTTACAGTATTTCTCACAATCTTGCACGTGTGGAGGAGCATGAAGTGGAAGGGAAGAAGACCAGGCTAATTGTGCACAGAAAGGGGGCGACCAGGGCATTTCCCCCGGGAAGGAAAGAAAATGGCAGCCTGTTTAAATTGACTGGGCACCCGGTGCTTGTTCCCGGGAGCATGGGTTCCGATTCCTACGTGCTTGTCGGAGAAAAGAAGAACATGGAACTTACATTCGGTTCATCGTGCCACGGAGCAGGAAGGGTGATTTCCAGGCACAAAGCAATGGAAACCCTCAATCTTTCCCGTGTGTCCGAAGAACTGAATGAGAAAGGAGTATACCTCAAAACTGCTTCCAGGAAGGTGATCCAGGAAGAGGCGCCAGGAAGCTATAAGCAGATTGAGCAGGTGATAAGGAGCATAGAAGGAGCTGGGATCTCACGTTCGGTGGTTTCCTTGAGTCCACTGGGGGTGATCAAGGGATGAGCAAAGCCATTTTCACCGGCCATTTGTACGTAAATGGAAGGTTTATGCGCGCCACGGTAACGGAGAAAGATGGGGAAACGGAAATTAAACCGGGTCTGGAATCTGAAGCGAAATTCAGGGGTACAGCTATTCCAGAACTGGTCAACTCTCACACACACCTGGGAGATTCATTTGTAAACGAGGAACCGCCGCTTAACCTGAAAGACTCAGTGGGACCTCACGGTTTCAAACATACTAAACTTGAAAAAGCGAGCCTGGAGGAAATCACTGCTGGAATGCGGAAAAGCCTGGATGTAGCCTGGAAGACCGGGACGGGAGTATTATTCGACTTCAGGGAAGGTGGCAAAAGCGGCGCTTTGGCACTCAAGAATGCGGCAAAAGGGAAAAAGGTTAAGGTCAAGGTTCTAGGCAGACCCGTTAACTATGATGAAGCTGTACAAATTATAGAACAGGTAGATGGATTTGGCATGAGTTCCATGGCTGATCATAATAACGAGTTACTCTCAAAACTTTCAGAACTGGCCAGGTACAGGAGAAAAGTCTTCGCGATACATTTTTCTGAGCGCGATAGAGAAGATGTAGACAGGCTTATTGATTTGAAGCCAACTTTCGTTGTACACGGGATACACTGCAGGCCTGACGATCTCATGAAATTGAAGAATGAAGGCATCCCTGTTTGCATAACACCAAGATCGAATCTTTTTTATGGACTGACGACAGACTACTCCAGCTTTTTCAGGTCAGGTATTTCCCTGTGCATTGGGACCGATAACGGCATGGCAGTTCCACCAGACATGTTTTCGGAAATGGCATCTCTTTACCTATTGCAGCGTGTTAAGAACAGGATTTCCCCGGAAGAAATAATTCATGCTGCACTAGGCTATCCTCTGCGCCCGCCAGGAACTGCTATCCAGGAAACCATGAGGAAAAGATACGTAATCCTGGAAGGCGAGCCTCTTACACCATATGAGATAGTAATGAAAGGATACACGAAGCGGAAAAGACACGCTTACATTACATGACTGCAGTCTGGAGATTTTATTCGGCCAAAACCGCATTCCTCGTTTTATCCCCGATACCTGAAATCCACAGATTTTTAGAGACGATTATATTGCGGGCGCTTGAAACGTGAAGAATGTTTATATCGGGATATTCCTTTAACCGCCACTGTGAGGAAGATTTCAGTGAACAAAAAACTGGCAATTTCAGTGCTTATCGTGATAGCATTACTGTTTGGCTCAATGGCACTGACAACGAACTCTCTGGCTTTCACGCCTGGAACGTCCAATGTCAATCTGGTGCTAAAGTATGATAATAGTACCATTAGTGGAGGAAACCCATTCTCATTGGCGTCCAGCTCCACTGAAATTACAATCTCCTCTGTTTCTGGCCAGGATGTGAACTCACCTCTTGTGGGGAATTCTGTGTCAACTAGCCTGCCTTACGGACAGTACAAGATAACCATCCCTGAACTATATACATTCAATGCTGTAGTCAATGGATACATTCTTTCGTCCGCCTATACAGAATACGTTAACCTGTCTTCCACCCACTATTCACAGAA
Source organism: Thermoplasmatales archaeon (assembly GCA_014874365.1). Taxonomy (GTDB): domain Archaea; phylum Thermoplasmatota; class Thermoplasmata; order Thermoplasmatales; family Thermoplasmataceae; genus JACWAH01. Next base: position 41,783 of record JACWAH010000020.1, read on the forward strand.
CATAAGCATCCCTGTTGAACTGACAAGCAACACAACCGTAAAGGTATCCGGAATCTCGTCAGGGAATACTGCTACTGTAAGCTTTAAGACAAATTCAGGCTACACCTTCATCAGCGGTAAAACCGCGAACTTTTCTGTACCTACATTCTACGCCAACTTACCCAATGGGATTTCATTCTTTGCGGATGCGGTATATGGCGGGGACCAGCATGTATACACAGAGACTGTCCCGGCTAACAACACAATTGTGATACCGCTTTCAAGCCAATATCTGTTTGGAGTGGTCTCTGCAGCTGACGGCGCTCAAATAACCAAGTTGAATGTTGCGGTCCTTAATGAGACAACTCTAAAGTACACTTCACTTTCGTTTTCTGGTAACACATTTTCTCTTTTCAGTTTAGTGAACGCCTTCTCCAACGTTGTTTTGATAATAGGTTCACCCGGATATGCGTCAGCTCAGATTAGTGTATCCACTGCCGGAGAAGTGGCCGTTCCCCCGTTGCAGGCAGAGAATTCTTCCGTATCCACAAATTATGCAGTGAACTATAAACTCGGGGTAGTGTCCGAGACTGTTAATTTCAGTTTCCTTAATGGCACAGCAGTACCATTCCTCCCTAACAGTTCAGTGAGTTCATTGTACTGGCAAATGCAACTGGACCACGTTAATCTGTATACAGTGTTTTCATCGTATCTTCAGACCTATACCAACGCTTCATTCATGATTAATGGATATTCGTATGAAATGAGAGCCGGGTCTATGAGCATTGACAAACTGGTCATGCCATCTGCAGGGAACCTCTGGAGTCTTACGGCTTCCATAAACGCCACGTACAACAACTCCGCACTGTTAAACAAATCCACCATCACCAGTGTATCTATATTCAGCACAGCCACTAATTATACCTCTGGGCAGGTCAACTACACATACTCATTCACATATGCAAACACCAGTTTGGCACTTGAATCATCGAACTACCCTACTACGACCTTCAAGTCCCCGGTTAACATTTCTACACAGTCACAGTCGCACTGGATAAAGCTTAAGTTTACCGCAGTCAAGGGACCAACTTTCATCGATCAGTATACCAAGCTATACTGGAGTGGCCTTAACTCCTCCAAGTACGTACTTAATACTTCGAGGAACAACACTGCATTTGTGGTTCCGGTAGGTACTACAGTGTATCTCAATGTCTCAAACGCGTACTATAATCCCGTGACCGGAACGAACGACTATCTGTTGACGAACTTCATGTGGACAATCAACGGAGTTCCAGTGACAAACTACACTGCAGGGAAGACCTATAACAACTCGTACATGTTCAACACTCAAGGTATGAACTACACTGTTGTTGTCAACGCGACCAGCCCTTCTAACGGTTCAAACCAGACCACATTCTTCGTGTTTGCTTTCAGTGGCTCAATAACCGTGAATTATTCAGTGAATTACAGCGGGGCAAATCATTTCAACGCAACGTACAATGGTACTTCACCAACAGTTTCCGTGCCACAGAACGTTATATCCATCTTTTCGGTTTACAACTCGTCCGCCGGCATAGGAAAGTACTTTGTACCCCTGTTGTACAAGTGGAACTTTGCAAACTACACCACACAGGCGCCAAATGCAACTTATACATTTAAAAAACCAAACCTTGACAACAGCAGCTACCAGACTGCCAATGTCACCATTATGACAGTCACCGGACAAGCCAAGAACATGACGTTCAAGGTTCACGTCAATGATACAACGAAACCAATCGCATACATTAACATGTACAACTCCACAAACAAGAGTATCAGCAACCCTGTGGCTGGTCAACTGGTAAACTTCACCGCTTTAAATAGAGGTAATATAGCAAGCAAGAACAGCAGGGATCAGTATGACAGCAACTTCAGTCACCTTAATTTCAACTGGACTGTGAGATATGGTAACAACGGAACGCTAGCGCCAGTTAATACTTCCAGCTCTATATACACCATAATAAATAGTTCCTCGAACGACCCATTTGATAACGGAACGTGGATTACAATCCGTTTCACTACACTTAACACCATGATCATCTCACTGAACCTGACAAATAAGTTCACGAACCTTACGAGCTACGCAAACCTTACCCTGACGATTTCTGTAGTCACTCCCAGAATAGTAGTGAATAGCGTTGACATCCCAGGCGGGTTAACACAAAACGTGCAAACAACCATTTACGTTAATGTTAGCAACCAGGGAACTGTTACCGCCAATGGTTTCTACCTTCTAATCTGGGCCAATGGAAAGGTTGTAGCTGATCAGAACTACACCAGGCAACTTAAGGTCCACTCGTACGCCAACGTATCTCTGAACTGGACTCCAAGCCAGACAGGATCAGTGTCGGTAACAATCGTGGGAAGCAACACATCCGAGGACGCATCTGGAGCAGGTTTCTTCGCGACAATAGGAGGAATTACACAAACGGTCAGCATCAGTCCCCCCTCTTACGTTACGCCTCTAATAATTATTGGAGTGATACTTGTGATTGTAGTTGTTGGTTACGTCTACTACAAACTGTCAACTGGAGGACTCAGAAAGAAATCTTCCTCTTCAGACAAGCTTTCACTTCTGGAACAGAAGAAACTGCAGGAGAAGAAAGGAAACAAATAATAACGAGCGTACCTGTTTAAACTTTCAACTTTTTCATTTTGACGGCAAGATTCCGTCAAAAACCTTTTTATTTAATCCAGATAGGGCAAAAGGTCAGGATAAATGACCGGAAATGGAATCGGCCAAAAGGCTGAACTAGAAAGTTCTACTGAAATATACATTCAGGCTCTGATGAGGCGTGACTCATCTTACGATGGCAAGTTCGTCTTTGCCAACAGAAGGTTAAAGACCTATAGCAATCCTTCATGCCCGGCAAGAAGACCTGCGAGAGGCAACATCATTATTTTCATGACTACGGAAGAGGCGGAGAAGAATGGTTACAGGGAATGCAAAAGGTGCTTGCCAAAATCTGAGAATAAATTCAAAAGAAAAAAAGAAAAGATAGAGGAAATTTGCAACTACATCCGCCAGAATTATAATGGAAAAATAAGCCTGGAATCCCTGGGCAAAACTTTTGGGATGAGTCCTTACACACTTCAGAAGGAATTCAAAAAAACCATCGGAATTTCACCCAGAAAATACCTGGAAGAAACCAGGATCGCGCATCTAAAACTCAAGCTCAGGGATGGGGATTCCATTCCCTCGGCAATCCATGGTGTTGGTTATAGTTCCCAGAGCTGGTTGTACGAAAACCCAGGTTTAAAACTCGGTATCTCTCCATCAACCTACAGGAAAGGAGGAAAGGGAGTGAGAATTAGGTATTTAACAGGGGACACATTCCTGGGAAGACTGATTGTCGCGTTTACTGAAACAGGCATATGTTCTGTGAGCGTGGCAGATACAGAAGAGGAACTACTGGATTTCTTGAAAAAAGAGTTTCCAAACGCCCATCTCGAAAAATCGGAGGACAGAGAGAATTACGTTCAGGGAGTGAACGAATACCTGACAGGCAGGAAAATTGACTTTCCACTGGATATATTGGGAGGCACGGAATTTCAGAGGAGGGTTTGGGCAGCGTTGACCAGTATTCCTTACGGTTCCACCGCAAGTTACAGTGATGTGGCAGAAGCAATTGGAAACCCAAAGGCAGTCAGGGCAGTGGCCGGAGCCTGTGCCAGTAATCCCGTCCCCCTCATTATCCCATGCCATAGGGTCGTAAGGAAAAGCGGAGATCCGGGAGGTTATGGGCTGGGAATAGACAGAAAGATTAAGCTCCTCGAAGTTGAGTCTAAAAATACCTCAAAGGATCTAATTTGACCGATACCGAATTAAGACGGGTGATCAGGCTGCCTCATGCCATAGCTATATACATGGCTTCCGTGCTTGGAGCGGGCATACTGATCACTCCTGGTCTCTCAGCACAGGTCGCAGGGCAGGCTTCTATTTTAGCATGGATCCTTCTCTCGGCCCTGAGCTACCCGTTCGCATACACATTTGCGAAGATGGCAACCATGAATCCCCAATCAGGAGGCATATATTCCTTTTCAAGGCAGGCATTTGGAAAATACACAAGCAATTCCATTGGATGGTTGTTCATGGCCTGGTTCATGTTCGGCGCGCCGGCAAACGCAATAGCAGCAGGTTACTACCTATCCTATTCAATTCCCATGACGCGAATAGACGTATTTCTGTTTGCAGGGACCCTCATAGCGTTAGCATCCTTGATCAACTATCTGGGAATGAAGTTCAGCGCACGCGTTCAGATACTGGTTATAGTGTCAATCGTAGTGGTGTTAATAATCGCCATAGGCGCTTCCCTGCCTACATTGAATACAGGCAGTTTTGTGCCTCTTATCCCCGGTGGGAATCTTTATCCTATTGGCGTCGCATCTGCACTTATAATATGGGCCTTTTTTGGGTATGAAAACGTACCAAACCTTGCTGGCGAAATAGAAGATCCAGAGAAAGTTCTTCGGCGTGCGGTCCTGTTCAGCGTTGTCATAATCGGGATACTCTACGTGTCTGTTTCAATAGTGATAGTGGGTACTGGGGCTTACAAAGTTGGCGGGGGCATTGTGCCGTTTGAGGTTTTGATGTCAAATTTCCTTGGCAAATATGGAATGTTTGCAACGTCGATAATCGCCGTTGTTGCGGTTTTCAGCACAGCTAACGCATACATTGCAGGGATGAGCCGGGTCATATACTCAGTTTCAAAATCCAACGGAATGCCGTCTCTGCTTTCGAATCTTCACCCGGTCTCCAACGTACCTTACAAAGCTATAACGCTGATGGCACTCCTTGGCTTGTTAAACCTCTTTTTCTATTTCATATTTAACGTAAACCTGGTTACTGCATTCCTTATGGTGAGCGGAATAGGAGGGACGGTTTACGTCGTGGGCTCGGCAGCCGGAATAAGATTGCTGAAGGTTACCGGGTGGAAGAAATTTCTTCCCTGGATCTCTCTTATCACTTCAATCGTTATACTGTCATTCATAAACTATCTCCTGATTTTGACGTTAGTAGTTGTAGTCCTGTCAATATTTTACACCAGGTTGTTCGGCGGATCAAAAGACCCTGGTGCAAATCCAGGATAAATCCCTTCATCGTTATTTTTGCTCAAGGATGGAAAACGTCTCTACATTCTTTCCAGCATATTAATGCCCAACATGCCTGCAGCATCTTTGATTATGGTTCTGTACATCTCCACGATTCTTCTGCGCGTGCCTCTTATATCGTCCTCTGCAACATTAACCTGGCATGAGGAATAAAAATCGTTAAACGTCTTTGTCAGGGCCAGGGCGTAGGAAGCAATCAAGTCCGGCCTCTTTGAATTCATTGACTTTTCTATGAAATCCGGGAAGAGGTACATGTTCCATAGCAGGGCCTTTTCCTCCTTGCCATAGCTGCTTTTTCTTTTCTCAGATGGTTCTCCCTTCTCGAGTATGGAAGATGATCTGGCATAAGAGTACATAATGAAAGGAGCAGAATCTCCCTCAGTGTTAAGCGCTTCTCCCCACCTGAATACAATTGCCTTCTGTGGATTTACCCTGACAACGTTAAAACGGATCGAAGCGACGGCCACCTCCTTTGCAATTTTCTCCCTTGTCTTTTCATCATAATCGTTTCCTTTTTCAGATACAATCCTGGACGCTTCTTCAAGCCCTTTTTTAATGAGCTCTTCCACAGTGATAATATTGCCCTGCCTCGTTGAAAGCTTGGAACCTTCAAGCGAAATGAAAGAGTAAATCAGAAACTCAAATCTCTTATCAAGTTCCATTAGGTCCGGAAGCACGTAACCAAGAGTCTTTGCGTAATCTCTGTGATCCTCGCCAAGCACGTCCACAATTACGTCAAAGTGTTCAGTCTTGAAAAGGTGATACGCGAGGTCCCTTACCAGGTAGAGCTTTGTGCCGTCAGACCTCACGAGATACTCTTTCTTTCCCCATGGCATTTCCAGGAATTTTGCCTTTTTTTCCTCCTTTATATGGGTCCCAAGCCTTTCAAAAACTTCCACAAGCTCCTCAGATTGAAGGAAACCCGATTCCCAGATGTAATCCTCTATATTTACGTGGAGCTGTCCGAGCGTTTCCTTGATGTTTTTCAAGACTACCGAACATGCTCCTTTTATCTCTTCGAGCAACTTTACATCGGGCAGCTCGTATCTCTTCAGCAGCGGCCCAATCACTGCAGTCTCACCCCCAAGTTCTTCCATATGCCTGTATATCTCCTGATAACCATGCAGCAGGTTCTCCACTGTCAGCTCACAACCCTTGCAGTACCTGACAAATCCTTCGTACAGCGCCATGACCTGCTTTCCGGAGTCATTAACAAAATAATGGGTCGACACCCTGTAACCATACCTTGCAAAAATTCTCGCTACAGAGTCACCAATGATTGAGTTCCTTATCCTGCCAACATGAATTGGCCCGGTAGGGTTCGCACTAGTATGTTCAACAACAACCCTCTCCGGGTCCTGAAATGTCTCCGGGTACATTCCGACGCCCGAAATGGCGTCGTCGATTATTGAATAAAGCTTTTCCGCTTTTACCTTTATGTTCAGATACCCCCCGGTTGAAGAGCACTCTTCAACGAAATCCAGTTTTGCAATAGCGTCGGAAAGCGCTGTAATATCCGAAACAGGGTGATCCTTGAACTTGAAAGTCTTGACCACGAAATCTGCGAAACCCCTTGAGTCAATCTCAATATCTGTCTTCTCAATTTTTAGCTTAAGACCGGAAGTGGAGGTTGCTATTCTCTTCCCAAGGTCGTCGTAGATCAGCATTCGAATCTCTTATAGGTGCTCGTGATTTAATTTTTGTGAGATGGGGGTGAAAGTGCGCCTCTCAGTAAAAAGCATAATGATGCGCATTTTGCCAACTGGCTGGCAGAACAGATGAAGACTGGGCTGCAACTTGCTCCATGCAGGCCTGTGTCCGTAAAGGCGGGTGGTTTAGAACGGAGGACAAAGCTAGCATGCACCCGGTTCGCATCCCAGGCGTTTCAATGAAGGCATAAAACCGGGAAAACTCTTCGAAATCCTCTCCAGATTGTTGTTTATGACAGGACTGCCAGAGCATATGGAGGCAATGACCCCAGCCATTACCGATCGATGCTCAGTGAAGCTTACTTCATGTGAAGCCACCGGATTCTCAGGCGGAATGATGGTTATTGTATTTTCACTCAGGCTTGCTTCTCCGCCAAAAGCGGCTACAAGTTCCTGTATTGATTCAATCCTGTCAGCTTCCTTGTATCTCAGCCTGGAAACCCCATGGATTAAAGTCTTACCGGATGAAAAAATAGCTGCAACTGCAAGTGGCAGTGCAAGATCCGGGCAGGAGTCGACATCAAAGTCTCCCCCATTCAGGCTGGACTTTCTCGCCGTTATCGAATCACCATTGACCGTGATATCAGCCCCCGAATCCTTCAAAAAATCCACCATTCTTTTGTCAGGCTGCAGGCTGTTTTTTTGCAGTCCTTTCAGAACTATCCCATCTTCCGAACAGAGAGATCCAAGAACCATGAAATATGATGCAGATGAAAAATCACCCTCAAGCCTGCAGGTCAGGCTTTCAACAGGATTGAACGACTCAATGGAGTAGGAACTCCCCTCTTCCTTAACTGCATAACCGTACATCTTCAACGTTTCCAGCGTTATGTCCACGTATCCGGCAGACGATAATCCGTCAACAACGGATACAGTCGAACCAAAATCGTTCATGATGGCTTTCATTACAATAAGCGAGGAGATAAATTGCGAGCTCACCCTTCCAGCAATTTCAACAGGACCACCTCTGGCGTGGGTTGCATTCATGAGGTAACCTTTGCTCTGTGGTGTGAAACTGGCTCCCATTGAAGTGAGAACTTCCATCAGTTCTGCATGCTTTCTCTTCATCAGAGACTCAGAAAGGCGGAAGTTTACAAGTTCCTTCTTTCCCGCCAGTCCACCAATAGCCAACCTGAAAAGTGTAGCGGATTCTCCAACAAAGATCTCCTTTGGAGACCTGTAAGTGCCACTTATCATGCAATTATGGCTGGAGTTAGTTGTCGACATTCCGCATTGAGAAGCAACTGATATGGCCCTCAACTCATCTCCAGAATACGAGATATTCTCAAGCGTAAGTGGTATTGAAAGCAGGGTAGAAAGCAAGACCAGGCGCTGGGAAAAGCTCTTTGAACCAGGGATCTCGATGACTCCCGCAGGACTCGTGCAATTAAAAGTTGCTCTCATTCTACCCCCTGTATGGGATCGTTTGATGTCCTTGTCAATATGGTCATGATATTTTTCTGTTTTGAAAGAGTACTCGCGCACTCCCTCATTTCTATGGTATTCTTGAATACTGCAAATATTGCAGGACCCTTTCCTGACTGGGAAACTGAAAGAGGATGAAAACCCTTGATTAAGTCGATGAGGTCATTCCGAATGCCAGTCTTCCTCGAAATGATCTGGCCATTCAGGGCTGCAACAGGGAGAAAACTCCCTTTCTTTACCCGTTCAACAAGAGTCTCAATCTCTGCGGCTGCCTCCTCCGGAAAGGAGTCTTTCAAAGCGTACGAGCTTCTTTGCTGATTTGCATCATACGCAATTAGAATGGGCATTACAGGAATCTCCTTCCTCAGCAGCAATCTGTTCTCTTTGTTATCTGCCAGAGCAAGGCCACCAAAGTAAGCAGCAGAAAGGTCATCATACGCCCCTGTGGCCGAAAGTTTCATCTCCCTGGAAACCTGAGCAGCAGCCGCGAGTTTTTCCTCGTCAGCCAGTCTTGATCCGTTTTCGATACAAAGGAGTTCAATAACGCCAATCGCAAGTGCACTGCTGCTCTTCAGGCCCTGTCCACGTGGTATCCTGCTATGGACATTGATTTCAGGTTTGATCTTGAAATTGAACCTCTTTGCATACCATTCAGTCATCTCATGTAAAACTGGATCTGGATCTTCCGCTTCCCGGGTAGTCATCAGGCGCATCGGAAGATCTATGGACACGGCAGCGCCTATGCCGTTTATGAAAGCAGATATGACACTGATCCCTCCATTTACAGTAACAATCGACATCATTCACCTCAAACCGTCAAGCAGTTGCCTTAAAAGCTCTATGTCCGCATCCATATTGAACCAGGACCTTACCGCCTCCCTTGCCTGCCCGAGAAACATGTCTCCGCCGCCAACCGAAGAGACACCCCTATCCCTGGCAAACGACATAAAGCGCGAAACAACGGGATTATACACAAGGTCAATCAATAATGAAGGGCTGGTTTTTTCAATAAGCATCGCAAATTTGGGGAGGAAATTTGATTGATGCTGATAAGGAATAGTGCTAACAATTAAGTCAACATGAGTACGAACCTCTCCGTAGGCCACCAATCCTGGCAAACTAGAAGCCAGGTTCCTGGTGACCACTTCCACTGAATCAGCGTTAAACCAACTGGTGAGTGCATATCTTACAGATGAGGCAGCGCCACCGCTTCCAAGAATGAGGATTCTCTTTCCGGATATCTCGATGGAATTGTGATCAACCAGGAATTTGAAACCAGCCGGGTCCGTATTAGACCCCATAAATTCACCGTCATCAACCTTGACCAGGTTGACAGAACCGGTATCTATGCTCTCGTTGCTCAAGATGTCACAACTCTCAAGTATGCTGCGCTTAAATGGTGAAGTTACGTTGAACCCTGAAAAAGTTCCTCTCATCGCATCAAGTATCACTTTTGACTGAAGCTCGCCAAATTCGACCGGTATGTATACGGAATCCATAGAGTTCCTCTTGAAAAAGCGATTAAACAGATCAGGGCTGGAAGACCTGAGGAGCGGGTTTCCAATTACTCCATAAAGCTTACTCAAGCAACTCATCCATTGTATTCTTCTCAAGGAATTTACTTAAAGTGGCAAGTGATATTTCCAAATCACCGGCACCTCCAGAATTTAAAGGAAACGGCAATTTAATTGTTTCTCCGCTCACTTTCTTGTCATTCTGCACGAAGCCGGCAAGAGAGTCAAATCTTGATTTGACAAGTTCCTCTGACATATTGAACATAGGTACGAATGGTTTAAGGAGCGAGATTGTCCTGGAAGCGTTCACGCCTGTGGACTGCGCCAGGAATGATTCTATAAGCATCCCCCAGTAGACCCCTTCACCATGGGAGATCCTGAAATCGGTGGCAGACTCCAGCGCATGGCCAATTGTGTGGCCAAAATTCAACATCCTTCTTATCCCGTTTTTGTCATAGAAGTCCTTTGCAACATAATCCATCTTGAGCTTCGAGCATGTAAAAACAATCTCTTCAAGTACGCTCATATTGCCCTGCAACTCGGCAAAATCCTCGCCAAAAAGAGACCAGTTGAACTCCTCAGGGTTAAGAATATAGTATTTCAATAATTCCCCAAGACCGTTAAGGAACATCTTCTGCGGCATTTTTTCAATAAAATACAGGTCGCTGTAGATTTCAACCGGGAGACAGAAACTGCCAACCAGGTTCTTTGTATTGGCAAAATTGATGGCATTCTTCCCACCTATAGACCCGTCAATCTGCGCAAGGAAAGTCGTAGGGACAGAAATTAAATTCACCCCACGCTTGAACGTTGCAGCGGCAAATCCTACAACATCACCAAGAGTCCCTCCACCTGCATAGCCCACGATATCTTCTCTGCCTACGCTATGCGACGACAGGGCTGTAATAATTTTATAATACCCTTCCGGGGTCTTGATTGCCTCACCGTCTTCAACTGGTATTATTACTGATCTGGAAAAGCATTCTTCGATATACTTCCTGAATGCTTGCGGAAGATTTTTCGATACGAAAAGGATCGCGGGTTTTTTCACTTTGCCCGTTAAGGTGCTAAGCAGGCGATATCCTATTGAAATGGTGGTTTCCCTCCCTTCAACGGTAAATGAAGTACTCTTCACGATCCAACCCAAAAACTGATGGCTTCGACGGTTAAAAGTTAATAGTATGTGTGAATATACAAGCAAAGATGCCGTCCTTCTTCCCTACATTATACAGGAGCGTTGAAAGGGATGGATATTCTCTCATTAAGAATCATGGGATGATCTGCAGTAACAGGACCGCAGCATTAGTTTCAATGAATGGAACAATAGACTGGGCCTGCATGCCAAATTTTAACTCCGATCCAGTTTTCTCCTCAATTCTCGACAGCCAGAAAGGAGGATACTTCCGGGTTTCCCCAATGAACGGCGAACATCTGAGGGTTATGCAATACTATCATGACCATACAAATATCCTAATCACCGAATTCTACGAAGACCTCCTGCTTGTTTTAAGACTGACCGACTTCATTCCTACTTCAGAATACAGTACGATAAATTTCCCTGAAATACACAGGTATATGGAAACCCCGAACAAGGATATTGATGTGAGGGTAAACATCAGGCCCGTCTTCAACTATGGCAAGACAGAACCTCTAATAACGCAAAAGAAGGATGGTTTTGTTTTCAAAGCCAAGAGCCAGACTTTAGGAGTTTCATCAGATCTACCCCTGAAGAAGAAAAGCGACATGGTTTCCGGGGGCATTAAAATGAAGAAAGGCGAGGATGCCAGGATCGTAGTACTGCACGGTGTGAAGGACGTGCAGAGGGTCTCTGACTATAAGTCCCTTGAGAGAATGGAAGAAACCTCAAAATACTGGAAAGACTGGGTTTCAATTGGCCATTATCCTGCGCTTTATAACAGGGAAACCGTTCGCTCGGCTCTGGTCCTGAAGGGATTATTCTACGAGCCTACAGGGCTTATGGTGGCGGCTCCAACCTCGAGCCTGCCGGAATGCATAGGCGGAGAGAGGAACTGGGATTACAGGTTCACATGGATTAGGGATACAGCATACGTGGTGGAGTCTCTATCTATCCTGGGCTACAAGAAAGAGGCAATCAAGTTTCTTTACGATATAATGGAAACCGTAAAAAAGCAGAGAAAACTCAAGACTATTTATCAGATAAATGAGTTTGGTTCAGTGGAGGAAGAGGTGCTGGATTACTCAGGTTATATGGGCTCATCCCCGGTAAGGATGGGCAACCAGGCCGCAAAACAGTTGCAGATTGATGAATATGGAAGCATAATCAATGCGATTTATTATGTTGCCAACGCGGGTGGAACGATAAACAGTTTCCTCTGGGACTTCGTGAAGGAAACACTGGGCCATCTTTCAAGGATATGGCAGAAGGAGGATTCCTCTATCTGGGAGTTTCGTACAGCGCCAAAGCATTATACATATTCAAAAGCGGTCGCATGGGTAGCCTTTAAAAGAGCTATGGAGATGGGCAGGAAGCTGGGGTTTTCCGGGCCGTACTCGGTTTGGCAAAAGAATGCCGATCTCATAAAAGAGAGCCTGCTTACCAATGCAATCGACAAGAAGACAAACTCGTTTGTACAGTATTATGGAGCACAGCACACAGACGGTGCACTGCTCAGGATGCCACACTTTGGCATTCTTCCGCCTGATGACGAAAGGATAAGAAACACTATCCATAGAATTGAAGAGGACCTGATGACGAAGGACTATCTTTTCAGCAGGTACACAATCGACGACGGACTCAAATGCAAGGACAATGCATTCCTCCTGCTCTCGTATTGGTACGTTGAAGACCTGGTGCTGCTGAAGGAATACGAAAAAGCCAGGGAGGTTTTCGATCATCTTCAGAAATATTCGAATCATCTTTACCTTCTTTCTGAAGAAGTGGATCTGAAAAGCGGGGAGCCAATAGGGAATTTTCCCCAGGCCATGAGCCACCTGGGTTTGATTCGTGCAGCCAAGCGTCTTAATGACGTTTTCAAGGGGAAATCACAGACGACCAGGAAAGAAGGGATACGCGATCAGTAGTTTCTTCTCATTGCGATGCTAATCTCTCTTCTCCTGATTATGTAAGCCAGAATGAGGATTCCACCACCAGAAACAAGCAGTGCAAGAGCCAGGTCGAGCATTAAAAGCGATGTGAACGGTACCACCGCCATAGAGACTGAAAAGTTGGCCGAATTATTATTGGCATTGTTAAGGAACCCGATTTGCCAGGTCCCGGAGTCTGGAGCTATGATCACCTGGGTCACCGTTATAGATAGCGTTATATTGGAATATGCCAGACTCTGATTGCTGGGTGAGATAAGAAACACGGTAAGATCTATTAGGCCATGACCGGAGTTCGAAGGCGTAACGACATATTCAAGGTCATCGCCCGCGTTGACGCTCTTCGTGAATGTCAGTTTTCCCTCCATGCCGGCGGGGATACTCTGTCCTGGAAAACTTTCTCCTCCGGAAGCAATCTCGGAAATCGACAAACCGAACAGGACAATGGAAGCTGCAGCAAGTATAGCTCCTATCCTGAAAAGCATCTTTGGGCTTGGGATTGCCATGCTCTGTTAATAATGATCCATTAAAATAATGTTCGATCCTCTCTATGTTTTTCCGAATGCCCCAATTAAGATGCTAAGCGCAATAAAAGGCATATTTCATTGGAATTTTCCCGTGAAATGAGTTTCAGCTGTCGATCTCAGCTACCAATTCTCCTTTTTGGTCGCTTATCTCAAGTTTATCAACCTTCAGCAATCTTGACAGGATCGCAGAATCTCTTTCAAGAATATTCATGTCTCCTTTTAACGTAACCTTTTTCACTGATGCAGCAGGCGGGATTTTCATTGCCGACCTTGCAGACCTTATCTTTGAAATTGCTTTTATAGTGGTATCAAAGCCAGAATCATCGTTACTGATGCCCGATAAGTTCGGCCACCTATCTGAGTGAATGCTGTTCTTCTTGCCTGGGATGTTCAGAATATCATGAACTTCCTCTGTTATGAACGGCACGAAAGGGGCATACATTCGCAAAATGTTCAGGAAAACGAAATGTGCTGTATCCAGGCTCTTCCCCTCGGGATCATTTCCGGCTCTGCTCTCGCTTTTCAGGATTTCAAGATAGTTGTCACAGAAACTGTTCCAGTAGAAATTATCCAGCGCCAGCCTCGCCCTGTAAAAGTTAAACTCGTCCATTGCGGAAGTAACTTCCTGCCAGGTATTCTTTAGTAGGGAAACTACCCATCTGTCATAGGGTGCAGTAGAATTGGCAGATACCTTGACATTCCTGCCACTGGAAAGCATCCCAAGAAGCTTCCCTACATTAAAGATCTTTATTGCGAGTCTTCTCCCCCTCACAAGTTCCTGGTCACTAATGCTGACATCCTCCCATGGAGATATGGATGCGCTCCAGTACCTGATTGCATCTGCACCGTATTTTTTGATGAGTTCAACAGGCGAGAAGCTGTTCCCTTTACTCTTGCTGAGTTTCTTGCCTTCGGGATCATTCACGTTCCCGCTTATGGAAATTTCTTTCCAGGGAATGCTCGAGTGCTTGAGGTGAGCGCGCAGGATAGTTGTAAACCCCCAGGTGGAAATTATGTCATGTCCCTGAAACCTGCAGCTGAGGGGATAATCCGTCTTGCCCAGATCGTACTTTTGATAAAGTATATCCGGGGTCAGAGACGACGTTGCCCAAGTATCTAGGACGTCAGTCTCAGGTTCAAGGTCTTCACTACCACAACTGTGACACTTTTCCCGGGGAGAATCAGTTCTTGGATCCACAGGTAGATCTTTCTCTTCGGCGAGTACAATTCCGCCGCATTTCCTGCAGTACCACACAGGGAAAGGAACACCGTAGAATCTCTGTCTTGAGATGCACCAGTCCCACTTGAGACCATTGACCCAGTTTTCATACCTTATCCTCATGAAATCCGGCTTCCACTTAATTTCCCTCCCACGGTCTATCAACTCCTCCTTCAGTTCAAGTGACTTCACGAACCACTGGGTGCTGATAGCGATTTCAACTGGTGTATCACACCTCTCATGGGCATTCACTGTATGGGTGATCTTCCTGCTCCCCTTCAGATAACCTTCCTTATCCAGCCTTTCGACGATTTCCCTCTTCGCTTCATTGATCTTCTTTCCCAAAAGAAACAGGGCTTCAGCATTCATCCTTCCACTGTCATCCACAATTACCCTGAGTGGAAGTTCCAGCCTCTTCCATATCTCCAGATCGTTCTGGTCGCCAAAAGTGCAGATCATTTCTGCCCCAGTTCCTTTACCCGTATCAACAGACTGTTCCCCAATCACGGAAACCTCATAGCCGGCAATTGGCACCCTGAACTTTTTTCCTATAAGATGAGAATATCTGTCATCCTGTGGATTCACTGCCAGCGCCACACAGGCGAAAAGCAGTTCTGGTCTGGTCGTGGAAATAGTTATGGAACCCGCTTCACCTTTAAATTCTATGTCCACGAAGTCTGTTTCCTTTGTCTTGTTCTTAAGTTCGCTTTGGGAAATAGCCGTACCACACAGAGGACACTTGTAGGAAGGCGCTTTCTTCCTGTATGCGGAACCTTTCCTAACAAGAACAAGGAATGCCTTCTGAGATATGGCCTGTACTTCCCTGCTTATGGTTCTGTATGCTCGCTCGAAATCCACACTCAGCCCTAGGGACCTTGCGGTTTCCGAGAGTTCTTTTTCAAGTTCTGTACTTATCCTGTAACATTCAGCATTGAACTCAGAAATACTCTCCGCGCTGCCCTTTTTCCCTGTTATTTTCTCAACGTATCTTTCGGTGGCAAGACCATTGTCGTCAAGTCCCCATGGATAGAGGACCCTGTATCCTCTCATTCTCTTGTAGCGGGCAACAAAGTCCTGATGTGGATATGAAAACGCATGGCCCATATGCATGGTCCCGGAAACGGTGGGTGGCGGGCCATCTATTGAAAACAACTCCCCTGAAGATTTGATCGGAAAAGAATAGAGGCCCGAATCGGCCCAGTTTTTCTTCCATTTTTCTTCGATCAGTTGAATGTCTAAGTCCATCGGTCTGCATTTTTTCTGGATATATTTAACCTTTCAGAGCGAGAATTCAAGCCCAGGGAGATTGTACAATCAACCTTTGAAATGGGAAACTCCAAGCGAAAGCCGGAGTGGACGTAACGATTTGGATACTTTTTCCAATAAAACAGTCACTTTTATTATCTCGAATGTATGAAGCAAGAGGATGGCACGAACCAAAGCCGATGCAACAAAGCAGGTCATAGACATTCTGGCCGAGACCATGAGAGCTTATTCTAAATTGCTAGATGAGACTAACCTTATCAATGCAAAGCAATTCCTCGAATTCTTCATGGACATTGACAGGAAGTGTATTTCGGCAATGGAAAAGAATAAAATAATCGGCGTTCCCATAGATCTCCACACCGACATACACACGTCAGATCACCTGCTTCCACACAGATCTGTCGACTCAACCAGCCTGGCAAGCATTCTGAGATTCATAACCAAGGAACAGCGGCATTTGCAGGAGAGAGTTGAAAAAATAATTGGGGGGAGCATGATGGAAGTTGGAACAGTGGAGGACTCTGTCCTCAGGACATTGCAGAGGGCCAGCATGAAGGGAGAGATAATTTACAGCGAAATTATACAGAAGCAATATTGATTATACTGACAGTCGCCTCAAAGCAGGATCCAGCCAGTATGAAAATGGCTGAATTTTTCGTAGAAGAATACAAACCCCACAGGATCAACGACACGACATACCAGTCTGGTAAACTGATCCTGAAGATAATCGAGGAAACACATCTTTACGCGAACACTGCAAAGCTGGCCAGCAGCGTTGCCACAAATGATGAAATCGAAGGTATCGTATTCCTGTCCAAGCACAGTTCCAAAGCAAGAATTAAGTCAATAACTGTTCACCCGGTAGGCAACATCTCTGAAGCTATCCTTGGGGGGCTTGAAGGCGTATTAGGAATGTCGTATCCAGACATTATGACTGAGACCCTGAGAAACATGAAGAAAAATAACGTCAATGATGAGATTGAGGTTACTTTTGAAGCGACTCATCACGGGCCATTTTCTGAAGTCCCCACGTTTTACCTGGAAATTGGTACAACAGAAGAAGAATGGACAAGCCCGCAGTTGTTGCGGTGTGTTCTTAAATCATTTTACGAAGCAGAACATAATTCAATGCCGAACTACGTTGGAATCGGAGGAGGGCATTACGCACCAAAGTTTTCGCAGTACGTCTTTTCCCACAGGATAAACGTTGGTCATATATTGCCAAAATACCAGAGGGATCACATAGTAAAGGATTCAATGTTACAGGCAGTCCAGAAAACTCCAAACTGCAGAGGATTCCTCATGGACTTTAAAGGATGCAATTCAGATATGAGAAAAGTCGCCAGGGAGGTCTCAGGTGAGCTTGGGATCGAGATGATCGAAATTTAAAACAACAGTGTTATATATTATTATTAATATAGATAAGATATGAATTTGTCAGATGCCGTAAAACCCTAGGTTTCCTGTCGAATTGTTTCAAGGTAACTACAATACATTTATATATATAGAAAAACTGACATCTTAACAGGTTTCTGCTGAGAGGAACAAAAGAGAATGGAGATAGTTAGTGAGGAGGAAGAACCTCCAGATACGACTCCTTTTTTTAGAGCCAAGAATATTGAAAAATCCCTGAAATTGAAAAAATTATACATTAAGTTTGAAGGCGCAAGCGTTACTGGAACCCAGAAAGACAGGATTTCCAGATTGCATGCGAGGAGAGCAAGATCCCTTGGCTACGACACGCTTTCCCTGGCATCATGTGGAAATTACGGTGCATCAGTGTCCCATTACGCTTCAACATACGGTTTGAACAGCGTTGTCGCCGTGCCTAACAGCTACTCTGGCGAGAGAAATTCCGAAATATTGGGGTATGGCGGGAAACTTCTCCTTGAGGATGGAAAATATGAGAGTTTAGTTGAAAGGATGCGCGACATGGGGAATGACAACTGCTGGTACGACTGTAACCCCGGCTCCACAAATTCGTTTATAGATATTCTGGGATACGAATCAATCGCGTTTGAGATCATTTCGCAACTTGGCCATGCGCCAAATTTTGTTGCAGTTCCTGTAGGCAACGGCACGACCATGTCGGGTATTTATTCAGGATTCAAGAAAGCGTTCCGGCTGGGAATGGCGGACAGGATACCGAGATTGATTGCATCGTCCACAAACGGTGGAAATGCAATTGTTCATTCGTGGAAGGTAAAAAGCAAGAGGATAATTGATCTTGAACCGAACATATTGAAGGAAACAACGGCGAATGAACCTCTTGTTTCGTACCATTCCATAGACGGGCAGAAGGCTCTCAACGCAATCTATGAAAGCAGAGGGTTCGCTGAATATGTAACAGATGAAGAGATGTTACGAACTTCATCGTTCATTGAGAGGCTGGAGAAGATACAGGCACTTCCCGCATCATCATCTGCGCTATCCGTTGCAGTAAGGATCATGAGAAGATTTGTAGATTACCCGGAATGTGTGGTTGTACTTACGGGTCGGGGAAAAACTTGGACGACGCAGTAATACTGAGTGAAAAGGTCTTCGGCACAACATACGGAAAGACCGCAAATGGACTGATAAGATATGGAACCAGGTTCCGGCCGGTTGCAGTCATCGATTCCAAGTTGGCTGGAAAGGATGCCGGGGAGGTCCTGGAAGGGAAGAAGAAGGGAATACCCATTGTGAGCACTCTTTCCGAAGCGCTACCGCTTAACCCAAAAGTCATGGTTGTTGGAATCGCCAGTGATGGGGGTTACCTGCCTGTGGAGTACAGGAGTTTCATTAAGCAGGCACTCGAAAACGGCCTGGATATCGTATGCGGACTCCATGAGTTTCTTTCTGAGGATCCCGAGTTTTCCATACTTGCCAGAGAGCACTCCTGCAGGATAACAGACGTCAGAAAGATATACAGGGACATGAAAATCCCATATTCTGGAAAGATAAACGAAGTTAAGTCGTTCAAACTGGCTGTTCTCGGTACGGACAGTGCAGTTGGAAAGAGAACGACCTCCGTTTTCCTTAACAGGGCAATGCAAGCCGCGGGAAGAACAAGCGTTATGATAGGAACTGGCCAAACCGCATGGATGCAGGGCTTTGAATACACCGTCGTAACGGATGCAATGATCAACGACTTTATTTCCGGAAATCTTGAGGACACAGTGTACAGGGCCTGGCAGGATCTTCACCCGGAATACATGTTCTTGGAGGGACAGGGATCAGTTCTTCACCCCGCATATCCAGGGAGTTATGAAATAATAGCTGCCTGCAGGCCAGATGCCATAATATTACAGCATTCCCCGTCCAGGATATACTATGACGGTTTTCCTGGATTCAAGATAGAGTCTGTGGAAAAATACGTAAAGATATTGCAATTGATATCCGGCAAGCCCGTTATTGCCGTTGCTCAAAACAACGAAAACTTGAGTCCTGAGCGTTACGCTGAGGAAACAAGCATGATCAGCAGGAAACTTGGCATACCTGTTTTTGATCCCCTGTCCGATCTGACCGAAATCACGAAATATATTGAGTCAGTATCCCGGTGATAGATGCTTGGCTATACATCGAGAATAACTTGTTTCAAAAACGCTAAAGTCCGATTAAAGGAAGTCTCAGAGGGAAGGATAACCTCCGCAATAGACCTTGACGGGGAGGTATTCGACCTGATATTCTCCTATAGTGAAAAAATTCCAAGGGTTGACGATAACCTTGCCGGGCTTATCTCTTTGATGCCGCTGATAAACTTCTCTCTTTTCATCAACGAGATACAACTTGATTTCCCAGCCGAAAAAGTAGACCATGAATTCCTATCAAGGATGATTGAAATAAACAATACTGAGGTATTCGTCAACAAGATATGCAGGCGAAGATTTGAATTTTACAAAAAGGAGTATCTGCCAAAGGACGACGAGATTACGATTGATAATGCAAGAGGAAACACCAGATTGAGTTACACTGATAGAGAAGAATACAATAGAAAATACGAATCGAATAGAACTGGAATACTGCTTTCAGGCGGCAAGGAGAGTCTGACTACTTTTGGAATGCTGAACGAGACGGGGTTCAAGCCGGATGCCTTATTTTACAACGAATCCGGAGCCCACTGGTTTCCCGCTATCCCAAGTTACAGGAAAATGAAGGAAAATAATGTAGCATTCAAGGTCTGGGCTAATACGGACAGGTTCTACAGATGGGTATTCAAGAGAATGAAAGTGCTGGATCAAAAGGTCGTATCCAAAGTGGCAGATACGTACCCAGTGCAGCTTTTTGTGTTCCCGGTATACCTGCTGGCGCTTCTTCCCCTCACAATGGCGAGAGAAATAGGAACAGTTTTCATGGGAAACGAGTTCGACGATCCAAGGGAAATGACCCCTTTCAGGGGAATAAAGCACTATTACGGGATATATGACCAGACAGAAGATTTCGAGAAGGAATTCAACTCGTACCTTCTCAGTAAAGGTATCGGGATAAGGCTGATGTCAGGGGTCTACCCTGTGAGCGCAACAAAAGTGGAGGAAATACTGGTGAAGCGATATCATGACCTGTTTGTACTGCAAAGATCCTGTCACAGTTCCAGGATTATCAAAGGGCAGGTAATACCATGCGGGAAATGCTCGAAATGCATTGGCGTGATCTCCCTTATCCTGGCTGCAGGAGGAGACCCCGGTGAAATCAACTATTCAAAGGAAGCAATTGAAGCGGCAAAAGAATCTCTCGGGACAGACAGGATCAGGTTGGACAGAGATGAGGTTGCATATTTGCATGCAATAATTAACGGCAAGCTGCCAGGTCCAGAGAAACAGATCCAGGGTATACATGTTCTGCCCGGAGAAAGACTTCCGTTTCAAAGGCTCGATCCGGATTTCAGGGAGAAAATTCAATCGATAGTGGAAAAATATACAACTGGAATTTACCGCCTGGATAATGGTAAGTGGATAATGTCCTAGAAAAATTCAGACTGTACGGACTCCACGTCAGAGTTGTTTTTGCAGCCTGAATATGCTTTTAGCAGCTCTTCATTGGTTCGATAAAAAGATCCTGACCATGTGAATTTAGCCAGGAGTTCTGCAGCCTGAGCACTTTCTCCTATAATGTAAAGGGCAGAAGCCACTGCTTCAACAGAGGAAAGGGTCCCAGGTTTACCGTAATTCACCGGGTTTACAGGAACCAAAAGCGGCAGTTTCCTGGAATATTTTGCAATATCAGAATACCTGTCCACAATCTGTTTCCAGGAAGTTTCAATGACGCAAAGGCCAGAGTGTAAAATCCTGTTTCTATCCTTTTGAGTTAAGAACAATGGGGAAAAAGGCCAGAGAAGAATTCTGCTATGCAGCTTTTTGTAGTCTGTCTTGACTGCAAGCCCAAACCTGCCTAGTTTTCTCATGGTAGATTTTTTAGGATCGTCAAGACGCTCATCGATATAGTAAATCCTGATCATTTGACCTTCCTGTATGTTAGTGAAGGTATCCAATATACAATTTGGTTCTTCTTTTCGGATGAGTCAGCGTTGGCCTTCAATATAAGTAAGGAAAATGCAGGGAGTTTTGCATTCATGGGAAATTGTACAAACGCCTGGTAATCCGACAGTTATTAGAATCGCCTCAATCGGCGAACTCCGTAACCATTTTATAAAGAGAATGGGCAGATCAGAATCATTACGGCATGCAGTGGCTAGCTAATGAAGGAATATTCTCTGCAGTGAAGAGAAAGTTCGGCAAGACCACCGTATCCAGAAAGTAGAATGGCCTTTTGCTGAAAACTATCAGCGCTTCTGGATCTACCATGAGATGCTTGAGTACGGAGGAAAGGAGGAAGAATATGGGGATTGAAGAAAGAAATAGGGGCGGAAAGACAAAAAATCATTGAAGAGAGAGGCAATATCCAGATTCGTTAAACAGAGCAACGGAGGAGCATCATTTATATAGCTAATTCTTCTCAGACGTTTGATTATATGGCTTCTGGATTGAGTTCTAAACAGACCGGCATACTTCTCGCGGTAATTGGCTTAGTTTTCCTTGTTATAGGAATTTACATTCTTTCGGGAACTATAGCTATCACAAACCAGACTTCATTCTATGGCAGCCTGGTTCTGATTCTAATTGGGATTATCCTCGTAGGATTCGAGTACGTTTACGAAAAGATAAAGAAACCTTAGAAAGAGTAGGCGAACCTCTTCCCTTCCGGGGAATCATAACTGCTGAATTTGAGGCCAAATACCTTTTTCAGGTTTTCCTCATTAACAACTTCGCCTTTTGGGCCATAGGCTACGCATTCCCCACTTTTCATCAGGCATACCTTGTCTGAATACTTGTGCAGTGCGCTTATATCATGGAGGACGAAGACTATAGCCTTCCCTTTCTCTTTCATCTGAGATATTATTTTGAAAAGAGTGTTTTCCCTATCCGGATCAAGGAAAGTTCCGGGTTCATCCATCATAAGAATGCCTGCGTCCTGCACAATAGTTGCAGCAAGCATAGCCATTCTCTTTTCTCCGCCGCTCAGGGTACTGAAATCCCTGTACCTGAGACCAGGGATACCGCATATCTCCAGCACTTCACCAATGTCTTTTTCCCCGCCCGGGTTGGAATAGGATGCAGTAAGCAGAATGTCATTGACGGAAAGAGCAAAAGGCATCGGGATTTCCTGGCTCATCAAAGAGATATTCCGTGCAATCTGTATCCTGCTTAAACTCCTGGTATCTACGCCATTGAATTTTATTGTTCCGGATTCAGGCTTCGCAATTCCGGTTAGTAGTCTTATGAGCGTGGATTTGCCCGATCCATTCGGCCCGCCGATTCCCACTATTTCCCCCTGATTTACGGAAAACCTTTCCAGGTGAAGCGAAAACTTTCCCTTCCTGTAGCTCAAGTTGGAAGCCTCAAGTAGCATAACTCTCCCCCGCCATCCTTGACAGCAAATAAAGGAAAAATGGGGCACCAATTATACCGGTCACAATGCCGATTGGAATTACCTCCTGCGCTTTTGCCAGGTTTGCTATATCCTCGCAAGCTATCAAGAATAGACCCCCGACAATCATGGAACCCGGTATTGTTACCCGGTTTGATCCGCCATAGATTAGCCTTGAAACATGCGGAATTATAAGGCCGACAAAACCGATCAGGCCAGAAATAGAGACGCATATTGAGGTGGACAGCGTTACAAGCAAAATCAGCATGATTTTGATCTTCTCGACACTTATTCCGATCGAATAGGCGTACTCCTCACCCAATTGCAGGGAATCCAGTTCTTTCCAGTAAAGGGCAACAACAAATATAGTGAACCAGTTTACGGCAAACGCCAAAACCAGCTCACTCCAGGTGATCTGTCCCAAAGATCCAAGCAACCACATCCAGACCAGGTCCTGCAGTCTCAGGTTAGTGAATATCAGGTATGCAACAAAAGAGGAGATAAAAAGTGAAACCGCTATCCCCGTCAAAAGAAGATACGTCAAAGGGACCCTTCCTTTCCGGAATGCGCTCAGGTAAACCACCATTACGGTGGATACCGAGAAAATGAACGCGAATACCTGAAGGGTATAAGCTCCAAAAATGACGAGCCCGAAATCCAAAACTACTACAGCACCAAGAGCTGCCCCACTAGAAACCCCGATGATGTAGGGTTCCGTTATGGGGTTCCTGAATATGCTCTGAATAACTGCACCGCCCACTGCAAGGGTGGAACCGATAACGAGGGCACCAAGTATCTCCGGCTCGCGAATGTATACTACTATAACCCAAAACGGGCCGGAACGTGAATAAGCGTTGGTCCAGGGAAATATCTGCTCTTCCATAATCCTGAGGACGTCAGATAATGGAATCTTCACCTGCCCAAGGAATAGCGAGTAAACTATCGCTACGAATAACGCGATAGCCATAAATCCCCATTTAAGTGAATAAAGCAGTTTAGGTTTTTGAGTAGTTTCTCCTTTGAGGATTTCCAATCATGTCCACCCATTAGTGGGAGGATATGGCAGATTAATGGGGAACAACGGCAGCCCATGAAGGATTAACGGGTTGGAAGTCTCCTCAATTAGCCATGCGACAGCATATACGACCCTGAAATCAGGCTGCTGGAAGAAGTTATCATTGAAGATTGTGTACACTTGATTTGAATAATACGCGTTTGTTTCATTAAACGGAGCAGTGTCTACTGCCGAGATCGGAACATACTGGTCCAGCAGTATAATATCGGGAGAGGAGTTTGCAATTATTTCAGGGTTGATGGTGTAATATCCGTCCTGTTCAGCAATGTTCTTCAGATGTGCAACGTCAAAGTAACTCTGGAAAAAGGTGTTGTTTCCTGCAGTCCAGTCTCCTCCGTAATTATCAAGAAAATAGAATACGGTCTGTTCTTCGCTGGGCGAGATGTTACTAGTACTGTTCCCAAGATAGGAAAGAGATTGCTGCATCCAGTTAACTACCAGGCTTGCATTACTGTAGCAACCCGTCAGATTGCCCAGCATAAGAGTCTCCGATTCAATCTGCGTAAAACTGTTAGGGTTGTCCAGGATGAATGGTATGCCAAGGGTATTGTTGATATATGCACCATATGATGGAAGAGTTGCCCCATAACCCAAAACAACCTGTGGCTGGAGACTCACGAGCTCCTCATAATCCACTGAATACGAATTGCCAACGTTAGGAAGGGACTCGTTTGGAGGGTAACTGTCAAACTCATTTCCGCCCACAAGATACTTGAATGCGCCGATACCATAGAGGGTCGCAGTTGAGGATGGATCAAGGCTGACAATTCTTGTCACCGGATTCAGGAAGTAAAACGTCCGCCCAGCTGAATCGGTGACCTTAATTAACTTAGTTGCCGAACTTGGTGGCTGGTGTGTACCGCTTCCCGAAATGTTATTAATATTGTAAACTGCAAATGCCGTAAGGCCAGAAGCTACGACAAGTAGAGCTATAACGATGGCTGTCAAACGTTTTTCCAATTTTATTCACCTGCAAATGAGTTTTACATCTGTAAAATAAAGTTGCATATATGCCTTTTCTTTTCTGCCATTAACTGTTATCGAAAAAGAAAAAAAACGGATCGAAATCGAGCTTTTTCAGTTTTAATAGTGGGCCGTATAATTATACGATAGTCTATTATTAAGCAGATTGCAGCAGTGCCGTTTGTTCCCGAAAAGATTTATATTGGTTATAAATGCTCGGAAGTCGGGCTTGGCCGGGATACTAGGCAAATCCTGTTACCCGAAGTCGACATGCGGGGGCGACAGTCGCTTGAGATCAACCGGACTTCTGTTGGGCCCTGGTGAAGTGAGGATACCCTGTCCCATTGGATCATGGGTTATGTGTGCTGTCTGCAAAGGCGGACATGGCGCATATTTACCCGGGAATCCGCCAGAACCGGAAGGGGGCAACGGTAGCCGGGACCAACGATGCTGATGATCAACGGGGTGGAGCAGACCCAGGGGGCACCCTTCAGGACATCCGGCTCAAAAGCGATGTGCCCGGCACTGATTAATATGCCAGAAAAGTACAAGATTGTTCAGGATCCAGTGAATGGCCCTATAAAAGTTGGGCACAGGCTTATTGGGTTGCTGGATACAAAAGAGATTCAGAGACTCCGCCAGATCAAGCAGCTTGGGATGGTATATATGGTATTCCCTGGTGCTCAACACACCAGGTTTGAGCATTCCCTGGGATCTATGCATCTGGCAGGATTGATGGCAAACAACCTTGGAGTAGAAGACAAAGAGGCTGTAATGGCTGCGGCTCTGCTGCATGACGTCGGGCATCCTCCGTTCAGTCACACTTTTGAGGAAATAATAGAGAAGAAAACGGGGCTTGACCACCAGGAAGCTGGCTATCGCCTAATTACCGGAAAGAGCCCGATGGAAGATTCCTCCATTCCGGATATACTTATCAGGAAAGGTTTCGATCCACAGAGAATTGCAAAATTGGCTACTGGAAATGACAAGTCACTGGAAGGGAGAATTGTAAGCGGAACCATAGACTGCGATGAGCTTGATTATCTAAGAAGGGATGCTTACTTCTGCGGCACCACTCTTGGAATAGTCGACCATATGAGGGTTCTCGAATCGATATTGGCAGATTCAGACATATACATTGAAGACAAGGGTGTTCCGGCAGTCGAGGAATTGCTTGTTGCACGGATGATGATGTACAGGACAGTCTACTGGCACAAGACCGCAAGAATAGCCCAGAACATGCTCGGGATCGCAGTAACAGCGAACAATGCAATTGACAGCAGGATCTTTACAAAATCGGATCACGATCTATTGTCTCTCTTGCGAAAAGACCCTGCAGGATCCAGGATGGTTGATGCAGTGCTGTCGAGAATACTCTACAAACCCATTTTGAAAATCCCCTATAAGGAGGAGACAGTGAAGGAATTGAGAGAGATTCTGGAAGAACAAGTTGAACTGGGTAAGGTGATAATAGACGTAATGCCTCCTGAGGACTTCGTGGGTTCCGATAGAATAAAAGACCAGCTGAGAGTCAAAATTGGAAAGAAATTCATACCGTTGAACCAGGTTTCTGCACTTTCAAGGTCCCTTGAACAGTCCTTCTCTTCAAGAAGTATTCTTGTGACCTCCCAGAAATCAGTATCGGAAAAAGTAAGCAAAATTATAAACTCTGTTTTGCCTCAATCTTCTTTGTCATCCTGAAAGCGTTCCTTGACCCTTTTAGATGCTCCCTGTAATAGTTAGCGACAGACTCAGAAACCTGATAACCGTTCTTTGCATAGAACGAAATTGCCTTATCATTCATCTCCCTGACTTCCAGCACTGAAACCGTAAAGCCCCTCATCGCCATCTCACTTTCAATTGCCTTGATGAGAAGTACACCGACTCCTTTGCCCTGTGCCTCCGGATCCACTGCGATACTTTCGATATCACATACGTTTTCGGAAACACCTATCGCAACAACGTAACCCGCAAGCCTTTCATTATTGCCGTCAACTGCAATGTAATTGAAGGATTCCGGCGCCTCAAAGATTTCCTGCAACTCCTGTCTGGAGTAAGGGCCAACGTCGAAAGCTCTCTTTTCCAGGATAACCAGATCGTCAAGGTCGGAGATCTGGAACTTCCTCACAATCATCTGTAAAGCATAACGAGAGAAATATTAAGGTACGCTATTCACTCACTATTGAGTAATTACCAATAGTTTAATATCTCATCCTGCGATCTCTTTTCCATGATGGAAAGAGCGTTGCAGGAGTTTGCTTCGGGTAAGCCCGTTCTGATACATGATTCACTTTCGAGAGAGAACGAGACCGACATCGTTGTTGCTTCCCAGTTCATGACACCAGAAATAATAAAATTCATGAGGAAGAACGCAGGAGGGATGATCTGCGTGACAATCAAGGAAAAGGACGCCCTTAGGATTGGACTTGACTACGTAGGTAACATGGTTACACTGAAAGACAGGCAATTACTGTATTCAGGCGACGTGAAGTATGATCAGACAAGCCCCTTTTCCCTCTGGATTAACTCCAGGGATACATTTACGGGGATATCTGACATTGACCGGGCTGCCACAATAAAGGGGCTCTCATCCTTCATCACCAGGATACCTGGGTACAACGGCACCGCTCCCTCCGCATTTTCCAAGGAATTCAGGATTCCAGGGCATGTGCCTGTAATAATCGCCAGAGAAGGCTATTTTGGTGTCAGGAGAGGACACACAGAGCTCTCTACTTACCTTATGGAGAAGGGCAAGCTGGTCCCATCCGCGACAGTGGTGGAAATGCTCGGTGATGATGGACATTCGTTGCCTTCCTCAGATGCCAGAAAATTCGCAGAAAAGCACTCGCTAATCTTTATAGAGGGTTCAGAGATAATCGAGTCGTGGTCAGATGAAGCGCATAATGGCAACGGGGGTCTTTGACATCCTGCACCTGGGGCACCTGCATTTCCTTAACGAATCAAAAAAACTTGGAGACGAACTCGTCGTGGTTGTTGCGAGGGATTCCACAGCCAGAAAGAATGGTAAAGAACCGATATTCGATGAAGCGTCCAGATTGTCTATGGTATCGGCTCTCAAATGTGTGGATAGGGCAATACTGGGGCATGAAGGAGATATTTACCGTACGGTTGAGGAAGTTATGCCGGACGTAATCACCCTTGGTTTTGACCAGAAATTTAACGAATGCAACATTGTAGACAACTCTGCAGAGAGAGGGATCAAAGTTAAAGTCGTTCGTATATCTAAATTCGAGGATTCCAGCATCCTGAGTTCTAGTCAGGTTAGAACAAAACTCTTGCAGTATATTGGTGAAAAATTGTGAAGGTCATTGGCATTGCGGACACGACATTTGCGAGATTTGATATGGCGGGCTCCGCCATAGACGAACTTTCGGAAATGGGAACCGGATTCCGCATAGCCCGTTATACGGTACCGGGAATCAAGGATTTACCGGTTGCCTGTAAAATACTCTTTGAAAGGCAAGGCTGCGATATAGTTCTCGCGCTAGGAATGCCTGGATCAAAACCTGTGGACAAGGTTTCTTCCCAGGTTGCGTCCGAAGGCCTGATGAAGGTGCAGATCGAACAGTCGAAGCACATCATCGAAGTTTTTGTGCACGAAGACGAAGCCGGCGACGAAAAAACGCTTGCGTGGCTCATGGATTCAAGAACCAGGGAACATGCGCAAAACGCATTCAATCTCCTTTATTTCCCGGAAAGGCTCACTTCGCAGGCTGGGCATGGACTCAGACAGGGATACGCTGACGTTGGGCCAATACAGGGGGAGACAAAAGGAAGCAGGATAAGACATTAGGTGAGTTATAATGAAAATTGGAGTTGTAGTTTCGGAATATAATTGGGACATTACCACGATGATGCTGGCCAGAGCAGAGGAACACGCAAAGTTCCTTGGAGTTCAGATTGAGAGGAAGATTACAGTTCCCGGGGTTTTTGACATACCCCTTGGAGTGAAAACGCTGTTGTCTGAGAATGACATAGACGGGGTCGTGACTCTTGGTGCTGTGATAAAGGGAGAAACAGACCACGATCAAATCGTAATGAATAATGCTGCAAGGAAGATTGCAGATTTGTCTCTTGAATTCAATAAGCCTGTTGCCCTGGGAATAAGCGGTCCCGGGGAGACCAGAATCCAGGCAATGGAAAGAATTGAAAAAGGAAGAGATGCAGTTGAAAGCGTTGTTAAGATGCTGCGGGTATTGAAATCAGTCAAGAAGTGAACGCAGTTCAGAGATCTTCAGATCCATGATTGCGTATGCATCGTGATGGTGAATGCTCTCAAGGCTGGTCCCCTCTACCCGAAGGTTCGTTTCAGAGTCGATCCCCTGTTCAGCTGAAATGCCAACGGCGGCTTCTCTCACTGCATCCTCAATCAATCTTGAATTTTTATGAGCATCTATTACAATTCTTGCCTCCTCCAGGTCGGTACCCTTTTCCAGGAGATGGCCCCCCATTGACTCACGAAGTCTGCCAGCCAATTTCCTGAAGTTCACACTGAACGGGATACTGGAAGTTAAGGTTGCAGATAGGCGAGTTCTCTGATTGTGCGTTACAGAAAATACTCCTCCTTTCGAATCCTTTTTTATCCCGAGAATCTCGGAAGTGTAGCCCATAGTGCACGGGCATGCATTGAAACCTTCCACCGATACTTTCAGGCTGAATCTCAGGGTGGAATGTGCGTCCCTGGAAACACCAAATTCCAGGTCAATGTAGTCTAGGTCTCCGAATTTCCCCACCGATGCATGCTGGACGAACTTCGAAGAAAGATGCAATTCACAAGAGTTCACTTTGGCTTTCTCAACCAAGTAGCCTGTCCATTCTCCAAGAACGGTGTATATTTTCGAATAGTCAAATTTTATGGAAAAGAATTTTTCGAGTGAATCCTTGATAATCCCGAATTTGGCACTTTCTGCGCCAGTTGACACCGAGGTAAACGCTTCCACCCTGAAAGAGCCACAGTAACCGTCGGGCATATCAATGAATACCGGAGGGATGATAAACCCTGTAATTCCGGCTTTTTCGAGAGGAACCCTGTTTCTTACTGTGGGGTCCGTTTTTTCATTTCCTCGTAGCTTTTCTTCATGCTCTGGTCCAGTTCGCCCAGTTTTTCTTCAAGAGTCTTCTGTTGTCTCTCGAGGGTCTTAATCCTTATCTGGCTCAGCTCTTTCTGCTCTTTCAGGTCCTCAAGAAGCTTATTCTTGTCTTCTACTTTGTACAGGATATTTCCAACCATCTTGTAAAGAAGAGGCTTATCTCCAAGAGCCTCAAGTTCCTGGACAGTTTTTTCCAGTTCCCTGAGTTTCATTTCAATCTGGTATTTCTGGGACGCAGTATCTTCAAGTTGAACTTCGAATTGCTGCATCTGCCTCAACTGATTCTGAACAGAATTGCTAATGCTGTTTTCCATCTCTAATCCTCCATGAATCTTGATATCAGCACGAGTAGCCTGGTGATGCTTCCAAGTGCAGATTTCAATGCCGCATTATCCAAGGCATCTATATAAATGTGGAAGTTGTCCTTATCAGATTCAAGCTTCACCACCGCTCTCTCGGATGATCTCTCTATCTCGGGAGAAAGTATCTCCGCGATGAATGATTCATTGAGCGGAAACGATATCTTCACCTGGTACTTCACAACCTGTTGATCAGATAAGAATTATAATATGTTCGTGAATTCACTCTCTCGGGGTCTGTGGCCTAGTTTGGATAAGGCACCGTCCTTCTAAGTCGGTGATCGGGGGTTCAAATCCCCCCAGGCCCGCTCATGGATCGCTATATCATGTTTCCTTTGCTGCACTTTCCATTTCATGAGATTTGGCATTTTCCTCAACTCTTCTTGCGATAAATGGTGCACCAAGAAGGGTGATGAATGTTATGGCAGAAATTGTGTACCAGGCAAACTGCTGTTCACTGGCAAAGATGAAAAGCAGTGAAGTGCCAATAAGCGGCGAAATGGAAAACGACAGAGAATTGATCGCAGAGTTTGTTCCAAAATATTCTCCTCTCCTTTCCGAAGGTGCAATTCTTGAAACTACCAGTTGGGGGATCATCAGCACCAGGTCTTCTCCAATTGATATCACTATCACCACAGCTATAAGATAGTATAGAGAAGAAGTCACTCCAAAGAATATGTAACCCGCCGCGAATAACAAGGTGCCAAGAGCGAACGCCCTGATTTCGCCAAAACTCCTGATGAACCTGTTTGCTGAAGGCTGGAATACCACGATTACTGCAGTATTTAGGCTGTATAAGAGAGTTGCATCCAGTACCTGCAACCCATCATGCCCTGTAATGTACAGTGGAAATATTGAAGTAAGCCATTGCTGAGAAAAAAGTATAGACCCGGCTAAATAAATTGAGATCAGCAGCAGGAATTTGTCCCTGGAGAAGAGGATGCTTTTCGGCTTCTCATAACCTGTGGCCCTTACATAAGACTCAGGGATGCAAAGCACAAACAATGCAGTTTCAACTGCTGCCCCGGCAACGTTCACAAGGAAGAAGATTACAGGATCAATATCCCAGGCGATGCCTGCAACTATCAGCCCCACACCAATACCAGCATTTGACATTATACGATTAAAACTGAATGCAGATATCCTTTGATCTTCGGGCGTAAGGTCAGTGACTGCACTACTCACAACCGGCCTTTGTAGAGATGAACCAGCTCCAAGTGCTATGTAAGCAATAACGAATGGAATGGGAGGAGCACTGAAATATGCCAGTAGGAAAAGAGCAGATGAAGATGTCAGGATGAGGGAAGCTGAAAAAATCATCATGACCCTGCGCCCTAATCTATCAGTAAAAAAACCATCAAAGAGATTAGCAGGTATTGACAGTGCGGCCTGAATGGTAAATACTGCACCAATTTCAAGATAAGACAGATGGAATATGTAGTAAAAATAAAGCGTTATTAATGTTATAAGTGGAAATCTAGCGAATCCGCCTATGAACCTGATTACGCCAATAATCTTTACACTCCTGTGAAGTCCGGGCATGCTTATTGAAAAGCCTCCAGAGTGGATATATATGAGGTTTTGTAAAAACCGAGACTTTCAGCTCCCGGTTGAAATTCTGTGATCTTTCATCTTCATGATAGCAATCAAGAAAATATCATGGAAATGTGTATTTCATGCGAATACAGCCGATTCCTGGAATAAAGCTGGTCGGCTCCACAACCAATCTTTATGATTTTTCCGGTAATAATCCCTCATCACCTCTGAATCCCGGGAAACGAATCCTCAGGATACTTCTCCTGTGATGAGTAGCATGCTGGTATCAACGACATCCGAAAGCATCGATTCCTGCTCAGTGGCACAATGGCTTAGAATTCCGTGAAGCCATCTTTCTGGGATCGGTAGAGGAAGCAGCAAGATCGTTCATATGGATGCTGTGAGGAGGATCGCTGAAGCGGTGGCAAGAATATGGAATGCAATTCGATCTGCCGAAGAAGATACTGGTATCACGGACTATCGACGAAGATTTGAAAGACTCTTCAAAAGCTTTGAGCCTATTTTAAAGAGAATTAGCTGGATCATAAAGACAGAACTGGATATGTTAGATAGATACCAGAAGAACCTGATGGTCTTAGATTTTGAAGGGTTCAGGCTAACTCCTTAAATCTGATTGGGAATGAGGCAAATAGAAGGAAGATCGATATACGAAATAGATCTCCCTGTCAACGGAGGAAAACAGGGGGAAGAAGGCACATAATCTGAAAGGTTCCAGGATTGCAAAGTTAACCTCTAGATGCAAATTAAAGAAAAGTTGTGAGCAATATCTTAAATATGTTTTTTTCTTAAGGGGTTACTTCGCACTATTCCAATTAGGTGGTAATTTGGCAAATGGAGAAAACGCAGGTTCAACTCTCGTAAAAAGCAGGTCAAAAAAGAGATGGTCCGACAGGGACTACAAGAGAAGAGTATTGCAGCTTAAGAAGAAAAGCGATCCTCTGGAGGGAGCTCCACAGGCAAGAGGCATAGTTATAGAAAAGATTGGGATTGAAGCAAAACAGCCTAATTCCGCTATCAGGAAGTGCGTAAAAGTCCAGCTTATAAAAAACGGGAGGCAGATTACAGCCTTCGCGCCTGGAGATGGAGCCATTAACTATATTGACGAACACGATGAAATCGTTGTAGAGGGTATAGGGGGAAGAATGGGCAGAAGTAAGGGAGACATTCCCGGCGTTAGATACAAGGTAATCAAGGTTAATGGCATCTCACTTAGAGAACTGGTGAAGGGCAGGAAAGAGAAGACGGTGAGGTAATGGATCTAAAACTTTTTGGGCTGTATCCTGTGAATGAAGTGCAGATTCACGATGTTAGTTTGACTTCGTACATCAACCTGACCTCAGGAATCAACCTGCACACCGGCGGCAGATATTCAAACTACGCCGCAGGTAAAAGAAACATGAACACCATGGAAAGATTCCTGAACAAGATAATGAGGACTGAGAAGTGGACCGGAAAGAAATATGGTGCTTACCGCATCCTTAGGACAGCGTTCCAGAAAGTGGGCGAAAAGACAAAAGAAAACCCATTGCAGGTTTTCATAAACGCAATCGAAAATTCTGCTCCCAGAGAAGAGGTTACCAGATTGAAATACGGAGGAATAGCCGTTCCAAAGGCAGTGGACGTTGCTCCGTCAAGAAGAGTCGACATTGCATTGAGGAACATTGCAAAGGGAGCTTCCAGTGCCTCTTACAAAAGCAAGAAATCTATTGAAGACTGCCTTGCAGACCAGATTATGCTTGCCGCCAAGAACGACGGTGGCTCGTATGCAGTGGCAAAGAAAGAGGAAGTAGAGAGAATATCGGCCTCTGCAAGATAAATTCCCCTTTTTTATTCCTTTTTTTAATCTAAATTCCTGAAATTGCCAGAACGGCATCTATATAATACTGCACAGCAAATGCTGCTACCAGAATCCCGAATATTCTGGTGAGGGCCTTAAGATTTTTCCCTCCCATAAAGATAAAAATTCTGTTCGCAAATCTGAAGCTCAGGTAGATTACAACGAATAAAATCCCAAGCGAAATCAATGTTAGCAAGAGGGGATAATATCCACCATTGGAAAGTATGATGACGAGCGATATTGCTCCTGGGCCAGCAAGAAGCGGAATCGCAAAAGGCACTATACCGAGATCAGGCTCTATGGAACCTCCGGCAGCTTTTGGGCGGTCTCCCTCCCTTACCATTCCAATTCCCATTATGAGCAGGATAGTGCCTCCCGCGATCTCAAGTGCTTCAATGGAAATACCCATGAAAGAGAGAAAATAACTTCCAAGCAGCGTGAAGAATACCAGAATCATGAAGCCGTAGGTCACTGCGTCATTAATTATATTTTTCCTGCTTTTTTCATCAATCGATGAAGTCATGGAAATGAATATTACGAGAGCACCAAACGGGTCTATCACCACAAAAAGAGGAATGAACACCTTTAGGAATTCAACGGCAAGATCGTAAACCACGCAAAGGAATAACGCTCGCTTAAGAAATTGTTTTGCATTTTTTGTAATAGGTCTATGTACAATGCCTTTATCACATTTTTAAGATCATTTCCTCTCTCGTTGAAACTCCGAGAGATCTGGAGATGATAGAGAAGTATCAGGGAGCTTATTGGAATCTAAAGAAGATTGCCGAAAGCTGGGCAGGAGAACAGGAGGGAATTTGACGAGTACAAAAAGCATCCCCATTACCGCATGAGTGAAGAACGGAAAGGCCTGTGAGATCAGGGAGGAATCTAAGAGAAGATTGGGAGACACCAGCGATAGGACTATGGGGAAACTTTGCTTACAGCCTGGTCATAAGGCATGGAATGTCCTGAATGATCATCCACCATGGTTGTAAAAGGAACACGGAAGAGGGCTGAGGAGGTTGTTCCAATAGCCTCTCCGAGGGCGATTAATTACACAAAGAAGGGGCTCTACTGCAGGAAGTACAGGAAGATATTCGAGCCCTGATGTAATCGATACTTATCAACGCCTGCCTGTCCCTGAAGACCACACTCATCGTTGCATTCCTAAGAAAGAGGATGCGTTTGTCGCTTGAATCGGGCCCAGAAACTAGAACCCCATCATGGAAAGACAGGGAATCATCCTGGGGAAGAAGACTAATCCTTGTAAACTTGCACGGTTTACAGACCTGTTACACCAAAAGGTAAGACATATATATTGAAAACGTAATCCCATTGAGATTCTCGATGAATCTAAAAAATATGTTGGCAATAATCGTTGCGTTATTGATGATTGTATCAGGCGCGACACTGTTGTTTTCAGGGACTCCTCAGTCCCATGGAAATAACATTTCGGCGAGCTCTGGGATATCGATGACACAGGCGGCCAGTCCCGCCCCGCAGACAACCCCATCTGCTACAACAAACCAGGTTACGCCTGGTGGAACATCGCAGGCAAGTGGTTTCTTACACTATGCAAAGGCACACAATATACCTACGAAGTATGTCTATCTGCCGAACTTTATGTCCACTTCCAAGGTTTCGAACGGGCATATTACTCCTGGATACCAGTTTGCACCTGCACCAATGGGCATTGGGGATTATGGTTTATACAATAACTCTGGAGTTATATCTACATATAACTACACCACATCCAGCTACGAGGCCCAGATCAACCTCAGCTACCTGAATGATTTCTATCTGCTGGACAATTTCCCAACTACTGTGACTTTCCAGCTGAATGCGGTTTTGAACAACGTTGCGCTGTTCGGCAACTCCAGCTATCAGATGTGGACCCAAAATGTTGTGGATTTCTCTTCAAGGACAATGACACTTCAGTTTGTGGATAACGTATGGAACTTTTCAAACCCGAACACATATCTGACCAGCAACGCAATCAACTATTCGTCCGCGCAAGCCGCAGGACTTGGGGCAACAGGTGGAGGATACCACTACGGTATCAGCCCCGTCTTCAATGTTTCTTATCCACTAGTGCTGACCTTGTACATGAACACTACGCTTAACAACGGCAGGAGCACTGTGTACTACAATTACACCTTGCCCGGAGTTGGCAGCGGAACTTATGATGAAGTCATATTCAACTCCACTTACGGAGTACCTTCATACACAGCACCATCTCCGCATTACCTGGTGAGCGGAACCCAGTTAACGAACACTGGTTTCATTCCCTTTGATGCAGAGGTAATGATCGGCGGTCCTGGAGGAGGCAGCACAGCCACCATCTATGGAATCAACGGTACTATGAATCTGAAGTCCTACAACAATACCACGCATTCATACCAGAATGCCAGGGCAGCCTACGATATCGGCAGTGAGACTGGAGAAACGTCTGTAGGAGTAGACGTCTCATATACTGGCTCAACTGCACATTTGAGTGCAGGTCCTTCCCTGGTGTATGGACTGTGGAATAATACATACAGCCAGACAAAATACAACGTGACTTCGAACCCTTTCAACGCTTTCATATTCGCGCAGAACAATGCTACCCTTGAGGCGGCAAACATCTGGGCCTGGGCACCTATGCCATCATCAGGCATAGAGACATTCACGCTTCCAACCTCAAACTACTCTTATCTTGCAATGCTTAACGATTTCAATGAGGCTAAGGGAACGCTTTCTGCGAGTACAACGATAACAATGACCGCTAACTTCACCAAAGGAATTTACACGCCAGTCATTGCAATGAATAATGCACAGCTGACCACACTTGTATCACAGCTTGGTGGAACAGGTCTCGGAACGCAAGCTTCCCCATATGTTATTGCAGTGCATTCTTCTGGACTGGATCCCACGTTCGGATCAATGAACGACTATTCATTCCCTGCGTTTCCTGGAATTATGATATTGAACACTACTTCCTACCTGAACATAGAGAACATCAACCTAACAATAAACTATACCGGTTTCAATGCCCAGGTAATAACATTCTTCGAAACACTGGCAGGGCTTGCACCACAGGCTCAGTTCCTGACTAATTCCTTGTCAGTTCAGTTGTACAACGATTCCAACATAACTATATCTCACAGCTTTGGTCTGCAGACCTGGTACTCTTTTGAGATATCACAGTATTTCTACACCGGCGCGATAAACATATGGAATTCGACCAACATCAATGTGTCAGACAACTTACTCGTTTCTGAAGGTATCTCTGTGCTGATTTATAATGCGCCATACCAGCCAGGCTCTAACATAGTATGGGGCAATTTGTTCTTGGGCTACAGTGTATTAGACAACATAACACCGAACGGCAACGCATCATATCTTGGACTAGCGACCTTTGTTGGCAACTTCTACCTGCAGGCAGGCGTATATGTCATAAGCGGAGGTAATGCTATTTACGGAAACGTCTTTTTAACACAAACACCTGTAGTGAACCAGTTGTATAATATCTGGACGGGCGGGTTTAATAATAGTTATGTTAATACCTGGGACTCGCCCACGAATTCATCGAACGACATGTCATCGGTTGCCATCATCCCCCTATTCCAATTTGACGGACGGGGGAACTGGTACTGGAACTATAATGGCATGGACACAACATACAACGGCTATGGGGCAATTGCCATAGGGGGAGATACTTCACCCGGGAAGCTGGTTAACGGATCCGACGTACTTTTCGTTGCTCAGAACGTTTATCCTGAACTCAATTTCGTTGCGGATCTGGGTGGATTGGTTATCAGTTCTTCCACGTCGACATCAATTGAATTCTTCGATTTCCCAACCACCCTCATCCCCTATTACTTCAATTACACGTCTACCGCCCAATCGACTACGGGCTCGGGAATGGTGAGCATATCAGTTGCTGGGCAAATTGAAGAGATAACGTTTAAGGAAGTTCCCGTGCCAGTGACCTTCTCGGTGATTTTTACCGAGAGTGGACTCGCAGCTGGAACTTCCTGGACTGTGGACTTCGGTGGTACGGCTCAGGCTTCAACGGGTACGACAATTACCTTTAGCGGCGTCATGAATGGAAGCCACACTTATTA
This sequence comes from Thermoplasmatales archaeon, assembly GCA_014874365.1. Classification (GTDB taxonomy): domain Archaea; phylum Thermoplasmatota; class Thermoplasmata; order Thermoplasmatales; family Thermoplasmataceae; genus JACWAH01. The sequence continues at coordinate 79,568 of JACWAH010000020.1, forward strand.
CGTTCCAGCGGTTTCTGGATATGGAATTACCATACCCGGCGGAGAAGTAACAGTCAACGGCGCAAATGCTTCAGTGGCTGTCTCCTTTACAACGTTTGAGGTGGTATTCACCGAGACGGGTCTTTCATCCAGCACAACCTGGACTGTGGTGTTTAATGGCACAACGTACACCAACAACACTACCACAATTACAATCTCCGGGCTACTATCCCAGAGAAGCTACTTATACACCATAGGAAACGTGTCTGGTTACGCAAGCTCCCAGTCGACCGGGGTGTTGGTGCTGAACGGAAACTCATACATTGGCGTAGCCTTCAGTTCACCACCATCCACGACTTCGTCATTGACACCCTACGAATACCTTGGAGTTGGAGCGGTAATTGGTCTGATAATAGGTGGGCTGGCTGTGTTCTTTATCAGGAAGCCCCCGACTGCTCAGCCATAACCATTTTTAACTTTTTTTATTTTTTTATTTAAAAATTATACTAAATTTTTTTTATTTGGCTACAAATGGTCCTGATCTCATCTATGCGCGATTCAAGATTCTACTGCGAATTGTGAATCAGTCTAACCTGCAATTCATTATCAATGAGAAAAGTCACTCTTGGAGTATTCATAAGCCCAATCCACCATCTATCTTATGAAGGCAAGCCTGGTGTACAAGCTCAGCCTCTGCAGAATCAAAGCCTCCAGAGAGTGCAATTATGCCTTCAATATTATCTAACCCAAATGCAAAGAAGGCAGGACCATATTCGCTCTTAAATAAAGCCAGGCTTGGCGTCTCTATCTGAGAAGTGAAGAAATTTCCACCTTTCCTTAACCTGTATTTAACATGCTCTACACTAACATCACGCCGCCAAGCATCAATTGACACTGCCTTTTCAAAACCGTTTTGCTCATAAACCATGTATACCTGCTGGACCATTCCGGCAGACTCGAGAATGCCTTCCGAACTTCCATTATAAATCTGTCTTCCCGCATCAAGCCGGTCATCCAGGCTTCTCCAACTTAGTCTTGCAATTCTGAGATCCTCAAACCAGTCCCCAGGATTCCCAAGGGTGTGAAACCCCCTTTCATGATATCTCAGGTGGGATACCCTCTTAAGCTGGTAGTCGCTGGTCTTCATTGAATTCATGAAATCAATTCTTTCCCGCATGGAGCCGTAATCAAACTCAACTTCCACATGCGTTCCATAAATAGAGGCTGTAGCCGCATCCATTCCTTTGTAATCTTTGCCGAGGTAGATCATGCTTATTCCCCTAAAAGCGTCAACAGTGGAATATGAATCGACAATAGAAGACATAAGGTTCTTTGGAAAGCCGTAATAAAACCAGTCCATGAAGAATTCCTTAACCCTGCCGGATACTTCCCCGGTAAACTCGTACCTGATAGTTGGCCACCTCGTATCCCCGTGCCTGACAGTGATATTTTTCACTTCGTAGCCAGTTGGAAAGTAAGCAGCAAATTTAAGGTCAAATCGTTCCAGACCTTTTTCATTTTCGACCCGTTCAATCATTGCTTCTCTGATAGCAATAAGACCATGAAATAAACACTTAACCCATATGCCCAACTTTTTGGGCCGTGCGATTAAGATATGGTCTTCAAATGAACCAGACAGAAAAACAAATAATACGCAAGACGAATAGCCCAGCATGGCGTCGGGTGAGAGTGAATTTTTCACGCTTGATGATTTCACGCTAAACGACTCAACAGTATTCCTAAGAGTGGACGTTAACTCCCCCATTAACCCTGCATCTGGAGAAATCATAGGAACAACCCGGTTCCATTCGCACCTGGATACAATAAAGAATCTCTCAGGATCGAAGGTAGTGATACTTGCTCACCAAAGCAGACCCGGCAAGGAGGACTTCACCAGCCTGCGGGAGCACGCCAGAGTATTTGAGTCTCTTTTGGACAGGGATGTGGATTTCGTGGATTCCTTATTTGGGGATTACGTTTCTGCCAGGGTCAAGAAGATGAAGAACGGCGACATAATGATGCTTGAAAACACAAGATTCTATTCCGAAGAAGTCAGCATCGACGGCAATGATCTTGCATCAATGGAGAAGTCCAACTTGGTCCGCGGACTTTTCCCGTTGATGGATTATTTTGTGATTGACGCTTTTCCAGCTATTCACAGGCCTCAAACCACTCTTGTGGGTTTCCAGAGAATTATCCCTAATATTGCCGGAAGGCTGATTGAAAGGGAAATCTCTTCGCTAAGCAAATTTATGAAGGGGAGTGCAAGGCCAACCATCGCAATCCTGGCAGGTGCAAAGATAAATGAGTCCATTTCGGTTGCGAATAACTTTCTCAAGAGTGGCGCAACAGACAAAATCTTGACCGGCGGGGTCGTGGCGAATGCTTTTCTCTGGGCAAAAGGAATCAGCATAGGCAAGAGAAATGAGGAATTCATAATCAAGAACAATAAGAACTATAAGGAACTCATAGAAATCGCGAAGGACCTGTTAAAAAACTATCCTGAGCAAATACTGCTCCCTACCGATGCCCTTCTTTATCCATCAAAGCACAGGCACATAGTTGGTGGCACCGTCCCCCCAGACCAGTTGGTTGCGGACATAGGTGTGGATACCATCGTCTCTTATATGGACGTCATCTCATCTGCCCAGGCAATTTTCATGAATGGACCCATGGGTATGTACGAATTTGAGGATTTTTCCACTGGAACCTTCGAAATTGCGAGGGCAATTGCTAGAAACAAGGGATTGAAAATTGCAGGTGGTGGGCACACTTTGAATGTTCTTGATCACCTGAACCTGATGAGCAAGATAACGCATGCTTCAACTGGCGGCGGAGCCCTGATAAGCTATTTATCAGGTGAGGAAATGCCAGTTCTCGAAGCGCTGAGAGCCAGCAAGAAATTCTTTGGAGGGAAATATCATGGTGGAAGACAGTAACAGAGTAAGCATCGACGAAGAGATCGAGTACACAAGGAACCTTCACAGTTCAGTTTCCGGGCAGGTAGACAGGATACAGGTGGCGATGGCAGAAGTGATGACAACCATCAACGTACTGACAGAACTCAAGGCGGCAAGCGGTTCGGAAGGAAAGATGTCCATCGGATCGGGGTTATTTGTCAATGCCGAGATTAAGGATGTTAAAAACATCGTTTTCCCGATTGGATCCGGGGTTTTCAAGGAAGAAAACCGGGAAACCGCAATTGAGAAACTGAACGCAAATCTGAAAGAACTGTCCTCGTCATACGAATCCCTCAGAATCAGGAAGAAGGAACTTGAAGGCAGGATAAACGCGCTCGGTACAATATATGATCAGCTAATACAACAGCAGCAGCAACAGCAGCAGCAGCAACAGCAGCAACAGCAGCAATCCGGCAATAAGTGAAATGTTCGACTCTCTCAAGAGGAAGTTCCAGGAGGCATTTTCTAGAAGCCCAGGTACCATTCTTTACGGCGATCTTGAGCCGGAGATACTCGAGATCCTGCTGAGTGCTGACGTGTCCTATGACACTGCAGTGAAAATCTCCGAAAAGACAAAATCCATCCTGCCAAAGCAGAAAAAGATAGACATTATGGAAGCCAGGGATGCGTTTCGCCAATCAATGCGGGAAATACTGGTCTCAGGAGGAGATGCCGTGGATCTACTCTCCGTAACTACAAAACCGTATAAGATCCTGTTTATTGGAATCAATGGAACCGGCAAGACTACCACTATTGCAAAAGTTGCCTCTTACCTGAAGGAAAACGATAAGAGATCGGTTATGGCAGCTTCTGACACTTTCAGGGCAGGTGCAATTGAGCAACTCGAGGCATTGTCGGGCAAGGTTGGAATCCCCATAATAAAGCACGCTGCCGGCAGTGATCCTTCATCGGTGGCCTTCGATGCCATAGAACATGCCAAAGCAAAGAAACTCGATTTCGTACTGATCGACTCGGCAGGAAGGATGCAGACGAACAGGAATCTGATGGAGGAAATGAAAAAGATAAAGCGGATTTCCAAACCAGACCTTACCGTGCTGGTGCTGGATGCAATGATCGGGCAGGATGCGATTTCTCAGGCACAGACATTCTTCAAGGAAGTCACCTATGACTGCGTAGTCATGACAAAAATGGATACGGATGCAAGAGGAGGCGCAATTCTCTCTGTTACCGATGAACTCAAGAAACCCGTGCTCTTTATAGGCACAGGGCAGAACATCTCAGACCTGCAGAAGTTCGAGGTAGACTGGTACCTATCCAAAATCCTACCTTAATAGGGCCAGGATAGTTGCAATTTCCTGGGCGGGGAGTTCAGTTGTGATAAGCGGTATATTCTCAAGTTCAGACAGTTTAAGTGCAAGCTGGTCTACATTGCCTGGCTGAATGTATATTACGGCCGCAGGTTTCAGGGGATGCGCTCGGATTGCTATCATTGGGCTCCTGCCAACTTTTACTTCCGTTAGAAGGATCGCTCTCTGACTGGACCAGCCATAAAGCTTTGAGTATTCGGAATATGAAAAAGACAGGGCAGCTTTTATCCCATCTATTATTGTATAACCCCTGATCTGCCTGTTCAGATCAACGGTCGATACATTTTTTCCTTTAATGGCGGCAACCATACTTGCAAGCCCAATGTCCCTGTCATAATCCTTTATGTCGATAAGGGCCTCAATTGGAACCCCACTGCTGAATCTACGCTGTATGACCCCTCCTTTCCTCGAGTCAATCTCGATGAACGCGTTCACCAGTTTCTTGACGGTTACCACTCCAGGTGACTTTCTTTTGCCCGATTCGTAGTCGCTGATTACCGATGGCGAGATATGCAGGAAACTGGCAAGCTCGGACCTTCCAATCTTGAACTCCTCTCTCCACCTCCTGATTGCCTTGCCCGGTTCATCGGACATGGCTATCTGGCCCGCCACCTTCTCATATATCTCGATCATCGATCTGTTAAACTCAGCGCAACTATAAAGATTGACTCAATTTTAAGGAACAGCTTCCGCCTTTCCGCTGGTGGGAAACTACACAAAATCTGTACTTCCAAAGGTCGGGATTGTATCCTCCTTCCGTAAGGGCGTGCCGGCAGAACAGGAGTCAATCCAGTTTCTTCACCATAATCATGTTGGTAGTCTCATAATTGAGTTTTTCATAAAGGGAGATTGCAGGTTTGTTGTGCCCGAAAACATGCAGGGTTATTTTGCTCACACCTGCTTCTCTGACTATGGTTTCCAGAGCTTTCATCGCTGCTTCGCCGTATCCTCTCCCTCTGAATTCCGAAAAAACAACGATGTCCCAGATATATGCACCGCCACTTTCTTTGTTATTCATCTCAAACCATAAGAACCCGGCTTTGACGCCGTCTTCCTTAACGACAATATTCATTAAATTGTAACCAGGCGTTTCCAAGCCCTTCGGCAATAGCTTCGAGAATACTTCTTCTGACTTCTTTTTTGCTTCATCAGCCTTCCAATTTCCCGACTTGGTTTTCTCCTCAGCATAATTTTCAACAGCATATGCCATAAATTTTGAAAAATCGTTATTGTCCGCGGGAACTAGATTAACCTCATTCATGATAAAATACCTCTAATATATTGGTAAGGTAATTCCACTTAATGTCGCCCTCAGCTCAGGAGATCTGGCCTGCATCTAATTCCCCCCGTTGGGATCATAACCAGTCCCACACCTCGTCATCAAGAAGAGAGTAATATTCCAGGACAGGTCTAGATCCAGCGGCACCATCGCCTAACGACATCAGGATCCGGATGTACTCATCAGCTTCCGCAGCAGGAACAAAGGTGGTATCTATCATCCTCTGACCTTCTATGGTGATAAAATATGCGAGTCTCGGGATGCGGGCCTCATTTCCTCTACGTCTGCCTTCAATCAGTGTCTTTTCATAGAAGTATCCCTCATAAAGGTTTTCCTCCCTGGATATCGGATGCACATCCGGGAAATCTAACGCTTTGGTCGCATATATCAGCACTCTAACGCCGGTCCCAGTTAAATGCCTGGTCTCTATCTCTGCAACTGCTCCCGGATCATGTTCCATCAGAAAATTTGCAACCTTGATATCTCTCGGAATTTTGACAGAGTACCTGATTACTGCTACGGGTGTTTTCTCATGATTCTCCATCAGCCTATTCTTCAGTGTTCTTGTCCTTTCAAGGCCCGCAATTCTGAAATTCTTGTCTTTTCGGGTGAATTCAGATAACATGCCGTTTACCTCTTTCAATAGGCTATGATGGAAGCTGAAGTCCACAAAGAGTTCATCGCCAAAAACATGGGAACCGTTCATCAAGACAGACGCCATTTCCAGGATTCTTGATACTGGAGAAAGGCCACTTATGTTGTCCAGTTTTTCCGAAATGGAATAGAAGTTGCTCTTTTCAATTACATCCTTCCTTGCAAGAATCACCGAAAGGTCTCTTGTGAGGCGGGTAGATTTTTCGAAAAACAGCTGAAGATGGGCACCCTCATCATCGTCATATAAGTATGTCTGGATGCGTTCTCCAAGTTTGGAAATTAGCCTGAAAACTTCCGACTTCTGCCTAATCGCAAAGACGCATCTTCTATCCAGTTTTCCGTAAGCATCTGATATCTTCATTTTCTACGGCTGCCTCGCTTCAACCTTTCATCCAGATAACCTGTAGAAACCTGGTGCTCAACAGACACAACGGGGATTTCCAGGCCATCGAGAAAGATCGTTTCCGTTTTTACCGTCCCAGGGTTTTGCACAGGAGACCAGGCACCATTCCTGAATACCCTCAAGTTACCCATTATGTCAATGCTGACTCCGTCAATCTTGATGACCCCAAAGTGCGATTCGAATTTTTCGGTGCTGGAGAATTCCACTTTCCTGACAACGTGATCACTGAAGGCTTTCTCCACATGGTACGCGCCTTCAGCATCTGTGAGTAAATCAATATCATCCGGTAAAATGGCATATCCCTGGAGCACAAGAGATGTACTTCCATCCACCGCCCATTTAATTTCTCTTGGCATCCCTGCCGAAAGAACATGCAACGCATTCACAAACCGGTCGGGAATGCTTAACTTATTTCTCAATTTTCCTCACCATCAACTGTATCACTTTATCCTGATTCCGGGGACTTTATCTCACTTTCATAGGATGGAACCACATTGAATATGATAATGCTGCAAGAGATATATTAACAGTTCGACTTTTAAAACGATAATACGGCTGGAACACCGCCCCGTCTTAAACAAAGGAAATTAAAGCAGTCGTACAGCGGTTAAAGCAAAAAGCAGGTAATTAACTAACCTGGATTAATCAACTCAAACTTCGATCCGCTGGCAGTCCGTGCGCCCTGTATATCCCAAGATAGTACAGGCCTGCAGAATAGGCGATCAATGCACTCACAGCACTCATCGCCATTCCAATGGAGTTACCAAAGGACTGTCCGTAAAGCAGAAAAAGAAGACCATTAATTATGGCACTTGCAATCGCAACTATCCCCACTCCTGAAATTATGAGAAAAGCCCTTAAATGTACCCTCAAGGCAAAAAAGAGGTAGACCAGGCTGGTTGCCAGGAGAAGTATCCCGACAACAACATGCGCAAGCACAAAGATCGAAAGGTCCGCATAATATTGAAGCAGAGAGAAAAACGTCCCAGATCTTGCCGGCAAGTCAACCTCCAGATTAATGCTCATTCCCAGCCAGAACTGCAGAGTTACAAGAGCCAGGAATGCAATGGTGGTTCGCAAAATCCATTTCAGTTGCAGGACATCAATCTTCATCATTATTGCATCACCAACCCCATTTAAACTCTAACTCAGGCTATTATGCATAATATGTTTTGAGAATCTCCGTGTTTTGTTGATAAAATGCAAATATTTATATGTGTGCATATTATGCATATACATAATATGACTCATCCAGACTGGGTACTTAAATTCAAGCAGAAAG
>JACWAH010000021.1 GCA_014874365.1 Thermoplasmatales archaeon
CTTTCTGCTTGAATTTAAGTACCCAGTCTGGATGAGTCATATTATGTATATGCATAATATGCACACATATAAATATTTGCATTTTATCAACAAAACACGGAGATTCTCAAAACATATTATGCATAATAGCCTGAGTTAGAGATTGAATGCAGGCTATGGAGAAGATGGCTTGATTAAAGTTCGGACGGACGTAAAAAATACTCACGGCACTGATTTAAATTCCTCTAATGAAGGCAGTGAAATCAGGACAATATCTCTAAAGACACTGTTAAAGGAGTATGATTATGAGAGTCCTGTTCTAAAAATGGATTGCGAAGGCTGTGAGTATAATTTACTCAAGGAGGATAACGATACGATAGAGAAATTTAAAAGAATACAAATTGAGTATCACTACGGTTATGAAAAATTAAAGGACAAACTTGAAAATTGTGGTTTTGTTGTGTCGTACACCAAACCATTACATCTTTATAACAAAGATGCAAGCAATCCAAATATGGTTATCGGTCAGGTCTACGCTAAATTACTTGCCGATTCCTAAGGTTTATGTTAACATGTTTAATTTAGATCATGCACCTGTGTAATTCCTCTCAAGGAGGTTCGAGTGCTATGGATACAAGAAAACAGGAAAAATATCTAAAGAACTGCTTTTGCCCTCTAATGAATATTAGGAATCCAGAAGATTACTCTATGGTATATACAGCAGAATCTTAAAAAGGGAAAGCATGTTAAGATATGTTCAAAGGTCAGGGACAAATTAGATCGCAAATAATCCTTGCCAGAACTGGTTGAAAGATACCCTAATCCGGATATGAGATCGTCATTTCCTGGGATGTTCTAACCTGTTTAATTGCCATTCTTGAAGCTTCGTTGGATTGTTTTACCTTGTATCTTTCATAACAGCGTGAATGATTTATAAATTAGTGCTAAATAATTTTAACGCTACTGGTCAGAACTGAGATCATGATCGGGAATAGCCGGAATCTAAATTTGTCCTGATCATCTCAATTTAGATTTCCGGATTACTTGTAAACCTGATGTATATTTGCACTGGTCTAATTTACTCATTACTATAGAGTTAGGATGAATATTTAGGGGACGTAATAACACACAATGGGCAAAGATAGGGATCACTTTTGAACTGCCAGCTTTACAAGGCTACCCTCAGGATTGTGGACTATTGTATTTAATCTTGAACCCATCCCTTAAACCTGTGAGAGTATCGACAAGTGCTGATAAGTATATCCTTCTGGAAATCAGAAATGATTTAGACAGCAAAATGGATGTATCCTTGACGGAAAGTAAGAAGGCCGAAAATACAGAGATCTGTTTCTTGTTGGCAAGAATTGCATAGCCTAAGGAATTGTTCCTCATAAGGAACCTAAGACTTTGTATATCTCCCAGATTGGTTGAACCACCCAGTTTATGATGGACTATCGAATCTTTCACTTCTGCAAGTCTGTATCCTTCTTTCCTAATCCTGAAACATAAGTCATCATCTTCCTTGGTAAAAACGAAGTTTTCATCGAACCCCTTGACATTTTGAATTATCTCCCTTCTTAGGCACAGACAGAATCCCGTCAATTTTTCCTTGAACTCAATGGGATAATTTTTATCTTTATGGGATACTTTAACATTAGAGCCGTCTCTCAGAGTAAAGGTGTCCTGATATGCGTGGTTTGGTCCCACCATTCCAAGTTCATTATCCTGTTCCAGTGCTTCGACAAGTTTTTCTATAGCCCCTTCCGTGAATTCCGTATCGTTATTAATTAGGACGATATATCGGGCACCTTCCGCCATTGCAACCTTAATTCCTTCGTTCATGCCAATGGAAAAGTTTCTGCCCCTCCTGTTCTTGACATAAATGAAACCTATGTTGCCATCGTATTGCGATACATCTGAATCTCCGCTATTCACAAGAACAATTGGTATTTCATTGAATTTGTTAATGCTCCTGAGGGAAGCATTGGTCATTTTAGGTCCGTTGTAATCTAGCACAACTGCAATCACATCTTCCCTTCTGAATCTTAACATGTTTCCAGAACCCCATTTCTAAATACATATGGTGTTTACCTAACCTGGTAGATTTGATGGAAAACTCCTAGGTTAGTGCTAATGTTTCGTGAGCTAATTTCATCCACGGCATTATAAATTATCATCTGAACCTCATTTTCTTCTTCTTGTAATCAAAAATGTAAAGCATAAGCAGAAGCAATGGAAGAACAACGAGCGATGTAGTTTGGATATACTGGGTCACATAGAAAATAGTCCCTGCTTCGTATACTCCCCGGACAGATATGTTTCCATATGAGTTAACATAAAAACCAGTTTCCCAGCCATCGATCACCATAATTGCTGGATGTTCTACTCTAAGTCCGCCATTGAAACTCAATGACAGATTCCATCCCGGAAGAAAGTTCTGACTAATTTCTAGCAGTCCGGGATGCCTGAGGGTTACATTTAAAGCGAAGATACCGCCATTTTCAGTAAAGGTTGCTCCCACATAAGGTTCAGACATGTTCAGAAGGGAGCTGACATAATTATATGTTGAATCATTAAATAAAAGGATGGGCCCGATTTCAGACTCTCCGGCGTAATTGGTGAAGCTATACGAAAGTGTTCCGTTTTCAACCGTTACGGGTATATTGAGGAAACTGTAAGTAATCAGGCTTACTATTGTGCTTGCGTTATTAAAGTTCACAGAAAATGCGCCGTTACCCGACAATGGGATAATTGCATCGTAAATGCCTGGACTCAGAGAAATATTCCCCCTTATGGACGAAGCGGGATTCATGCTGACTAGGTATTTACCGTATTGAATGGAACCATATTGAGGTACAGAGTAAAATTGCAATGGCAATATAGTGCCGTATCTTGTGCTAGGATTGTGAGGATCCCCTCCTGGATAGTAGAGATTGACTGAGGGAACTCCCGTATTCCCATTCTCGGAAGCGGCATCAGTAAAGGCAAATCCTTTGGCAAAATTGTTTTCGCATATCATATTATATGACTGAACAAAGGTGAGGTTGCTGCTGCCAAATACGTAGGTTGAAATATTAGTTGAAACGTTGTTTTCACCGACTAAACTTAAAGTTAGGTTATTAATATCCACGGTACCGGCAAAATTATACACAGCTATAAGGGGAATTATGTAAGATTCGTTCTGCACATAGATATTCTGGGAATAATTGTACTCAGCATTGCCACTCAGGCTTATGAGAGGGATATTGTCGACCCCAAGGTCAACGTAACCTCCTGAGAGGTTCTCCCATCCAACATAAAGGTTTCCGGAGGTGTTTTTTCCTGTAATGGCGGTAAAGCTGACCTTGTATTCCTGGCCATGGATTACTGGGATAATGTTGCTGTTACCACCTACAAGACTGTATGAAATAGCAAAACCCCTATCGTTCATGCTCAATGAGACGTTTCCTTCGCTGAGGTTTCCGGATACAGATAACTTTCCTGAATCTATTGGAGTCCATTCAGTCTGATTGGCTTTTCTGTCTACGAAGGAAAGGAGGTTTGTATGCTTGACCTGCTCTGGAAGTGTGATATTACTCATAGATGGAACATTCACGGTTGAAATCCTCCCCAAAACCTGCTGAGAAGGTAAGACATATAGTGCGGGATAATAGTGGACGAAACTGAACTCCCTGTTCTCAAAGAGAGAGAAGTTACTGTTACTTTCAATAAGGGAAAAGGAATTACTTGAATTAAGCGAATTAAACATAACATGTGGGTTTCCTATTGGACCCTGTGCTATTAAGGTTGGGTTCGCCTGTGTTTCGTTTAAATCCCATAACAGAACCACGTATTGTATCCCTAGGGAGGAGAGGAAATGTGCAGCGGAATTGCCGTTGCCTGAGCTTGTGGCATTGAGAAACCGCCAGAGGTAATTATTCACTTCTCCACTGGCGGATGGAAAAGAGATGTAATAAGGATTTGAGTATGTCCATGTCACAACGGACGGAGAGCCAGGGAACACCAACGTATAGAAGAGTCCGTGTGATTCTTTTTCCTCTAAGCTGTTCTGAAGCTGCTGGAAGTATGTAGGAATGTGGTTTGGAGTGCTGACTGTGCCAAAATAAGAATAGGTTTGTGTCGGTGCATTCATGCTTGTCTGTGAAAGGTCTGTTGGCATCTGGGTATACAGTGAAATCAGTATAATCATTATAACTATTGATACAGAAACCACTTTACCTATCCTCTCATATCTTTCTACGATGTGAACGGAGTTTCCCTGAGACGAATGCATTAAAGTCTTCAAACTCCTTTTATATCCCTTAAATAAGTGACTTGTACGTTCAAACATGTGGGGAAGGTTGTTAGCTCCTGTGAACAGAAGAACTATTTCCCATGGAATCAGGGCATACCACCACTCTTGGTCAAAATTAAAACCGGAAAGTGGTATACTGGCAGGCTTAAGTCTGAGGAAGATTCCGAAGGCTATCTGTGGGTAATAATTCCCCAAAGCTATAAATGCGGTTACCGCAAGGACAAACATAAACGCAGGAACTGAGTTACTCAATCTATCTCTTGAATAAAACGATGAAAAGATGAGAAGCGAGGAGATTGATGCCGCCACCAATGCATATATTGCTGGAGTATAAACAAAGGCATACGAAAAAAACGGGTAGATTGGATTAGGAAAGACAGATATTCCTGGATAGGTGGCGTAAAAATTGCTATTGAGGAAAGCATTTTTCAAAGATAGCAGAGGCGTGGAGGCGGGTGAAACTATACCAAAAGTGGCTTCGAACCATGGGTAGTAGGTGTATGAAAGCAATAAGGAGCTTATAGCAACAGATATAACAAGGAAAATGATGACTTTCATACCATGAATTGCGGATCTTTTCCCTCTTTTCATGCCGATGATGGCGATCAGGCCAACTGGGATCACAGTTATTATTACGTGAAAAATGGTCTCTGTTGAAAAGAATGTCGCCATGAAAATTGCAAACACCGAACCTGTCAGGTTTGTTAGAAACCTCCCTTCTGAGTGAAGGTACCTCATGGAGTAATAGAGGAAAAATGGAATGAAGGCATAAATGTACATGAGCCCAGTTGCGCCAGTGAACTGGTTCAGTGCAACTGCGTTGAACACATACAGGTTTGAGAATACTATCCTGTTGAGGCTGTTCTTTGAAATCTGCCCGAGAAAGAGCCAGAAAGTGAAATAACTTATCAAGATCGGGATGAGCCCTGTTAAATGTTGGACAATCCCCATGCTGCCTATTATTATGGACAACCCATAAAGTTGAAGAAAACCCCATGGGGCATTTCCAAATGAGCCAAAATTGCTGTATTTTACTGGAGATAGATACGATACTATATTCTGCCAACCAGGACTCAGAGGGATTAATAAATCAGCAGGGCCTGTTACGATTTTTCCGCCTTCAATGTAAAGAAAACTAAAAAACAGGATCAGAACAGGAATTGGTCCAATTAGCGCCAAAGTTTGAGTGTTCTGTAATTTCAATTTCAGACAATCGGATCGACTTGCATTAATAAAGTTTTTCGGTTCTTGGAGGCTGTCAAGTCGTAGTTGAATATCTGTGATTTTCAGCTTCACGACCGCAATCACGTAATACTTTGTACGTATTGTATTTCATGCGGATTCACCGGATTCCAGGAATCATGGGAGTTGTGATCACAACCAGCCTTGACGACTTTTCCTGTGATAATCCCTCATCTCCATTGAATATCGATGGACAGCCCGCGAGCATAAGGTTCATGGAGGAGGGGATATCTATCCTGCGTTATTCATCTCCACTCTGCCCCAGATGCATATCACGCAATGTGTCCAGGAACGGCATGTACATTCGTTTAGTTCATGGGTATACAGTGAGGATCCAGAAATACATCTGCAGGGACTGTTCATATTCCTTTGAGGCAAGGCCTCCAGGATACGGAAAGCACATTCCCGATGATCTCAGGGAGAAGTCTACAGGATCAAGGGCCCTCTCCTCTCTCAGGAAGACAGCTAAAATGTGCATGGTATTCACGGCCATCAATGTATCACATGAGACGGTGAGGGTATCCGTTCCTCCCATACAGGAATCCGAAAGGATGGAATCATCCGGGTACTTCTCCCATGATGGACAGTATGTTAGCATTGATGGTGTGAGGAAATACTAGTTCCTCCTGAAGGATGCAATAACCGGCAAATTCCATGAGACCATCCTCCCGGAACTGGGGGAGGATGCCACAACATCATTTATCCTGGATGCACTGAATCACTCCAGCATCAAATCATACATAACAATAACCACTGATGGATATTATTACAATGATGCGTTCACGAATGTCTCTAGACACCTCAGGATTAAAGTGAAGAGACAGAGGTGCCTCTTCCATCTTATGAAGGATCTCATGAAGAAAGCATACAGTTCCAAAAAGCTTAAGGAGCTCAGGGGTGCAATTGATCTCATCAATTACATGTTCTTCCAGACCCCAGAGAACCTTGAGGGGCTGAGAAAGAACACAGAACCAGTGAAAAGAATGGCCAAAGACAGATCAGAGAAGGAGACCACTTCCATCCTCCTCAGCATTATCCGAGACCAGTATTCTGATGACCCGATCATTGGGAAGTTCTTCTTGTTCACGAGGAAGAACAGGAAGACCACATTCAGGTACCTTGAGGACCCGAAAGTCTATAAGATCAACAACGTTGCAGAGCAACATTTTTCCATTCGATCAGACCTTTTGAAGAAGAGATTCAAGACCGATGAAGGACTGCTCAGAACATCATACTGGTACCACAGACTGTCAACGGAAATGTGGCAGCCTAGGTTCTTGGATCGAGTTTCTAACCACACACCAGGGCTCAACACAAGGAAATGCTTCCAATACTAGATAGACCAGTTATACATTATGTCGTTGAAGAAGCAGTTTAGTCAGGCTTGAATGAGATTCTCATAATAGTAGGGGTGGGGGAGGATTATATCATAAATTACTTTGACTCGAACAAAATGGATGAAATATTTTCAGGCCAGGACTTTGAAAATCTACACGACATTTATTTTGTTTGGCACAAATTTCAGAAAGGACTCGCAGACGCCATACGATACGCAGAGAAGGTCGTTGACGGAGAACCATTTGCCGTCCTCGTAGACACGATCTACTGATCACCAATAAAAGAAACAATTACTCCACAATTAATAGAAGTGTATAACACATGGAGTAGGCCCACTATTGCTGTAGAAAGGGTGTCTTCAGGAAAAATTAGGGATTATGGCATCATGTCAGCTAGGCACGTTGCATCAGGTACATGGAGAATGAATCTATGGTTGAGAAATCTAAACCTGAGAATGCGCCGGGCAATTTCCTAAATTCCCTGCTGTTGAGCTTGTATATTTCCCTGAGTGTTTCGCCATAAGGTGTGATCATGCAGAAACACGATCTGTTAAAGAAAAAATTTTATTGTTCCTGGCAATGTGAGCAGAGGGTTTTGGAATTCTCTTAAATTTGAGGAGTTAGGATTATTTGATCAAAATGATAACTAGGGTAACGGAAAGCAAGAGATGAGAATTTTATGGTTAACACATAGGGATCCGCTCAATCCCAAGGCAGGAGGTGCAGAAAGAATTGTCGAAGAGGTCAGCAAGAGATTGGCTACCTCGGGTAATGAAATGACAATATTTGCACCACAATTCACAAATTCAAGGATAGAGGAATCACTGCATGGCGTCAGAATCGTCCGTAGGGGTGGGAACATCAGCGCGCATCTTGCTCTTCCAATATTTTTGCTCAGAGAACATTTCGATGTGATAATAGCAGATCTTGGACATGCAGTGCCATGGGTATCTCCAAAAGTGATGAAAAGAAAAGTCATAGTTCATTTCCTTCACCTTCATCGCAGGTCTCTCCCGGGCCAGGTGAACAAGATTCTCGCATTTGCCATCTCATCGCTGGAAAAATGTTATTCCCTTTTCTACCCAGGTACGCGGTTTGTCACCATATCTAATACCTCGCTCTCAGACCTGACAGAAATTCTCCACATCAAAGCAGAAAAATGTACTGTTATCAGGCCAGGAGTCAATTCAGATATTTACGTCCAAAGAGCAAAAACTGCATCTCCTTCAATCATATATTTTGGAGGTATGCGGGACTACAAAAGACCATATGAAAGCCTGTATGTCCTTAAGCACCTCACAGTAAAATTCCCTGACACTACCCTGACCGCAGTAGGCGATGGCCCTTCAAAAATAAAAATGATGCAACTTGCCAGGGATATGGGCATGTCCGACCATGTTAATTTCACGGGAAGGGTAGAAGCTGTTAAGCTCTCGGAACTGGTCGCTTCATCATGGCTCAATGTCCACACTTCAGTGGCAGAAGGGTGGGGCCTTTCAATCATTGAGGCTGCTTCTGCAGGCACACCAACCGTTGGTTATGAAGTACCGGGTGTTACAGAATCCATTGAAAGTGGAAAGAATGGAATCAAAGTGAAGAACGGAGATCGGGATGCCCTTTTCAATGCAGCTGAACAAATCATCAGCAAACCCGAAAAATGGTGGTCTTCATCCGTCGAAGTGGGCAGGAAATATTCCTGGGATGACACTGCAGAGAAATGGGGCAAGATTCTGAGAGAGGAATCAGGTCTTGATAATCCAAGTAAGAGTAGTAACTAAAAAATATACTATCCCCATGTTCTGTTGAAATGAAAGCTTTGATAACAGGCATATCCGGGCAGGATGGATATTTTCTATCCCAACTACTCCTCTCAAAAGGCTACGAAGTTCATGGGATTGTTCGCAGGAACAGTTCCATGACACAGGGAACAATGGATTTACTTCCAGAGCACATTAAGAGCAACATCATAGTGCACTACGGAGACATAACTGACGGAAACTTTCTCTCCAATCTTCTGATGAAAGAGAAGCCGGAAGAAATGTATCACCTTGCCGCACAGAGTTTTGTGGGATATAGTTTTCAGAATGCCCTTTCAACGTATGATGTAAACATTGGTGGGACTCTTAATGTATGCAATGCTGTGAAGGATGCTTCCCAGGACACAAGGCTTTATTTTGCAGCCACTTCTGAATTATTTGGCCAGCCAAGGGTTACCCCGCAGAATGAAACGACACTCTTTATGCCGCGGAGTCCATATGCAGTTTCAAAACTTTCCGGTCTGTGGACAATCAGAACCTACAGAGAGGCATACAGGCTGTACATGACGAATGGCATACTGTTCAATCACGAATCGGAAGTTCGGGGACCGGAGTTTGTCACACGCAAGATAACCCGGGGTGTTGCACAAATTAAAAATGGTTCCCCGGATCCAATCATCCTTGGAAATCTTAGTGCAGTCAAGGATTGGGGCTATGCCAGGGATTATGTTGAGGGGATGTGGATGATGCTCCAGCAGGACAATCCCGATGACTTTGTGCTTGGAACTGGAGAATCCCATACTGTTCGGGAGTTTGCCGAAATGGCCTTCGATGTGATTGGGGAGAAAATCAGATGGGTGGGATCCGGTGTCAATGAAATAGGTCTTTCTCAAGAAGGAAATACTCTCGTAAAGGTTAGCAGGGAATTCTTCAGACCACTGGAGTCGGATAACTACAGAGCTGACTATTCCAAAGCAAAAAAGGTGTTGAAGTGGAAACCTGAGACCACATTTGCTGATCTGGTGAAAATCATGGTAGAAAGTGACCTGAAGAGCCTGAATTAAGCAGACCCGTATTTGGAGGTTTCTTGAGGAAAAGTACCTGAGTGCAATGCCGACAAATCAGCTGACAGCATCACATCACTCAGTACAACAAGATCTATCAGCTTCCAATGAATTTGCAATGTTGGTATCTGGCATATCCCGACATAATTTCTGCATAAATATTCTATATTTCTGGGCATGATCGTATCCACCCGAATTATCAATAATGATATGGTGTTGATCTGCTCCAGCAGGATATTTATACTTTATGAAGAGACCTCCGCGATCTGGAAAACCGCTTTTCACATTCTCTTTATGTACCTATTCTTCTCTATAATACTATTATCATGATTTTCCAACTCTGTGATGGCTCGGGTCAAGCAGGCTACTTCTGTCCCCGGGCGAACCCCTAATAAAATCTTATATCTTTAGAGACCCTGTTTACCAAACCTTGCATAGTTATTCTTTTAGAGGAATGTATGACTTTTAAACCAATTAGGGTAGCGAACATTAACGGAATTGATTTCATTATTGGCAATCTTGTTCCATC